>JBKPQB010000016.1:0-32863 GCA_046733875.1 Acidobacteriota bacterium
GCAGTAGATTATCTGACACTTACGGGCGAAGGTCAAGCACGGCCGGGGGATGCGGGAAACCAGGGCAACCGGACGGAAAGGACGAGAAACCATGGCCAGGAAACCGGCGCGGAAGCCCAAGGGACGCGGCAAAGCCGCCCCCGCGCGGCGCGCTACGACGGGCAAGTCGGCGAGGCAAGCCGCGGGCGCCAAGACCGCGCGTAGGAAATCAGCGCGGAAGACGTCCCGCAACCCTCCGCGCGCGGGCAAGCGCAAGCAGACGCGCGCCTCGTCACGAACCGCCCGGCGCGGCGGGCGCGGCATGGAGAAGACGCTCGCGCAGACGCCCGAAACCGGGCGCACGGTCAAGGGTCGGACGAACCCGCATCCCACCAAACGCTCGACCGGCACGGCGGCGGGCGCCGGCAGGTCGCGCCGCTCGCCGGTCCTGGAGCGCGAACGCAAGCAGCTCCGTGAGGTCGAGGAATCGCTGCCGGGGCCTCCGTCGAGCCTCAACATGGATCGCCACGGATCCGCGGCGCGTACCGGACGTGCGGAAATGCGGGAGGCGCGCCGGGAGCATACCGAGACGAGCCCCGCGATGACGGGCGGCGATGTCGACGCCGACTGGGAAGACGCCTACGCGGTCGGCGACGAAGCGCCCGGCGGCGACAATCCGACGCCCGATCAGGATCGCGTGGATGACATCGGACGCGCCCTCGGCGTCGAATATCAGGACAACGAAGAGCTGAAGGGATCGGACAAGATCGCGTCCCGCGACAAGCACCGCTGGGAGCTCGATCCCGCCTCATCGGAGGACTATCGCGACCGCGACTAGGCGGTGGCGGTGCGCGTCCGCGCGCAGCTGAATTTGCGCGCTACGGGTTGTAGCAGAAGTCCCGCGCTGCGGGTCGTACCGGGAGTCGTGCGCTACGGGTCGAAGCGCGGTACTTCAGTGCCGCGTTTCTCCGCGACGATCCCGAGAACACGGTTGACCACTTCGTCGATCGGCAGCTCGGTCGTATCGATGACCAGCGCGTCAGGCGCGACCGCGAGCGGAGAGATGGCACGCGTCGAATCGCTTCGATCCCGTTCAGCGAGCGCCGTTGCCACGTCCGCCAACTGCCGGCCGCGCGCGGAATGCGCTGGGTCCGCCGCGCGGCGCCGCGCGCGCTCGTCCGGCGACGCATCCAGGTAGACCTTGGCGTCGGCGCCCGGGAACACGACGGTTCCGATGTCCCGTCCTTCCATCACGACGCTGCCGTGCTCCGCATAGCGGCGCTGGCGCGCGACGAGCACCCGCCGCACCGCCGGATGCCGCGCCACGATCGCGGCGGCGCGATCGATCTCGGGCGTCCGGATCGCGCGCCCGACGTCATGCCCGTCGATGAGTACCCGGCCATCCTCCAGATCGAACACCGCGCGCTCGCCGATCGCGGCGACCGCCGCCTCATCCTGCGGATCGACGCGGTCGTGCAGCGCTTTCCACGCGACGGCGCGGTACATCGCGCCGGTATCGACGTGCCGGTAGCCGAGCCGCGCCGCAACCGCGCGGGCGACCGTTCCCTTGCCGGCGCCTGATGGCCCGTCGATCGCGATCACGAATGCCTTCGACACGCTCGTATTATGCTCTGCTCCTCACATCCTATCTGAATGGCCACTGTTCGACGCGTTCGGGCCCGCACCGCGGTTGTCGCGGTTGTGGTCGCCGCTCTCGGCGCCGCGGGAGTGGCGACCGGCCGCCCGTACGCTCGGGGCGCGGCATTCGTGATCGAGGCCGCGGGATTCGACGGCCTCGAGCGGCGCGCGGCATCCATCGAGTTCGAACCGATCGCCACGTCGAATCTGAGCGTTCCCTGGCGCGGCGGTCAATTGCGCGCACGCGCCTACCGCCCCGCCCGTTCGGAGGGCGGGCGCGCGATCCTCCTCGTCCCCGGTGTCCACGCGGCGGGGATCGACGAGCCGCGCCTCGTTGGATTCGCGCAGGATCTCGCAGGCATCGGGCATACGGTCCTCACCGTGGAGTTGACGGACCTCGCACACTACGAGATCACGCCGCGCACGGCCGACATGATCGAGGACGCCGCCGCGTGGATGGTGCAAGAGCCTGAGTATCACGGCCCCGACGGCCAGATCGGCATGATGGGCATCAGCTTCGGCGGCGGCCTCACGCTCGTAGCGGCGGGACGGCCGTCGATCGCGACGCGCGTGTCGTTTGCGATGTCCTTTGGCGGGCACGGCGATCTGCTGAGGACGCTGCAGTATCTCTGCACGGGCGTGCAGCCGGACGGCACGCTCCGTCCGCCACACGATTACGGCCTTGCCATCGTGCTGCTGAACGTAGCGGACAAGGCAGTTCCGCCTGATCAAGTACAGCCGCTCAGGACGGCGATCCTCTCGTTCCTCGAAGCGTCGCGCCTCGACACGGTGGACAAGGTCAAGTCGGCCGCGGAATTCGAACACGCGAAAGCGCTCGAGGCGTCGCTGGCGGAGCCGTCGCGCGAGTACATGACATACGTGAACGCCCGTGATGTTCGCCGTCTCGGACCCATTCTGCTGCCGTACCTCGCTGACCGCGCATCCGATCCCGCGCTCTCACCCGCGCGATCCCCCGCGCCCCGCTGCCCGGTCTATCTCCTCCACGGCACCGACGACAACGTCGTCCCTGCAATTGAATCGACGCTCCTCGCGCGCGAGTTCCGCGCGAAGAGGATCGACGTGCATTTGCTGGAGACGCCGCTCATCACGCACGCGGAGGTCGATCGCCGCTCGACGGCGATGGACGTGTGGCGGCTCGTGCGGTTCTGGACGGAGCTGCTGGAAGAGTGAACGTGTCGGGGTGCGGGGTCCGGGGGTCCGGGTCTGGGGTCAGGGAGATTCTTGTAGCGCGCACCTTAGTTGCGCGAATCGGAGTCCCGCGTGGAACGCCTGCAGAAAATCCTGTCGACCGCCGGCGTCGCATCGCGGCGCGCGTCTGAAGATCTGATCCGCGGCGGCCGCGTTTCCGTGAACGGGGCGATCGTCACCGAGCTGGGTACGAAAGCGGATCCCGCGCAGGACGACATCCGCGTCGACGGACGCCGAATCCGCGTCGAGTCACGCCGACTGTACATCCTGTTGAACAAGCCCCGCGGATACGTGACGACGAGGCGCGATCCGCAGGGGCGGCCGACGGTGCTCGATCTCGTGAAGGACGTCCGCGAGTACGTGTATCCAGTGGGACGCCTCGACTACGACTCCGAAGGTCTCCTGATCCTCACGAACGACGGCGACCTCGCCGCGCGGCTCACGCATCCGCGGCACGAGGTCGAGCGCGTGTACGAGGCGCGCGTCCGCGGCATCCCCGATGCGTACGCGCTCGATCGGCTGGCCCGCGGCATCGTCATGGATGGGCGACGGACGGCGCCCGCGCAGGTCAGGCTCGTGCGTGAACGGCAGCGGGGCCAGGATCGGGTCCGCGAGCAGCAGTCGACGGTGGAAATCGCGCTGCACGAAGGGCGGCAGCGACAGGTGCGCCGTATGTTCGACGCCGTCGGCCATCCGGTCGTCCGGCTGCGGCGCATCCGGATCGGACCCATCGAGGATCGATCGCTTCAGCCGGGACGGTCACGTCCGCTGACGCCGCAGGAGTTGGACAAGCTGCGGCGTGCGGCGGGAGCCGCGGCCGGACGCTCGTGAACAGTTTCCACAATTGGCCAGCGCGCGATCGCTGCCGAAGCGGTGCTGCCAGATCGCGTGGCTCAGAATCGCAACAGCCGCCATTCAAGAGAGGAGCGTCACGGGACTCCGAAGGGCGAAACCTCTCGCGTGATTAATGCACAGTTTCACCGTCTTCGACGAGCGGCTCCGGCTCGGGCGCGATCTCTTCGGCCGGCGACGCATCGAACGGCAGCGGTGAAGTGACGACAGTCGGCTCGGCAAGCGACGCGGGCAGCTCGAACCCGAGCGCATCCGACAATTCGTCGACCTTCGGCAGATCGCCGATGTCGTTCAGCCCGAAGCGCTCGAGGAACTCTCGCGTCGTGCCGTACATGAATGGACGGCCGACGACCTGTTTGCGCCCGACGGTCTTCACGAGCTTCCGTTCGATGAGCGTCGAGAGCACGCCCGTGCTGCTGCTGACGCCGCGGATCTCGGCAATCTCCGGCGCGGTTACCGGCTGCTTGTATGCAATGACCGCGAGCGTCTCCAACGCCTGCACCGACAACTTCTGCGTCGTCCGCTCGTGGAACAGCTTCCGCACCCACTCGTGCAGCTCCGGCCTCGTCGTGAGCTGATAGCCGCCGGCGACCTCGACGATCTGCAATCCGCCGGGGCGATCGTAATCGGCCCGCACGGCGGCGAGCGCCGCCTCGACGTCTTCTTTGGGCTCGCCGTCGAGCATACGGCACAGCGTCTTGAGCGTGATCGGCTCGGGCGACGCGAATATCAGCGCTTCGATAACGGGCTTGAGATGATCTGACACAGTAAAGTCCCTCTCACTTGTCCGCCTCGTCCGGGTGGTCCGCGGTCTTGAGTGCTGCGAGGTGCTCAGCGTGCACCTGCTCCGGATCGTGCAGCGGCCGAGGCGCATCCGCCGGCCGCGCGCGTTTGTAGACGCGAATCGGTCCGAGCGCGCCGCTCTGGAACACGCGAATCAGCTTCAGCCGAATCATCTCGAGCAGCGCCAGGAACGTAACGACCAGACCCGGCTTCGTCTGCACGTCCTCGAACAGGTCCTCGAATCCGCAGGCCTCCGTCTCGGACAACCGCTCCATCAACTGCTCGATGCGGGTCTCGATCGGAATCTGCTCGGCAGGCAGGTACACCTTCGGCCGCGCCTTCGCGCGCTCGACGACGTTGCGGAAGGCGAAAATGAGGCTGAAGAGATCGACCTCCACCTCCGGTTCGGGTGGCTCGCCCGCGATTTCCGCGATCGGGCCGTCCGGGCGCGTCCACTGCGCGCTGCGCAGCGTTTCGCGCTCGTGGAGCAGCTCCGCGGCCGCCTTGAACTTTTGATGCTCGAGGAGCCGGCGGACGAGCGCCTCGCGCGGATCCTCCTCTGGATCTTCCTGTGACGGATCGGGCCGCGGCAGCAGCATCCGGGATTTGATGTGGATGAGCGTCGCCGCCATCACGAGGAATTCCCCCGCGATGTCGAGGTTCAGCTCCTGCATCAAATCGATGTATTCCAGGTACTGCGCCGTGATCAGCGTAATCGGGATCTCGTATATGTCGAGCTCGTTCTTCTTGATCAGGTGCAGCAGCAGATCGAGCGGGCCTTCGAAGTTCTGAAGGCGCACGGGATAGGCCTCGAGGATCGATTCGAATTCCGTGTGTTGTTCCATATCGGTTCTGGGCGGGACTGAAGGCCCGCTCCACGTTCCGCTTCCAAAGATGCGCCCTACGAGTACCTCAATTTCACCGCCGCCCGAACGCGATCCATTGTTTCTTCCGCAATCGAGCGCGCCTTGCGCGATCCCTCATGAAGAATCTCGCGCAGCGCGGACGGCCTTGCGAGGAGCTCAGCCCGCCGGGCACGCATCGGCGCGAGATGCGCGTTCAGCGCCTTCGCGAGCTTCGTCTTCACCTCGACGTCGCCGACCTTCCCAACGCGGTAGCGCGCTTTCAGATCATCGACTTCCGGCGTGTTGCGATTGAACGCATCGTGATACATGAACACCGGATTGCCTTCAACGGTGCCCGGCACGTCCGCGCGGATTCGCTTCGGATCCGTGTACATCTGCATCACCTTCTTCCTCACCGTGTCTTCATCGTCGGAAAGGTCGATGGTGTTGCCGTAGCTCTTGCTCATCTTCCGGTTGTCGAGCCCGGGCAGCCGCGGAAAGGTCGTCAAGAGCGGCTGCGGTTCGACGAACAACGCCCCGTAGAAGTTCTGAAAGCGGCGTACGATCTCGCGGCTGAGCTCCAGGTGTGGGACCTGGTCCTCGCCAACGGGCACGTACTGCGCGTTGTAGATGATGACGTCCGCCGTCTGGAGGAGAGGATACCCGAGGAACCCCAGCGTTGACAGATCTTTATCGCTCATCTGCTCGATCTGTTCCTTGTAGGTCGGGACCCGTTCGAGCCAGGGGATCGGCACCGTCATCGAGAGCAGCAGGAACAACTCCGCGTGCTCGGGCACGAGCGACTGGATGAACAACGTGCTGCGTTCCGGGTCAAGCCCCGCGGCGATCCAGTCCGCCACCATGTCGTACGCGTTGTCGACGATCGCGGAGGTGTCGGCGTAATCGCTCGTCAGGGCGTGCCAGTCGGCGACGAAGTAGAAGCAGTCGTACTTATCCTGCAAGGGCGCCCAGTTATTGAGCGCACCGACCAGATGTCCCAGGTGCAGCTTCCCCGTCGGCCGCATGCCCGAGACGACGCGCGGCTTCACTGAAGGAAGAGCCGCATGAAGAGATTCGTGGGCGGCATGATGAGGGCGGAGGCGACGCCGGTCAGCAGCAAGGCATAAAGCACCAGGAACCCGTATTGGCGGAGCTGCGCGTACCCGTACGCCATGCGCCGGGGCAGGAGTCCCAGTAGCACGTTTCCGCCGTCGAGCGGCGGCACCGGAATCAGGTTGAAGAACGCGAGCAGCAGGTTGATCTGCACTGCAAGGAACAGCACTTCAACGACCGTTCCCGCGGTGCTGCCAGCCGCGATCGCGCTGCCCCCCGCCGCGAGCGCCATGCGCAGGATAATCGCGGCAACCGCGGCCTGGAGCAGATTGCTGATCGGGCCTGCAGCGGCCACGAGCACGAAGTCACGCCGCGGCTGACGCAGATTGCGCGGGTCGACGGGGACCGGCTTCGCCCACCCGATGAGCGGCAGGTGCGACACCGCGGCAAGCAGCGGCAGGATCACCGTGCCGAAGAGGTCGATGTGGACGACGGGGTTGAACGACACCCGCCCGAGCCTGCGCGCGGTCGGATCGCCGAGCCGGTCGGCAGTCCACGCGTGCGCCGCCTCGTGGATCGTCAACGAGAGCAGGAGCACACCGAAGCCGACGGCTACGGTAACGGGATCAAAAGTCAATGGAGGCTTCGCCGAATCGTGAATGTGGGACGGCCCTCTCGGGGCCGCCTAAGAATACGCGAGAAGCACCACGTTATCAAGAGTTTATGCCTGCGAAGTGCGCGAGCACCGCGTCCGCGCACTTCGCACCGACAACCGCGGTCAGCTCCTCGCGATTGGCGCGGCGGACGCCCGCAAGGCTGCCGAATGCGGTGAGCAGCGCCTTTCGCCGCCGGGGTCCGACGCCGGGGATGTGGTCCAGCGCCGACCCAAGGTCGCGCTTCGATCGCGATTGGCGGTGGAACGTGATCGCGAACCGGTGCGCCTCGTCGCGGATCCGCTGCACCAGCAGCAGCGCGGGGCTGTTCGGCGGCAGTGCAATCGGATCCTCATGCTCGCGCGTGAACAGCAACTCCTCCTTCTTCGCGATCCCGATCGCGACGAGATTCGCCAGGCCCAGCTCCTCGAGCGCCGCATACGCGACGGAGAGTTGCCCCTTGCCGCCGTCGATGAGGATCAAATCGGGGAATGGACCGCCGTTTTCGAGCACCTTGCGATAGCGCCGGAGGACGACCTCGTGCATCGAGGCGAAGTCGTCGAGAACGTGAAGAGGTTGGAGGTTGGTGGTTGGAGGTTGGTTCTCTCGTCCCTGAGGTCCACGGTTTTCCGACCTCCAACCTCCAACCTCCGACTTCCCGCGGATCCGGAACTTCCGATATTCGCCGCGCTTCATCCTCCCGTCCTCGCACACCACCATCGACGCGACGGTTTCGCTCCCCTGAATCGTGGAGATGTCGAAGCAGTCGATGCGGCGTGGAATCGCCGGCAGATTGAAGACGGCGCGGAGCGTTTCGAGCGCGTCGTATTGCGCCGAGACGGTCTCGTTGAACCGCGTCTGGTACGAGACCTGCGCGTTGCGCGCCGCGAGATCGAGGAGTCCGCGCTTCTCGCCACGACGCGGCACGACCAGGCGCACGCGGTACTCGGAGCGATCCGTCAGCCAGGCTTCGATCAGCTCCGTCTCGGACGGATTGAGCGCGATTGGCACGTGCACTTCAGGCGGCGCAGGGTGATCGCCGTAGAACTGCTCGAGCGCGGCCTGCAGGACTTCTTCCTCGGCGCCCTCGCGAAGGGGCGACGACGCGTCCGGCGCTTCGGGCGCATCGGTCACGAGCTCGCTGCGCTCGACGACCTTGCCGGAGCGCACCTGGAACACGTGCACGACCGCGCCTGCCGGCCCCACCTTGATCCCGAACGCGTCCCGATCGCCCAACCCCGTGCCCGCCATCTTCTGCTGACGCTGCCGCAGCGTTTCAATCGTGCGAATCGCGTCGCGAAGCTGCGCCGCCTGTTCGAAGCGCTCCTCGGCGGCCGCGGCGGTCATCCGATCGCGCAGATCCGCGACGAGCTCGTCGTTCCTTCCTTCGAGAAACAGCTTCGTGTGCTGCACGGCCACCCCGTAGGTCTCCTCCGAGCAAATCTCCCGCACGCAGGGCGCGATGCAGCGGCCGATGTCGTACTCGAGACATGGCCGTACGCGATCGCCCGTAATGACCTCGTTGCAGGAGCGGATCCCGAACAGCCGGTGCGTGAGGCTCATCGTCCGGCGTCCGAGCTTCGCCGGCATGAACGGCCCCGCGTAGTAATGGTCGTCCTTCTCCACGCGCCGCGCGACGAGCACCCGCGGAAACGCCTCCCCCGTGGTCAGCTGCAGGTACGGATAGTTCTTGTCGTCGCGGAGGAGGATGTTGTACTTCGGCGCGCGCTGCTTGATCAGGTGGTTCTCGAGCGCGAGCGCTTCGACCACGGAATCCGTGACGATCACGTCGAGCCGGGCGGCTTCCTCGAGCAGCGCGTCGATGCGCGGGCTCATGCCCTGCGCGCCGAGATAGCTGCGAACCCGATCCCGCAGCACGCGCGCCTTGCCGACGTACAGAGTGTCCCCGCCCCCGCTGTAATAGAGGTAGACCCCGGGTTGCTCCGGGAGACGGGCGATCTGCCCCTTGAGGTCTCGGATCGGCATGGACTACACTGTGCTGTTTTCGGCGAACTTCGGAACCTTTCATTATACAGTCACATGACGTTCACCGGGCTCATCGGGCGCATCTGCATGTTCCCGCTCCGAGCCATCATCTCCACCTCGGTCGCGCTGCGGATCCACCCCAACGTCCTCACGTTCGTCGGCGTCCTGATCAACACGGCGGCGGCGTTCGAGCTCGCGCTCGGGCGCTTCGTCACCGCCGGCGTCATCATGATCGTCGCGAACATCTTCGATTTCATCGACGGCAAGGTCGCCGTCGAGCTCGGAGAAGTGAGCCAGTTCGGCGGCTTCTGGGATTCGGTGATCGACCGATTCTCCGATATCGCGCTCTTCATCGGTCTCATCTACCTCTACTCGCACCTCGGGCGCACGGACTACGTGATGATCACGTCGCTTGCGATGATGTTCGCCATCATGACGAGCTACACCCGCGCGCGCGCCGAGTCGCTGATCGCGAAGTGCAAGGTCGGCTTCATGGAACGGCCGGAGCGAATCGTCCTGTTCATGATCGGCGCGTTCACGAACCGCATGGCGGGCGTGCTGTGGGTGATTCTCGTCCTGTCGATCTTCACGGTCGCCGATCGAGTGATCCACACGTACCGCGAGCTGCGCTCGCCGGCGCGGGAGGCCATCGCATGAAGCGCGCTGCCAGCCTCCCGGGACGGATTCTGTGGAATGCGTTCTTCTGGACCTACGAACGCGCGACGTGGCAGTACGACGTGATGGTGATTGCGATCCTCGCCTTCGTCTGGCTCGTCCCGCCGGACTGGCTCAAGGATCCCATGGCGCACGGGTCAGGGCCGATTGGCTGGTTGCTGACGCGTGTCAATGTTAAATGAGAAATGTTAAATGTTAAACAAGACCGAAAACAACGAACGTTTCACATTTGATTTGAACACCTGAACACTGAACATTGACACGCATCAGACGTCGTCCCGTTCGTCGTGCATCCCCAGGTCGAGGGTCTTGCCCGTGAAGTGGATGTCGTGCGCGGCGATCTTGTCGCGCAGCACGCGGCGCGCGGCGCCGTAGTAGCGCTCCGGCACGATTAAGCGCCGCGCGAAGTTGCGCATCCGATACATCAGCACCAGCGTGATCTGCCCTTCCTCGCGCCAGGTGATCCCGCCAATCCGTGAGTACGGCATGAAGCCGGCCTCGGTCCAGATCCCGTCCTCGTAGAAGCCGCGGCCGATTCGCAGGCTCAGCGGCATGGCGTACACGTAGTACACGAGCATCATCGACTCGCCGAACACTTGCGTCGGATGGAGTCGCAGGACCGCCAGCTTGTAGATGATGAGCAGTCCGAGCAGCGCACCGACACTGAGGAACAACGTGTAGAGCGGCGGCCGCCTGCCCGGCCAGATCAGGAGCGCGGACGGGCGCAGACGGCGAAACCGGATGAACTGGAAGAAGAGGCGGACGTTGATGACCAGGAACCCGAGGCCCAGCGCGAAGAGAATGCGAGGGAGGAGAGCATTCATTACTGCCCGAGCCGTGGATCGAAGCAGTGGCGGCAGCGCGCTTCGTAGGTTCCCTGGGCCCCCACGAGCACCCGCTCGCTGCTGGCGACGAGGCGCTGCGTGTGGTTGGCCGGCGCACCGCACACCATGCAGATCGCCAGCGTCTTCGTAATGTACTCCGCAATCGCGAGGAGCTGCGGCATCGGCTCGAACGGCTTGCCGAGATAGTCCTGATCCAGCCCCGCGACGATGACGCGCTTGCCGTGATCGGCGAGCGTCGTGCACACCGCCGGGAGCTCCGCATCGAAGAACTGCCCTTCGTCGATCCCGACGACCTGCGTGTCCTCGCAGACGCGCTCGAGCAGCTCGCGCGACGACCCGACGCTCTGCGATTCAATCCGCATCGCGCTATGCGAGGTGATGTGGTCCTCGCCGTAGCGGTTGTCGAGGCGCGGCTTGAAAATCTGGACTTTGCGCTTCGCGATCTGCTCGCGCCGGAGCCTGCGGATGAGCTCCTCGCTCTTGCCGCTGAACATGCTCCCGGTGATGACTTCGATCCAGCCGCCCCCCGGGCGATGTTGGACGTCCATTTTTCAACTACGCTGGGTGGGGACCCCTTTGACATTCCCCACCTTGCTGCGCGCTCGCGGTCGCCTTCGGCGACTCCGCTCCGGCGCTCGCTTGCGGCCGCAGCCGCTGCGGAATCCCATTGGCCACCCGACGTTCGGTGTTCAGCATCGCAACCTTGGGGCGTCACACTTTCTTCAAGTACTCGCCCGTATCCGTGCTGACGCGCACCATGTCGCCGACGTTCACGAAGGGAGGCACCTGGACGACCAGCCCTGTTTCGAGCGTAGCGGGCTTGACCTGCGCACTGGCGGTCGCCCCTTTGATGCCGGGGACGGTGTCCTCGACCTTCAGATCCACGGTCTGCGGCAGCTCGATGCCGACCGGTTCGGTGCCGTAGAACTCGACGCGGATCGTTGCTTCGGGAATGATGTAGTTCGCGGCGTCGCCGAGGACCTCGGCGTTGATGTGGAGCTGGTCGTAGGTCGCCGTGTCCATGAAGTGGAACGAGTCGCCGTCCTTGTACATGTACTGCATCTCGCGCTCGTCCAACGTCGCGCGCTCCACGTCGTCTTCCGATCGGAACTTATGGTCCGTGAGCGTGCTGCTGCGGATATTGCGCATCTTCGCCTGGACGAATCCGCGCTTGTTGCCGGGGGTGAAATGCTGGAGATCGAGCACGCGGAACAGGTCCGAGCCGAGCTTGATCAGCATGCCTTTCTTGAGTCGTGTCGCTTGAATGGAGCTCATGATCCCTGCGGGCGCCGCCATGGCGCCCCAAACCTCAAAATGTTAGCACGGCGGGGCCCTCCCCAATTATTGGTGTACGATTTCCCGTATGCCGTGTGATCCTCTGCGTGATCTTCGCGCGTGGCAGGAGCGGCTGGAACGCCTTGCCGCCCAGCATGGAACCGCGTGGACGCCGCCCATCGACGTCTACGAAACGTCCGATCGCTACGTCCTCACCGCCGAAGTGCCCGGGCTCGCGCGCGAGCAGATCGAGCTGGCCCTCGAAGACAACCGTCTGACGATTCGCGGAGCGCGAGCCGGCGAATCTGCGGAGGGGCAGCGCAACTACCATCAGGTGGAGCGGGGACACGGCGCATTCTCGCGCACCTTCGAATTCGCCGACGCCGTCGCGAGCGACGCGATCGCAGCCGATCTGCGGGACGGCGTCCTGACCGTCACGCTGCCGAAACGATCGCCCCGCGTCAGGCGCATCGAGGTGCAACAGGTCTGAAGCCCATTCTTACGCCATGACGAGACGCGTCCTCCTCGCAGTCATCTTCGTGCTTTCGGGATTCACGGCAGGCATGGTGCTGACCGGCCGCATGCGGACCGCGGATGAGACGCTTGCGCTGCCGGCGCAACAGCCGCACGCGGCCGCCGCGGAGACGCGCAACGCGCCGATCGCCGGCCTGCCGGACCTCTCCGGCGTGGCCAGCAAGGCCGTGCCGAGCGTGATGAACATCTCGTCGCTGCAGGTCGTGCGGCGATCGCCTTTCGCCACCGATCCGCTGTTTCAGTACTTCTTCGGCGGGCAGGACGACATGCTGGGCTATCGCAACCGCGTGTCGCAGAGCCTCGGCTCTGGAGTTGTCGTCTCGTCCGACGGCTACATCCTGACGAATAACCACGTCATCGGTGACGCGCGCGCGGACGTGTCGGTCGTCATGGGGGACAAACGCGAGCTCAAGGCCAAGATCATCGGCGTCGACGAGTGGACGGACATGGCGCTGCTGAAGATCGACGCGCACGGCCTCCCTGTCCTGCCGTGGGGCGACTCATCGAAGTTGAAGGTTGCCGAGTGGGTGCTCGCGATTGGCAATCCGTTCCAGCTCAATCAAACCGTGACGCTGGGCATCATCAGCGCCCTCGGGCGGAGCCTCGAAGGGCGTCTGGCGACGTACGAGGATTTCATCCAGACCGACGCCGCGATCAATCCGGGCAACTCCGGAGGCGCGCTCGTAAACGCGCGCGGTGAACTGATCGGCATCAACACGGCGATCTTCAGCGAGACCGGCGGCTATCAGGGCATCGGATTCGCGGTGCCGAGCAATCTCGCGCGCCATGTCATGGACGATCTGCTGAAGTACGGCGAGGTCCAGCGCGGCTCGATCCCGGGCATCTACGTGTCGTCGCTGACCACGCAGCTCGCGGCGCAGCTCGGCGCGCCCAACACGCGTGGCGCGCTCGTCAGCGAGATGACGCAGCGGTCCGACGCGTGGACCGCAGGCCTCCGCCCTGGTGACATCATCCTGGGGCTGAACGGGAAATCCGTCGAAGACGCGTCTCAGTTCATGCGGATGGTGGCCGACTCGAAGGTCGGGACCAACGCCAAGCTGGAGATTTTGCGCGAAAGCCGCAAGCTGGAAGTGAACGTGCCGATTACCCGACAGCGCGCGACGCGACGCGCGCGTTAACGCACGCGCGAAATCCCAACTCCCAAGTCAGCTTCGAATTGCGAGTTGAGAGTTGGAGCCTGGGAGTTTGCGGGCGGACACGGCCGCACTGTCAGTTGCGTAGACGCGCCATTCCTGTTCCACGCCGACGTTGATGCCGATACGGCGCGTCCATGAGATCGGGCGAGCTGGTGCATCTCGATCTTCAATCCGCAGACTGCTCGACGTCAGATCCGATCCGTTCTGCCGCAGCGTGATCGCGAGCGCGCGGGTCAGGTTGCCTGGGCCGCGGCACAGATCGATCTCCCGCAGTTCGGATCGTCGAGCTGTCGCACGCTGCCGGCGCCGGCGCATCAGAGCCACGCCGTCGAGAGGCTCGAGCGCGCGAATCAGGATCGCGGCCGGCGATCCTTCCGCTTCGGTAACGGCGTTGACCAGATAGTGAATGCCGTAATTGAGGTAGACGTACGCGATCCCCGGCGGACCATATAGCGGAGCGTTGCGTGCGGTCGGCCCGGGTGCAGCGTGGCACGCGGGATCGTCCTCGCCGATATACGCTTCGACCTCCACGATGACGCCCGATGCGGCGCCTCCGCGCGTCTCGTGGACGAGGACCTTCCCCACCAATTCGGCCGCGACGATGAGCGTCGGACGATTGTAGAAGGCGCGCGGCAGAATCAACGCGCCGCTTTGATCCGCTCGATCGCCCGCTTCGCCGCGTTGGCGGCGCCGGCGTCGCTGTTCTTCGCCGCGACCTCGAGCGCCGGCAGCGCGGCAGGATCGCCGATCATGCCGAGCGTTTCTGCCACCGCTTCACGAATGGCGGCATCGGACTCCTGCAGCCGCGGATAGAGATCCGGCACGACCGGGGACCCCAGCTCGATCAGATATTCCTGTACTTGCGGCACCATCCGGACCGAATCCATCGCATCGACCATACGCGTCACATAGTTCTGCCCGAGCTTCTGCAGCGCGAACGCCATCGCCACGCGGACCGCCTCCGCATCGTCCGCGGTCACGCCATATTGAAGCTCCGGGATCGCGGACTTATCGCCAAGGCGCCCGAGTCCTTCCGCAGCCGCCCGGCGCATGTCCGGATCCTTGTCCTTCAGGCGCTCTTTGAACAGGGCGGCGCTCGACGGTTGCGCGAGATGGGCCAGCGCGTCCAGTGCCGCCCACGCACCCTCCCCCTTGCGATAGAAGGCGAGCTGCTCGGTCAGCGCCGACGTTGCGCGCGTGTCGTGCAGGACTCCGAGCGCCCGCATCGACGCGTACCGCACGTCCGCGCTCGAGTCGTTGATCGCCTTCATCAACACGTCCGCGGCATCGGTCACCTTCAGGCGTCCCACCACCCGCGCGGCCGCGGCACGGACCGCGGGATCGTAGTGGTCCAACGCTTTCACGAGCCGCTGCGCGTGCTCGGAGGCAAGGGGAGGACGTCCGATCACGCCGACGGCGTAGATCGCCTCGAGCCGCACGCGGGGGTTTTCATCGTCAATGGCCTCGATCAAACACGAGACGAGCTCCGGCGGGAGGGGCCGCGGCCACACGGCCCCGGGGCCCAGATCGAAGGCCCCGCGCGCGATCGCAGGATTGCGACGCTCGAGCACGAACCCGACCATGCGCCGCGGCTTCAGGTCTTCGCCGAGAAAAAACGAGAGCTCGGCGGCAATCGCTTCAATCTGAATCTCGTCGATCGGGTCGGTGACGAGCGGCGCGATCGGGCCAATCGCCTCCGGATACTTCGAATCGCGGAGGAGGCGGATCGCATCCAGACGTGCTTTGGCGTCGGGATTCCGCAGGTTGCGAACGACATCGTCGAATCGGAGCTGCTGCGCACCGGCCGCGGACGGCACCAGCACCGCCAGCAGGAGCAGCAAACGGCTTTTCAGCATCGGTTTACCGGGGGGAGCGATTCATTTTACACCGCGGACAGATGCGGACTGCCCTCTTATCGGCTGCAGCCGCCGGGGTCTTACAGTCCCATCGGCCGGCGACGCGGACTGACGGGGAGTAGTATTTCCCGCATGCCCGAGGTCCACCTGCCGCGCGTGGAGGAAGACGAAGAGCCCGACGCCGAGGCACCGGCCGCATCGAGCGCTGCGGATGCGAAGGTCTCTTCGCGAAAGCCGCACGGACGATCGCTCGCGACGATCGCTCTGGAAGTGGTGCTGATCAGCGCCGGCGTCTTTCTGGGGCTTGCAGGCGAGCAGTGGCGCGAGAACGCGCGCCATCGCGAGCTGGCACAGTTGGCGCTTCGGCGATTCCGATCGGAGATCGTGGCCAATCGGAAGGCCGTGGCCGATGTGAAGGATTACCACGCCACGACCAAGAAGGTCCTGGACGCATATTTCGAGGCCGACGCGAAGAAGCGCAAGTCCATGGATGTCGAGCTGCGCGGAATCCGGCCTGCGTTCTTCGAACGGACTGCATGGGACGGCGCGCTGGCGACGCAGGCGGTCGCCTATATCGATCCGCACCTCATTTTTTCGCTGTCGCGTATTTACAACGCGCAACAGGTCTACGCGGAGCTTACGCAAGGCATGCTGCACGCCATGTACTTGCGGCCGCCTGACGAGAACGTGGATGCGTTCTTCAGGAGTCTCCGGCTCTACTACGCGGACATCGTCGGTATGGAGCCGCAGATACTCTCTATGTACGACGAGATCACGCCAGAGATCGATCGAGCACTGCGGCAGTAGGCCGCCGAACACGCGGGCCACGGACACACGCGGGCCGCAGACGATGCGGAACACGCGGACTCCTCCTTAATCGGCCGCGGACGACGCGGAACACGCGGACTCCTTCCTCAGTGGACCGCGGACGACGCGAGGGTACGCGAACTCCTTGCGTATTGCGACCGCGCATTCTGCAACTGTTGACCGCCGAGTGCGCGGGAAGATCTGCCACAAGTCATCGCTCTTCCCTTGGTAATCAACCGAATATCCAAGAAAAGCCCGTTGGCGCGCGCCGTGCCTGTGATTCGGCATTACTTCTACCCAGGGACTCCTGCATGGCGAGCTCACCGAGAAGATACTGAAGGTCTTCTTCGACGTACGCGCGGAGCTCGGGCACGGTTTTCTCGAGATCGTGTTTCACCGTGCGTTGCTCATAGCACTGCAGGATGCGGGATTGAGGGCTGAAAGCAAGATGCCTTTCGTCGTCACGTTCCGCGGCAAGCAGATTGGCCGCTTCTGGGCTGACATCGTGGTAGAGGGCCTGATACTGATTGAAATCAAAGTCGCACCGCATATCGAGCCGCGACATGTCGCGCAGGCGCTGAACTATCTGCGCATCTCGAATCTGGAGGTCGGCCTCATTCTGAACTTCGGCCCGAGCGGTCAGTTCAAACGTGTTGTGTACGCGAATGACAGAAAGCGCACTGCGATTCCGAGTTCGGAGGTATCGTCAGCAAAGAAATAGAGTCGAAGTCCACGTTTTCCGCGTTGTTCCGCCGCCCCTCACCCGGCGCACGCATTGCTAGCCTTCTATCAGGCATGCATCTTGTAGTGTGCGCTTTCATCACAGCGGCCCCGTCCGTGATGTCCGCGGCCGCGCAGGCGGTCAGCGACGGCGTGCAGGCAGTTGCACGCGGCGACTACGAGTCTACGGTCAGGATTCTGCGCCCGTTGGCCGAGAACACGCCCAACGCGGACGGCGCCGCGGACTGGGTGATTGCAGCCGGCGCCAAAGCGGGCAGCTGCAAGATCTCACCCGGTCACATACGCTGATGCGGGCCGCACTTCTTGCCGCCGCGACCGTGCTCCTCATGTCCTGGCCGGCCGCACAGGAGCAGGCAACTACGGCCGACACCATCGATGCGTTCTTCCGCGGCGACCACGGCCGTGCGGCAGAAATCCTGACCGCCGCAGCGGAAGCGGTGCAACCGGACCAGGCTGCGGCGTTTCTCCTCGCGACGATGTACGAGAACGGCCCCGGCGTTCCGGCGGATCCGGTTGCCGCCTGCGTGTACTACTCGCGTGCGATTGGCGGCGCAATCAGCGGCGGGTCCGCGTCGTCGTCTGCTACCATTGAGAAAGCGTCCGCGTGTTGCGTGTCGTCCGTGGCCGTTGAAAGAGACCGTCCGCGCATTCCGCGTCGTCCGTGGCCATTGAAAGAGACCGTCCGCGCATTCCGCGTCGTCCGCGGCCATTGAACAAGACGGTCGCGCGTATTCCGCGCCGTCCGCGGCCCGCGTCGTCCGCGGCCCTAATTGGCGTACGCGTTCGAACGCCCCGTCGCGAGCACGTCGCGCAGGTAACGTCCGGTGTGGGATTCGGCGACGCGGATGATCTGCTCCGGGGAGCCGGCGGCCACGATCCGGCCGCCCTCTTCCCCGCCTTCCGGTCCGAGATCGATGATCCAGTCCGCGGTCTTGATGACGTCGAGGTTGTGCTCGATCACGAGCAGGCTGTGGCCCGCCTGCAGCAGCTTCTTGAACGCGGCGAGGAGCTTCGCGATGTCATCGAAGTGCAGCCCCGTCGTCGGCTCGTCGAGAATGTAGAGGACGCGATCGCCCGTCTGCGTCGACAGGTGCGCGGCGATCTTGATCCGCTGCGCCTCGCCGCCCGAGAGAGTCGTGGCCGGCTGCCCCAGACGAAGGTAGCCGAGGCCGATCTCGTCGAGCACCTGCAGGCGCCGCAGTACTTTTGGTGACGTGCTGAAGAACGTGAGCGCCTCGCGGACGGTCATGTCGAGCACCTGATCGACGCTGCGTCCGCGGTATTTGACCTCGAGCACCTGCGGCTTGAAGCGCTTGCCCTCGCAGACCTCGCACGGGACGAAGACGTCGGCGAGGAACTGCATCTCGACCTTGACCTCGCCTTCGCCTTCGCACGCCTCGCAGCGGCCGCCTGGAACGTTGAACGAGAAATGACTCGCCGAGAGGCCGCGCGAGCGCGCATCCTTCGTCGCCGCGAACAGCTCGCGGATCGGATCGAATGCCTTGAGATAGGTGACAGGATTCGACCGCGGCGTCCGGCCGATTGGCGCCTGGTCGACGAGGACGACGTCGGTGACGAACTCGGCGCCTTCGAGCTTGCGATGCGCGCCGACGCGCCGATCCCAGTCCCCTTTCGCGCGCTTCAACGCGGCGTACAGCACATCGTGGACGAACGTGCTCTTGCCAGAGCCGCTCACGCCGGTGACGCAGGTCAGCATCCCCAGCGGCACCTCGACGTCGATGTTCTTGAGATTGTGCTCCGCCGCGCCGAGCACGCGCAGCCGCTGGTTCGACGGCCGGCGGCGAACCGCCGGCACCGGAATCGCCAGCTCGTCGCGCATGTACTTCGCCGTCAACGAGCGCGGCTCCTGCATCAGTTCGCGAAGCGGACCAGAGAACACGATCCGTCCGCCCTGCTCCCCTGCGCCGAGCCCGAGATCGACCACCGTGTCCGCGACCCGAATCATGTCGGCGTCGTGCTCGACAACCAGGACGGTGTTCCCCTGATCGCGAAGCTGGCGGAGGATGGCGATCAGCCGCTCGTTGTCGCGCGAGTGCAGCCCGATGGAGGGTTCATCCAGGACATAGAGCGTGTCGACGAGCGCGGAGCCCAGCGACGTCGCGAGATTGATCCGCTGCGACTCTCCGCCCGAGAGCGTCGACGACAAGCGATCGAGCGTCAGGTAGTCGAGGCCGACGTCGCGCAGGAACCCGAGGCGCTTCTGGATTTCGCGCAGCACCTTCTCGGCTATGGCGGCATCCTTCTCCGAGAGCTGCAGGCCCGTGAAGAACGCTTCCGCTTCGTGCACCGTGAGCGCGCAGACGTGATCAATGGTGCGGCCGCCGACGTGCACGTCGCGCGCCTCGCGGCGCAGCCGCGCGCCGCCGCACTCCGGGCACGTCAGGTATCCCCGGTACCGGCTGAGGAACACCCGGACGTGCACCTTGTACTTCTTTCGCTCGAGCCAGCGGAAGAAGCCCTTGACGCCTTCCCACGACGCGCCGTCGCCGTCGATGACGAACCGCTTCTCTTCCTCCGTCAGGTCGATCCAGGGGACGTCGAGCCGTACGCGACGCTTGGCCACGCGCTTCAATTCCGCGAGCTGCGCGCGGTAGTGCGGCTTGCTCCACGGCTCGATCGCATTCTGCTGGATCGATTTCGACGAGTCCGGCACCACGAGGTCCATGTCGAGCTCGATGATGTTGCCGAACCCGTGGCAGACGGGACACGCGCCGAAAGGGTTGTTGAACGAGAAGAGCCGCGGCTGCGGCACCTCGTACGCGATGTTGCACCTGCGGCACTCGAAGCGCTCGGAGAACCGGTGGACGCGCGCTTCGGTCCCCTCACCGCCAACCTCGATGGCGAACGCCGCGCCGCCCCCTTCGGCGTACGCGGTTTCGATCGAGTCCGTCAGACGCGCGCGAATGTCGTCGTCAATCTTCACACGGTCGACAATCACCTGCAGCGTGCCGTGATCCGTTAGCGCGGCCGTATCAACGTCCTCGAGCGAGATCGCGCGGCCCTCGACGTAGAGACGTCCGAAGCCTTTTCGCCGAAGAACGGACAGCGTCTCCGCGACGGGATCCACGAGATCGGGCAGGTCTGGCTGCGGCTGAGCGCTTTCCTCTTCCACCGGATCGCCGGCGCTCTCCTCCTCCTCGGGTTCGGGCTCCTTCGACGCCATGGGTGCGGCAGTGACGACGGGCATCTCGAACCCGATCAGGAGCCGCGTCCCCGCTGGAAGAGCTGCCAGCCGCGTCGCGACGACTTCCGGCGTCTCGCGAATGACCTCCGTGCCGCACGAACGGCAGAGCGTATGGCCGATGCGCGCGAACAACAACCGCAGGTAATCGTGGATTTCCGTCGTCGTGCCGACGGTGGAGCGCGGATTGCGAATGCTGTTCTTCTGCCGGATCGCAATCGCCGGACAGATCCCTTCGATGCTGTCTACGTCCGGCTTCTCCATCCGCTCCAGGAATTGCCGCGCGTAGGCCGACAGCGATTCGACATAGCGCCGCTGCCCTTCCGCATAGATGGTGTCGAAGGCGAGCGAGGACTTTCCCGAGCCGCTGACGCCAGTCATGACCACGAGCGAGCGCGGCGCGAGCGTGAGATCGACGTTCTTCAGGTTGTGGGTCCGCGCGCCGCGTACGACGATCTGCCCGCGAGCCCCCGTGGGTGTCCGCATCGATGGAGACGGCCTGCGCCTTTCCGCAACCAATATGTGGAGAATTTCGCCGGAACCGGAACACTCCATGCTAGCGCGGCGGGGGAACCCATTCAACCTCGTCGGCTCAAACCGTGTTATTTTGTCTGGACTTCATACGAGGGAGCTGTGTCAGTCCGTTTATTCATCGGGAACCTTCCATATTCGGCCACCGAAGCCGAGCTGCGCGACCATCTCTCCACGGTCGGCGCGCCTGCGTCCGTCGTGCTGCCCGTTGATCGCGAGACCGGACGTCCTCGCGGTTTTGCCTTCGTGGATTACGCGGATCGCGGGGTAGCGGAGGAAGCGATTCGCCGCTTCGATCAGCAGTTGTTCAAGGGCCGGCCGCTCGCGGTGAGCGAAGCGCGCCCGCGTGAAGAGCGCGGCCCCGGCGGCCCGCGTCCTGGCGGTTTCGGAGGCCCACGGCCGGGCGGCTTCGGTGGCCCACGCCCTGGCGGTTTTGGAGGCCCGCGCCCCGCGGGTCCCGCCGGACCGCGACCCGGCGGCTTCGGTGGTCCGCGCCCCGTTGACACGGGCGGCTCAGCCCCGGCGCGGCAGCGCAACTTCGGCCCCGACGCGCCGCCGAAGCACAAGCGGAAGCCGCACAAGGAACGGAGCGATCGCGGCCCGCGCGGTCCGATCAAGGAGCGTCCCGTCGGCCGTCTCTACGACGCGGACGAGGATTGGCGCGCGGAGGACAAAGAGGACGTCGACATCGACAACGTCGCGACGCATAAGGACGAAGAAGAGAAGGACGAAGAGTAGGGCCGCGGAGTAGCGCGGACTGACGCAGAAAGAACAGCCAGATGGACACGCACGTGAAAGTGCTCGGCGTGTTGTACATCGTGCTGAGCGCGCTCGGCATAGTCGTGGCGTTGTTCATGATGCTCGCGTTCGGCCTGGCGACGGGCATCGTCGGCGCAACGGCGGATGCTCACGACGCCGCGATCGCGCTGCCGGTCATCGGCATCGCGGGTACCGCGCTGGTCACCTTTCTCCTGATGCTGGCGGTGCCTGGTCTCGTCACAGGCATCGGGCTTTTGAAGCATCGGCCGTGGGCGCGCATTCTCGGCATCGTCCTCTCCGCAATTCATCTCATTCACATCCCGTTCGGCACCGCGGTGGGCGTGTACGGACTCTGGGTGTTGTTGAACAAGGAAACTGAGCCACTTTTCACGTCGCGACCCGTGGTCATGTAGCGCGCATCTTACATGCGCGGAATATGCGCAAAGCGCGGGTCCGCATTTTGCAAACTCGACTGACCGTGGAAGACCCGCGCCAGCAGGTTCATCCCGCTCCGTCCGTGAACAGCGGAGAGTGGCAGAGCTTTGAAGTGCGCATGCGCAGGCGCCGAATCGAGCGCCTGATCGTGCGCGCAGAAATGGCGCTCGCGAACGGCAATACCGACGAGGTGCAGGACGCGCTTGCGGAAGCTCGCGGTCTCGATCCGGCGCTGCCTCAAATTGCTGCACTCGAAGCGAAGCTGGCCGAAACGAGGACACACCCTGCGGCCGCCGCACTCGTCGCAGATCCATCGATCGAGATCACGCCCATCGAGCCAGAACCGGTGCTCGCGGACCTTCAGGAAGCCTGGCCGATGCTGGAGGCTCCGGTTGCCGAACGCCGAGTCCATGGGTTGCTGATCGCGGCGGCGTCGTTGATGATGGCCGCCGCGGCCGCGGGTACGTACTGGTTGTACCGCACGCCTCAGGTCATCGATCACGCCGCGACGCAAACGGCGGCACCTGCCGTTCCGGCGGCAGTCCATCGACCGGCCGGCGAAACGGCGGCTGCGCCGGTCAGTGCGCCAGTGCTCGGCGACTCGGCGGACGTTCAGGTCGAGACGGTTGAAGCCACGATGGTGGAATCGCTGCCCACGCGTGAAAGGCCGCTGGGCACAGAGCCGGCCACCCCCGAACGCAAGGAACAAGTACGCGAAGCGAACGATGTCCCCGCGCCGCACCCATTGCCAGCCGCGACGAGCGGCATAGATGTTCCGCTGGCGCAGTCGACGACGCCGCTCGAGCCGCCGCTGATTTCGGACCCGAAACGCGACGTTCCCGTTGAGGCACGTAACGTGGCGCCCGCGCCCGTTCCGGAAGTAACGACGCTGCCGCCCAAGCTCGACCACACGAACCCGGAGACAGTGCCGGTTGCTCCGTCGGATGATGCGGCCGTGCGCGGGATTCTCGATCGCTACGCCGCGGCGTACAGCCGACTGGATGCATCCGCGGCGCAGGAAATCTGGCCCAGGGTAAACCGATCAGCGCTGTCGCGCGCCTTCGACGGGCTCGCGTCGCAGCAGGTGTCGCTCGATCAATGCGATGTCGATGTCCACGGTGTCACCGCACGCGCGATCTGCGCCGGATCAGCCACATGGGCGCCGAAGATCGGCAACGGCAACGCGCGGACCGAGCCGCGCAACTGGACGTTCCAACTCGCGAAAGCCGGCAGCGATTGGCAGATCGTCAGCGCGCGCGTGCAGCAGCCTCAGAACAAATAATCGAGCGCGACGGTCGGGGTGATTGGCGCCGTCAGGCCGCCATTGCCCAGGCGCCAGTGCACCTGTCCGGTCAGCACCATCGTCGAGTGCACGTTCCACTTGATCCCCGAGACAATGCTCGACAGCAGTGTGACCTTGTCACCGGGTACGAGCCGCAGCGTATCCACGTCCGCTTTCGTCGGGTGCGGCGCTGAGACGGCAATCACTTCGTGGAGGTCGGAGAGGCGGCGCATCAGCAGTTCGCCGGTTGCCGTGACGCGCGGCGAGATTGCCACCGTAAAGGCGCCTCCACCATCCAGTTCGTCGGAAATCCCGCCGCTCACTATCGCGGCATTCGCGTGAAATCCGACCCGTGGACTCTCGACGGACCCAATCGCCATGACGCGGACGGCGGCCTTGCCCGCGCCCAGCAGGCTCGCCTTGTCGCCGGTCGGGAGGCGCAGCTCCCCGGCGACGGCGAACCCGGCGCCGGGCGCGCTGACGATCGTGTACTTCGCGCGAACGGCCGTATCGGCCATTCCGCTCGCGTCGGCACTCCCGCTCGCTTGCAGGACCTCCTGCGGCGGCTGGCAATCGCCCGGTGCGCGGCACGCGGTGTACACGTTCATTCGCGAACCTTCGAGGTGAAGCTGGACGAGCGGCACCGCGCCGCCAATCTCGAGGTGATCCGTGACGCCGACGCTGCCGAAGATCGTGAGCGTGCTGGTGCGAACCTTCAGCGTGAGCGCCTCGGTATCGAACGGCGCGGCCTCGTCGCTGAACTTGTTCGCCGTGGTGATGAGCGTTCCATCACGCAGGTTCAGCCCATCGAGCCTGTCGTACGCCGTCGTGCTGCCGGAGGCGCCGATCGAGACGCGCCCGCGCCCGCTCGTTGAGGCCCGTTCGACGAAGAACGTCCCGAAGCTGTCGCTCACCCGTCCCATGGTCCCCAGCTCGGGATCGAGGCGATACACGAATCCGCTCGACGACGTGGCGATCGGCACGCTCGCCAGGTTGACGAGGAGGGCACGCGTAATCGTGTCCCTCGTTGCCTCGGCCGCTGCCCTGTCCTTCGGGATATCTCCCGTTTCGACCGACTGGTTCGTCACCAGAAACGAGATCACGTCGCTGGGCGTCTGCTGAGCGGCGACCGGCGCCGCAACGCAAACGAGCAGCGCACACGTGCCGGCAATCTGCTTCATCATCACTTCTTCTCTATATCGATCGACTGGGCATCGAGGAACGTGCGGCCCAGGAGTGTGCGACTCACACCGTCAACGGTGACCCTCCGGTCGTTGCGCAGCTCTTCGCAGCTGTCGTGCTTCGAATAGTTCGTGTCCGCGCTGGTGTGCACGAGCGTGTCGTTCACGGTGAACCACACAGACGGGCAGTCGCCGAACAGATGATCGATCTTGCCATCGACGTGCACGAGGGGATCGGGCGCCGGCTCGGGGTTCGGACTCGGGTCGGGGTTCGGACTCGGCTCGGGCGTTGGCGTCGGTGGTGGTGGAGTCGGGGTCGGTGTGGGATTCGGAGTCGGGGGCGCGGGCGCCGGCTCGGGCGTGGGCGCAGGAGACGGCGTGGGCGCCGGCGCGGCCGGACTCAGTTGTCTGAGCGGAATCTGCGTTTGCGCAACTGTCAGCATGACCGTGCGCTCGGGCCCGGTGTTCGGCGCGATCGTGATGCTGACACCGCCATTTCCTCGACCCGCTGACGGATCGATCTGGACCCAGGGCGCGTTCGCTGCGGCCGTCCAGGAGCACGCCTGGTGGGTCCGCACATCGATCGTTTCCTGGATGCCGGCCGCCGCGACGACCGCGCCAGGCGCAGCGACGTCGTACTGGCACGGCGCGCCCGTCTGACTAATGTCAACGTGCTGATCCGAGACGACAATGCTGCCGCGGCGCGTCACCGGATCGCCATTCGCGGCGACTCGAAATGTGACCGTCCCGTCGCCCTGACCGTCCTGCCCTGACGCAATCTGGATCCAGTTCGCCTGGCTCGACGCGGTCCACGTGCACTCGCGCGCGACGCCGATGCTGAGGGTGCCGGTTCCCCCGTCCGCGCCAAAGCTCGAGGAGTTCGCCGCCATCGACATCTGGCAGCGCGTCGGCGTGGGGGCGGTGCTGGTGCTGGTGGTCGCTGAACTTCCGCAGGCAGACGACGCAGCGGCCGCTGCGATCGCCAACAGCAGAGGTACGGCCGGTTTCACGCCTCATCTGCATGCACGCCGCGCACCAGCGACAATGATTCGGTGCGCTCGCAAGGGCGGCCGATCGTGTGGCTCCTGCTGCCGATAGTGGCTGCAATCAGTGCGTGTGTGAGTAGCGGACGGCCAGTCATAGCGCCCCGGGCGGCGCCATGCGGCGCGGATCCCTCCGGCACGATCGAGTGGCGCTATCTCGATGACCCCGATGAACGTGAAGAATCCGTCCAATGGTGCGTTGGTGTTGGGCCGCCCGTGATCCGGGGGGCTGGTCGAACGGCCGAGTTGCCCTCCAATATGTTAACGATCGTCACGTGGAACACTCACGTGGGCGGCGGCGATGTCCAGGCGTTCGTGAAGGACCTCCGGGCGGGACGGCTGTCGAACGGCCGCCCCGTTACGCGTTTTGTGCTCCTGCTGCAGGAAGCGGTTCGGCGGGGCGCGGCCGTTCCGCGCCAGGTGCCCGCGACCATGCGGAGCGCGCGCCGGATTGCGCACTCCTCGACCGAAGACATTCTTTCTCTGGCGGACAGCCTCCAACTGGCCCTCTTCTACGTGCCGTCCATGCGGAATGGCGGGCGATCCGATGAAGAGGATCGAGGAAATGCCGTTCTTGCCTCCGTGCCGCTCGGCGGCTATACCGCGTTCGAGCTCCCATTCGAACGACAGCGCCGGATCGCCCTGGAAGTCAGCGTGCCGATCGCGGGCCGCAGCGGACCACGCTCGCTCCGGCTTGCGACGGCGCACCTGACGAACATCGTCGGCCACCATCTGTGGATCTTCTCCGAGTTCGGACGCACGCGGCAGGCAGAAGCGCTCGCCCGCGCCCTGGACGACGAGCCGATGGTGCTCGGAGGTGACTTCAACACCTGGTTCGGCGGCGCGGACGCCGCCTACCGCGCGGTCGCACGCCGGTTCGCGCGGGTCGACCACACCGATACGCGTCCCACGTTCGGCGTGCTGCGCCTCGATCATTTCTTTGTGAGGCTGCCGCCCGGGTGGCGTTTCACATACCACCGAGCCGACGATCGCTACGGCTCCGATCACTACCCGTTGGTTGGCGAGCTTCGATTCACGCCTCGCGAGCGTGCAGACTCGCCGCGGTAAGATCGCACTGCATGCTCCGCGCGTCCGCACCCGCGGCGACTCTCCGGCTTCGACTTGCGTTCGCGGGGCTCGCGACGGTATTCCTCGTCGTCCCGCTCGTGGTGTCGCTGCCGCTGCTCGATCCAGACGAAGGGCTGCACGCTGCGATTGCGCAGGAGATGGTGCTCCACGACGACTACGTCACGCCGACGTTTCTGGGCGAGCCATTCCTCGACAAGCCGATTCTCTTTTTCTGGACCGAAGCATTGGCGCTGAGGGTGTTCGGGATGCGCGAGATCGCCGTCCGGATCCCGCCGCTCGTCTTCGGCCTGCTCGGCATGCTTGCCGTTGCCGCGCTCGCCCGTACGCTGTTCGACTCACTGCGGGCGCTGCTCGCGGGCATCGTGTACGCGTCGATGCTCCTTCCACTCGGCGTCAGCCAGGTGGCGGTGCACGATGTCGCGCTCGTGCCGTTCATGTGCGGCGCCGCAATCTGCCTCTTCCACGCCGCGCGATCGCGGCGGCCCGCACTCTGGTGTATCGCGATCGGCGTGTGCCTCGGCCTGTCGATCCTTACCAAGGGTCTCGTCGGGATCGTGTTCACGGGCATCTTCGGTCTGTGGCTCGCGGTGGCGCATCGCGGCTCCTCCTGGCGCATCGCGGTCGCGTTGGCTGCCAGTGTGGCCATTGCCGCCGTGATCGCCGCGCCGTGGTATATCGCGATGGAACGCGCGCACCCCGGCTACCTGCACTACTACTTCGTCGAGCGTCACGTGCGGGCCTATCTCACGCCGACGCAGCCGCACGGAGGACGCCCATGGTGGTACTACGTTCCTATCGTCCTAGGCGGAACACTCCCGTGGACGGGCTTCCTCATAGGAGCGATTCGAGGCGCGTGGCGCAACCGCATGAGGCCGCTTCCAATTCTTCTCATCGCGTGGGCCGCGATGGGCCTCCTCTTTCTTAGCGCGGCGGAGTCGAAGCTGATCACGTATGTGCTGCCCGTCTTTCCTGCGTTGGCGATCGTGATCGCGGATTACCTCGCGGCCAGGGCCCAGCCGGCCAGGACGGAACGATGGGCGGCTACGGTGTGTTTGCTTGTCATGCTGGCGCTCCCGGCAGTCGCCGCGTTCGCGCTGTATCGCCTATGGGCGCCATCGTCGAGCCTCGTGTACCTCAGTGCGGTCGCCGCGAGCCCGTTGATCCTGATTCCCGCGGTCCGCGCATGGCGCGCAGCGACGTTGCCGGGCTTCATGACGAGCGCCGCCACTGCGATCGCTCTCAGCTTTTCGATCCTTATGGTGCTCGTCGCGCCGCGCATGGCCTCGTGGATGACGTCACGGGATCTCGCGCGGCTGCTGAACCAGCGAGGCTCACTGCCGCCGCGCGTGCTCGTCGTCGGCGAGCGCGTCGGTTCGCTCGTCTTCTATCTCTCCGCGCCGTTGCGCGCCGCCGCGGACGCGAATCGGATCACGAACATCCCGATGGCGGAAGACGTGCTCGAAGGATTGAGCAGCGAATCGCCGGATACGGTGCTCGCGGTGCGCGACGATCGGCTCGAGCGCTTCATCCGCCTGTTCCCCGTTGCGCCGATTGCCGATGCGCGCGCCGGAACCTTCACCGTGTTCCGCGTCGAGCAGGTGCGCGCGGCGCTCGCATCTCCACCGCGATGATGTGATCGGCGGGCGGGAACCGTCCGCGTCACGCGTATAATCAGACCTTCTCCATGGCAATCTCCTCGGGAGCGTGTGTCGGTCCGTACGAAATAATCGCTCAGCTCGGCGCCGGCGGCATGGGCGAGGTCTACCGCGCGACCGATCGCCGCCTCGGCCGCGAAGTCGCGGTCAAAGTCATTCGGCGCGCGTTCGTGAACGACGAGACTGCGCTCGATCGCCTTCTCCGTGAAGCGACGCTCGCCTCTTCCCTCAACCATCCGAACATCGTCACGATTTACGAAACCGGCACGTACGGCAGCGACCGCTACGTGGCCATGGAGCTGGTCGAAGGATCGACGCTTCGCCGCGTGGCCGAACAGGGGATCGCGCTCAGCCGTGCGATCGGGATCGCGCGGCAGATTGCCGAAGCGCTCGCGGTCGCGCACGCGGCGCAGATCGTTCACCGCGACATCAAGCCCGAAAACGTCATGGTGCGGCCGGATGCGTACGTGAAGCTGCTCGATTTCGGCCTCGCGCGGCTGCAGCCCGATGGCATCGCGGCAGGGGTGACCGGACCGGTCACCGAAGCGGGCGTCGTGCTCGGAACGATCGGCTACATGGCACCGGAACAAGCGCGCGGCGACGTCGCCACATCCGAAGCGGACGTGTTCGCCCTCGGCGTCCTTCTCTACGAGCTCGTCACCGGACGGCATCCGTTCACGGGCCGGTCGCAGATGGCGACGCTGCACGCGCTGATGTACGAGAGTCCCGAGCCGCCCGCGCTGCTCAACCCGGAAGTCCCGCGCGCGATCGAGCAGGTCATCATCGAAGCGCTGCAGAAGGATCCGAAGCTTCGTCCTGGTGCGAGCGAGGTCATGTACCGGCTCGCGCTCGCGCACGATTCGTCGATCGCCGTCGCGTTGTCCAACGTCGCGGTCTCGCCGCGGCCTGCGGCAGGCCCCTCTCACGTCGTCGGCCGCGACGCGGAGTTGAGCACGCTGCGCAGCGAATTCCAGCGCGCCCAGCGCGGGCAAGGTCGTCTCGTGGCCGTGTCCGCCGAAGCCGGCCTGGGCAAGACCACGCTGGTCGAAACGTTCCTTCGCGAGCTCGAGGAACCGGGCGCCGGCGTCCGGGTGGGCCGGGGCCGCTGCTCGGAGCGCCTTGCGGGCAGCGAAGCGTACCTGCCGGTCCTCGAGGTGCTCGACAGCCTGGCGCACAACGAGCAGCTCGGGAACCTCTCGCGCGTGATGCGCGCGGTCGCGCCCGGCTGGTACGCCCAGATCATGCCGCCTTCGGGCAGCGATTCGTCTGCGGCTCGCCTTGCCGCCGACACTGTGGGCGGCTCGCAGGAGCGCCTCAAGTTCGAGATCGCCGCGCTCCTGGAGGAGCTCGGCCGGCTGCAGCCGGTCATTCTCTGGTTCGACGACGTGCACTGGGCCGATCCGTCGACGACCGACTTGATCGGATATCTCGCGCCGCGGCTGACACGCATGCGCGTGCTCCTGGTCGCGAGCTGCCGTCCGTCGGAGCTGGCGCAGGCGCGTCATCCCTTTCTGCCGCTGATGCACAACCTGATCGCGCGGGGCGAATGCCGTGAGATTCGTCCCGCGCTGCTCGACGCCGCGTCGATCGACCGCTATGTGCGCTCGCAGTTTCCGAATCACACGTTTCCCGACGGGTTCATCGCGCTGATCGCGCGCCGCACCGACGGCAATCCCCTCTTCATGGCCGACCTGCTGCGCGATTTGCGCCGCCGCCAGATTCTGCGTCAAGTCGACGGGCGATGGGTGCTGGCCGGCGATCTGTCCGTGCTCGAGCGCGAGCTCCCGCAGTCGGTTCGCAGCCTGATCCAGCGGAAGATGGACGGACTCGATGATGCGGACCGCCGGCTGCTCGCGGCGGCCGCGGTGCAGGGGATGGATTTCGACTCGGCCATCGTCGCGGCCGTGCTGCAGCTCGCCGAGGAGGACGTCGAGGATCGCCTCGAACGCCTCGAGCGCGAGCACGCCCTGATCCGATTCGTCGGGGAAGCGGAATACGCCGGGCGCGCGCTGACGCTGAACTACCGCTTCGCGCATCAGGTGTACCACGAAGCGTTTGCGCAGTCGCTGCGCATCACGCGACGCGTCGCGTTCAGCCGCGCGATCGCCGAGCAGCTCGTAGCCCGGTCATCCTGCGACGTCTGCGACTGCGCCGCGGACATCGCGCTGCTCTTCGAGGCGGCGCGGGAACCGCTCCGCGCGGCAGAGTACTTCAACAAGGCGGCGCGGGCGGCCGCGAGGCTCTACGCGCATGACGAGACGGCGCGCCTCGCGCAACGCGGGCTCGCGCTGCTCGAGCACGAGCCCGATACGCCCGCCCGCGCTGCCGCGGAGCTGGACCTGCAGATGACGTACGGTCTCGCCATCAAGACGAGCCAGGGCTACGCCGTTGCCGCGGTGGGCGCCGCGTACGCGCGGGCTCGTCAGTTGTGCAGCAAGGTGGACGATCCTCGGCGCGTGGTCCCGGTCCTCGTCGGCCTCTCGGCGCATCACGTCGTCTCCGGCGAGCTCACGACGGCACGCGATATCGCGCTCGAGATGCAGTTGCTCTTCGAGCGGCTCGGCGATCCCAACCTGCAGATGATCGGCGAGTGGTCGCTGGGCGCCGCGCTGTTTCATCTTGGCGATATCGAACAGAGCCACACGCATCTGGCACGCGGGCTGGCGCTCTACGATCCCGCCTTCCACAACCCGCGGGTCTGGGAGACGGGCATCGACCCTGGCGTGTTCTGCCGGTGCGAGATCGCGCGCACGTTCACGGTGCGCGGGTATCCGGATCAGGGGCTCCGGTACGTGCGTGACGCCGTGGAAGCGGCGCGCGCGCTCGAGCACCCGCAGCCGCTCGCCTTCGCGCTGCTGTTCGAGGCCCTCGTGCACCTGGCGCGCCGCGAGCCGCAGCAGGTGATCCGGGCGCACGATGAACTGGTCGGGATCTGCGAGCCGCGCGGAATCGCGCAGGAGCTGCAGTGGGCCACCCCGCTGCGGGACCGCGCGCTCGTGGAGCTCGGCGAATTCGACCGCGGCGTCGAGCAGATGCGGGAATCGCTCAAGGCGCACACGATTACGCGATCAGCGCTGCTTCGTCCGTACTACCTCACCCTGTACGCCGGAGGGCTGCTCCGCGCCCGCCGGTTCGAGGACGCCCGCGCGGCGCTGCGCGAAGCCGAGATGATCGCGATCGAGACCGACCAGCACGCCTACATGGGGGAGCAGCAGCGGCTGCTGGCCGAGCTCCTGTCCGCGTCGGGCCGTCCGAAGGAAGCCGAAGCCAACTACCGACGCGCGCTCGAGATCGCGCGCGCGCAGCGTGCACGGTGGCACGAGCTGCGCGCCAGCCGTGCGTACGCCAACTTTCTGGCGGCCGTAGGGCGCCCCGCAGAGGCAAAGGCCGTCCTCGACCCGATCTGCCGATGGTTCGCCGAAGGCACGGAGCTGCTGGACTACGTCGCCGCCGACGCGCTGCTGAAGACGCTCGGGTGAGCGTGGGCGTTGTGCGGGTGCGTTGTGCGGGTGCGGGTGGGCGTCAGGCGGGCGCGGGCGGGCGCTGGCGTGTGCGTGAGCGTGGACGTTAGCTCCGCGCCGTACGCGGCCCGCGTCGTCCGCGGTTTCCGCGTAGTCCGCGGCCCTAATCCCCGATGACCTGCATCACGATCTCGCGTTTACGTCCGCGCGTGTCGAATTCGACGAGCACGATCTGCTGCCACGTGCCAATCACGAGCGCTTCGTCGATGAACGGGATCGTCAACGATGGCCCGAGCAGCGCGGCACGGACGTGGCTCGAACCGTTGTCGTCTCCCCAGCGCTGATGATGGTCATACTCGGCGTCCCGCGGGGCGAGCTCCTCGAACAGCCGGTTGAAATCGGCAACGGCTCCGGGTTCGAATTCGATCGTCGTCAGCGCGGCCGTCGATCCGACCACGAAAACCGTCACGAGCCCTGAGGCGAGCTCCGATTCGCTGACGGCGCGCACGACCACGCCGGTGATGTCCTGGATGTCCCCCTGACCGCGTGTGGTCACGGTGTGCCGATGCGTCGAGGTCGCCATCGCGGTCCACGATTATCGCCGACGCACGGCCCTGCGCGCGACGAGATAGATCAGAAGCGCAAGGGCAGCCGTTGCGATAATCACGATGACGTGCCGGTGGACCGCCTCGAGCGCCGGCTGCCAGCGATCGCCCACGATCACGCCAAGCGTGATGAACGCAATGGACCACAGCACGGCGCCGCTGTAGGCGTACGCGGCGAAGACCTGGCCGGGCAGTTGGGATGCGCCGGCGACGAGCGCGGTGAGGTGCCGGACGCCCGGCACGAAGTACCCGAACGTCAGGGACCACTTCCCCGATCGCTCCATCCATCGTTCGACGCGTGTGAGATCATCCGGGCGCACGTGGAACCAGCGTCCGAAGTGCGCAACAGCGGCAGGCCCGAAGCCGCGTCCGAGCCCGTAGCTGAGCGTGATCCCGCACATGCTGCCGAACGCGGCGGCGGCCCACGTGGACGCGAACGGCAGGCGCCCCTCGTGCACGAGGACACCTGCAAACGTGAGCAGCGTTTCGTCGGGGACTGGCAGCCCGAACACGCCGAGCATCAGGAGCACGACGATCGCCGCGAGTCCGTACGTCGTGATCCAGTGCAGCAGGTGGGCAGGCATTTGTCCGGCGTGACGGCTCTGCTAGAATAGTTCGTCTGGCCATTCGCGGCCGGCCCCCACCGTCACGCCGGCGTAGCTCAGTTGGTAGAGCAGCTGATTCGTAATCAGCAGGTCCTCGGTTCAAGTCCGAGCGCCGGCTCCAGAAAGC
>JBKPQB010000017.1:0-53382 GCA_046733875.1 Acidobacteriota bacterium
GGAGAAAGGCCATGCTGAAGCAAATCATTGCCGTGACGTTGTGCGCATCGCTGCTGCAGGGGTGCGCGAGCGCTGGACTTCGCGCAGCGGCCGGCCAACCCGTGCAGATATCGGGCTCGGGCGTGATCGCCGATTACGTGCAGAAGCTCCCCGCAGGATCGGACGTGAAGGTAGAGCTGACGAACGGCAAGAGCCTCGAGGGGACGCTGATGGCGGCAACGGAAAGGTCGGTCGTCGTCCAGCGGAACACGCGCATTCCCGAAGCACCCGTCACGATTGCGCTCGCCGACGTCGCGCGTGTCAGACTGGAGACCGGTCACAGCAACCCGGCGCGCTCGATCGCGATCGGCGTGGCCTCGGGTGCGGGGGCAGCGGTGGGCGCGATCCTGATTCTTGCCGCGCTCCTCGCCGGGGACTGACATGGTCAATCGTGTCAGAATCGCCCGTCAGTACGAGCCGGAGCCGAATCGGGATCAAACCGCATTTGAACGAACGCGAAACGGCGCAGTGGTGAAATGAGCGAGAGAAGAGCCACTTTTCGCGCGACGATCAGTCTTATTTCTCTTGCCCTGCTTGCAACGGCGATCACCGCCTGCGGCGCACGGGCCAACAACGGCCCTGCTCCCATACTGCTGTTCACTGGAACGGGCACGTCGACCGGCGATGTCGCCGCTCTCGAAACCATCCTGGACACGAATCACCTCAAATATGAAACCGTGAGTTCTGCGGAGTTGAACGCGATGGGGGAGGATGGAATCAGGCGATACCGCCTGCTGATTTTCCCGGGTGGAAACTTCGTGGAAATCGGCAACAGCCTGACGCCAGGCACAACCGCGAACATTCGCCGTGGCGTGCAGAATGGACTGAACTATCTCGGCATCTGCGCCGGCGCGTTCCTGGCCGGCAGTTTCCCCCAGCCGTACAAAGGCTTCAATCTCACGTCGGGTGTGCAATTCGGCTTCTACGCCGCAGGTCGCGATGTCCGCAAGACTGCGGTCGCGATTACGGTTGCCGGTGGACCGATGCTCGATCAGTACTGGGAAGACGGCCCGCAATTGTCCGGCTGGGGTGCGGTCGTCGCAAAATATCCTGATGGAACTCCGGCCGTCGTTCAAGGGTCATTCGGCAACGGCTCGGTCATTCTCACAGCCGTTCATCCGGAGGCGGCTGAAAGCTGGCGGCGCGGAATGACGTTCCGCACAGCGTCGAGCACCGACCATGCTTTTGCTGCGACGCTGATCCATGCGGCACTCAATCGGACATCGCTATCGCACTTCTAAGCGTGCTCGCAGGAGGACTGGGAGATCGCTCTACTGTTTCACGCTCTCGAGCAGCTTCGCTTCAGCCGCCGTCGGCGGCTCCGCCTGGCCGCCGAGGTATTTCGCGAGGAAGCGCTCCGTCTCCGCATTGAAGGCGCTGTTGTTCTCGGGCCGCGCAAAGCCGTGCCCCTCGTCGGGGAACACGTAGTACTCGACGTCCTTGCCGTTCTTTCGCATCGCCTGGACGATCTGATCGCTCTCCGCCTTGTTCACGCGCGGATCATTCTTTCCCTGGCCGATCAGAAGCGGTGCCTTGATCTGATCCGCCTTGAACAGCGGTGACTGCGCCTTCAGGACCTCCTCCGTGTCCCCCATCCGCCGATGGAACATGGCGAGGCCGGTCGTCCAGTACGGAGGAATCGTCTTCAGCAACGTATTCAGATTGCTCGGACCCACGATGTCGACGCCGCAGGTGAACGCATCGGGCGCGAACGCCACACCGGCGAGCGTTGCGTAGCCCCCGTAGCTCCCGCCCATGATGCAGACCTTTGACGCATCCACGACGCCCTGCTTGACGGCCCAATCCTTTCCGTCCAGCAGATCCGTGCGCATCGCACCCGCCCACTGACGATCGCCCGCGTTCACGTACTGCTTCCCGTAGCCGGTCGACCCGCGGAAGTTGACCTGCAGGACCGCGTAGCCGCGATTCGCGAGCCACTGCGCGTACGGGTCATAGCCCCACACGTCGCGTCCCCACGGTCCGCCGTGGACGAACAGCACCATCGGCAGGTTCTTTGGTTCCTCGCCGGCCGGCGTCGTGAGATAGCCGTACAGCTTCATGCCATCACGCGCGGTGTAGCTGACCGGCTTCATGCGAGCGAGCGTGTACTGTTCGAGCTTCGGTTGATTGCTGAACAGCACCGTCGCCTTCTTCGTCGTCCGGTCGTAGAGATACCAGTAGACGGGCGCGTTGTCGCTGACGAACGCGACGACCCACTTGTTGTTCGACAGATCCGGGCTGATGCCCGAGATGTCGCCGTCGCGTACCTTCTTCAGAGCATCGAAATCGGCCTGGACGCCCGGATCGATGACCCGATAGTCCCGGCGCTCGCGGAGGAACGCGACCGCCTCCAGCGTGTTCTTCGTCGGGTGCGTGATCGTGCCTGCGACGTCGAACATCGGATCTTCAGCGATCACGCGCTGCTTGCCGCTCGCGATGTCCACTTCGAGCAGCCGCGACGCGTTCGCGTTGACGCTCGTGATCAGCCACAGCGCCTTGTTGTCCGGCGCGAAACCGTTGATGCCTCCGAGGGTTTCGTCTGGGCCCCATTTGATCAGCTCGCGCCACGACGCTTTCGGATCGTCACGCACGCGGATCACCGCGCCGCCGTCCTCGGTGACGACCTGCGCCGCCCGCACCTGCAGGTTGTTGTCAGCTGCGAAGCTCTCGACGTCGCCGGGATTTTCGGTGTCGAGATCGATCGTGCCGGTCTTCAGATCCAGCCGATGGACGTCCATGAGCTTCGGATCCCGCTTGTTCATCTGGATCAGCATCGTGTCCGGCAACTTGGGGTCGTACGCGACGACGTCGACGCGAACCTTCTCGAACGGGGTTAGATCCTTCGTCTGCTTCGTCGCGATCTCCGTCTGGTACAGACGCCAGTTCTCGTTGCCGCCTTCGTCCTGCAGATACAGGATGTGGCGATTGTCAAACTGCCAGAAGTAACGGCGGATGCCGCGGTGCGTGTCGTTCGTGATCGGGCGATCGTCGGCGTTTCCGAGCGTCCGCACCCAGACGTTCAGGACGCCATTGACGGGCGCGAGATACGCGAGCTGTGTGCCGTCGGGCGAAAGCCGCGGCGTCGCGCGCTCGGGATTTCCAAAGAGGATCTCGCGGGGAATCAGCGACTTGCCGTCTGTCTGACCGGCGGCCCATGGCGCCGCCATGGCCAGACCGACTGACAGCACAGCAACGCGCGATACGGCGGGACGTAGGTTCATTGGACTTCCTCTATCGTTTCATGATCAGGACGGCCTCGACCAAGGCCGACCGCGGCGGATCCCTGCACGTCGACGGATCTATCTCTTACGGCGCCGATGACGACCAGTTCGTGCGCGCCGCCGAGGGTCGCAAGCAGCGCGACGTTGACTCCTCCGGATGCCAGTGAGTTGTGTGCTGGGAAGCCGGACATTTCTAGCACGAAACGGCCCGCGTGGCCAGACGCGCCCTCCGGTATACGATTGCCGCACTCATGGCGATCACGGCAACGAAGCCACCGCATGCTCCCGCGTCGGCTCACGCGATCGGCTTCTGGACGGCCGTGTCGATCGTGATGGGCAACATGATCGGGTCCGGGGTGTTCCTGCTGCCCGCCTCGCTCGCGCCGTTCGGCGGCATCAGCCTGGCGGGGTGGAGCGTGTCCATTGCGGGGTCCGTGTGCCTCGCGCTGGTGTTCGCGCAATTGGCGCGCATGCGGCCGGCCGCGGGCGGCCTGTACGCGTACACGCGCGACGCGTTCGGGGACGTGCCGGCTTTCCTTGTCGCATGGGGCTACTGGATTTCCACGTGCTCCGCGCTCGCCGCCCTTGCCGTTGCCGGTGTCGGGTATCTCGATCCATTCTTTCCGGCAGTTGTTCGCTCGCCGGTCGGCGCCCCGCTGCTGGCAATCGGCATCATGTGGACGATGGTGGCGGTGAACGCGCGCGGTGTCCGCGCCGCCGGTCACGTACAGTTCGCGACCACGGCACTCAAGATTCTGCCGCTGTTGGCGGTCGGCGTGGCGGGGCTCGCGTACTTCCATCCTGCGTATCTCGCGGTGACCGGCACGAGCCCGCGTGCGATGGTCAGCGACGTCACGCAGAGCGCGACGTTGACGCTGTGGGCGTTCCTCGGCGTGGAGTGCGCGACCATTCCGGCGGGCAGCATCAGGGATCCCGAACGAACGATTCCCCGCGCCACGATCGCAGGGACCTTGATTACCGCGGGCATCTACGTCATCAGCACGGTCGGTGTGATGGGCGTCGTTCCTCCGGCGACGCTCGCATCCACGACCGCCCCGTTCGCGGAAGCGGCGCGGCTGCTTGCGGGCGACCACGCGGCGCGGCTCATCGCGCTCGGTGCGGCCATCTCGTGCTTCGGCGCGCTGAACGGGTGGACGCTGATTGTCGGGCAGCTGCCGATGGCTGTGGCACAAGACGGGCTGTTTCCCCGCGTATTCGCCCGGCTCTCGACGCGCGGCACGCCCGTGGCGGCATTTGCGATCGGGGCGGCGGTCGCCACCGTGCTCGTCGCCGCGAATTACGGACGCGGGCTGGTGAAGCTGTTCACCTTTTTCATCCTGCTCTCGACGCTCAGCACGCTCATCCCGTATGCCTTCTGTTCGCTTGCGGCGTTCATGACCGAGGGGCGGTCCCCGCGGCACCGCCTGACGGCCGGTGCCCGCGCCGTCTGCGCGCTGGCGTTCGTGTACTCCATGTGGGCCATCGCGGGCGCCGGAACCGACGTCGTGACCTATGGGTTCCTGCTGCTGCTCGCCGGGCTGCCCATATACGTGTGGGTCGCCCGCAAGTGACGCGCCAGTCCGAGACGGGCCGGCTGACGCGCGTCATTTTGAAGCACGCCCGCGAGGCGTTCGACAGCGCCGACACGATTGACGCCCAATGGCGCGCGCTCAACTTCACGTCGCCGCCCCACCTGGCGCGTGCCTCGCATGAATACGAACGGTTCGTCGATCTTCTGACGGAGCATGGGGTCCGCGTGCATTTTCTGCGCGACCCGGGCGGACTCGATTCGATCTACGTCCGCGACGCTTCCGTCGTGTGCGATCGCGGCGCGATTCTGTGCAGCATGGGGAAGGCCAATCGAACCGCGGAGCCGAGAGCGCAGCTGCCGCTCTACCGCGATCTGGACGTGCCGGTCATCGGCGCGATCGAATCGCCCGGGCTGCTCGAAGGGGGAGACGTCGCCTGGACCGACGAGCGCACGCTCGCGGTGGGGCGGGGGTATCGCACGAACGATGAAGGTATTCGTCAGCTCCGTGGGTTGCTCGGCGCGTCCATCGACGTCATCGTCGTGCCCCTGCCGCACTGGCGCGGGCCCGGCGACGTGTTTCATCTGATGTCAATCATCAGCCCGGTCGACCGCGACCTCGCCGTCGTCTATTCGCCGCTGATGCCCGTCCCGTTCCGTGAGGCGCTGCTCGATCGCGGCGTCTCGTTCGTCGAGGTCCCTGACGAGGAGTTCGAGTCGATGGGGGCCAACGTGCTTGCGATCGCGCCGCGCACGTGCGTGATGCTTCGCGGCAATCCGAAGACGCGCGACCGCCTCGAGCGCGCCGGCGCGCAGGTGTTCGAGTACGATGGCCAGGAGATCAGCTTGAAGGGCGGCGGTGGTCCGACGTGTCTCACGCGACCGATCGATCGCATCTAGCGGCACGTCTTCAGATGCGCTTCAGCGAATGAGGCGGCAACAGAAGCGGTTCACACGGAGGCACGTCTGAAGAGGTGCCCTACATCAGGTTAGACAAGGGCCGACGTTCAGTCCAATGCGCACGCTTGGGAGTCTACGTCTTCGCCAACTGCGCCGCGTCCCAGGCCGCCATGCCGCCGGCGAGATCAGCGACATGAGTAAACCCGGCGCGCTTCAGCAGGCTCGCGGCGATCGACGAGCGGTAACCGCCCGCACAATAGACGAGCAGCGGTCGGTCAGCGGGCAGCTCTCCGGCGCGGGACAACAGGTGATTCAACGGAACATTCACGCTGCCCGGAATGGACCCGGCGGCATGCTCACGCGGCGTCCGGACGTCGACGACGAAAGGCGGGTGCGACGAGTGCAGCCGCGCGGCAGCGACCGGTGCGCTCAGGCGATCGGTCGTGCCCGTGAGATCGGGACGCGACTCGAGGGTCCGTAGCCCGTGCTCGAGATAGCCGGCGATGTTGTCGAAGCCGATGCGCCCGAGACGCGTGGCCGCCTCCAGCTCGCGGCCGGGATCCGCGATGATGATGATCGGGCGCTCGCGATCGAGCACGGTGCCGGCCCAGGTGGCGTATTGGCCGCCAAGCCCGATGTTGATACTGCCCGTGAGATGAGCGGCAGCGAACTCCGGTGCTTCGCGGGTGTCGAGCACCTGCGCGCCCGCCGCCAGCGCATCGAGCACCGCGTCGAGCGCCAGGGGATTCAGCTCGCGCGCGAGCGCCTGGTCGAGCGTCTGGCGCTCCCGGCTGTTGAGGACGGCGTCGTACGTGAAGTACGCCGGCGCGTCCGGCTGATCCGCCGTCACGATATCGATGAACGCCTCCGCCGTCATGGGCTGGAGCGCGTAGTTGACGCGGCGTTGCTCGCCAATCGTGGACACGGTCTCGCGGCTGAGCGCTTTCCCGCACAACGAGCCGGCGCCGTGCGCTGGGTAGACGAGCGTGCCGTCGGGCAGCGGCAGCAGTTTTTCGTGGACGGATTGGTAGAGCATCCGACCCAGATCGGCGGCCGACCAGCCGAGCGCGACGCGAAGATCGGGGCGCCCGACGTCGCCGACGAATAGGGTGTCGCCAGTGAGCACCGCGTACGGGTCCGTCTCGCTGCGATCGCGATCGAAGACGAGGATGGAAATCGATTCAGCTGTGTGACCGGGCGTCGCGAGCGCCTGCAGCCGCACGCGTCCGAACGCGATCGTGTCGCCGTCGGCCAGGGGCGTGAACGCATATTCGGCCTGTGCGGACGCTCCAAGGTAGAGCGCCGCTGCCGTGTGGTCCCGCAGCTCGAGGTGACCGGCGACGAAGTCCGCGTGAAAATGCGTCAGAATCACGTGCCGGATTCGGACGCCCTGTTCGTCCGCGTACGCAAGATACTGCGCGATGTCGCGCTGCGGATCGATGACGGCTGCCGTCCGTGACTCGGGATCGCCGACGAAGTACGAGGCATGCGCGAGGCAATTGAGGTAGAACTGTCTGAAGATCATGGCGGCCCCAGTTCGGAATCAATGGTATCGCCATTCGATGTTCGGCATTCGGCATTCGGCATCGGCAGGAGAGGCTGTCATTCGTCAGCCTCTCGCGGCGCAAGGAGGTCTTTATGGCAGTGACAGTCAGGCCGATCACGCTCTGGCGACGGGAACTTCAGGATCGTCCGGGAGCCCTGGCCGATTCCCTTGCGCCGCTGACCGAGGCAGCCGTTGACGTGCAGATCCTCATGGCCTATCGCTTCCCCGGCGAGCCTGGCCGCGCGGCCGTCGAGTTGTTCCCGGTCAGCGGGAAGCGCGCGACCGCCGCGGCCGATCAGGCGGGGTTCGGCGCGTCCAGCATTCCGGCGCTGCTCGTGGAAGGGGACGACAGCCCGGGCCTTGGCCATCGTCTCTCCCGCGCGATTGCGGACGCGGGCATCAACATGGATTTCGTCGTCGCCCACGTGATCGGACGGAAGTTCTCGGCCGTGTTCGGATTTGCGGATGACCAGGGCGCTCGCAGTGCCGTCGCGATCATCAAGAAGGAGAGCGCGGGAGGCAGGCGCCGGTCGAACGCCGCACGGACTCGACGGAAGACGAGGAGCGCGCGTTGAACGGCGTGCGCCGGATTGCGATCGTCTGCATCGCATGCGGCGCCTTTGCCGTCGCGGATGCGCAGGATCGTCCCTCCACGGGCGATTGGTCGAAGCCGCCGACGTCGTCGTGGCCGACGTACAACGGTGATTACTCGGGGCGTCGCTTCAGCCCGCTGCGCGGGATTACCGATGCCAACGTGAGCGGCCTCAGTCTCGCGTGGCTGTATCGCGCGAACGCGGGATCCACGCGCGGCGGCGGCGTGATCAAGAGCACGCCGCTCCAGGTAAATGGCGTTCTCTTTTTCAGCGTCCCCGACCATGTCTGGGCCGTGGATGCGCGGACGGGACGCGAACGCTGGCATTACACCTGGCCCAGCAAGGGTGGGAATCACCTCGCCAATCGCGGCGTCGCCATTTTCGGGGACGCGCTGTACTTCGAGACGCCCGACTGCGAGCTGGTGTCGCTCAATATCAACGACGGCACCGAGCGGTGGCATACCGAGATCTGCGATCTCGATTTGTTCTACTACGGGTCAGCTGCGCCGGTGGTGATCGGCAACCACGTGATCACCGGGATCAGCGGCGACGATCTGGACGATCCGGGATACATCGAGTCCCACGATCCCGCAACCGGGGCGAGACAGTGGCGCTGGTCTGCCGTGCCGCTGAATCCAGGCGATCCCGGCGCAGATACGTGGCCCAACGTCGATGCGATGCGCCACGGCGGGGGCATGACCTGGCAGCCGGTCACCTACGATCCCGAGTTGAACCTGATGTATGTCGGGACCGGCAACCCGCATCCGGTGATCGCGCACACGAATCGCGCGGGCGCCAACCTCTTCACCGGCTCCATCGTCGCGCTCAATCCCGACACGGGGAAGATGGCGTGGTACTTCCAGGCGATGCCCCACGACACTCACGATTGGGATGCCAACGAGACGCCGGTCCTCATCGACGGGCAGATCGACGGCCGCCCGCGCAAGCTGCTCGCCCAGGCATCGCGAAATGGTCACTACTTCCTGCTCGATCGCGCGAGGGGAAAGGCGCTCGTCTCGACGCAGTTCGTGAAAACGAACTGGTCGCTGGGCTACGACGCCAAAGGGCAGCCGATTCCGAATTCCGCGAAGATGCCGCAGATCGACGGCGCGCTCGTCTCGCCCGACAGCGTTGGCGCGGCGAACTGGCCGTCGCCGTCGTTCAGTCCTGATACCGGATTGCTGTACGTGAACGCCTCGCGCTCTTTCAGTGTCTTCTACATCTACGATCCGGACGATAACCCGCAGGGATGGGCCGGCAGCGACCGCGGCGGATGGTCCGAATCGATGACGGAGGCGATCGAGTACCGGACGGGGCGTATCCGCTGGAGTCATCGGTGGGACGGCGGCGCGCGCGCCGGCCTCCTGAGCACCGCAGGCAATCTCGTCTTCACGGGCGGTGCATCGAACGATGTCGTCGCGCTCAACGCGACAACCGGCGCGGCGCTCTGGCACGCGCGCCTGAACGGTCCCATCAGCAACGGGCCCATCTCCTACACGCTCGACGGCGCGCAGTACATCGTGGCCGCCGCTGGCGATACGGTCTGGGCCTTCGTTCGTTGAGTCAGGACTGGCGCGATCGATTCGAGCGCTTCGCAATCGCGAAAACGCGTGCCGCGCTGGCGGCAACCCTTCCGCCGTACGAAACCGAATGGGAAGTGCCGCCCGAGGACGCTTTGTCGATCGGCAACACCTGGTCGACGCAACTGTTCGACGGGCGTTTCTATCTGTCGCCCGCTGCGGCGCGCCGGCCGGTGTGCGGCCTCGTGTTCGTTCAATCCGCGGACGGAAACACGGGCGCTGCGGACCCCTCGATGCTCGGCGGCGGCAGCACGGACAAGCATCTCGTGTATGAAGGTCTCTCCCGTGCGGCCGCGGATGGCGTGCTGGTCGGCAGCCGGACCCTTCGCGGCGACGATGTCGTGTTCTCGGTGTGGCATCCGGAGCTGGTGAGCCTTCGATCGTCGCTTGGTCTTCCTCGCCATCCCATACAGATAGTTGCAACGCTGCAGGGGCTCCCAGTCGAACAGATGCTCTTGTTCAACGTGAACGAGATTCCCGTCGTGCTCCTTACGACGGCACAGGCGATGCGGACAATGGATGCCGCCATCCGAGACCGCCCGTGGATGACCGCAATCGTGCTCACTGGTCCCGGCGATCTGGTTTCCGCATTCGAGCAGCTCAGAACGAACGGCGTCACCCGTCTGTCCTGCGTCGGCGGCCGAACGCTCGCCGGCGGCCTGCTCGAGGCAAACCTCGTAGACGATGTGTATCTGACGACGGCGCCGCAGCCGGGTGGCGAGCCCGACACGCCGCTGTCGCGGCGTCCGTGGCGCGGCAGGGTTGCGGTGCGAAAGCGCGGGACGGGTGGGGAGGCCGGCGTTGTCTTCGAACACGTCCTTCCGTCGACCATCAACGCGTGAAGTGCCGGCACCATCGCGGTCGATCGTGTGCGCCCCAGCGATACTTGTACGCTTCCTGACCGCCGAGGAAATCGAACGTCGTTGCGCCCTCGGCAATTGCCGTTTCAATCGCGCACGCGATCGCGAGCGACCCCACGCTGAGCGCCGCGACTTCCGGATCGAAGCCTCCCAGATAGAAGAACGTGCAATCGCCGGCGTGCAGCCCGTAATGGACGGCGGCGATCCGGCTGCCGAGGCGCACGGAGAACAGCCGCAGCAATCCGGCGGCGTCTAGACGTGGAGCGGCATCGCAATGGAACGCGCGCACCTGATCGTCGGACAGTACGCCCCGCTGCTCCCTGGCCGCCCATCGCCGTCCGTGCAGTGTGAACAAGATATTCAGTGTCTCGCGAACATCGCCGCCGCGCACCGGCGCGATCTCGAGGCCTCCAAGGCGAGCTGCGCGCCGGCGCGAATACCTGATCTGGGAGACGAGCTTTCGTGACATGCACTGCGGCAGCGCCGCAGCAGTGCTCGGAAGGGTCAGGACCGGACACGAAAGGGCGGAGGTCATCCTTTCGTGCATTCCCGGCGGCGGATCGATCTGCAGGAGGAGGGACCCGTCGCGAAGGTTGTCGAGCCCGCAGAAGGTCCAGTCCGCGGACGAATCCTGCAGCTCGCGCGAGATCGTCAACGCAATGATGCGTTCGGCGCCAGGGGCGGCAAGGGCGTCGAGATAATCGGAGAGGCCGGCGCCGAGCAGGCGAAGCTCGGCGTGTGGCGACAGATAGAAGGGAACGAGCCCGATCGCACGCGCGTGCGCGCGTACGATGACAACGCGCGGTTCGCCGCGTCCGAACGTGCGCCACCATGGAATCAGCCACGCCGGATGCTGGAACGGCGTGCGGTCCGGAACCAGATTCCACAACGCCTCCCACTCGGGCGCGAGGGCGTGCAGGGCATCGAGCGTGGTTACGCGCTCAACGGATACTGGCCCGTGTCGTGCGTCTGCGATTGCGAGAGCATCCATGCGTACCGTTCCACGTACCGCTGCGCCATGAGCGCCGATGAGAATCGCCTGCGCGCGGCCTCACGGCATGCGTTCGAGTCCAGCCGATGCACGTGAGCGATGGCTTCGGCCATTTCATCCATGCTCCGTACGATCAAACCCGTGTTGCCGTGATCGATGATGTCGGGGAGGGCTCCGGTGGCAAACCCGATCACCGGCGTGCCGCACGCGAGCGCCTCCATCGCGACGAGCGAGCTCGTCTCCTGCACGACGCTCGGGATCAACACGCATCGCGCGGCGCTCAACAGGCGGCGCTTCTGCCGCAGCGAGACGGGCCCTATGAATCGCCGCTGCGAATCGAGGCGCGGCAGCACGTCCCGTTCGAAATAGCATTGATGATCGGGGAAGGGGAACGTCCGGCCTGCGAGCAGGAGGGGAACCCCGGCGCGCCGAGCGGCGTCCATGGCGAGATGAAAACCTTTCTCCGGGCAGATACGGCCGAGCGCGAGCGCGAATCCGCGCCGCTCGAGCGCGCGCGGCAGGTTCTCCACATCTACGCCGTTTTCGATCGGCGGCAGCAGGAATGGGACGTGCGGAAGCCGGACGTGTTGCGGCCGTGAGACGGCGTTCGCCCACGTCAGCGCCCGTCGGATTCTCGAAAAGCGCGCTGTGATGAGCTCGGGCGGAAGGTGGAGCGTGACGAGGACAGGGGGCCCGGGCGCGGGCAGGTACTCGTCGAAATCATGGCCGTGCAAATGAACGACGTCGACTGATTCGCGCGCGAGAGCCGTCTCCACCGCGTGACGATGCGCTTCCACCGCGCGCGCGTACGTGTCGCGATCGATGCGATCCGGCGGGGAGGCGGCCGCAATCAGCTCGCCGGTCACACGCGATCCATCCGGCGCCACCACGATCGAGCGATGCCCGAGCGACACCAGGTGACGGTCGAGCAGGTGGATAATTTGTTCGACGCCGCCGACCGCGTCGGGCCCGACGCGCGCGAGCGGGTAGGAAACGTTCAGAATCCTCAGCGGCATGATGTCAGGCACGCACCATACTGGACGAGGGGGCTCACCCCGAGGTATTCGCAACGCTTGTACCCGGAGCTCCGCGAATGACGTCTGAGGGGGTGTGGGCGGCCCTGGCCGCGATCTCAAGAGGTGCAGCAGCTCAGCCTCTCGCTGTCTCGGCGGTCGTCGCGCACCCTGATGACGAGGTCATCAGCGCGGGGATTCTCCTGCGGCGCGTACAGCAGTACGGCGGCACCATCGACGTCGTCCACGTTACCGACGGTGCGCCCCGGAACGGCCGGGATGCAGAGCAGCAGGGATTCTCGACCAGGGAAGCGTACGCCGCGGGCCGGCGAACGGAGCTTCAGCGCGCGCTGAGCGCTCTTGATTTATCCCCGCGGGAGCAGATCGCTTTCAACGTAACCGATCAGGAAGCATCTCTCCAGATGGACGTGCTCGCGCGTCGTCTGGCACAGACGTTCGCGACACTCCGCCCGGACGTCATCCTCACGCATCCGTTCGAGGGAGGCCATCCCGATCACGACGCGACCGCCTGTGCGGTTCACACGGCACTTGCGCATGCGGGCTCCGCGCGTCCACCGCTGCTCGTCGAGTTCACGTCGTACCATCGCGGCCCTGCGGGCATGCGCGTCGGCTCGTTCCTGCCCGGGATAGGAGTCGAGGCGGAAACGCTTCTGCTGACGGAGGACGAGCGTACGCTCAAGCGCCGCGCGCTTTCGTGCTTCACGTCGCAGGCAGCGATCGTCGCGTGGTTCCCGATCGATGCAGAGCGGTTTCGTCCGGCGCCGCGCTACGACTTCTTCAGTCCCCCCTATGAAGGCCGCCCGTTGTACGAAGATTTCGACTGGGGCATGAATCAGCAGCGCTGGCGAGAGCTGGTGAGGCGGCTGCAGGCATGAATTGTGTAGAAGCGGTACGCGGAGGCACAAGCATGGCATCAGCGCATGCGATAACGGACCACGATGAGATTCGCGAGTGGGCTGAGCAGCGCGGCGCCTACCCCGCCTGCGTGAAGGGCACGGGCAGGAAGGGCGACACGGGAATGATCCGTCTGGATTTTCCCGGCTACAGCGGCGGCGGCTCGCTGCAGTCGATCTCGTGGGACGACTGGTTCAGGCAGTTCGACGACAACAATCTTGCGCTGCTCGTGCAGGACTCAACGAGCCGCGGCCAGCAGAGCAACTTCAACAAGCTGGTGAGCCGCGACACGGTGGACACCCGTGGCGGACGCTCGGCGGGGAGCACGAAACGCTCGGCCCGGAGCACCTCCCGCCGTTCAGCCGCGTCTCAGTCGCGTCCGAGCTCTGCGCGCAGCAGGAAGACGTCTCGCACGCGCGCGAGCAGCGCGGGAAAGAGCTCACAGCGTCCCCGCCGGAAAACGTCTCGAACGCGCGCGCGCAAGGCGACGGTCCGCAGCCGCAGCCGGCGCTAGGCGTCGCAGATCTCGATCGCTTTCTCCAGCTCGGCGATCGGATCGTGTCCCTGGCTGGGCGAGTACTCGTGGGACACGAAGCCCGTGTAGCCCAGGTCGGCGATCGCCTGCATCACGAAGCGGTAGTTCAGTTCCTGCGTTTCGTCGATCTCGTGCCGGCCGGGGTTGCCGCCCGTGTGGAAGTGTCCGATCCACTGGAAGTAATCGCGGATGTTCCGCACGATGTCGCCGTCCATGATCTGCGCGTGGTAGATGTCGTAAAGGATCTTGACACGCGGCGAATTGACGCGCTTCATCACGTCGACGCCCCACGCGATGTGGTCGAACATGTAGTCCTTGTGATTGACCTTGCTGTTCAGGTACTCCATGCAGACGGTGGTCTGCTTGTCTTCGGCGTGCGCTTTGATCCCGTTCAGGAACGCGACGCAGTTGTCGGCGCCTGCGCGATCGTCCATGCCATTGCGATTGCCGGAGAACGTGATGATGTTCGGGACGCCATTGGCGGCCGCCTCGTCGATTGCGGCGTGCATCAGGGCGCCGAGGCGCGCGTGATTTTCCGTTCTATTCAGCGCGTCGGGAATCGTGCCGCCGGGACCACCGGGATACATCGACGGGACGAGTCCGAACTTCTTGAGCGTCGGCCAGTCGGAGGGGCCAATCAGATCGAAACCTTTGATCCCGAGCCGCGCGGCCTCGCGGCAACTGTCGTCCAGGTTCGCGCCGCGCCCGAAAACGCCGCGCGTGACGCCTTGCTTGATGCGCCCCTTGCGCGGCTTCGGCGAGACGGACGGTGTCTCCTGCGCGGAGAGGCGGTTGACGAGGATCGGTGCGGCGACGGCACCGAGGAACGCTCTGCGGCGCAGCATATGACCTCCTGATTGACCGGGGGGCTTCGCCCCGGAGGACCCCATCGCCGTCGCTCGCGGGGATCCCGTGCTCCACCACGCTCCGGCGGGCACGCTCCGCGCGCACTGAGCGATGCGGCAGAAGCTTACCGCAGCTGTAGGGCGAGTCTTAGAGCGCTGCGGTAGGGCGGACCTTTTAGACACGCCGTAGCGTTGCCGCAACCCCATCAACTCGCCGACGTCGTGCCCGTTTCGAGTGAACGAGCCTTCGCGGCGCCCTGCACGCGCAGGTTGCCGCGGCCGGCTGGCTCCGGGACGACAAGGAGTTGCCGAGATGCACGGTCAGTTCAAGTTCAACTTTCGACATCCGGCGATTTCGCCCGACGCGTCGAACGAGCTGCGGGACGGGCGCATTCGCTGGATTTCGAGCGCAACGGCCCGAGCCTCTACTGATTGATCCGGACTATGTGGCACCGATGGCAGCGGTACGGAGAGGGTGCGCCGGGCGCATGCGCGTGGCAAAGACGGGACGCGCCGCCACCCTCAGCGCACGGCGCCACAGCTCGTACCTGTAGAACGCCCAATTCCTCCGCGCCAGCAGCGCCGTATCGTCCGGATTCACGACGAGGCTGACCTCGATGTTCGGCGCGAGTCCAATCGGGATCCGATAACGGCGGCAGGCGTCGTACACGGCGGCCATGACGTCCCGCATCTCGTCGTACGCGGGCGGAGGCCAGTGCTCCATGTCGGATCCGATCGTCGGACGGAAGACTCCTGCGGCTTTCGTCGGATTTCAGCGAGGTCGCGGAGCGGCACGAGCTTTGTGATGACCGCTTCGATGCCCGGTCGTACCGCCTCGCTCGGCCAATTGCTGAAGGAGTACGACCGTCCCGGACCGCGCTACACCTCCTACCCGACCGCCGTCGAGTTCAACTCGTCGTTCGGCGACGCTGCCTACCGAGCGCGTCTCGCCGAGGCATCGGCGCTCGTCGACGCACCGCTGTCCTTGTACGTGCATCTGCCGTTCTGCGAGCACCGCTGCACGTACTGCGGGTGCGCCGTCGTTATTACGCGGAAGCGCCAGGTGACAGTCCGCTACCTGGAATACCTCGAGCGCGAGATGTCGATGCTCGCGGACGCGCTCGGAGACCGCCGGCGTCTCGTCCAGCTTCACTTGGGCGGCGGCACACCCACGTATCTTTCGCTCGAGCAGATCGAGCGTGTCGATGGCGCGATCCGGCGTCACTTCGAAGTCGATCCGGGTGCGGAGCGCGCGATCGAGATCGATCCGCGCGTGACGTCACGCGAACAGCTCGCGCTGCTGCGGCACCTTGGCTTCAACCGGCTGTCGATGGGCGTGCAGGACTTCACGCCCGAAGTTCAGGCCGCCATCAATCGCCACCAGTCCGAAGCGCTGACGCGCGATCTGTACTCGTACGCACGACGAGAAGGGTTCGCCTCGATCAATTTCGATCTGATCTACGGCCTGCCGCGCCAGACGCTGCGGACGTTTCAGCAGACGCTCTGGTCGGTGGCCGAACTGGGGCCAGATCGCATCGCGGTCTATTCGCACGCGCACGTCCCCTGGCTGAGGCCGCATCAGAAGCACATCGACGCGTCAGCGCTGCCGGACAGAGACCTCAAGGTCGACCTGTTCGGGTCCGCGATTGAGACGTTTCTCGCCGCCGGCTACGAGCAGATCTCCGCTTCGCGGAGAAGGCGCGTGCGGCCGGCATCACGGGTTACTACCGTCCGCGGGCGCTCAACACCGAACCGCTGTTCATTCAGGCGCTGGGCGCGCTCGTCGAACGGCACGTCACGGAACATCCCCGCCGCGTCCACAGGACCAGACCTCGCGTACGGCGGAATGTGCTGTCCCGGACTGCCGTATGACGCGCGTCGTGGTTGTGGGCGGCGGCGTCGCAGGCCTGTCGGTCGCGCACGCGCTCGTCCACTCCGCCCCCGAGACAGACGTCGTCGTGCTCGAAGGGCGGAAGCGGCCGGGCGGCAACATTCGATCCGAGCGCATCGATGGCTATTTGTGCGAGGCGGGCCCGGACGGCTTTCTCGATAGCGCACCCGCGACGCTCGCTCTCGTTGATGCCATCGGCCTCCGCACCCGGCTGCTGAGAAGCCGCGACGAGGCACGTGCGCTCGGCGATCTGGTCCGAACTGAGTCACCCGTGGCGGCGCTCCGTGAGCAATCGCGCACCGTCCTCGGACCGCACCGCGTGGGCGCACGTGCGTTCAGCGTCATGGCCGTTGACGAGGCTATCGACGCGGATGCGATCGTGTTAGCTGGATCATCGGTTGACTCCGCCGATCTGGTGCGACCGTTCGCTCCCGCGCTGGCGAACGCGATGGCCGCGATTTCGGGAGCTCCGATGGCGGTGGTCTGTCTCGGTTACGAGGCGGCGGCGCTGGCCGCGGATCGCGGACCGCTCAACGGATTCGGATTCCTCGCCCGGCGCGGCGAGGGGGTCCGCATTCTGGGTGCGCTCTGGGAAACCAGCATCTACGCGGGCCGCGCGCCGGCCGGCCGGGCGCTCCTGCGTCTGATGATTGGGGGTGCGACCGATCCGGATGCCGTGGAGCTCGACGACGGGCGCTTGCTCGCGCTCGCGCGCGCGGACTTGGGACGAACGATGGGCATCCGCATCGGACCAGAGTTCGTCCACATCGTTCGCCATCGCCGCGGGATTCCGCAGCACACCATCGGCCACGACGTCCGGGTGGCGGCGATCGAGACGATGCTGCGCGGGCATCCCGGTCTCTTCATCGCGGGCAACTCGTATCGCACTCCGTCGATCAACGCGTGCATCCAAGCCGCGCCTGCGCTCGCCGGCCGCATCGTCGACCATCTTCGGACGATCGACCAGTCCTCTAATGGACGGCATCCTCCCCTGGCTCGGCCAGACCGCAGCGCACGATCCGATCGCCCAGCGTCGATCGCTTGATGTTCAGCAGCTCCGCGGCGCGCGACTTGTTCCCGTCCGTCACCTTCAGCGCCCACGCGATGAGATTCGATTCCACCTCGCGCAGACGCTCGTCCAGGCAGATCGGCCGGACTGACGGCGGGACCGGAGCCTCCACTGGCGCGGCTGCCATCTCGCGAGAAGTGCCGAGGAGGATGGCTGGCGAGAGACAGCCGACCCGCGCCGTCCCGCACGAACAGATCTGAACGATGCGCTCGCACGCGTTCTCCAGCTCCCGCACGTTGCCGGGCCACCGGTATCTCGAGAACGCGGCCCGGACCGCTGGCGACAGGTCGGGTACCTCGACGCTCCGCTCGCGCGCGAACCGCTTCAAGAAGTGCTCGATCAAGAGTGGAATATCTTCGCGGCGTTCGCGCAGCGGCGGCAGCGCGAGCGCCAGCACGTTGAGCCGGTGATAGAGGTCCTCGCGGAACGTGCCGTCCGCCACCATCTGCCGCAGGTCTTTCTTGGTCCCCGCGATGACGCGGACGTTGACCTGGATCGCGCGTGTGCCGCCGACCCGCTCGATGCTGCGGTTCTGAAGCGCCCGGAGCAGCTTCACTTGGATCGGCACCGGCACGTCGTCGATGTCGTCGAGAAAGAGCGTCCCGCCGTGCGCGAGCTCGAAGCGTCCCGGCTTGTCGCGGATCGCACCGGTAAACGCGCCGCGCTCGTGGCCGAAGAGCTCCGTTTCGATCAGCGTCTGCGACAGCAGTGCACAGTTGACGATTACGAGCGGCTGATGACAACGGAGACTGGAGTGGTGCAGCACGTTCGCAATGATCTCCTTGCCTGTGCCGCTCTCGCCCGTGACGATGACGCTGCTTTCGCTGCGGCTGACCATCTTCAGGAAGTCGAAGAGGGCGCGCATGCGCGCGCTGTGGCCGATCACGACATCATCGAGTGAAAACTGTCCGGGAACACGCATCACAAGAATCCGCGTCAGTCGACGAGGAGCTCGTCGAATTCCTTGATCTCGTCCCGGAGTGCCATCTCGACGCCCATGTGCAGCGTCAGGTGCGCGGTCGGGCATCCGGCGCACATGCCGGTCAGCCGCACGCGCGCGCTGTTGCCGTGAATGTCGACCAGCTCGATATCGCCGCCGTCGGCCTGCATCAGCGGACGGATGCGGTCGAGCACGGTTTCCACACGCTCACGCGAAATCATGATTGACGTCCCTGGTGTTGGGCCGCGCGGGCTGCCGGAAATCCGTCAGAGCAACGGGTGTGCCTGCGGCTGCCGCTGCGGAATGCAAGGAAACATCTGATGCTCCGCGCGGTATGGCCGTTGCTCGTCGCACCGGTCGCGAATTTTCGCGCGGCGGCTGCGGGATAATCCGCAGCCGGGCCTCACTCCATCCGCACGTCGATTACGCCGGACGCATTACTGCCGATGTGGTGTGTTCAAAGCCATCTGCGGCCATTGTTCGATGGCTATGCGCGCCACGAGCGTCACTCCGCCCTTTCCATCGGGCCGGAGCACCAGGACCCCGCCGTTGGACAGGCCCGCCGCCCATTCCGGGAACGCCCGCGAGATATTCGGCAGATGCGTCACCATCACGGTGTTGCCGTGGTTTGGGCGCTCTCGGACCTTGCGTTTCAACCAGTCCGCCTGGGCATCGCTCACGCCTTGCATGCTGTGTCCCCCGTCGCCCAGCTCCTCCTGCGTTCGCGGACGTGGCAGTTGCGCCAGACGGGCAGTCTCAACCGCGCGGTACGTGGGGCTGGTGAAAACTGCCCCGATCGGAATCCCAAGGTCGCGAAGCGCGGCGCCCATCGCGGCGGCCGTCCTCCGCCCGGTGTCATCAAGCTGACGCTCCCGGGTCACGTTGCCGGGATCGGCGGAGGCCTTGTCGGGCGCTTCCTGCGGAGCGCTGGCATGGCGCATCAGGAGCACATAGCCGCCACGCCGTAACGCCTGAACGAGTTGCTCACCAGACAGCATCGGTGAAACGCTCTGTTGTCGCGCCTGCGCCGCTGCGATCAAAAGGACTCCGACTATCGCCGTCATGACGCGCATCCTCCGCTTCCGTGTCTCTCTTCATTGTGAACTCAGGTCCGGGCCTTACGTCTAAGCTTCCAGCACGAGCACGGCTCGAGATCTCCGGGCCGTCGTGCAGCGGAGGACGTCATGAGGACTGGACACATGTGGGTGACCTCGGTGGCCGCGCTCGCGCTCTCCGCAGCCGTCGCGGTTGGTCTGGCTGCGGCTTCCAAAGCCCGCCTCACGCCGAGTTCCGGTGAACCGACGCTCGCCGAAGTCCGGCAGGCGACGGAGCGGTTCCGCGACGTCAAGGTCGCGCTCGCGGAAGGTTACATTCGTGATCCGATGAACCTTTGCGACACAGCGGAAATGATGGGCCGTCCCGCGACGCTGGGAGCGATGGGCATTCACTACTTCCGTCCGGACCTCCTCGGCATCTCAGCGCCGCCCTCGCCGCGCGTCAACGGCACGGGCACGCACACGGATTTCCGCATGCCGAGCATTCTCATCTACGAGCCGCAGGCAGACGGCTCCCTGCAGCTCGTCGCGGTCGAGAACCTGGTGTTCGCGGCGGCGTGGCGTGCGGCAGGGCATACCGATCCGCCGTCGTTCCACGGCGCTGCGTGGGATTCCATGATCGACGACCCGAACACTCCCACCGACGAAGCGCATATGTTCGAGCCGCACTTCGATCGCCACGTGTGGCTCTATCGGGAGAACCCTAATGGCGTGTTCGCGCAGTTCAACCCTGCGGTGAGCTGCGCGCATCACAAAGGCGCGACGACGCACGCGCACTGAGCGCTTGGACTGATAGTCTCGCCGCTCGGCGAAGCCCATTCGTCGGGCGCGCTACGCGCGTCGACGGGATGAGGGGAGAAGATGTAAGGGCGGTCAAAGCCGACCGGACGCGGGGCTGACGCGGTTCGCCGCGCCAGCACCCGATGCGCCCCGGCTCAGCGCGCCTGCGCCGTCTGCTTGAAGAAATCCTCCGCGCGCTGGCGCATTTCGGCGGGCGTCAGATCTTCCTTCCGGCTTGCGATCCACCACGTGTACCCCGCCGGGTCGATGACGGCGCCGGCGCGATCGCCCCAGAACTGATCGGCGATCGGCATGGCCACCGTGGCGCCTGCGCCCAGTGCGCGCTTGAACAGTGCGTCGCTGTCGTCGACGAACAGCCACAGAGACGCGGGGGATCCGCCCAGCGCCTTGGGACCCTTGCCCATCATTACGTCGTTCACCATCACGCGGGAATTTCCGATCTTGATCTCCGCGTGCATGATTTTCCCATCAGGGCCAAGGCTGCGCCCCAACTCCTCGGCGCCGAGCGCTTTCTTGTACCACTCGATCGTCCCCGCCGCATCGTCGAGCGTGAGCTGCGGTGTGATCGTGTGATACCCCTCTGGTACTGGCTTCGCTGCTTTAGCCATTCGAACCTCCCTTCGTTGATCGTCAAGGGATGGAATAGGGTGAAACCAGCACTATCGTCCGAAGGGACGAGCGATGCAAGCTGGGCGCTTGCGCTGTCACGCGTGGAACAACAATCTCAGCGCGCCGCGATCCGTACTCGTTCTCTGCGCGTGGAGGCGCGAAATCGAGCAGGATGCTCGCGAGATTCGCGGCGGCTCTCACGAGCTTGAATTCGAGCGGCGAGGTCGGCCGCTCGCGATCGAACGTCGCCTGGAGAATCGTGCCGGCGGTGCCGGGCACGGAAAGTCCGTGGTCGCTGTGCCGACGCGTTGCAGTCGAACGAGCGTGCCGAGCGGCAGCGTCAGTGCAGCATCTTCGGATGTTCGCGCCGGGTATAAGGATGAGCTGTCGAGCGAGCCGCTGAGAATGGCAGACTGATTGCTATCACGCGGGTCTCACTACGAGCCACCTCCCAAGGGGGAATTGATGCCTCATCAAGGACACCATCGAGCACGCGTCGCCGTCGTGCTCTGCGCAACGGCGTGCCTGCTCGCCTGTTCGACGTTCGCTGCCGCCGCGGAGAGCTTGTGCGACCCCTCGTTCCAGGACTGCCGCAAACCGCTCCTGGATCTCATTGCCAACGAGCAGACGAAGATCGACGTCGCGTTCGACATGATGGAGGACAGCGTCATTGCGGACGCCCTGATCAACCGCTTCAAGGCGCACATTCCCGTTCGCGTCATCGCCGACGCGCGGCGCAACAAGGTGTCCCCCCAGAACGGCGTCATCCTGCAGACGCTCGCGGCGGCGGGGATTCCAATCCGCGTACGGTCCGTGGGCGCGTCGATGCATTGGAAGTTCATGCTGTTCGTCGGTCAGGACAAGCTCCAATTCGGCGCGGCGAACTTCAGCGACTACTACCTCATCCCCGTTTCGGCGTACACGAACTACACCGACGAAGCGATTTACTTCACCGACGATTCGGCGCTCGTGGATTCGTTCAAGACACGCATGGACGATGCCTGGATGGATACGACGCTGCTCTCGAACTATGCCAACGTCCACACGCCGCTGGCGCGGGAGTACGCGACGTTCCCGATCAGCCCCGATCTCCTGTTCGTCCCATGGCAGAACTTTGCCAAGCGTGCGGTCCCGCGGTACGACGCGGAGACGGTGCGCATTGACGTGATCATGTACAAGATCACGGAGAACAGCCACGCCGACGGGATGATACGTGCCGCGAAGCGCGGCGTACCGGTGCGACTCATCGTCGAACCCTCCTGGTATCGCAGTACTGACAATCTCTGGCAGGCCTATGAGATCGATCGCATGTACGCGGCTGGCGTACAGATTCGCGTGCGCGCCCATCAGGGCTTCACGCACCAGAAGACCGTCCTCCTCTACGGGCAGGCCATGAGCATCTTCGGGTCCTCGAACTGGACATCGGACTCGAACAAGGCGCAGCACGAGCACAATTACTTCACGACGAAGTCGTGGATGTTCACCTGGTTCAAGAACAACTTCAACCGCAAGTGGAGTAATTCGAAGGGGTACGCCGAGACCAAAGCCTTCACGCCGCTCCCACCGGACAAACCGGTCAACGTCTCGCCAGCCAACGTCTCTGGCACGCAGCCGGTATCCGGCGCGTACCTCACCTGGAAGCCAGGACCCTGGGCCTGGAAGGCGGATGTCTATTTCGGGACGTCGTCCAATCCGCCGCTTCTCGCGAGCAATGTCTCGGTTACACCGAACTCGACCAAGAAGTTCGCGCTGCCGGCGCTGACGCCCGGACGCACGTACTACTGGAAGATCGTGAGCAAGACGATGGCGAACAAGACGGCAACCGGTACAATCTGGTCGTTCGGGACGTAGGCGGGCCCGTTGCTCGATGACCCTGCGGGACGTGCCCTCCGGGCGCGCCCGCAGTGTCTGACGCCGGCTGCGATGCTGCGGCCGCCCATCACCGGAATCACATTGAGGACGACCTCTTCTTCGTCGGCATCAGCTGTGCGGAGTCGATCGGCACCAGCACGCGACGATCGTTGCCGACCGCCCGCCGTTTCGCGATCGAGATCGTTGCGCGCGTTCCATGCGGGCTTACTTCGGCCGTACGCTGGTTACGCACGCTGAAATGGCTGGATGCGCGCCCGTGTTCGAATGATTCACCGATGTCCTTTCGCTGCTTGTGCATGCGGGGTGGCGTCGATCGCGGCGAGCGGCTTGCAAAAGCCCCAACATCAGTTCACAGTAAGCCAGGGCGCCACTCGTGTGGCGCACCATGCGAAGGAGCAATGATGATCGTCAGTCGGAGGACGAACGCCCTTGCCGAACGTCTCGAACAGGGGGCCCGTGCGTTGGCCGATCTCGCGAGCGGCCTCACGGATGCGCAGTGGCAGACGAGGGTTCCGAAAGACGGACGGAAGGTCGGCGTCGTCGTCCATCATGTCGCGTTCATGTACCCGCTCGAGATCGAGCTGGCGCAGGCGCTTGCCGGAGGCAAGCCGATCGAGGGTGTGACGTGGGACGCCGTGCACGACATCAACGCGAAGCACGCGAAGGACAATGATGCGGTGACGAAGGACGCCGCGCTGGATTTACTGCAGCGCAACAGCTCCACGGCCGCCGCCGCTATCCGCGCGCTCACGGACGAACACCTCGATCGAGCGGCACCGGTGTCGCTCAACGCCGATGCTCCTCTGACCTGTCAGTTCTTCCTGGAGGATCACGCGGTGCGGCACAGTTACCATCACCTGGCGCGGATTCGCGCAGCCCTCGGCCTTTCAATCCTGTAAGTCGAAATGTGCGGTGCGGCGTGACGCTTGACAATCGATCGCACCAGTCATACGTTGCCGCTACACCCACGTATGAGCACGGAGTCCTCTCCCGGGCGCACCAATCCGCCACCTCGCCGCGGCCCCTCTGTTGACCTCGACCCGACCGGCATCGTCACGGGCAAGAGCCCCGACCGACAACGACGTCAGTTCCTGAATTATTCGTTCTACCGGCTCGACCCGGTGTTCCGGCGGTTGCCGCGCGAGGAGCAACGAACGGCGGCGGCCGGATTCATCGACCTGATCAGCAAATGGGAGTCGCTGGACGATTTCATTCTCCGCACGTACTCCCTCGTGGGCCTGCGTGCGGACGTCGACTTCATGCTCTGGCGCATTTCGTTCGACCCACTCTGCTTTCAGTCCATGGAAGCGGCGATCCGGCGATCACCGCTGGGCGCGTACCTCTCGCAGGTTTACAGCTTCCTGTCGCTGCAGCGACGCTCCGAGTACGTCAACAAAATCAAGGGCGCCGGAGAAGGCATCGAGCTGCTGCCCGGCCAGGGGAAGTTTCTGTTCGTCTACCCATTCGTGAAGACACGGGAGTGGTACCGCCTGTCTCCTCACGCGCGGCAGGGACTGATGGACGAGCACATCGCTGCCTCGGCACCGTTCAAGGGTGTCCACCTGAACACGAGCTACAGCTTCGGGATCGACGATCAGGACTTCGTGGTCGCGTTCGACTCCGACTACCCGCAGGAGTTCGTCGATCTCGTGGGCCGTCTGCGATACACGGAGGCGAGCCTCTACACGGACCGCGACACACCGATGTTCCCGTGCGCGAGGGCGCCGATCGACGCGATCCTCGCGCAGCTGGCGAACACGGATTGAGACGAACACAGATTGAAAGATGACGGCTGCTCGAGGCGCTGCCGGCCGGAGCAGGGGTTGCACAGAGGCTGGGCTTTGTGTAGAGTCGGCCCACTCTACGATGGGCGGGGCGATCATATCGACGTGAACGGAGACCGAGTCTTGCCGTAGACGATAAAACAAGGAGCCGAGCATGCGCGGAAGAGCGAACGGGTTGCGGGCGGCGGCTGTGTTGGTTGCGGTATCGGTCTGGCCGGGCATTGCTCTGGCCGCGTCTAACATCACCGGAACCGTTACCTTCGACGGAAAACCGCCTGCTCTCAGGCCGATCGCCATGGACGCCGAGCCCGTCTGCGCGAAGAAGCACTCCGGGCCCGTGCCCAACGAGATGCTCGTCCTCGGCAACGGCAACACCATGGCGAACATCATGGTGTGGGTTTCGAAAGGCCTCGCGCCGGGGAAGACCTGGCCGGTCCCCAAGACTCCGGTCACCATCGATCAGACCGGCTGCATGTACAAGCCGCACGTGATGGGGATCATGGTCGGTCAGACCTACCAGATTCTCAACTCAGACGGCATCCTCCACAACATCCACACGCTCCCCAAGGTCAATCCGCAGTTCAACAAAGGGATGCCGGCGACCGTCAAGGAAGCCACGACGGTCTTCCAGAAGCCGGAGGACGTCTTCCACATCAAGTGCGACGTCCATCCCTGGATGAGCGCGTACGTCGCCGTCTTCACGCATCCGTTCTTCTCCGTGACGAGCACGGACGGGAAGTTCACGATCTCCGGCCTGGACCCGGGCACGTACGAGATCACCGCCTGGCACGAGAAGCTGGGGACGCAGACGGCGTCGGTCACGGTTGGCGCCAGCGACACGAAGACGCAGAACTTCAAGTTCGCCGTCCCTGGTGCGAAGTAGCACATCGGAGAACAGCCGCATGAGCACTCCAGCAGCTGTCGCCGGACGTGGGGCGCACGTCGCGCACGAGGGCCATCACGAAGAGCTGGGCTTCTGGCGCAAGTACGTCTTCTCCACGGACCACAAGGTGATCGGGATCCAGTACGCGATCACCGCCCTTCTCTTCCTGTTCTTCGGCTTTTCGCTGATGATGCTCATGCGCTGGCAGCTCGCGTACCCGGGCGCCGCGCTGCCGCTGCTCGGCAGGTTCCTCGGCGAGTCGCGCATGCCCGGCGGAACGATGCTGCCCGAGTTCTACAACCAGCTCGGAGCGATGCACGGCACCATCATGGTGTTCCTCGGCGTCGTCCCTCTCGCGGTCGGAGGGTTCGGGAACTTCGTGCTCCCGCTCCAGATTGGAGCCCCGGACATGGCGTTCCCGAGGCTCAACATGGCGAGCTACTGGTTCTTCTTCCTTGGTGGCGTGACGATGCTGGCCAGCTTCGTCGCCCCGGGGGGAGCCGCGCAGTCGGGGTGGACGTCCTACGCGCCACTCTCCGTGATTGCGACCACGGGCCAGACGATGTGGCTGATCGGGATGGTCTTCCTGATCACCTCGTCGCTGCTCGGCGCGATCAACTTCATCACGACCACGATCCAGCTCCGCGCCAAGGGGCTCACGTTCATGCGATTCCCCTTCTTCGTGTGGGCGCAGTTCGTGACGGCCTTCCTCCTGCTGCTGGCCTTCCCGCCGCTCGAGGCCGCGGCGGTGATGCAGTTGATGGACCGTCTGGCGGGCACGAGCTTCTTCCTCCCGAGCGGACTGGTCGTGAGCGGCCAGGTGCTCACGAACGCCGGCGGAGGAAACCCGCTGCTCTGGCAGCACCTGTTCTGGTTCCTCGCGCACCCGGAGGTGTACGTCCTGATCCTTCCGGCGATGGGCATCGTCGCCGAGGTGATCGCGAACAACACGCGGAAGCCCCTCTGGGGCTACCGTTCGATGGTCTACTCGCTCGTGTTCCTCGGCTTCATGTCCTTCATCGTCTGGGCGCACCACATGTTCATGACGGGCATGGGGACCGCGATGGCGGCGTTCTTCCAGACGACGACGATGATCATCTCGATCCCGTCGGTCGTGATCCTCACGGCGCTGATCATCTCGCTCTGGGGCGGATCGATTCGCTTCAATACCCCCATGCTCTTCGCCGCAGGCTTTCTCCCGATGTTCGGCATCGGCGGGCTCACGGGGCTTCCGCTCGGGTTGAACGTCGCGGATATCCCGCTGCACGACACGTACTACGTGATCGCGCACTTCCACTACGTCGTCGCGCCGGGGACGATCTTTGCGCTCTTCGCGGGAATCTACTACTGGTTCCCGAAGGCAACGGGGCGGAAGATGAACGAGACGCTCGGGATGATCCACTTCGCGGGGTCGTTCGTGTGCATGAACGTGGTCTTCATGCCGATGTTCATGCTCGGGCTCGCCGGCGTCTCGCGGCGCCTGTTCGATGGGGGCGCGACGTACGCGTTCGCGCAGCCGGTCCTGCACCTGAACGTCGTCTCGTCGTGGGGGGCCTGGGCTCTCGCGCTCTTCCAGATGCCCTTCATCTTCAATTTCTTCTGGAGCATCTGGAAGGGTGAGAAGGTCGAGGACAACCCATGGCAGGCCACGACGATCGAATGGGCGGCGCCCTCGCCGCCGCCGCACGGTAATTTCGTGGCGGTCCCTCAGGCCTACCGCGGGCCGTACGAGTACAGCGTGCCGGGTGCGGCAAAGGACTTCGTGCCGCAGTTCGAGGCGTGAGCGAATAGACATGGATATTCCGTATACCGTAGAACTCCGCCGCGACACCGGTCTCACCAACGGCAAGATCGGCATCTGGCTGTTCCTGGCATCGGAAGTCATGCTGTTCGGGGCCTTGTTCGCGAGCTACATCCTGATCCGGACGGGCGCCCAGAGCTGGCCGCGAGGGGACACGATCCTCAATGTCCCGCTCGCGACGATCAACACGCTCGTTCTGATTTCATCCTCCGTTACGATGGTCATGGCGTGGGCGTCGCTCATGCGCGGCCGCTTCGGAACGTTTCGAATCTACATGGGGGGGACGATCCTGCTCGGGGCTGTGTTCCTCGTGATCAAGTTCTTCGAATACAGCCACAAGTTCGAGACCGGCCTATTCCCGAGCACCAATAACTTCCTCGCAATCTATTTCACGCTGACCGGACTGCACGGGCTTCACGTGTTCGGCGGGATGTGCGTGAACGCGTATTTTCTGGGCCCCGGCGCGAAGCTCTGGAAGACAAATCCCGCGTGGTTCACCAACCGGGTGGAGAACTCCGGCCTCTTCTGGCATTTCGTGGATCTGGTCTGGATCTTCCTGTTCCCGACCCTCTACCTTCTGTAGGCAGCATCCATGGCGAGCGATCACGCAGTTGATGTGGCGGGCGATCACGCGGTTGACTTGACCGGCGGCCATGCAGTCGACATCGACAAGCAGGTCCGGATCTACATCACCGTGTTCGTCGCGCTCATGGCCCTCACAATCGTGACGGTAGCCATTTCCCGTTTTCATCTTCCGCTGCCGCTTGCCGTGACGGTCGCGCTGCTCGTCGCGACGGTGAAGGGATCGCTGGTCGCGTGCTACTTCATGCACCTGATCTCCGAGAAGAAGCTGATCTACGCCGTTCTCGCGGTGACGGCGGCCTTTTTCGTTGCGCTGCTGGCGCTTCCCGCCATCACCCACAGCAACGGATTCTGGATTCACGGGCTGCACCAATGAACCTGAGGTGGGTCCACGCGGTGCTGATCATGCTGTCCGCAGCCCTCGCGGTCCTGTTCGGTGTCTGGTGCCTCGCCCTGTACGGACGCGAAGGGGGGAATGCGAGCCTGCTCGCGGCAATCGTGGCGTTTGCCCTGTCGCTCGGGCTCGTCCTGTACGACAGGTGGTTCTTGCGCAAGACGAGGACCTTACGGTGAAGGCGGGGACGAGCGGAGCGAGCGTGTAGGGGACCGGCGGGACGAAGCCCCCCGGACAACAACGATGAAACGTGGACTCCTGACGTTGGCTGCTGTGATGACCGCGAGCGCGAGCGCCCTCGCGTGCCCGGTCTGTTTCGGAGCGCAGGAGACCTCGATGGTCGACGGCACGCGACTCGGGGTCATGGTGATGGTGGCTGTCACGCTCATCGTCCAGGGCGCGTTCGTGACCTTCTTTCTCTATCTCCGCAGACGTGCGAAGCGCAATGCAGATGTAGAGCTCGACACCGAATGGTCGGACCTCCAGAGAGCGTCAAGCACATGATGACTCAGTGGCTTGGACTTCCGGCGCTTGCTGCGGCCAAGGGCGCGCAGATCGACGACCTGATCGGCTGGACGCACGTGTTCATGCTCGTGCTGTTCGTGGGATGGGGCGGGTTCCTCGTCTACTGCCTGATCCGCTTCCGGCGGTCGCGGCAGCCGGTGGCGAACTACGCGGGGGTGAAGTCGCACACGTCGAGCTATCTCGAGATCGGCGTGGCGGTGGTCGAAGCGGTCCTCCTGGTCGGATTCTCAATCCCGATCTGGGCCGCGAGGGTCGACCACATTCCTCCGGAGAACGAAGCGCTGGTCGTTGAGGTCACCGGCGAGCAGTTCGCCTGGAACATGCACTATGCCGGCCCGGACGGGAAATTCGGACGCACCGACATTAAACTGCTCGACCTCCAGTCGAACCCCCTCGGCGTGGATCGTTCGGATCCTGCTGCGAAGGACGATGTCACGACGGTGAATCAGCTGTACCTCCCGGCCAACAAGCCGATCATCGTGAGGCTCAGGAGCAAGGACGTCATCCACAGCTTCAACCTGCCGGAGTTCCGCGTGAAGCAGGACGCCGTACCCGGCTTCACGATTCCGATCTGGTTCGTCCCCAACGTCACGACGGCCGAGATGCGTACCAGGACGGGGAATCCCGAGTTCCAGTACGAGATAGCGTGTGCGCAGCTCTGCGGTCTGGGTCACTTCCGGATGCGGGCCTTCGTGACAATCCTGGGCGCCGACGAATTTCAGAAGTGGCTGGAGGATCAAGTCAAGGAACAAGGCGCCGCCGACGTGTTCCGCTAGGAACCCGCTTCAGCGGTCGGCGAGATCAGTACCGCGACCCTCGTCCGTCGTCCGCCCCCGGTCGAGTCTGGCGGAAGCCGACGTCCGGACCGATATCAGAGTGACCTCGCGGCTTCCACCATGTAAACCAGGTGTGTCCGTGTGCCTTGCCCCGACGGATGTAGAAAATCGCGTACGGGACGAACAGCACCACGAAAACCGCGAGCGCGAGCGCCAAGCCAGTCGAGATCTCCATAGCTCAGCTCCTTCCGGCTTGTCATTTCGATCTGCAAGCTGCGGTCCTGAGCCAGCCCAAGAGCGGCGTCTACCCGAACAATTTCGGCGTGGGCATGCGTGCGCGGATGCGTTCGAGTTCCTGCAGAGTCACACGGTCAAGACCATTCTTCCGGCAGGACTCCTCGACCGCTGTGATGACCATTCCCCTCACGAACGCGGGGATCTTCTTCATCCGCGCAGAGGCATCGTCATCCCACGCAATGCTCACCGGTGACTCTGGGCCGTACTGGATCGCAGCAGGCCTGGACGCTTCGAGGAATGCATCAGCGCCGGCTCCGCCCAGGCGCCGGAAGCGCAAAGGCGGGAGAAGTGGAGAACCGACGAATTTCCCTGGCGTGTGAGTGCAGAGCTGATCCTCCGCCATCGGATCGCCGGTCATGCCGTACGCGCGCGCGCGGCAGCCGCCGCAGTGCTCGTTCAATTCGCACTCACCGCATCGTCCTCCGAGCGATGAGCGGCGGCGAATGTCGTTGAACAGTTGGGAGGAAGTCCAGAGGTCGGTCAGACTCGCGCTCCGAAGCGAGCCGGCGAAGACGGGCAGGTAGGGACAGGGCGTCACATCTCCGTTCGGCCGTATCCCCATGTAGTGCGTCCCTGCGGGGCATCCGCCGGCGCCTCCGGAGTAGGTCCTGATCCGAGCTCCGTGATTCTCGAGCACGGTTTTGACGTAGTGCGGAGCACACTTCGCATTCACGAGCATTCGGCCGTCGTACTTCGTCTGGATCGCGTGGAGAGAGGCGAGCACATCGTCGTACTGAAGGGGCGTCATGTCGGACACGAACTGTCCGCGCCCGGTCGGCACGAGGAAGTAGAGGTTCCAGACCCTGGCGGCGAGGCGATCGTGCGCGAAATCCGCGATTGCGTCGAGCTCGCCGACGTTGTGCGAGCCAGCGGTCGTCTGCACGATGAAGGGCAGCTTCGCCCTGTTGAGGATTGCCGCTCCGTCGACCGTGTTCTGCCACGCGCCCCGGACCCTTCTGAACCGATCGTGACGATCGGGATCGAGCGCGTCGAGAGAGAGCGACAGTCCCCGTGCGCCTGCTTCCGCCAGGTGCTGAGCGACGTTCTCCGTGATGCGCACGCCGTTGGTCCCGACGACGACCCAAAGTCCGCGGTCCGCTGCCCGCCTGACGATCTCGAGGATGTCGCGCCGCAGGAGCGGCTCACCGCCGGTTAGAATCGTCAGGCACTCCGGCGCGAACGCCGCGATTTCGTCGATGACGCGGAAGCACTCCTCGGTCCCGAGCTCACTGCGGTCGGCGAAATTCTTGGTGTCCACCTTGGGGGCGCCGCCGGCGTCGAGGTAGCAGTGCTCGCATGCCAGGTTGCAGCGGTAGGTAAGATTCCACGAGATGACGTAGGGCCGGGCGAATGGGGTCGGGATCGGATCCATTTCGATTGAACCTGCGAATCGATTGGCAGAGTATATCCGCTAACTCCCGGACGGCCCCGACCGTCGAATATCCCATTCCCTGGAGTCGATGATCATGCTGTGGATCTCGGAGTTACGGTACGCCTGGCGGGCGCTTCTCCGCACGCCAGGGTTCCTTTCCACCTCCATCACTACCCTCGCTCTCGCCATCGGTGTCGTCGTCGGGATGTTCAGCATCGTGAACGCGGTTCTGCTGCGGCCGCTTCCGTTTCCAGACGCCGATCGCCTCGTCGTGCTGTCCGGCACCGCGCCCGGGTCCGACCTCCCTGAGCGCTTCTTCCCCGGGGCCGAGTTCTACCTGCACTACAAGGAGCGCTCGCGGCTTCTCGACGGCATTTTCTTGATCTCGACGGGGACGTCGACGCTCCGGACGGACGAGCGCGTCGAACGCATCCCGATGGCGTTTCCCACCAACGACATGTATGCCACGCTCGGGGCGCGCCCGCAGGTCGGCCGACTGCCGCTGCCCGACGATGGCGATCGCGTGGTGTTGATCAGCGATCGGCTGTGGAGCAGCTGGTTTCGACGTGACCCGGCCGTGGTCGGGAAGACGTATTTCATCGCGGGGCAGATGCGGCAGGTCATCGGCGTTATGCCGCGGGAGTTCAGCTTCCCGACGGACGAGACGCTGCTCTGGATTTCGAATGATGTCAGGCCAGCCGACGTGCGGGCGGGGCAGCTCGGCTTGCCAATAGCCGCGCGCATGAAGCGCGGAGTCACGCGCGAGCAGCTCGCGGTCGAGCTCACGCGGCTTTCAAAGGAACTCCCGGCGCGCTTCGGCGGGACGCCGAGCTACGCCCGGACCATCGATCAGTACTCCGCAGTTGTGGACCCGCTGCTCGAACGCCTCGTAGGTCCGAGCGCCAGAACCTCTTTGTGGGTGCTGTTGGGCGCCGTTTCGGTCGTGCTGCTTATCGCGTGCGCCAACGTCGCGAATCTCTTTATGGTCCGCGCCGAAGCGCGGCGGCGCGACCTGGCGGTGCGCCGCGCGATTGGCGCCTCGCGCGCGCAGCTCATGCGGCTCCAGATGGCCGAGGCCTTTCTCATCGCCCTGCCGGCGGGGGTCCTCGCAGTGATTCTGAGCACGGTGACGCTGCCACTGTTCACCAGCGCCGCGCCGGAGGGGATTCCGCGACTGAATCAGGTGGGCCTGGACTTCCCGACGTCCACCGCCGCGTTCGCGCTCGTGTTGCTCGTCACGCTGGCGTGCGGCACGGCGCCCGCGCTGCACGCGTCGTCGCCCGACCTGGCCCGTCTTCGCGAGGGGTCTCGCGGAATGACCGGAGGGCGCAGCCGCGGACGCGACCTCCTCGTCGTAGGGCAGACCGCACTCGCGCTGGTCTTGCTGATCGGGTCTGCGCTGCTGGTTCAGAGCTTCAACCGGCTGCGCAACGTGGACCCGGGGTACGACACGAAGGACATCTACACGTTCCAGTTCGCGCCCGCCCAGGCCCATCTCGTGGACGGGCCCAGCTGGGGCCGGCTGCATCTGAGCTTCATGGATCGCCTGCGCGCGCTTTCCGGCGTCACAGGCGTCGGCGTCGTGAACAACCTGCCGCTCGACGAAGGCACCGGCAGCGACCGTTACCTGACCGACGGCATGAGCGCCGATGGCGGCGGTGTGCTGCTCGACACGAACTTCACGGGTGGCGACTACTTCCGTGTCATGGGGATCGAGCTGCTGCGAGGACGTCAGTTCACCAACGAGGAAGCCGTGACGCCGAACAGCAGCGTCATCGTCAGCCGGTCGGCCGCGCGGCGATTGTGGCCCAATGAAGATGCGCTTGGGCGCCGCCTGCGGAACGCCGCGCGCCAACGCGGCATGGCCGACCAGTGGTTTACGGTCGTCGGAGTGGTCGACGACGTCAGACAAAACGATTGGCGGCAAGCGGGAGAGGCGGTCGTGTACTACCCTCTCACCGGTCCGACCCCGAATGCGTGGGCAATGGGATCGCCGGCGTACGTCGTCAAGTCGCCGCGCGCTCGGAGTCTCGGTCGCGAAGTGCGTGATCTCGTGCGGCAGGTCGCGCCGGAAGCGCCCGTGTATCGAGAGTTCACGATGGATTACCTGGCGCAGCGATCGATGGTGCAGCTGTCGTTCACGATGCTGACGCTTGGCCTCATCTCGACGCTCGCGATGATCCTGGGCGCCGTCGGGCTATATGGCGTGCTCTCGTATGTCGTCGCCGCGCGAACGCGGGAGATAGGGGTGCGCATGGCGCTCGGCGCGACGGCCGGCGCGGTGCGGCGCCTCGTGGTGTTGCAAGGCGCGAAGGTCGTGCTGACCGGCGCTGTCCTGGGCGTCGCCGCGGCCCTGGCGTCAACGCGTCTCCTGCACGGTCTCCTCTACGAGGTCAGCGCGGTGGATCCCGTCGTATTCGTTGCCATGTCCCTCACGATGATCGGGATCGGGATGCTGGCGAGTTACGTGCCCGCGCGCCGCGCGAGCCGGGTAGATCCCATCGAATCGCTGCGAAATGATTAATCCTACATGCCAAAGAAGTCGCGCGCTGCGTCGAGGATCTCTTCGTCAACTTCCGTTGCGCCCCGCTCCCGCGCGAATCGCTCGATGCCGGTGCGCGCCATCGGCCGGACGAACTCGGGAATGTTCGCGAGCCGCGCTTCTGCGGCGGCCGTCCAGTCTAGACTGGGGGGCTTCGCCCCGGCAGACCCCCCGACGGCGTCGCTCGCGGGCACCACTTGACCCCGCTCCGCTCCGGCGGGCGCGCTGTGCGCGCCGCTGGTATGGCTCGCGCTTTCTGCCGTCGGAACCATCGCGGTAAACGGGCATCGGCTCGCGGACGTGCCCTCGTCGGCAGCCGGGCCGATTCGTACGCCGAGCGATTGAACGATCTGCGTTTCGTACGCGTTGGTGAGCATCGCCATCTCGTACCCGCATTCGGGGCACGAGTAGACGACCGAGAGCGATCCGCGCTCGGGAGGCCCCACGGTCTGAAGCTTCATCGGCGTGTCGCAAGGGACACAGAGGAATTTCATAAGCTGTCCAGAAGTCGCTGCGCGATCTGCTCCAGCGCAACGCCTGCGGGAGTTTCGCGCAATCCTTTGAAAGGGATCCCGAGATCGCAATGACGGGCAAGCTCCGGATCGAACGGGACGGTCCCGAGGCACGGAATTCGCAGGCTAGAGGCGTCGTTCGAGCCAAATAGCGGCTTGATCGCGTTGCAATCGTGGCAGTAGTAGCCGCTCATGTTCTCGACGTAGCCAAGGACGCGATTCGGACTCTTCGACAGCGCCGCAACCGAGCGCGCGACCACGCCCCGCGCGACGAGCGAAGGAATCGTCACCAGCAGGAACGAGGTCTTCGCGCCCAGGAAATCGGCGTACTGGACGGTCCGCTCCGCTCCCGGCGGCAGATCGAACAGCAGCAGGTCGAGCGGTCCCCAGTCGAAGGACGCGAGAATCTCGCCGAGCAGCGCGAACTCGCGCGTGGCGCGCCACGTGTGAGACTCGCCGTGCGCCGCGCTCTCGAAATCGAGCGCGTCCGATTCGGGAATCAGTGAGCCTATCGAGAAGACGCCAATTCCGTCCGCGGTGCGCGGAAGCGCCACCTTGTTGCTGCCGGTTGCCACGCCGAAGCTGGTGGGCGAAGGCGGGGGGACGAACACCGTCCGCTGAACACCCGCCATGCGCGCTTGCGACGGGCCGTTGAAGTCCGCATCCAGTATCGCGATTCGAAGCCCGCGCTCACGCAGCGCGGCGGCAAGGAGCAGCGTCAAGGTGCTCTTGCCGACGCCGCCCTTGCCGGAGCCAATTGCCACGAGATGACGTGCCCCGGCGAGCCCGTTGACAATGCGGGCGCGCCGCTCGGCGACCTGCTCGAAGACTCCTGACCCTCCGTCGCCGACGATGTCGTGGTATCGCTTCATGGTGCCGACGTCTTGTTTGACGGCTGGAACTCCTTGGTCATGACACCCTCCTCCCCCTGAACGGCTCCGGCGAATGTCCGTTAATTCGCCTGCGCCCGTGCGGCATAGCGCCGATGCACGCCGACGGGCCGGAACCCGAGTACGTCGAGGCAGTTCTCCGAGATCTCGGTCGGATGGACCTTTGGAAATCTGCAGGTCGCCATGCCGAGGTGCGAAAGCAGGGGCGCAAGGCGAGACCAGCCGTCGTCGACGAACGACCGGAGCACCAGGATTTCAGCGGTCCCCTGCGACTCCTCTAGATAAAGGATGCAGGCCTCGAGTCGTTCGTCGGACGCGACGGCGAGCCCCGCGATCTCGTGTTTTCGTGCCGTGAGCGTCTCGACCGAGCGCTCCCAGCAAACCTGCGGATCAGCTTCGCCAAGAAGGCCATTGGCGGTGAGATCGTCGACGCTGACAGGGATCACCATTCCGCCGCTTATTCCCGTTACATCGCTCCCTTTGCGCTCCCAGACGTAATCAGTCAGGAGCGCTTCCTGTACGAATCCGCTCGCGCTGAACAACCCGCACGCAGCCGCGAGCGTCTCCGGCACCTCCGCGATGATTCGCGGCGGACCGAGTATCGCGAGCTTCGACCCAAGCGAGGTGAGCAGGTGACGCCCGTGACCCTGCCGAGCGTGATCGGGATGGACGGCGATCCTGTGGACGAGCGTGCCGGACGGACGCTTCGCGCCGATCAGCACGCCGATCGGATCGGACCCTGAGAAGGCCACCATGCAGCTGCTGCACCAGACCTGGAGATCGCGGATCGATCGTTTGAAGCCGGCCTGTGTCATCGGCGGATCGCCGGGAAAGCACGCCGACCAGCAGCGATTCAGCGCGTCGGTGAGCAGCGCGATATCGTCCGTGCGGCAAAAGCGATAAGCCGGCATTGTTGAGGACGCGCGGCAGCCTAACCAGGCTCGGTTCGAGCGTTCAGCGGACTCACTTCGTTCAAATACCGGTTCCCGTCTGATTGCACGGGCGCTGACGAAGCAACTCCCGAACTCGCGCCAATGGACCGCGGGCCGGAGTAACTCGCGATCATCTCGGCCATCATCTTCTTGCCGATCTCGATTCCGTCCTCGACGAGCGCAAGGTCAATCGCGGTCAAAGCGCGCTCGCGCGCAAGTTCCTCGATTCGCTCCTGGGTCTTGTCCCGCATGAAACCGGCCGGAACCCGCAGGATCCGCTGCGCGGCCTCCTCCGTCCAGTCGAACGGCGAAATCAACGGATTCTTTCTTTCATCACGCGTGATCAGTCTGACGCCGTCTGGCGTCCCCGCCGGAGCGGAGCCTCCCGGTTGAGTCTTGATGTCCAGCGGCGTTCCCGTCTCGTCCTCGATCACCTGTCGTGCGAAGTCGAGCGTGATCGCATCGAGCTTCATCATCCGCGCGCGCTTTTCGACCCGCGCCTTGACGCGGCGCCGCTGATAGGCGTTCTTCATCGTCCAGAGGCCCTTGCGGGCATCCTCCGTCCACCGCAGTTTTCGTCCGTCGTAGGTCGTCTCCTCCTGGAGACCTCCCTCTACCTCCGCGATCCGCTCGATCATCTCGTGGGAGATCACCTCGAAATCCGAAGCGCCGCAGACGGTGCACTTCACCGGATCGCTCTGCGTGGCCGCGACGCCGCACGCGCGGCACATCGAGACAGGACCAGACTTCGCCCGCTCGAGGGCCACGGCCTCGGCCAGCGCCTTCGTCCTGGCGGAGGCGCTTTTCGGCATGAACCGATCCATGGCCTCATCGATGACCGCGCTCGTGACGACCGAGTGCCCCTTCTCCAGCGCGAGTCGAAGGACTCCGGTGCGGGCTATTCCCTTCACCTGGTCAGGCACATGCTTCATCCGCTCCTCGGCCTCGGGCGTCCATCGCACGCTCTCCTCGGCGCGCACGTCGAGGCGGGGTACCTCGAGTCGCGTGGACAGGAGCACGTCGCAGGAGGCACCGCGCAGGATGTTCTCCACATTGCTCCCGAGTCCCTGCTCGTTTTTCGGACTGTGGACGCCTATCCGGCCCAGCACGATCAGCCATGGATTCGTCTTGCGCGCGTGGTCGAGGATCTTCTGGAAGGGCTTGCCGTCGAGGAGCGTCTTCCTGATCGCGAGGCCCTCTTCGTCCGCCATGCGCTCGGCCACTTCCAGATGCGACTGATAAATCTGTGCGAGCCCTGTATCGATGATCTCTTCGTGGAGCTGATTCTGCTCCTCGAAGCGGAAGACTTTCGCCGCCTGCTCCGTCAGGACGTTGACGATGCCGTTGAAGACGGAGTAGTGGAGGTACGGATCGTAGACGGCGATGGCCTCGACGTTCTTCCCGAACTCGCGCGCCAGGTCGACGGCGGTCATCAGCGCGCCGAACGATTGAGGGCTTCCGTCGACGCCGACCAGAATCGTGTCTCTCGCGGCCTCGCCTGGCTCGGGGACGTGCTTGACGACCCAGACGTCGCGGTCCGACTGCCGGGCGACGCGTTCGCAGACGGAGCCAATCACGCTGTCTCGGGAGCGCCCGATCCCCAACGCGCCGATCACCACGAGATCGTGCTGCGAGCCGGCGAGGTCCTTCAGGATTTCGATGTGATGCTTTCCGTCCATCATCCGCGGCTCGAACGTCAGGCCCGACTCGCCGCAGAGGCGCGACATGCCATCGAGGTAGCTGTCGGAGATGAGCTTGAGCCCCATCGTGATGAGGCTGTCGTGAATCTTCCGCTGGCGCTCCAGTTCCACTTCGTCGAGATATTCCTCGGGGAGCGTGTACTCCATCTGCCGGAAGCGATAGTCGTGCAGGCTCGCCGCATAGACATGACAGCCGACCAGCTTCGCGGAGAACGCCTTGCCCATCGCGATGGCGCAGGAGATCGCGCGATTGGAGTGGTCGGAGTTATCGACAGGAACGTAGATGCTCTTGTACATCGGAGTCCTCTGGATGGTTCCGCGAGTTCACACGCTCGTGGCCGGCTGCGGTCTCTGGCCACCGTCAAGCTCGTTGCGGGCGCGCGAGGCGGAGCGCCGTCGTACCCATGCGATCACGATCACCTCGATGGCAAGAATGAAGAGCGCGGTCCTGATCATCGGACCGACCACGGACGGAACCGTTTCCGGTTCAACGTAGAGCGAGTACCACAACGAAAGACCTCGCCGATTGCCGCGCTCGCGGGAGAAGCCGTCCCACACCGAGAAGGCGATCGGCATGAATTGTCCGGCGGAAAACGCCGCGCCGGAGGCGGAGTGCAGCGGCCGCCTGAAAATCACCGACCATTCCCCCTGGTCGTAGCTCGCGACACCTGTGACGTCCGTCGGATCCTTCGGCGCGATGTCCGCGCTGCCTTTGCCCGTGAACTGCGCCGGAGCCGGACGGGCCAGATCGAAGAACCAGAGATCCACCGAGTTCTGGCTGTCGCCGAAGATGAAGTAGGGCTTTCGTGGACCCGTCGGGGCCTGGGACGGGACCTGGATCGCGACGGCGTCAGAGAACTCGGATGCCTGTTCGGGCGGGGCTTCCGCTTCGGCAAACGGGTTCTGCGGCTGCCCGGCTGGCGCGGGTGCGACTTCTGCCTCGCCAAATACGCTGCCCTTCGAGCCGCCCTCCTCGCCGGATGCGGCAGGCGCCGGCTCCTGCTCCTCTTCCGGCGGCACGGCGAGCGACGGGCCGTTCGTTCCTGTTTTCTGAGCACTCATGTCGTGCCATCGCACGAGCAGCGCGATCGATTCGGTATCCCAGATCGCCTGAACCGCCACCGATGTGGCCGGAGGATGAAACGACCGCCCGGGCTGCATGATTTGCCCGATGATCGGAAATCGCGCCACTGGAGCGGTTGCGAAGCTCGCCGCCCCCTTGGACGGATCGATCCGATCCCGGACGTGCTTCGCAATGACGAGATTGGTGTAGCCGGGCCCGCTGTTCCCGGAGAGGGACACGATGAAGTCGGTGATCGCCCATCGCTGGTCCGGGGTGAGCGCGTCGGCGAACGACGGCATGGGCGTCCCGTTGAACCCCGTGCTCATCGTCCTGAAAATGTCCTCGCGGGTTGAACCACCACGAAACGTCCAATCCTGGGCGAGGTCCGCTGGACGGATCGCGTTGCCCCAGTCGTCCTTCAGGGTCGGCGCCGATGGTCCATCCGCCCGGCCGAGCGTGCCGTGGCACTTTCCGCAGCCGGTCTCTTCGTAGACCTTCTTTCCGAGTTCGATTGACTCTTTCGTGGCTCTCGGCGCGCTCGGAAACGAAACCGCCTGGGGCACACTTTCGGGCTTGGAGAATTCGGGGGAGAAGGTCGTCAGGAAGTAGGCGATGTCGGAGACTTGCTGGTCGGAGAAGTTCGGCCAGGCAGGCATCGAGGAGTAGGGCATGCCCCGCCTGATGATGTTGACGAGATCCTGATGCGTCGGCAGCGCGCCGTTGGGAGTGGTGCGAACCTTGAACTTCCCGGTCGTGAAGTTGCGCGGCCGTGGGCGGAGATGGATCGCGGCATAGCCTTCGCCATCCCCTTTCTCGCCGTGGCACTGCGAGCAGTATTGGAGATACAGCTTTTTGCCCGACTCGCGCTGCGCCTCCGTTCCGAGGTCAGGGCTTGCCGCGCGCGCCGATCCCGTCAGCGCAGCGCACAATCCGGCGCTCAGCACGACGACGCATCCGCGCGAAAAGACGCCCGCAGTCATTACTTCGCGACCTCCTCCTTCGCGCGCGGTCGCCGGCCGGTGAAATCGTAGAGGAAGAGAATCGCGTCCCAGATGTCGTCTTCCTTCAGGAACTGCTCCCAGGCGGGCATGGCGGTGTCCCACGGACCGCCTTCTTCGGGCAGGCCTGGACCGCCTTTCGAAATCCGCCAGAAGAGAAACGTCTCGCGCAGCATCGCGATCGACCCTGCGTCGTTGAAATTGGGCGGAATCGGGTCGAGCGCGTGCACGAACATGCCGTTGCCGGCCAGGTTGTCGCCGTGGCAGAACACGCAGTTCTGGTAGTAGACCTGACGTCCGTGCTCGAGGTGTTTGCGGAACTCTTCCGGATTCGAGGTCTCGAGGCGCCGGAACGGGTTCTCTCCGTTGTCCAGATCGATCCTCTTGTCGTGAACCGTGATCTCCGACGGCGATGCGGGATGGACGGTCCGCGCGAAGAACGGGGGCTGGAGCGGAGCGTTCATCTGGACGTAGACGTTTGCAGCCGCGAGCGCCGGGATCGCGACGACGGTTGCGCCGAGCAGCGCGGCGTACCGCTTTTCCGTCATGAACCGGACGAGAGGACGGGAGACTTCGTCGCGGCGCGGCTGGCTCGAGGAGACATACGCCAGGAGCGCAAGCGTGACGATTCCCATGTAGATCGAGATCACCGACGCGGGAATCGGCGCGGTGAAGCCGAAGCGGACAAGGACGTAAATCCCCGCCCACCAGGCGATCGCCCATGTCAGCAGATTGACCCGGCGGAAGCGAAGCACCCCGAACGCGGCAGCGACGGCGAGGACGACGAGGATCTTCATTGGGCAACCGGCGCGGCGGCGCCGCTGTTGTAGTGGTGCTTGGTCTGCAGGGTGACCGTCGTCGTGCCGCCAAGCGTCTGGAGGTAGGCGATCACGCAGAGAATTTCCTTGTCGCTCAGGCCAATCGGGGGCTTGTTGATCGGAGGCATCGCCGGCGGGAATCCCGGCACCACGAAGGCGGTCGGCTCGTACATCGATTGGGCGAAATACTCGACGTCGTTCAGGCCCGGCACGCGGGTCTTCGCGCGGACGTCGACGTTGGCGAGGTCGGGAAACCGGTAGGGCCCGGTCGTCTTGCCGATCGTGTGGCAGGTCAGGCAGAAGCCCTTGCCCTCCATGATCTCGCGGCCCGCCTTGGCCATGTCGGCCGGGCTCATGTCGGCTCCGATGGCGGTTTCCTTCGGAGGTTGCACTTCCTTCTGAGGCACCATCTGGCCGACATAGGTATAGAACCCCGTCGTCGCAACGACGAGCGCGGCGATCCGGAGCATCAGCGGGATCCTCATGACGCCTCGGTCCGTCTGCGTTCGTGCGGAACTGCCACCGCAAATTCGGGCAAGATTTCTCCCGAGCCTTCCGGCACGCGGCCAGGCCGTCTCTCGAAATCCGGGCGGTCGTGCAGGCTCGAAATCCAGAACACGACGGCGATCAGCATGAAGAAAAGAATGACGGTCACGGACACGACCTTCGTCGCGAACCCGAGCGTGGGGGTGAACGCGTCGACGGACCGGTCCCGAATGACGCCGTAGACATGCCAGTGCTGCCGGAGGCCGGAGCGGACGTAGCCCATCAGCCCCATGAGCCACGTGAACGTGACGGCAATGAAGATCAGCACGTACTGCGAGATTCGCGGAATCCTGCCCCAGTGCACCTCTCCGGTTCTCCGCGCTCCGCGGAAGAGAAACACGTCGATGACGGTGATCGACACCATCGCGAACAGCACCGAGAGCACCTGCGGGACGGACAGCTTGATCCGTACCGTCGCCTCGACGAAGTATCCGTACACGCCGAGAAAGATGACGAACACCGCGACGGCCGCGAAGATCGTGAGCTGCGCGGCGTGCCCCTTCTTCGCCCATGCCACCGTCGCGATCTTTCCCGTGCGGCGATAGAGCAGGAAGCTCATGAACGTCGTGAGGATCAGGATATTGACCGCGGTGTTCTTCGCGGACATCACACCGAGGTAGCCGAGAATCGGGTGGGACGTCCCTCCCATCGCCCGGACTTCGGATACCGTCGCGATGATCGACCGCGGCGTCGCCCAGACCATGAAGCAGAGCGCGATCCCGGCGAGCAGGTACTTGATGAACTTCTGCAGCGGCTGCACGCCGTCGACGCGTCCCATCCCGAGCCACAGGTAGTAGTTCGCGCCGAGGAACAGGTTCCCGATCAGGACGGCCTGGATGATGAAGAGCCACGAGAACGCGCCGCCCATCATCGTGAGCCCGAGCGTCTGCGAGAACGCGTAGATCTCCTTCGCGAGCCAGTAGCCCGCGAAGGGGAGCGGGAGGAACGCGCTGATCGCGACGAAGTTGCCGATGTACCCCATCCAGTCGTAATGCGCACGCTCCTCGTCGGTTTCAGCCTGCAGGAACTTGACGGCCGCGTAGGCGCCTGCGACGGATCCGCCGAACGCGACGTTTGCGATGACGCGATGGACGTTGATCGGCATCCACGTGGGGTTGAAGATAGCGTCCCGAAGCGACAGGACCGCCCCGGCATCCGACACGCCGCGCGGTGACATCATGAACGTCAGCCAGGCATTGGCGATGAACATGATCCCCGTGCCCACGAGGTTCAGACAGAGCCCCAGCCCGAGATGCAGCAGTGGATGGAATTTCCCCCAGCCGTAGTAGTAGGTGTAAAGGAAAAAGGCCTCGAGGAAGAACAGCAGAACGTACGGAAGAAACGTCGGAGAGAACACGCTCATCAAATAGTTCGTGAACTTCGGATACAGGATGATGAGCATGAACGTCAGGAATGCCCCGAACGTCGCCGTGAGCGAAAACGACACCGAGAGAAGCTTGGTGAATTCGTACGCCAGCCGGTCGTATCGCAGATCTCCTGTCTTGTAGCCGATCACCTCGATGATGAACGCGAAGAGTGGAACAGCCAGCACGAAAGCTGCAAACAGGAGGTGGAGCTGCGCGACCGACCAGATCGCGACGCGGCTCCCGACGACGGGGAACGTCCGGTACTCGGCTTCCTGATAGGGCTTCGACTGCGCGTCAGCCGTCGCGGCGGGCGCCCCGCTCGCGGCCGGCGCTTGATTCGCTGTCGCCGGGGGGCTCTGGCTGGGAGCCTGGAGCTCGCGCGCCGCCATCCTCGCAGTCCCGGCGACCATCAAGAGGGCGACGAACGAGCAGAAAAAGAGCAGAACTTTGCGATTTGTCACCGCGCCTCCTCTTCGAAGGAGGCGTGACAGGAGCCCGCGATAGAAAGGTGACGCCACATCCTCGCCTCTTCGAAGCACCGGCGCAGGGGACGATCCGAAAGCCGCGGATTTGAGGCGGCGATATTAATCACGAACTCGGACGAGGGTCAAGGGCGCGCACCGCGCACCGACGCACGCACCCGCTCACCGCGCACGCAGCCGCTCACCGTGCACCCGCGCACCCCTTGACACCGCCAGTCGCTCGGCGTATGAAGATACCCTTCGGCGATTCCGTCCTCTGGCGCGTTCGAAACCCCGTGTGACCCTAGGAGGTCTCGCGTGAGCGGCAGAGAGTCGTCCGGCGGCCACCCCAGCGGCGTCACACGTCCCGCCGTCATTCCGGCGGGACGCGGCACGGCCCGCTTCCTCGATCACCTACATCACGCAACACGACGCCCCTCTCCCGGCGTGCGCGGACGATCGACGTGTCCGGCGCCGTCGCATTCACGAACCTGTCGAAAGGGTCATGGCCATGAAAGCAGTGAGCGCTGATCGCAGGGATTTCATCGTGTACCCGACCAATCGCGTGGTCGGGACCGTCGCCGACGCCGCCAGGGCTGAAGCAGCAGTCGATGCGCTGCTGCACGCCGGATTCGACCGGCGGCATATCGACGTCCTCCATGGCGAGGAGGCGCTCCATCGTCTCGATTCGACCGGCGCCGAACATGGGTTCCTCTCGCAGGTCCACCGATCCTTCATTCGGACCTTCGAGCTCGAAGAGTTCAAGCAGCTGACGCATCACGTCGAGGACGTGCGTGCAGGTCGATTCGTCATTACGGTGCTGACGAAGCGCCGGCCGCTGCGCATCCTGGCCGCCGACATCCTGCATCAGCACGGGGCCGAATTCGTGGGGTTCTACGGGCGATGGGCGAGCCAGGAAATTCCGCCGCACATCAAGATGTCGCCGCAGGACGTCCCGGTACTGTTCGCGCGCGCGTGGAACGAGCGCAATCCTGCCGCGCTTGCGTCGCTGTTCGACGAGGATGCCGAATTCGTGAACGTCACCGGTCTCTGCTGGCACGACCGCGATTCGATACGCGAGGCGCACGCGGAGCGGCTGGAGCGCGTCCTGAACAACTCCACCCTCGCCGTCGGCGATACGAAGGTCAAGCTGCTGTCGCCCGAAGTCGCCGTGGTGCACACGCGAATGAAGCTGTCCGACGAGGAACCTGGGGCTGCGGTCACACGATTCGCCCCACGCACGACGATCGTTTCGTTCGTCGTGCATCGCGTCGGCGATCGATGGTTGTGCGCATCGGCCCATCACACCGACGTAATGCCCGAGGCGCCCGTTATCGATGAGCACGTCGCGCGCGCGCGCGCCACACCCTCGCCAGGCGCCAGTCCCGCCTGACGTTCCCCAGGACGGCCGGCGGTTCACTCGATGCGGGGGCGCCCGCTGTTCTGTGTCTCCTCGAGCCGGTCGGGCTGGAGCGTCTGAGCGGTAATCAGCTCTCTCAACGCGAGCTTCAAGTCTTCCAGCTCGTGCCGCGTCTGCTCGATCTTGTGGCGGAGTGTGTGATGTCGCGAGGGGAGCCACACATATCCCCGGGGTCGCACGAGCTCTTCGAGCGTGTGAATCGGGACTCACGAGCCCATATCGACGCGGGAACCAAGGCCGGAGGTGTTCTGATGACGAGAATCGGATCGGCAGTCGCGCTGTTCGCAGCGGGGCTTTTGGTTATCCCCGCCGCGGCGCAGGAGTCGAAGACAGTGGTGCGCGAATTCGTGACGCTGGCCGGCACCGTCGAGCGCATCGATCGGACCTCGCGCGCCATGACGCTGCGGATCGCTCCAGACATCACACAGGACGTGTACGTACCTGCCGAGTTCGCGCTCTTCGACGAACTGAAAACGGGCGACAAGGTATCGGCGCGCATTCGCGAATCCGTCATCGTGGCGGCGCGTCCAGGGCTGAAGCCGCAGATCGTCACCGACACGACGGCCGACGCTGCGAACAAGCGCGGAACAACGGGCGGCCCGGACCTGATCCAGCAGCTCAAGATCGCCGTCACGATCGAGAGCATCGATCGGAAAGCGCAGGTGGTGACCTACAAGACTGCGGACAATCGCCACGTCGTCCGCGCGGTCGCCGACCCGCAGCTCCTCGAAGGTCTCAAGCCGGGCGACGTCGTCGAAGTGACGATGACGCGGGAGCGCGTCGTCGAATTGCAGCGACGGTAATAGTTTCCCGTTACCAGCCCGCGCGAACGGCGAGCCACAGCGCGGCGCAAATCGCGACGGCAACCCCGACGAGCGCCGCCACGCCGCTCACGAAGTACGGATAGACCATCAGCACAAGACCGGCCACGAGCTGAGGCCAGCGGTCCTGCTTCTTGCCGTAGACGAGCAGCACGAATCCGATGCCGCCCGTGACGAGCGACAAGAGGAGCACGGTCGGATCGAAGGACACCGGAAGAGCGTATCGCGAAACAGGCGTATCTTGGTTTGAGGCGCGATCGTGCCGAGCAGACAACCGGCAATCTCAGTCCACGATGATTTCGCCGAGCTGATACCACCCGTCAGGCTGCCTGCCTGCAATCGCAAGCTGAATGGCGGGCAGTCGCGTCGCCGGGTCGAGCAGCGCTACGCGGAGCGGGTACCGGCCGGGGGCGAGCTCTCGAGGCACGGCAATCGTGTTTTCGTACACGGCATCGCCGGGCAGCCACCGCCGGAGATCGGCGTCCAGCGCGATGACGTTGTCGCCGATCGCGAGCGCGAGCGTGTAGTTGCGATACACGGGCGCGACGCCGGCGTTGAACCACCACATGTTCACCGCGGCCATCGATCCGCGTGTCACGCGCGACGGGTAGTCGAGCTTCTTCAGCACGAACCGATAGCCAATCTGTTTCTGGAACGTGTCGAATGCGGGTTTCCAGTCCGCGGGAATCCTGCTGGATTTGATGTTGATCGTGGAGGCGTGCCAGCGGAGCGCCTGGTCGAGGATTGGTTTCAACGGGAAGTTCCACCGGTGCCATTGCTCCGGGACCGAGCAGGTTTCGAGCGCAACCGGCCTGGTCTGCCACACGTCCTGAAGACCGCCTCGCGCGAGCTGCTGCGGATAGAAGTCGATCATGTGCGCAAAGTTCCGGCCCGGCGCGCCCATGTCGCCCCAGCAATCGAGCCGCCAGCCCGCGCCCAGCTTCACGCCGTACTGCAGCGCCGGCAGCGCGTCGAAATTCATCAACAGCAACGTGCGCGGAAAGGCCTTGAAATACAGATCGATCAACTGCTGCTGGATGGGCCACTCGGGCAGGTACGGCCCCCAGCCCTCTCCCCAGTAGCCGACCGTGGACACGTCCACGTGATTGAGATCCGGATGGGCGTCGTAACGTTTTCCCGCTTCGAGAATGAGCGCGCTCCAGTACTTGGAATAGAGCGGATCGTTCGCGTCCGGCGACCAGATCGCGCCGTCCTTGTCCGTCGGCGTGTTGGCGCGCTTCGCGCCCGACGTGATGTACCAGTCGGGCATCGGATGCTTGTCGTCGTACGGCATGAGCCGGATCGCCAGCCGCTGGCCGTGGCGGTGGGCCTCGGCCAGCGCATCGTCGATGATCGACCAGCGATACGTTCCACGTTCCGGCTCGAGCTGCGACCAGAACCAGCGCAGATACGCAACGGTAGACGGCGGAAAATCGACGGAGGCTGACGTCGAGGGCTCAGCGGCGGCTCGCTCAGGCCCCACTTCGGACCAGCGGACGCCCTCGTTCAGGGGCTGCCCCTGGAAGCGTTGGAACGTCTCGATCCCCATGCCCGGATTCACGAGGATGTCGTCTATTTCGGTGGGACGAACGACAGTCGTCTGGGCGCACACCGCACCAGGTGCCGTCAGGAGCGCCCAAACTATCGAGGCGACAATCACATGCGCGCGTCGAAGTGCGTGATGCTGCGCGAATCCAAACACTGACCCGCCCGGAAGTCCAAAGGAGAGTGGAAAAACCCTCACTGCTGCAACCCGGAAAGAGCCTTCTTGTCGATCTTTGCGACCACGTGCACCAGCGGATCGACGACCTCCGCCACTTGATACTGCATTGCCGTGCCGAGGACGATGGCGACTTCATTCGGGGTGAGCTGGTAATCGTCGGCAAGCCAGCGTGAGAGGTTCGTCGTAGCCTGCTGCAGCGCCTCTTGTAAGGAGTTGGCGATCCCGGACGCCATGCGGAATTGCGCGTTTTCGGCGCGCGGCTGGGGCACCGTCTTGCTTTTCACCAGTTCAACGGTGACCGAGAACTCCATCGACGTTTCCAGCGCATCGCCGGTGAGCTCCCCGTCTCCCTGTGCCGCATGACCATCGCCGAGGAAGAGCAATGCGCCCGGATGCAAGACGGGCAGATATACCGTTGCTCCTTCACCGAGCTGGCTGAAGTCCATGTTCCCGCCCCACGAGCCCAGGTAACCAGAGCGGAACGACATTTCCTGAGGCGGCGCGACGGCAATGCATCCCAGCATCGGCTTGAGCGTCACCGTGTAGTTCTTCAGATGGTCGGACGGTCTGGTCAAGCGCGCCACGCCCGCCGCACGATCGAGCGTCCACTCGCTCGAGAACTTCTCGTCCAGTTTCAGATCGCGATAATACCGCGGCCCGAGCGCACTCGGGACGATCTGGTCGCCGGATACCGCGGAATCGCGCGTCAATCTCACGCGATTCAGCTTCACTACGAGCGTATCGCCCGGCCACGCGCCGTCCACGAAGAAAGGGCCCGTCAGCGGATTTCCGCCGGGTGAACGCCGCTTGCCGCTCGCATCGACGCCGCCGGCGTCCACACTCCACGTCTCGATGGTATCGCCAGGCGCGACGTGCAGCACGGGCTCATACGTAGACGAGAAATAGTTGTAGAACTTCGTGGGGGTGAACTGGTGGGTGCGCGGCGGCGCGCTCGGCATCACCGGCCGGCGCGCGACGAAATCGAAGGGGCCGTCCGCATCGGAGCCTTCCGCCTGAATCTCGCTGCTTGTGATCGTGAGCCGTATCGTGCCGTTCGGCGGATCGTTCCCTTCGCGAACGGTTCCCGCGCAAACGGTCGACTGCAGCTGACATTCGATCCTGGCTCCGAAGATCGTACCGGTCACTTTCTCGCCCGTCTGTTCGAGGTGAAGGATCGTGTATTGCGTCGATCCGAACAGGTGCACCGTCGCCTCCCAGTCGCCGGACAACGTTGACTGTCCCAGCACGGTCGCGGGCGTGAGCATCATGACGAGAGCGAGCAGCGGTCGGCGCATCGGACCTCCTCGAGTGACGTGCGGTCGAGAAATGGAGTCTAACTTGCGACGGCGAGCCGGTTTGGTAAAGGTGGGCTCAATCTCATAGCCATCAATCCGGGTGCCGGGGCCGAGCGGCATAAGGAGTGGGCGTCGATTATATGGCGCACGCTCGTCAGACAGTGGGCTCAGCTTTCAAATGGTCGTGACGGTATGTGCCACGTTACGGACCGGCCTCATCGAGCTCGACACGCGCGACGGAGAACGGCGGCATGCGAGCTCTGATACGCAGTCTCCCGCGCTGTAAATAGGCCAGCCGTTCCACCCTGTAGTACAGCGGAACTGTATTTACCGGCCTGTCTGCGCCAACTCCGCGTGCGTCGTGTCTTGCACTCACGACAAACACGATGCTCACAATTGCTCTATCGCACCTGCTGGGGCGCGGTGTGCGCCTGGAGACGCACGAAGCGGTTGCGCTCGCACGCGAGCTCCTCGCGCACCCCTGCGGTATTCCGACGGCCGGGAACATCCAGCTCGGCTCCGACGGTTCGGCGTCATGCATCAGCAGCGACGGCATGCCGTCGGTGGCGAACATAGCCAACCTGCTGCTGACGCTGCTACCTGCTGGTACGCCTAACGTGCCTGCGCCGCTTCGCTATGCAATCGCGCGCGGCCTCGAGACGGTCGAGGCGCCGCCGTTCGGGTCGCTGAGCGAGTTCTCGAAGGTGCTGGAGCGGTTCGAAAAGGGAGCGAGCCGCGACGTGTTGAGGGGCGTTGTGCAGCGCGGCGCGCGCCCATTAGGTCCAGCCGCGGCGCCGATCGCCGTAGCGTCGAGGCCGGTGCCGCCGCCAGCGCCAGGGCCTGTACCACTGGCGCCGCGATCCACCGCCGTTCCGCGGCGGCCGCCACCCGTGGTCCGCAAACCGGCAGCGTCCTCGAGCGAGCCGCCACGGCAGATCGCTGCCGCGCCGCCGATGTTCAGATCCTTCGCCGACGACCGGGAAGACGCGTCCCCGGTGCACTCATTGCGGCGGTCGGCACTGGCAGCGGCGGCGGCACTCGTCGCCTCGTTTGCGGTGGGCTTCGCCGTCATGGACGAAATCACCGCCCGGCCTGCCCCGATAAATCCAGTCCGGTCCGCGCGCGTATCGCGCGGGATTTCCGCCGCTGCACCTGCAGCGAACGATTCGGCTGCCAACCCGGCGGCAGTAGAACTGAGGGACGAGATCGTGCGCGTGCCCCAGATCCCCGCGGTCGCTCGCGAGATCGCGCCGTCGCCCGTCGTCGGTGAGCAGGTCAGGGCCATCCAGGCCGTCCGCCCGATCAATGCGAACGCCTTCTCTCCGGCGTTCGCATCCGACGGCACGGCGATCTTCTTTCACACCGGCCGCGAGCGCGACGCGCGCAGCGCGATCGAAGTCGCGACCGCCGGGAGCCAGACAGGTGGAGACCTGGGCATCATGACGATCGTCGATGACGGCTCGCACAACTATCACGCGCAGCCATCGCCGGATGGCCGTTTCGTGGCGTTTGACTCGGACCGGGACGGTGAGCGTGGTGTCTACGTGGTGAACCGGGACGGTTCGCACGTCCGGAGGGTCAGCGGCGCGGGCTACGCCGCGGTGCCGACGTGGTCGCCGAATAACGAGTGGCTCGCCTACATCCGGGCCGAACCGGACAAGCCCTCTGTGTGGAATCTGTGGGTACAGCCCGCCGCCGGCGGCAGTGCACGCCGCGTCACGAACTATCGATATGGCCAGACGTGGGCGGCCTCGTGGTTCCCCGACGACCGTCGCATCGCCTACAGCCACGAAGACACGCTGATGGTGATGGACCTGCAGACCGGCGAGTCCACTCGCTATCGTTCGCCGGTCAAGGGGCAGCTGGTGCGGACGCCAGCGGTCTCGCCGGATGGCACCAAGATCATCTTCCAGGTCTTCCACCACGGCGCCTGGCTTCTCGACCTTGCCGATGGTTCGATGCAGCGCGTGCTCACCGATCCGACGGCGGAGGAGTTCGCCTGGGCGCCGGATGGCCACCGGGTCGCGTTCCACAGCCGCCGCGACGGCCAATGGGGCATTTACGTGCTGTCGCGCAGTTAGCGCGCGAGTACGCGATGCGTTCGTTGATATTCGGTGTTGTATGTGTGAGTCCAATATGTAAACGGTGGCGGCCAATCACGCCACGAAAAACACCCACCGCGGCGTTTCTCGTGCTCGCAGAACAGTTCGAGGAGGCGGCGCGATCGTCGTGTCGGGCCAGGCGACGATCGATCTGCGCGACTGGCTCTGGGGCCGTCCTGGATGATGACACGCCGACATCGATGTGTCGGCGTCAGCCTCTAAGAAGCGACATGTGAAAGGACACGTTTGACGGCCGCTGCGAGCTCGTCGAGGTCATAAGGCTTGCCGATAATCTCTAGCGCGTCTCTCCGTCCCACCATGTCATCGAGCGCTCGCTTATTCGTCGTTGTCAGAACTATCGGAATATCGCGCACGCCGTCGGCCTGGCGAAACTCGCAATATCGCGCCCAATTGTGGTCGTAAGGAAAGCTGACGTCGAAGACGATCACGTCGGGTCGATGCCGCCGGACAAAGTCCTGGACGGTCTCGAGCGATAACGGGTCCCGGGCTGGCCACGTTTCGCCCGCCGCATCCAGCCCGAGCACGCCGAAAAACGTCGTCAGCATATCCACCGTGTCTTCGCTGGCGTTGAACACGACTACTCTGCGCCGCCGGGGTGTGTCGGGCATGACCAATCTCTCTTTCTGAGACGCATGATCCGATTTACTTGCAGACCTTCTCGTCGTTCGCGTCGTCGAGCGACACGCTGAGCAGTAAACGAAGGTCAGCAGGTGTGCCTGGTACGCACGCCTCGCTCCACGCACAGGCGCTCATCCCGACGAGGGAGACGAGAGCGGGGGCGATCGCGTCGAGTCCAAGGTGGCACCGACCTTAACGGTAATACCAATCGCTAATTTGCGTTGGTGTGGAGGCGAGGATTCAAGGGTCTGAGGGCAAACACGACACCGTGTCATTGGCACCCGTCTTTGCTCCTCGTTCTAACGACCCGAGACGAAAGCGGCTGGGCACGGACAAGAGCCACTGACCGCTTGTCGATCGGCTCGGGTCGGCGACTGTATGTGATGGCGGGCGTCGGTTTTGCACGCTTGAAGTCTGGTAGGCTGAGCCTGGCATGATGACCCTGCCAGAGGCTGATCACGGCAGCACGTTCTTCGTGGTGGGGATCGGAGCTTCAGCCGGCGGGCTCGAGGCAGTAACCGAGCTTCTGGGCGCCGTTCCAACCACCACGGGCATGGCCTTCATCCTGGTCCAGCATCTGGACCCATCACACGAGAGCCTGCTCTCGGAAATTCTCGCGAAGAAGACAGCGATTCCCGTGTCGGAGGCAGCCGCGGGAGAGGTGGTCCGTCCCGGTCATGTATACGTCATTCCCGCGGATGCGATCCTCGCGGTACGTGATGGTCGTATCGAGCTGACACGGCGGCGGAATACCGGCGAACGGCCGTCTCCTGTGGACATCCTCTTCAAGTCGCTTGCCGCCACGTATTCCGACCACGCGATTGGCGTCGTGCTCTCCGGCGGCGATTCCGACGGGTCGGCAGGCATCTGCGCAATCAAGCACGCCGGCGGCTTCACGTTCGCGCAGCAGCCCGATTCGGCACGGTTCCCCAGCATGCCCCGGCACGCCATCGACACGGGTTGTGTCGATGGCGTATGGCGTCCGAACGAGATCGCCGGCGAGATCGTCCGCCTCGGGCGCGGTGTGCCACGAACGAACTTGGTTCTCGAATCGGCATCGAAGAGCGCAGCGGACCGCGCGGTTGAACTCGAAGACCGGCGACTCGTTCATATTTTCGAAAGACTGCGCTCGGCGCATGGCGTGGACTTCACCCACTACAAGCGGACCACGATAACACGGCGCCTCGAGCGGCGAATGACGCTCCGGCGGATCGAGACGGTTGAAGAGTACCAGGCACTGCTTGAGAGCGATCCCGAGGAGATGGCGGCGCTCTACCAGGATTTCCTGATTCGGGTGACCGAGTTCTTCCGGGATCCCGATTCGTTCGACGCGCTGCGGCGATACGTCTTTCCCGCGATCTGTGAAGGCCGGTCCAGGAAAGAGGCGATCCGGATCTGGGTGCCCGGCTGCGCGAGCGGCGAGGAAGCCTACTCTGTGGCCATCACGCTTCTAGAACATCTCCGCGATCACCCACCCGCGTCCCGGGTTCAGATCTTCGGCACCGACGTCAGCGAAACGGCGCTGCAGAAGGCGCGTGCCGGCATCTACTCTGCGAGTGCGCTGCAGGATGTCTCGGCCGAGCGCCTCGAGCGGTTCTTCGTGGAAGACAACGGCCAGTACCGTATCGCGAAGGAAGTTCGCGATCTGTGTCTCTTCGCGCGGCAGGACGTCACGCACGACCCGCCGTTCTCTCGGCTGGATCTCATCAGCTGCCGCAATCTCCTCATCTACCTCGACGACGTGGCCCAGCGTCGCATCCTGCGAACCTTCCACTACGCGCTGCGCGGGCAAGGCATGCTCCTTCTGGGTCCCTCCGAAAGCGTCGGCCAATGGTCCGAGTTCTTCGAGCAGGTCGACAAGCGCCTTCGGGTGTTCCGCCGTGTGGCCAACACCAGTGCGGGGACGCTCGCGGAGCGGCCACCGGTGTCGGATTTGCAGACCTTCGACCCGGAAGAGAACGGCGGGCCGGTTCGCCTGCAGCGAGACTCGCTGCCGAGCCAAGCGGACCGGCTGCTGCTCGCGCGCTTTGCGCCTGCCTGCCTCGTCGTCAACCAGGCCCTCACGATCCTGCAGTTTCGCGGCGACACGGGCCCGTATCTCCAGCCGGCGGGCGGCCCGCCCAGCTTCGACTTGCGACGCGTCGTTCGCCCGGAGCTGCTGGTCGCACTCCTTCCCGCGATCATCGAGACCGATGCGACCGGCGTCTCGTCCCGCCGCGACGTGCGCCTGGGCGATGGGCGTGAGGTCAGCATCGAAGTCATCGTGTTGGCGGGTTCAGCGCGCGCGCGGTCTTTCCTGATCCTGTTCGATGACGGATCGCGCCCCGCGGCCAGCG
>JBKPQB010000018.1:0-10897 GCA_046733875.1 Acidobacteriota bacterium
TGCACAACCGCTCGAAGCGCCAACTGTCGTCAGTGCCATTGATGGGATCCTCCATGCGTTTCAAGACCACTCACTCGTCGGGATTGGAGACGACCACAATTCTGCGCAGGAGGAAGATTTCTACGCCGCCCTGGTGCGAGACCCTCGGTTCTCAATGGAGGTGGGAAATGTCGTCGTCGAGTTCGGCGGCGCCGCACATAGAACCTTCTCGATGGCTATTTAAACGGTCAAGACGTCTCGTACGCGGACTTGCGCACAATCTGGACGGACGTGGTTGGCTGGATACCGACCGTGACCGGCTTAGGATACGCTAACTTTTTCGCGCAGGTGAGGGCGATAAATCTTGCTTTGCCGCCCGAACGGCGTATTCATGTGTGGCTTGGCGAACCTGCCATCGACTGGTCGAAGATCAAAACCAAGGCTGAATTCGATCGTATCCTTGCGCAACGCGACAGGCATGCGGCGGATGTGATTGAAAAGAACATACTTGAACCCGGCAGAAAAGCGGTCGTGATCTATGGAGACTTGCACTTCTACAACAATCTGGGTCTGCGCCGGCTGGTAGAGAAGCAGTACCTCAACGCATTCTTCATCGTCGCGATGTACGCGGGATACGCGACGAAGTCCTGTACCGCGTCTTTTGAGCAAGGCATCGCCGACTGGCCGGTTCCGGCGCTCGCGACGCCTCTTCGGGGAACTTCGCTGGAAAGCAAGCTTTATCGAAGCGACTGCGATGTCGAGCCCAGAACGTCATTGCCCTTCAGCCCCACCATGAGCGAGGCGCAAAGGGTTCAATTTGCTGACGCGATTGAGCGGATGGACTCGGGTGTCGATGGCGATGCCCTACTGTTCCTGGGCAAGGCGGACACTCTTACGCGGACTCCAATGGAGCCGAGCATCTATCTTGACCTGAAGTATCGGAGGGAGATCGAGCCTCGGCAGAGGCTCGCGTTCGGAGAATCCCTCACAGGTTCAAGCGTTGAGCTAAATCCCGTGTCGCCACATTTCATTCATCCGTAGTAGCCATTAAGGAGAACGTCGGCTAACTCACGGTGGGCGATCCACAACATGTGACAATTTCTCGGAAGAATCGCGACCTCGCGACCGACTTACAACGGCTGATCGCGGCCATGGACGCGGCGAATCTCACGTCGAGGAGAAACTGGATCGCCGACGACCTGCAGCCAGGTGTGCGAACCCGTGGTTTTGCGAAGGAGGCTGAAGAGGGACGAGAAGCGAACCCGGTCTGCAAACGGAGAAAGGCGATCCTCAGATCTGCTTTCACGTCATAAGGTACCGCGGTGGGTTCTTCATTAGCAGAGCAGGATCCGCCCTACGGCCGTCGCGCGGCGTGGCAAGCTGCTGAAGGCGTGTGCAGCGGACTTCGGCCCACGGTTCGCGGTGCGAACCGCCGCGAGCTGTCCTCAGCAGATTCGTGATTTCTCCACACGGTTCTTCGACCGGCGGGCCGTCCGCTCTATTGAGCATACGAACACTCCAGAGACATGGCCGCTTCCCTGGTCAGTTTCCGCCTGTACCGGTCACGAGAGAACATGCGGCCAAGATGTCCTGTTCAAAATTGCACCGTTCGCGTCGCGGACCTGCGGTAATACAGGTGAATCAAAGCGAAATACACGGACTGTCGGTCGCTGGATTTGAGGTGTGCCAATGAAAAACGGAATCAGATCCGCCATCGACGTGTCGATCGCTGCGATGGCCCTGACCACCGCGCTTGCCGGCCCGGCCGCGGCACAGATGTCACTGCCTTGCGGCGCCACTGTCGCGCCCGGATGCTTCAAGGGCAGCCTCCAGGGACAGGATGCGCATGACATCCTGCCGCCGGGGGCCACCTCCGTGGCCATCCGTACCACCGCCACGGGAGTTGGGACCCGGCTGGGTCAATTCACATTGGATCGGGAGATTACGGGGGACCTCCTGAACTTCAGCGAGGCAGGCACAGCCCATTGGGTCGCAGCCAATGGGGATAGCATCTATACGACACTTGTCGGGCAGGCGGAACTCTCGGATTTACCTGGCGGGTTCCTCAAAGTCACGGAAATTCACACTATTACTGACGGGACCGGCCGATTCGCGAGAGCCCAGGGGAGCTTCACCGTGGAGCTCTTTCACCAACTGCAACCCAGCGAGGTAGCCGGTGGCGTCGAAACGCACGACGTCTTCGGCTCATTCCACGGGATCATCACGTCTCGAGGCACAGGTCGCTGAGAACAGCCACACACGGGCAGAGAGAAGGAGTGCCGACTCGAGGAGTTTGGCGCGCAGGTATACGTACTTCTCTCGCCCGCGCAAATCCGGTGACCAGCGTAAGGCTCTGCCTTCGGATGCTCGAACTGCCGCCGAACATTCTCGGTTATCGCGCTGCTGTTCACGCATTTCGCGTAGCCGCGCGCCCGCCGAGACTGCCACAGGCCATTCCGGAGCCCCTCCGGCGGGTCGGAGGCGACTACTCGGAGGTCGATAAAAGCACTGGCGGTTCCGGCGGTCTTCCGTGGCATACGGTTTGCGCCCCGCGAAACAATGAGCCTCGTTCCCAAAGATCTGACGCCAGTCTATAAGGAGACGATCGGCAAGGGCGCAGGCGCGCGTCGATGGCAGCGTCCCGTCTACATCGACCATCTTCCGCCTTGCAACCAAGCCTGCCCGGCCGGGGAAAACATCCAGGCATGGCTCGCCCTGGCGCAGGCGGGCAACTACGAGGGCGCCTGGCGGAAGTACATGGAGGAGAACCCGCTGCCTGGCACGCACGGCCGCGCGTGTTATCACCCCTGCGAAAGCGGCTGCAACCGGCAGTTCCTCGATCAGTCGGTCTCGATCCATTCGCTCGACCGGTTCCTTGGCGATCTCGCGAACGAGAAGGGATGGACGATCGCCTCCGGCCCACCCACCGGCAGACGCGTGCTCGTCGTCGGTGCCGGCCCGGCGGGCCTGTCGTGTGCGTACCACCTGCGGCGGTTCGGGCACGACGTCGAGATCCGCGATGCCAACCCAGAGCCGGGCGGCATGATGCATTACGGTATCCCAGCGTACCGCCTGCCGCGTGAAGGACTCGACAAGGAAATCGCGCGCATCGAAGCGATGGGCGTGAAGATCGTTCGCAGCTCGCGGGTGACCGACGTGCTGGCCGAGAAAGCCGGTGGCTCGTTCGATGCGGTGTTCCTGGCGGTCGGTGCCCAGGTCGCCAACCACCTCGATATCCCCGCGATCGATGGCGGCAAGATCATCGATGCGGTGACGCTGATGGAGCGTGTGGAGAAGGGCCGCGCCCCGTCGCTTGGCCGCGTCGTCGGCATCGTTGGCGGAGGCAATACCGCAATGGATGCCGCTCGCATCGCGAAGCGGCTCGGCGCGCAGGAGGCCGTGATCGTCTTCCGCTACGACAAGGCGCAGATGGAAGCGCATCCGTACGAGGCAATGGAAGCCTTTGCCGAGGGCGTGAAGGTCAAATGGCTCTCGACGGTCAAGCACTTCGGCGAAGACGAGATCGTCGTCGAACAGATGGAGATGCTTCCCGATGGTTCCGGTGCGGTCGGCACCGGACAGTTCCAGACACTCAAGACCGATTCGCTCGTCCTGGCAGTGGGACAGCATGCCGACGTCGAATTCCTGAAGAAAGTGCCGGATATTCGCATAGGCCGCGGCAACGTTGTGGAAGTGGACGGCGAAATGCGCGCCAGCGACGGCATCTTCGCGGGCGGGGACATGATCGGCGGGGCGCGGACGATGACCGCGGCGGTCGGCCACGGCAAGAAGGCGGCGCGCCACATCGACGCGTGGCTGCGCGGCCGTGTCTATGAGAAACCTGCGCCGCATCCACCGGTCCCGTACGAGCTGCTCAACCTGACCGTGTTCCTCGATGCCGATCGGCGAGAGCACGCCCAGCTGCCGATGGAGAAGCGAACGAGCTTCGACGAAATCGTCGCCGGCCTCTCCGAGCGCGAGGCGCGCTACGAAGCGATGCGGTGCCTGTCGTGCGGCAACTGCTTCGAGTGCGACAACTGTCTCGCGGCCTGTCCCGAACAGGCGATCGTCAAGCTCGGGCAGGGCCGGTTCTATCGGGTCGAGCTCGAGCTCTGCACCGGGTGCGGCGCGTGCTTCGAACAGTGCCCCTGTCACGCCATCGCCATGGTCGCCGACGGGGCAGCAGAGGGATCGGTCGCACACAACGCAACGGAGCGAATGCCCGCCCGCTTCACGGTCCGGAGTTAGGAAGAGCCAAGCGCGGTTGAGGTTTCCACAGGAGCTGTCCAATGCCCGTGAAGTCAGACGTGATGGACGGCAACACCGCCGCCGCTCACATCGCCTATCGCGTCAACGAGGTCTGCGCCATCTTTCCAATCACGCCCTCGTCCACGATGGCGGAGCTGGCCGACGCGTGGGCCGCACAGGGCGTCAAGAACATCTGGGGCCAGGTGCCGGTGATTCAGCAGATGCAGTCGGAGGGAGGCGCGGCCGGAGCGGTACACGGTGCGCTGCAGAGCGGCGCGCTCACGACGACCTTCACGGCGTCGCAGGGATTCCTGCTGATGTTGCCGAACATGTACAAGATCGCGGGCGAGCTGACGCCGTGTGTCTTTCATGTGGCGGCGCGGGCGATAGCCACCCAGGCGTTGTCGATCTTCGGCGATCACTCGGACGTGATGAGCGCGCGCATGGTCGGCTTCGCGATGCTGGCGGCCTCTTCGGTGCAGGAGGCGCACGATCTGGCGCTGGTCGCGCAAATGGCAACGCTCGAGGCGCGCGTGCCGATCTTGTTCTTCTTCGATGGATTCCGCACGTCGCATGAGGAGAACAAGATCAGCATCATTCCCGACGATCAAATCAGGGCCGCGATCGACGATGAACTGGTGCGCGCGCACCGGGCGCGCGCCCTCACGCCGGAGCGGCCGGTGATCCGGGGCACCGCCCACAATCCGGATACGTTCTTCCAGGCCCGCGAGTCGGCGAATCCCTACTACGCGCGCGTTCCCGATATCGTGCAGCGCGCCATGGACCGAGTGGGGACGCTGATCGGACGCTCGTACAGCCTGTTTCGTTACGTTGGTCATCCCCAGGCCGAGCGCGTGGTCGTCGTCATCGGCTCGGCGTTCGAAGTGCTCGAGGAGACCGCGGCGTGGCTGAACGCGCACGACGAAAAGGTTGGGGTCCTGCATGTGGCGCTCTATCGTCCTTGGGACGCTGATCGCTTCCGGGCGGCGCTGCCGGCAACCGTCACTCGAATTGCCGTGCTCGATCGCACAAAGGAGGTCGGCGGGCCTGGCGAACCGCTCTACCTCGATGTCCTCACGACATTCGCGGAAGCACTTGCGGCGGGTCGCATCGCAGCGATGCCTGTGATCATCGGCGGCCGTTACGGTTTGTCGTCGAAGGATTTCGATCCGGCGATGGCGAAGACGGTCTTCGACGAGTTGAAGAAGGCGGAGCCGAAGCGCGGCTTCACGATCGGAATCACTGATGACGTGTCGCACACCAGCCTCGCCGTCGACGGAAGCTTCGACATCGAGCCGCCCGACATGGTGCGCGCGCTGTTTTTCGGCCTTGGCGCCGACGGTACGGTCGGCGCGAACAAGAACTCGACGAAGATCCTGGCGTCGGACCCCAATCGCCATGCACAAGGTTATTTCGTCTACGACTCGAAGAAGTCGGGTTCCTACACAATCTCGCACTTGAGATTCGGCCCGCGTGCCATCCGCGCACCGTACCTCTTGAAGTCGGCGAACTTCGTCGGCGTTCACAAGTTCGACTTTCTGTACAAACTCGACACGCTGGCGGCGGCCGCGCCGGGCGCCACGGTGTTGATCAACAGCCCCTACAAGCCCGAAGAAGTCTGGAACGAGATACCACGGGAGGCGCAGCAGCAGATCGTCGACAAGAAGCTCAAAGTGCATGTGATCGACGCATCGCGCGTGGCCTCCAGCCTTGGTCTCGGCTCCCGCGTGAACACAATTCTCCAGACCTGTTTCTTCGCGTTATCGGGCGTGATGCCTCGCGACAAAGCGATTGAGGCAATCAAGCGCGCGACGGAGAAGACATACGCGAAGAAGGGCAAGGCGATCGTCGAAAAGAACTTTGCCGCGATCGACAACGCCCTCGCGAACTTGCACGAGGTTCGCGTCCCCGCCAAGGCAGACGGCCAGCGCATCCGGCTGACGCTGGTGCCGGACACGGCGCCCGATTTCGTGCGGCACGTGACGGCTCCGATTCTCGCCCTGCGCGGGGACGATCTTCCCGTCAGCGCGCTTCCGGTCGACGGCACCTACCCCGTCGGCACGACCAAGTACGAGAAGCGGAATATCGCCGAACTGGTGCCGATCTGGGAGTCCGACCTCTGCATTCAGTGTGGCCAGTGCGCCATCGTCTGCCCGCACAGCGTGATTCGAGCCAAGTACTACGACGAGAGCCGGCTTGCAGGCGCCCCGGCGTCCTTCAAGGCTGCGCCGATCAACGCGCGCGGTTATCCCGACTCGCGATTCACGCTGCAGGTCTACCTGGAGGACTGCACGGGATGCGGTGTCTGCGTGGAGAACTGCCCCGCACACAGCCCCTCGGACGCGGCCATCAAGGCGATCAACATGAAGGACCGTCTCGAACATCTGGAAGCCGGTCGCGAGAGCGTTCGCTTCTTCGAGACGCTGCCCTGGGCGGATCGGACTCGTGTGAATTTCGCCAACGTCCGCGGCGTGCAGTTCCTGGAGCCGCTGTTCGAGTTCTCGGGCGCCTGTGCGGGTTGCGGCGAGACGCCGTATCTGAAACTGCTTTCGCAGCTGTTCGGCGATCGCTTGCAGATCGCCAACGCGACGGGGTGCTCATCCATTTACGGTGGAAACCTCCCCACGACGCCATGGGCCGCGAACGCCGACGGCCGCGGGCCGGCATGGGCGAACTCGCTCTTCGAGGACAACGCCGAGTTCGGCCTCGGATATCGACTGGCGATCGACAGCCAGACGATGCTGGCGAGAGACCTGGCGAAAAAGCTTGCCACAAAACTCGGCGACGATCTCATCACCGCGATCCTGGATGCACCGCAGCTGACCGAGTCTGACTTCCGTGTGCAGCGCCAGCGAGTGGAGGCAGTAAAAGCCAAGCTTGCTGGCGCGACCGATCCCGATGCCGCCAATCTGCTCGCGCTCGCAGATTTCCTCGTCCGGCGATCGGTCTGGATCATCGGTGGAGACGGCTGGGCGTACGACATCGACTATGGCGGTCTCGACCACGTCCTTGCGTCGGGCAAGAACGTCAACATTCTCGTCCTCGATACCGAGGTCTATTCGAACACGGGCGGTCAGGCGTCGAAGGCGACGCCGCTCGGCGCATCAGCGAAGTTCGCCGCGGCAGGCAAGACCACCCCGCGCAAGGACTTGGCACTGATGGCTATCGCCTACGGTTCCGTGTACGTCGCGCAGATCGCCATGGGCGCGAACAACGAGCAGGCACTCGTCGCCATGCGCGAAGCGGAGTCCTACTCAGGAACGTCGTTGATCCTGGCCTACTCGCAGTGCATCGCCCACGGCACGGATATGCGCCACGGCATGAAGCAGGCAGCGCGTGCCGTCGCATCGGGCTATTGGCCGTTGTTCCGGTTCGACCCGACGATGCGAGGTCGCGGGATGAATCCCTTCAGGCTGGATTCACCGCGGCCGCGGATTCCGCTCGAGGAATACCGCTACAACGAAGTGCGCTTCAAGGCACTGGCGCAAACGAATCCGGACGCCGCGAAACGGATGCTCGAGCAATCGCAACGAGGCCTCGAAGAACGCTACCAGGTGTACGAGGATCTGGCGGCCCGTGACGGCAGCCGATTCCACCCGGCGTAAGAAGGAAGCCGCTATGAGCCTCGCCGCAAAGTATCTTGGTCTGCAGCTCGCGCATCCGATCGTGGCGGCTGCGTCTCCCCTGACCGCGACGCTCGACGGTATGCGTCAGCTCGAAGATGCCGGCGCCGCCGCCGTCGTCATGTCGTCGCTCTATGAGGAGCAGATTCGCGCGGAGGACACCGCTTACGCACTCTATACGGAGCACGGATCGGACAGTCAAGCGGAGGCAGGCAGCTATTTTCCCGAGATCCCTGACTACGACAGCGGCGTATCCGGCCATCTCGACACGCTCCGGCGCGCCAGCGACGCACTCGACATCCCGGTGATTGCCAGCCTCAACGGCACGACTACGGAAGGATGGATCGATTACGCCCGAGCGCTCGAACAGGCAGGGGCTTCGGCGATCGAGCTCAATGCGTACTCGGTCCCGGTTGATCTCACGGTCAGCGGCGCCGAGATCGAGCGCCGCACACTGGACATCGTCCGTAGGGTCGTCGCGACCGTCAAGATTCCAGTGTCCATCAAGCTTGCGCCGTACTTCAGTTCGATGCCGCACATGGCGGCCGAACTGGTGCGCGCCGGCGCCGGCGGTCTCGTTCTCTTCAATCGCTACTACGCGCCCGACATCGATCTCGCGACGCTGCGGGTGACGCGATCACTTCCGCTCTCGACGAACGCCGAACTGCCGCTCTCGCTTGTTTGGATTGCCCTCCTGTCGCGCCGGATCCAGTGCTCGCTCGCCGCGAGCCGTGGTGTCGAATCGGACGTAGAAATCATTAAGTACCTGCTCGTAGGCGCCGACGTCGTCATGACCGCCTCGGCCCTGCTGCGGCACGGGTCGCAGCACATCGCGACCATGCGAGACGGACTCGAACGCTGGCTCGGCGCGAACGGGTATGACTCGGTGGACGCCATCCGCGGCCTGAAAGACGCGACGCATGTGGAACACGTCGATGCGCTGCTGCGCGCGCAATATGTCGCCGCGCTGACCGAATACTTGCCAGGGAAACTCGTCCAGTAGAGGCGCTGCCAGCCGCCGGCCGAACCGGAGCGCCCGGCTTGTGGTTCGTCACGATGTGCTGGCATGGCCAGCTACCCTCACCCACGCGCAAAGCACCGAAGAGAATTCGAGGCCCCACTCGAGCCCGGGGCCGCAGGGGCATACTGCGGGTTCAGCCGGGCGCTCACCGAGCGCGCGTTCCTCGTAACATGCTGAATACCAGTCTGTTACATCGTCAAAATTGCCGCAATCTAACGGCTCCCCACAAACGTGGATTCTATATGATAGCTAAGCACTCACTATACTTGACAATATCGAATGCATATCGTACATAGACGGTGTGGAGCTTTCGGCAAGTAGGTTACGCCATGTTTGGTCAGACCCGTTGGAGCCCGTTCGAGGATGTGTTCAATTTCCAGCGGGAGGTAGATCGTCTCTTCAACCAGTTCTGGAGCGATCTGCCGACCCGCACCGCTGCCGGTTCGTCGCCCTCGTTCCAGGTGAACGCGACCGACGACGGTTGGCGGATCGACGTTCCCATGCCCGGCATCGATCCGAAGGATGTCAGCCTGGATGTCGCAGGCAACACTCTCAACATTCGCGCTGAGGTCCGAAGTGACGAGCAAGACAAGAACCCTGCGCGCTACGAGCAGACATTCAACATCCCTCACTTCCTCGATCTCGAGAAACTCACCGCATCGCATCGACATGGCATGCTGCGATTGACGATCCCGATCAAGGAAAGCGTCAAGCCGCGGCGCATCCAAATCGAGACGGATGTCGAGGATCAGAAGCGACTGGCGGGAGCGAGGTAACGCAGCGCGGAGGTTGAAGAATTCGCAGTCGCGCACAAGAACGTCGCCGGGTGACAGTCACACGCCTACGTCCTTCGGTGCCTCTTGCGATTGACGGGACGGGGCGCGTCTTGCGAAAGGGTCATTTCATCGGCCTCAGCATTCGATCGAGAGACCGTGTGGAGCGACAAGGGTCAGTGGTCCCGTATCTCCGGGACCACTGTGTTCACCTTTGCTACCGGTGCTGGAGTGCGGGCTGGCCGAGCCACTCCTGGAAGCGGATCTCGCCGAGTCGCGCGTCCTCGCCGGGAATCAGCGTGCGCTCGCCGAGCTCGGTCCCGAAGTACCGCGCGTGCGCGTCGGCGACCACCTCCCGCGGGTCGTTGCGCGCGGCGAGACCCTGACGGATCAGTTCATCGAATCGGAACCGTTCCGGACCACCCGCTTCGATTGTGCCATTCAGTGGCGCGCCCACGGCGACCCTGGCGAGCGCCTTGGCGACGTCATCCGCCGCCATGGGCTGAATGAGTACGGGTGGCAGCCGAACCGTCGTTCCGTCACTGGCTTCATCGGCAATGCGCTTGATGAACTCGAAGAACTGCGTCGCGTGAACGATCGTCGAGGGCCGCGAAGCCGTCCAGGGGCTCCGTTCCTCCGCGATCGCGATGAACGACATCGCCGAGGCGATCGCCACGCTGGCGCAAACACTGTCCACGAATGACGCCGCTCAGAGAGCGCCGGCATTCCATCTCAGCGTGGAGGGTACACCGCGGGATCTGCCGCCGATCGTGCACGACGAGGTCTACCGCATCGCAGGCGAGGCGCTGCGCAATGCGTTCCGGCATGCGCGCGCGTCGCAGATCGAAGTGGACATCCGCTACGATCAGCGCCGGTTCCGGCTGCGCGTGCGCGACGACGGTAAGGGCATCGACGCCGCAGCGGCGACTGGACGGACCTACGAAGGACACTACGGCATGGCTGGCATGCACGAACGCGCGACACTGGTCGGTGGCACGCTGTCGGTCTGGAGCGAGGTGGACTTCGGCACCGAGGCGGAGCTGACGATTCCTGCGTCGATCGCATACGCCAAGTCGGCGGCGGTATGACTGATTCACAGATCGACGAAGGCGAAAGCCGCTCTTGCACGCTCCCGTTGCCAGTCCAGACCGCACTCGCCGCTGTTCTGTGACACTCGACCGTGGCCCCAGTGCTGTCACATCCCGGCGTGATGACCGGTCTTCACGAATACACGCGGCCAATCATTCAGGAGA
>JBKPQB010000019.1:0-5454 GCA_046733875.1 Acidobacteriota bacterium
TCGCTGCACCGCGCGCTCGAGATCCTGGAGCGCTCGCACGACGCCGTACGCGCCGCCGTGGCGATTGCGGGGGACGACCGGCAGCACCTGCAAGTGGCCGCGGCGGTCACCAACGGCCGCGATCGTCTGCCCGAGACGGCCGTGCCGGGCGGGGCGCTCGCACGCCGCGTGATGGAGAGCGCGCGCCCTATCCTCGTGCCCCGCATCAGCCGTGAGCCCGCGCTCGCCGAGCGGCGTGATGATGAGGAGGAGCGATCGTTCGTCTGCGTGCCGCTCCTGCTGAACCGGCGCGCGGTCGGCGTGCTCTGTCTCGAGCTGCGCTTCAAGCCGGATCGCGACTACGAGCGCACGGCGAAGTTCTTCGGGGTTGTCGCCTCCATGATCGCGCAGGCGATCAAGGTGCAGCGATTGCTCGAGGCGGACCGCGAACGCCTCGTGCAGGAGAACGAGCGCCTCCAGGGGGAGCTGCGCGAGCGGTACGATTTCTCGCAGATTCTCGGGACAAGCGGGGTGATGCGGCGCGTCTGCGAGCAGATCATGCAGGTCGCGCGCGCCAACACGACCGTGATGATCCGCGGCGAATCAGGCACGGGGAAGGAGCTGATCGCCCACGCGATTCACTACAACTCGCTCCGCGCGGCGAAGCCGTTCGTGAAGGTGAGCTGCGCTGCGCTCCCGGACACGCTGATCGAGTCGGAGCTGTTCGGGTACGAGAAGGGCGCCTTTACCGGCGCGATGGCCCGGAAGAAGGGACGCTTCGAGCTGGCCGATGGTGGCACGCTGTTCCTCGACGAGATCGCCGACGTCAACCCGGCGGTACAGGTGAAGCTGCTGCGCGTCCTGCAGGAGCGCGAGTTCGATCGGCTCGGGGGCACAGATCCGGTCGGCGTCAACGTCCGTCTGATTGCCGCCACGAACAAGAACATCGAAGAGGCGATCGCCGCGGGCACGTTCCGCGAGGACCTCTCGTACCGGCTGAACGTGTTCACGATCTTCGTACCGCCCCTGCGGGAGCGGAAGACGGACATCCTGCTGCTGGCGGATCATTTCCTCGAGCGGCTCGCGTCCGATCATCGCAAGCGGATCCGGCGGATATCGACGCCGGCGATCGACATGCTCATGGCATATCACTGGCCGGGGAACGTCCGGGAGCTGCAGAACGTGATCGAGCGCGGCGTGCTGGTGGCGGAAGGCGAGGTGCTCCATGCGCACCACCTGCCCCCGTCCCTCCAGACCGCCGACGCCTCCGGCACGACGCCGGTGATGTCGCTCGACGCGGCGATGACCGCCTACGAGAAGGATCTCATCCAGGATGCGCTGAAGATGGCGCGCGGCAATCGCGCCAAGGCGGCGCGGCTGCTCCAGGCGACGCCGCGGATCGTGAACTACAAGATCCGGAAGTACAGGGTCGACTGGCGGCGGTTCCGGACCTGACGCGTGACAAGGTTGTACGAACCTCCGCTTGCGCAGGGACCCATTCCGTTAGCAGATGGGTCCAATTCCGTAATTGTATTTTGCAGATAAGAAACGGCGAAGTACGCTCAACTCAGCCTACGAAGTGGCTGGAATAGACCTATGGACCTGACTCAAACTCGATACGTTGCCATCACGCTCACCGAACCCGAATGGGAGGGGCTCCGCGCGCTCCAGCCGGATCCCTGCAGTTGGCTGAAGAGCCAGGTGCACCAGCTCCTCGAAGAGCATGGGCGTCGTCCGCGGACGGAGGAGAGCGAGCGCGCGGCCGAAACCGAGCGCGTCAACTGCTGAGCAGGATCACTGAATCGCGGCACTGAAGTGCCGCGCTACGGATCCGTAGCGCGCTACTTCAGTTGCGCGTTCCTCAGCGCGCCTTGGCCGTTCGCACCGGTCCTGCTGGGGGCGACAAACGCAGCCGGGGCAGGATCCGATCGAGCATGTGCATCATCTCGCGCACCATGCGCGGCACGCGCTCGGACCGCAGGTGCACCCATCCGGTTTCACGCACCAGCCGCTCCCCATCGATCCGCGCGCCGCGCAGCGCGCCCGCGCCGATCTCCTGCGACACGGACTGGTAGGGGACGATGCTGATCCCCAGGCCTGACGCGACCATCGACTTGATGATCTCGACGTTCTCCGTCTCCGCGATGATGCGGGGCTGAACGTCGGCGCGCGCGAAGAACTCGTCGATCACGCGCCGGGTGTTGGAGCCCGTCTCGAACAGAATGAACGCCTGCCGGACGAGCGCCTGCGGCGCGATCGTCCGCTCGGCCGCGAGCGGGTGCGCGGGCGGCGTTACCAGCAGCAGCTCCTCTTCGATAACTGGGACCGTCAGCAGCGCGGAATCCTGAATCGGCAGCGTCAGCAGTCCGAGATCCGCGGCGCCGGAGCGCAGTTTCCGCAGCAGCCGCGGCGTGCCCCCGGTAATCACCTTGATGTCGACGTCCGGATGGTGCTGCCGGTATTCCTGCAGCAGTGTGGGGAAGACGTAGAGGCAGACCGTCATGCCTCCGACCAGGCGCAGCGTGCCCGAAAGCTTCTTCCGGCGATCGAGGATGTCGCCGGTCGTCTCGCGGATGTCCGCGAAGACGCGATGGCTCAGTTGAAGGAGCTTTTCCCCCGTCGGCGTGATCTGCACGCGGCGACCGATGCGGAGGAAGAGCGGCTCGTTGAACTCTTCCTCCAGCAGGAGGATCTGCCGGCTGATTGCCGACTGCGAGACGTGGAGCCGCTCTCCGGCCGCTGTGAACGAGCCGCTCTCCGCGATCGCGCGGAGAATCTCGAGCTGACGCAGATCCATGAATGCGAGGAGGTTGGGGGTTGGCAAAGCAGAACGCTCCAACCTCCGTCATCCACCTCCAGCTTCCGCGTGTTACACGTTCGCCGGCTGGCGCTCCTTCACCGGCTTGAGGAACGGCATCAGCGCACGCAGGCGCGCGCCGACTTCCTCGATACGGTGCTTCTGCTCGCTCGCGCGCTGCTGGTTGAACCAGGGACGCCCCTTCGCGTCCTCGTCAATCCACTTCCGCGCGTACGTGCCGTCCTGCACTTCCTTCAGCAGCTTCCGCATCTCCTCGCGGGTCTGCTCGGTGACGATGCGCGGCCCGGCGGTGTAGTCGCCGTGCTCCGCCGTGTCGCTCACGGAATACCGCATGTAGTTCAGGCCACCCTGGTACATCAGGTCGACGATCAGCTTCAGCTCGTGCAGACACTCGAAGTACGCGATCTCCGGCTGATAGCCGGCGTCCACGAGCGTGTCGAAGCCGGCCTTCACGAGCGCACTGACGCCGCCGCAGAGCACCGCCTGCTCGCCGAAGAGATCCGTTTCCGTTTCCTCCGCGAACGTGGTTTCGATCACCCCGGCGCGCGTGACGCCCAGCGCCTTCGCGTACGACAACGCAACCGCTCGCGCCTGTCCGCTCGCGTCCTGATGGACCGCCAGCAGCGCCGGCGTCCCGGCCCCTTCCTGATAGAGCTCGCGGACGCGATGCCCGGGCGACTTCGGCGCGATCATCGAGACGTCGATGTCGGCAGGCAGGTCGAGCGTGCCGAAGCGCACGTTGAATCCGTGGGCGAACATCAGGGTCTTGCCCTTGGACAGGTTCGGCTTGATCGCGTCGCGATAAAGCGCTGCCTGAATCGTATCTGGGACGAGGACCATGATCACATCCGCCCATGCGGAGGCGGCGGCCGGCTCGACGACGGTCAGCCCTTCCGCGAGCGCCTTCTCCTTCGACTTGCTCGACGCGGGCAGCCCCACGCGGACGTCGACCCCGCTGTCGCGCAGGTTCAGCGCGTGCGCATGCCCCTGCGATCCGTAGCCGAGAATCGCAACCTTCCGCCGCTTGATCAGCGACAGGTCGGCGTCGGCGTCGTAATAAATCTTTGGCATCAGTCCTCCAATTCCCAATCCCTAATCGCTAATGCTCGCATCCTTGATCGGCAATTCCCGATCGGCAATTCCCGATCGGCAATTCCGAATCCCGAACCCCGGATCCCGCACCCGCACCACGCACCCGCACGGCGCACCCGCACGGCGCACCCGCACCCGCACGGCGCACCCGCACGGCGCACCCGCACGACGCACCCGCACGACGCACTCGCTCCCGCACACTCACACGGAATACGACACATTAGCCTCGGCATCCGATATCGCGGCGGCCGGACCGCGGCCGCTGCTGCGGCTGCCGACCCCGCGCGACATCGCGACCCGGCCCGTGCGCACCATCTCGAGCACGCCGTACGGTCGGAGCACTTCGAGCAGTCCGTCGATCTTCGCCTCGGAGCCGACCATCTCGATGACGAGCGACTCGGGCGCGACGTCCACGATGCGCGCCCCGAAGACCTCCGCGAGCTGCATGATCGACGGCCGGTTCTGGCCGTCCGCGCTGACCTTGATCAACGCGAGATCCCGCACGACGGCCGCGCGCTCGGTGATGTCCTCGACGCGGACGACGTGCACCAGCTTGTAGAGGTGCGCCTGAATCCGCTGCGCGCCGCCCGCATCGGTCGGGACCACGATCGTCATCCGCGACACGCCGGGCGTTTCGCTGTGCCCGACCGCGAGCGAATGGATGTTGTAGCCGCGGCGCCTGAAGAGCGACGCCACGCGGTTCAGCACGCCCGCGCGATCTTCCACGTAGACCGTGAATGTGTGCAAAGTCATTTTTAGTGGCCCCTAAACGTCCGCTCCGGTCTCCACGATCGGATTCGGTCTGCGGATCATCGCGTGGAGATCCGCGCCCGCCGGCACCATGGGGTAAACCGTATCTTCCTGTTCGACGCGATAATCGATCACCACGGGCCCCGGGTGGGCCTGCGCCTCCGCGACAGACGGCAGCACGCCCGCGCGATTCGTGACCGCGATGCCGCGAATGCCGAACGCTTCGGCAAGCTTGACGAAATCCGGACCTGTCAGCGGCGTCGCGGCGTAGCGGCGCTCGTAGAAGAACTCCTGCCACTGCCGGACCATCCCCAGATAGCCGTTGTTGACGATGGCCACCTTGATGTCGATCCCGTCCTGCACCGCGGTGGCCAGCTCGCACATCGTCATCTGGAACCCGCCGTCGCCGACGACCGCCCAGACGTCCGCTTCGGGCCGCGCGCGCTTCGCGCCAATCGCCGCCGGCACCGCGAATCCCATCGTGCCGAGGCCGCCCGACGTGATGAGCGAGCGCGGCGCCTCGTGATGGTAGTACTGCGCCTCCCACATCTGGTGCTGGCCTACGTCCGTGACGACGATGGTGTCGGTGTTGCGCGTGGCGCGCCAGAGGTCGTTGATCACGTGCGCGGCGTACAGGTGGCCATCGTCCGGGAGCGACTGGATGTCGCGGACGGCAGAGTCCCCCTTGAGGGCGGCGATGCGATGCATCCAGACGGCGCGGTCGGACGCGTTCACGAGCGGCTGAAGCCGCGTGAGCACATCGCCGAGATCGCCGACCAGCGGCACGTCGACCGGGACGTTCTTGTTGATCTCCG
>JBKPQB010000020.1:0-11618 GCA_046733875.1 Acidobacteriota bacterium
GCACGACAGTGGCCCCATGTCCACCGAGGCGATCTGCAACATCGCAAAGCCCAAGAACGTCCCGGTACTGGTCGACGCGGCGGCCGAGATCCTGACAATCCCGAACGTGCACCTCCAGCGCGGTTCGACGATGGTGTGCTATAGCGGCGGCAAGTACATCCGCGGACCACAGAGCGCAGGACTCCTGCTCGGGCGCAAGGACCTCGTCAAGGCGGCGTGGGTCCATAGCGCGCCGCATCATGGCTACGCACGAAGCATGAAAGTCGGCCGCGAGGAGATGGTCGGCATGCTGGTCGCGGTCGACAGCTGGGTGAAGCGTGACCACGACACCGAATGGAAGGAGTGGGTCGGCCGCTGCGATCAGATCGCCAGCCGGTTGTCGTCGATTTCCCGCGTGAAAACAGCGGTGCGAGGGCCTGACGAAGGGCTGAGCAACCGGAGCCCGAGTCTCAGCGTCCGATGGGATTCCTCGGCGCTCGGGGTGACAGGAGCGGAAGTTGCGGACATTCTCTACACGACTGAGCCGCGTATCGCGTTGAACGGCAGCCGCGCGGGCAGTCCCGCACCCGACGGCTCGGGCGACACGGGGATCACGATCGTCGCGGCCATGATGCTGCCCGGCGACGAGAAGATCGTCGGGCAACGCCTGGCGGACGTGCTCTCCGCAAAACATTCGCCGAAGCCGGCGGAAACGCCCGCCCCTCCCGCAGCAGACATCGGGGGACGATGGGATGTCGAGATTCAGTACACGGCAAGCACTACGACCCATCACCTCTACCTGCAGCAGAATGGGAATCGTCTCGAGGGCGTCCATCAGGGGAACTTCCTCAACCGCGATATCGCCGGAACGATCAACGGCGACGCCGTGTCGCTGGCGAGCAACGTCACCGAACGCCATGGCGATGCGCTCACGTACCGGTTCAGCGGCAAGGTGACGGGCGATACGATCAGCGGCACGCTCGATCTCGGTGAGTATCGGGCGGCCGAGTGGACGGCCCGCCGTCCTGCTTCGAATCGGACCGTCTGATGCTTCCTGCTGGCCGCAAGTCCTCTGCCGCCGGCGCGCTGCCGGCGGATCACGGCGCGCTGCCCGCGTGGGCGATCGACGATCTGCCGGCCCCGCCGCCCTTCACCTTCAGGAACATGCTGAAGGTGATCGGTCCCGGTGCGGTGATGGCCGCGACGTCAATCGGCGGAGGCGAGTGGCTCGTGGGGCCCGCCGCCGCGGTGAAGTACTCCACCTCCATCTTTCTCATCGCGACGATCGCCATACTGCTGCAGGTCTCGTTCAACCTCGAAGCGGTTCGCTACACGTTGTACACGGGCGAGCCGATTTACGGCGGCATCATGCGGCTCAGGCCCGGCTCGCGCTTCTGGGCGGGGTTCTATGCGCTGCTTGGATTTTTTCAGCTCGGATGGCCGGCGCTCGCGGGGAGCGCAGCCGCCACGCTCCTCGGCGCGTGGATGGGTCGCATGCCCGGCGCGCCGGATCAGGCCGCACAGGCGTGGGTCGCCTCCGCGCTCATCCTCGCCGTCGTGCTCGTGCTGTCTTTCGGCGGCACCATAGAGCGAATGCTCGAATACTTCGCGTGGACGATGCTCGCGGTGGTGTTCCTGTTCCTGATCGTCGTGAATGTTGCCTTCGTGCCGTTCGTGCACTGGGCGCAGACGTTCGCGGGTTTTTTCCGACTTTCGGGGCTGCAGCACCCGATCGACTGGGGACTCATTGGCGCGCTTGCGGCGACGGCGGGCTCTGGGGGCATCGGCAACCTCACGGTGACCAACTGGGTCCGCGACAAGGGCTTCGGCATGGGCTCGAAGGTCGGCGCGATCCCGAGCGCCGTCGGCGGCCACGAGATCCAGCTTTCCCACGTCGGAACGGTCTTCCCGGCAACGGACGCCAACCTCGCGCGCTGGCGCGAGTGGTGGCGGTACGTGCACGCCGACCAGCTCTGGGTCTGGGGCTTGTTCTGCTTTCTCGGGATGTACCTGAACGTGAACCTGGCCACCGCGATCATTCCGCAGGGAACGGACATGCAGGGTCTCGCGGCCGGCGCGTATCAGGCGCAGTATCTGAGCCGGATCTGGAGCGGCTTCTGGTTCCTGACGCTGTTCAACGGCTTCTGGATTCTGTTCAAGACGCAGCTCGGGAACACCGACATCCTCGTCCGCACCATCACCGACGCCACGTGGATGGCGAGCGCGCTCGCGCGCGGCTCGAAGCGCGGCATCAGGGGCATCTACTACGGCATCCTGCTCGCATTCTCCATCTGGGGCCTGTTCGTCATTCGCTCCGCCTCGCCCTTCCAGCTGTTCAAGATCCTCGCGAACATGGCGGGCGTGGTGCTCGCGATCGCGGGCGTGCAGATCTTCATCGTGAACCGGCGGTTCCTCCCTCGCGCCGTGCGTCCGCCGCTCTGGCGCGAGCTCGCGCTGCTGGCGTGCTCGGCGTTCTACGGCTTCTTCGCGTACTTTGTCGTACGTGATGTCATTCGAATCTTCTTCTGAGTCCGCGCAACCTAAAGTTGCGCGCGAACGACCTTCTGCTTACTGGGACTCACGCGGCGCGTGCTGGGCGTGCGCGAGCGTCGCTACGAGCCCCACGCCGGCGACGCTGTTGCCGATGAACACGGGAATCAGATAGCGGCCGACGTATTCGAGCCATCCGCGCTCGCCCCGGAACACGACGTACAGGCAATCGGTCGTCCCGGCGATCACGTGAGCGGACCCGAGAATCCCGACGAGATAGGCGATGATGATCACGATCCAGACGCGTGCGGCGCCGGCGCCAGGGAGCAGCCACACCATCATGGCGATCAGGAACCCAGCCGGCACGGCATTGAACGCCGTCGTCAGCGCACCGGGAGCAAGCGCCTCGGCGCCAAGCGCACTGAACTGAGCGCGCACGTTCTCGTGGAACACCGGCGTCCACACGGCGACGGCTGCAAAGAGTGCGGCGCCGAGCAGGTTCGACAGCAGCACCACCGTCCAGAGGCGCGCCACGTTGTTGAGGCTTCCCTCGCGCCGGTCCTTCGAGAGCAGCGGCAGGACAACGGTCAGGGTCTGTTCCGTGAACAGCTGCTGCCTTCCGAGAATGACGATCAGAAACCCGGCGGCATAGCCGAGCTTTGCGACGAGCGTCGACCAGTCCGTCTGTGGCAGATGCGCGCGCAGCGCTCCTTCGGCCGCCATCGAGAAGCCCATCGAGATACCGGCCGCGAATCCCGACCACGCCAGTTCCCTCGACGTCCACTGCAGCGCATCGTCGCCGTCGCGGCGCACGGCGCGATAGATGATTTCGCCTTCGGGGATCTGGATCCTTTCTGCGATCTTTTCCTGGTGCTTTGCCGTCAGAGCCGCGTCCGTCATCTCCGACTCCTGTTACGGCGGCTGGCGCTCGCAAGGCCCGTACCTCTCGACGGTAGACATCGGCCCATGCATCGGACACACTTACGCCCATGTCGGGTCCATCTGTTTCCTCGCCTCAGGGAATCGGCCGGTACCGATGGCTGATCTGCGGCATCCTCTTCGCCGCGACCACGATCAACTACGTCGACCGCAACGTGCTCTCCTTCACGATGCTCGACGATGCGTTCCGGCACACGATCCTGGGTCTGGCGGCCGGCGTGCCGCTCAGCGACGCAGATATCGCCGTCTTCAAGGAACGCATGGGGTACGTGGACGCTGCGTTCAAGCTCGCCTACGCGCTCGGGTTCGTGATCGCCGGCTGGATGATCGATCGGTTGGGGACGCGGCGCGGGTTCTCGATCAGCATTTCAGTGTGGAGCATCACGGCAATCCTGCACGGGCTGGTGAACAGCGCCGCTGGGATGGCGAGTGCCCGATTCGTGCTCGGCCTCGGCGAGGCAGGTAATTTTCCCGCGTCCATCAAGTCGGTGGCGGAATGGTTTCCGTTGAAAGAGCGGAGTTTCGCGACCGGCATTTTCAACGCCGGCACGAACGTCGGCACCATTATCACCGCCGCCTTCGTGCCGTTCGTGATCATGCACTTCGGCTGGCGCGCGAGTTTCATCAGCACGGGCGCAATCGGGTTCCTCGTCCTCGGACTCTGGCTGATGTTCTTCTATCGGCCCGAGGCGCACCCGCATGTCTCGGCCGCGGAGCTTGCGTACATCCGATCGGATGGCGAACCGCCTGACACCGATCTGGCGCCGGTGAAGTGGGGGCAGCTCCTTCCGTACCGACCGACGTGGGCGTTTGCGACCGGCAAGTTCCTGACGGATGCTGTCTGGTGGTTCTACCTGACGTGGCTGCCGACGTTCTTCAACGACAACGCCGCACTGGACACGAACCTCGATCTGAAGTCCGTCGGCCTGCCATTCATCATCATTTATCTGATCTCGGACGTGGGCAGCATCTTCTTCGGCTGGCTGGCCACTCGCTTCATCGACATGGGCTGGTCGGTCAACCGTGCTCGGAAGACCACGATGCTCATTTGCGCGCTGTGTGTCGTCCCGATTTTCTTTGCGTCGATGACGTCGAGCCTGATCCTCGCCGTCGCTTTGATTTCGCTCGCGACCGCCGCACACCAGGGCTGGAGCGCGAATTTGTTCACGACGGTCTCGGACATGTTCCCGAAGCGGGCCGTCGGCACCGTGACGGGCATCGGCGGGATGTTCGGCGGAATCGGCGGCGCGCTGGTCGCCGCGATGGCGGGCAACGTCATCGCAGTGGCCGGTTACCGGCCGCTGTTCATTTTCGCGTCGTGCGCGTATCTCATCGCGCTCGCGATCATCCAGGCACTGGTGCCGCGACTGGAACGAGTGCGCATCTAAGACACGCTTCTCCGGTCATCGGCGATGTCCGCCGCCGAACGGTTCACCTTGCCTGGAGGCAACGAGGTCTGTAATCTAACGCGATCCTCCGAAGGAACCGGAGCTATGCCAGTCAATATTCTGTGCCCGCAGCTGGCGGACGCGGCTCTCCGCTCCGAGCTGTTCAGGGCAGTGCGGGACGCGATCCGCAAAGTCCGTCCCGGGTTTGAAAAATGGCAGTTGACGCTGTTCCGGTCGCAGAGCGGCGATGGCTGGGACCTCGCCATCAGCGGTCCGCGGTTCCGCAAAGTGCTGACACTGCACGGGCCTCTGGACGATCTGCCTGGGCTCGTCACCGCCTATGTGGACGCCGTGCTGGCCAACGCGTAGGGCGGCGGACTCACCCGGACAAGGCGGATTCGGGTCTGTAACCCCTGCAACTTAGTTGCGCGATCGCGCACGACGCCCCTCTCTTTGCATTTCTGACGCACGCCCGCATAAGCTGACTCGTGGCCTTCAACCAGTGGATGCGTGTCTTCGACACGCTGAACAACCTCGCTCAGCTGTCGGGGCGCTTTCGCCGCGGCGCGAGCTCCGACGAGATGCCGCAGTCGCCATCGCAGCCCTTGGGCGCACTCGGACAGCTCGAGACGCGGCTCGCCGGGGTCGTCGTTGCAGCCCTCAAGGAGGCGTTCGACCGCGACCGCGCACGGATGGATCTGGAGCGCGCGCAGTTCGACGCGGAACGGCAGCGGGCGGAGGAGGCGCTCCGCGCCGAGCTGCAGCGTCAGGCGGCCGAACGCGCGCTGGGTCAGGTACGGATCGTCGCGGCGATGGCCATCGGCGTATGGATGATCTCGGCCGCGCTCGGCGTCTGGATGCCGGGCATGCGCGGCGGAATCGCGCGCGGCCTGCTCGCGGGCGGCTGGGCATTCGTGCTCGCGTCGCTTGCGGCCGCTTTTGCGGCCTGGCAGCGGATTTCCAGTTGGGGTGCGTCCAGTGCAGCTGGACATGCCGGGTCTGGCGGTCCGGGGCTTGCAGAACGTCTTGCGCCGTGGCTGCTGCTCGGCGCGATCGCGCTGTCCGGTGCATCGCTGCTGGTCGCGCTGTAACGCAGCACGCGATACGCTCTTCAAGGAGGCACGCACGCACCGATGATCACCGTGTTCGGCGCCGACTGGTGTGAGGACACCCGGCGCACCCTCCGGCATCTGCGCCGTCTGTCGGTGGCGCATCGCTATCTCAACATCGACGAGGATCTCGCGGCGCTCGAGCGCGCGCTCGTGCTGAACCGCGGCGTACGGCGGACGCCCATCATCGAGCTCGGAAGCCGCGTCATCGTAGAGCCGTCGAATGAATCGATCACGGAAGCGCTCATTGATGCTGGCGATCTGACGCGGGAGGATGCGCAGGATCGCCTCACCGTCCAGAATGTGGGCGACCTCGAGCGCGCATTGCGGACGGGTGCAGGCCTCGTCCTGCTCGCGGTGGCCCCGCGCCTTCCTCGGATGCTCACCTGGCCCGTGCGCCTTGCGGGCACCGTTGCCGCACTCTCGGGCATTGCCGGTTGGTGCCCGGCTTACTTCGCCGCGAACGTGACCTCGCTCGACGGTCCGGGCGATCGGCCGGCGGAAGCCGTCCGGCAAGGCTGGGTCGCCCGCGCGCTGCCGGAGCCGGTGCAGTGAACCCGGCCGTCGATCGCGGCTTCGACGCGCTGGCCGGAGCGCGCCATTCCGATCCGTTCTCGATCCTCGGTCCGCACCGCCAGGACGGCGGCCTGGTCATCCGAGCCTTCCATCCCGCCGCGGAGCGCGTGCTCGTTGCCGGGATGCAGGAGCCCACGGAGATGACACGGGTTCATCCTGCCGGGATCTTCGAAGCGCAGTTTCCCGACGTGCAGGAAGCGTTCGACTACCGGCTGCGGATCGTCTACCCGGGCGGCTACTCGAACGAGATCGACGATCCCTACCGTTACGGGCGCATCATCTCTGACTACGACCTCTATCTGTTCGGCGAAGGCAAGCACACGCGCATCTACGATGCGCTGGGCGCGCACATCCTGTGGATTGGCGCCGCCGAGGGCACGCACTTCGCCGTGTGGGCTCCCAACGCGGAGCGCGTCAGCGTCGTCGGCGATTTCAACGGGTGGGACGGCCGCGTGCACCCGATGCGATCGCTCGGCCCTAGCGGCGTCTGGGAAATCTTCCTGCCCGGCGTGCGGGACGGGCAACGGTACAAGTTCGAGATCCGTTCGCGCGTCCACGGCGAGCTGCTGCTCAAATGCGATCCGTTCGGCTTTGCATTCGAAGTTCCGCCGCTCTCCGCCTGCATCGTCACGCGCACGGACTACGAGTGGGGGGATGCGGGCTGGATGGCGTCGCGCGCTGAGCAGGACGCATGGCTCAACCGGCCGATGACGGTGTACGAAGTGCATCTCGGTTCGTGGGCGCGCATCCCGGAGGAGTCGAACCGGTATCTCACGTATCGGGAGCTTGCGAATCGCTTGATCCCGTACGTGAAGGAGATGGGCTACACGCACATCGAGCTGCTGCCCGTCATGGAGCATCCGTTCTCGGGGTCGTGGGGCTATCAGGTGATCGGTTTCTACGCGCCCACGAGCCGGTTCGGCGGGCCCGCGGATTTCAAGGCATTCGTGGATGCCTGTCATCAGGCCGGCATTGGCGTCATCCTCGACTGGGTTCCCGGCCATTTTCCGAAGGACGCGCACGGCCTCGCGCGCTTCGACGGGACTGCGCTGTACGAGCATGCGGACCCGCGCCAGGGAGAGCACCGCGACTGGGGCACGCTCATCTTCAATTACGGGCGCAACGAGGTGCGCAATTTTCTGCTGTCCAACGCGCTGTTCTGGATGCAGGAGTACCACGCCGACGGCGTTCGGGTGGATGCGGTCGCCTCGATGCTGTACCTGGACTACTCGCGGCATGAAGGGGAATGGGTGCCGAACCGCTTCGGTGGACGGGAAAACCTCGACGCGATCGATTTCGTGCGGCAGCTCAACTCGTTGACGCACTCGGAACATGCGGGTTCGATTACGGTCGCGGAGGAATCGACCGCATTTCCCTCCGTCAGCCGGCCCACGTATCTAGGCGGCCTCGGTTTCACCTACAAGTGGAACATGGGCTGGATGAACGACATTCTCGAATACGTTCGCCAGGATCCCGTCTATCGCCGCTATCACCACCAGCACCTGACGTTCTCGCTCCTCTACGCGTTCACCGAGAACTTCATCCTGCCCTTCTCCCACGATGAGGTAGTGCACGGCAAGGGTTCGATGTTCTCGAAGATCCCGGGCGACGACTGGCAGAAGGCGGCGACGCTCCGGGCGCTGTACGGCTACATGTACTCGCATCCGGGCAAGAAGCTGATGTTCATGGGCTGCGAGTTCGGGCAGGGCACGGAGTGGAACTACGATCAGAGCCTCGACTGGCACCTGTTGCAGTACCCCCTCCACAGCGGGCTTCGCAAGTTCGTGCAGGATCTGAATCACGCCTACACGGCGGAGCCGCCGCTCCATCAGTGCGATTTCGACTCGCACGGATTTCAGTGGATTGACTGCAACGACTCGGACAACTCCGTCGTCTCGTTCGTGCGCCGCGCGACGGATTCCGCGGACTTCCTCGTTGCGATCCTGAACTTCACGCCCGTTCCCCGCCACGGGTATACGGTCGGCGTCCCGCGCGCGGGGAGCTACACCGAGCTCCTGAACAGCGACGCGGACTTGTACGGCGGCACCAACGTCGGCAATGGAGGCGTCATCTTCACCGAGCCCGTCGCCGCACACGGCCACGCCGACTCGTTGCGGCTCACGCTCCCCCCGCTCGGTTTTCTGCTGCTGAAGCCGGCGCGGTAGAGCGAAGTTCGCGGCGCTCCAATCCCCTGCGTCAACCGTGAGCGCGTGCGCGCCGGGTCACCCCGCCATGGCGAGAATCGCGCGCCACTCGTCGTCGGGCACGGGCATCACCGACAGGCGCGGCATGCGTGTCAGTGGGAAGGATGCGAAGCGTTTGTCAGCCTTGATGGCCGCGAGCGTCACGGGCGTCTTCAGCTTCCTCACTGGCGCAACATCGACGGCGTACAGCTTGCCGGATTTGTCTGCTGGATCGGGATACGCGTCTCCGGCGGCCTTCGTGATCCCCACGATCGCCTTCTCGTCGCCTGTGTGGTAGAAGAAGATCTGATCGCCCTTCTTCACAGCGCGCAGGTGCTTCTGCGCGAGCGGGTTCTTCACGCCCGTCCAGGATGTCTTTCCGTCGCGGACGAGGTCGTCGTAGCTGTAATGCGTGGGTTCTTCCTTGAACAGCCAATTCATCGAAACTCCTCCGCGTCCGCGCCTCGCGCTACGGTCCTTTCGACAGGCTCAGGGCGTCGCGGGCAGCGGGCAGCGTCGAGGGGCGCCGCGCCAAGCGAACTCCCAATTGGGAACCTGCGATCCAGCGCACGGATCATACTTGAGATGAAAGATCGGTCTACATCGAGACGAGAGGAATGGCGCCAACTGCGGCTCACGGATCGCATCCAGCCGGGCGTGCGCGTGCTGCTCGTCGGAATCAATCCGGGCGTCCGATCGGCGCAGACAGGACATCACTTCGCCGGCCCATCGAATCGCTTCTGGAAGCTGCTGTACGAATCCGGCCTGGTGCCGGTGCCAATCACGTTCGAAAATGATGTGCGGCTGCCTGAGTGGGGGCTGGGAGTGACGAACGTGGTCGCGCGGCCGAGCCCGGGGATCGACGATCTTCGTCCCTCGGAGTACCTCGAAGGCTGGCGTGTGCTCGAGCAGAAGATCGATCGGTTTCGCCCGCCCATCGTGGCGTTCGTCGGCGTGACGCTCTATCGGATGCTCTGGAAGACCTTGGGCGCGGCGCCTCCGCCAGCGATCGAGCCGGGCGTTCAGCACGCGACCGTGCACGGCGCGCGGATCTTCGTTCTGCCCAACCCGAGCGGGCGCAACGCGAACTTCAGTTACGCGGAGATGTTGAACGCCTTTCGGGCGCTGAAACGTGCGATGGATGATCTCAATGCGCGCCCACGGGTCCGCCCTCGGAGCGCGGCCGTTTCATCAGCAACACCAATGGAAGGAGCACCAGAAAAATCCCCCCAAGCAGCCGGAAGAGCGACACGAACGACACCATCGCCGCCTGCTGCTGCACGGATCCGAAGAGCGCCGCGTAAGCGCGCTGGGTCGCGGTAGCCATGTCGGCGCCGGCCGCGAGGAAGCCGGCCCTGGCGGCCTCGAACGCGCGCCTCGTCACGTCCGAGTACGGATCGACATGCGCGCCGAAGACGTTGATGTACGCTTGCTGCTTTCGCGCGAGCAGCGTGCCCGTCGTCGCGATTCCAACGCTGCCGCCGATATTCCGCATCAGATTGAACAGGCTCGTCGCGTTCCCCATGCGCTCGCGCGGAATTGGATCCATGCTGATCGTCGTCAGCGGCACGAAGAGCGCAGAGAGGCTGAGGCCCTGAAAGAACTGCGGCCAGAAGATGTCCCAGTAGCCGGCGTTCAGATTGAGCTCGCCGAGCCAGATGAGCGTCAGCGCTCCACCGATGAGGCCCACCGCGACGAGCCTTCGCGCATCCATTTTGCCAATCATCAATCCGACCAACGGCATCCCGATCAGCGAACCCACGCCGCGCGGCGCCATTGCGATCCCCGCCTGCAGCGACGGATAGCCGAGCAGCGTCTGCAGCATGATTGGCAGCAGCACGAGGCTCCCGTACAAGACGAACCCGAGCGTCGTCATCAGGAAGACGCCCGTGCTGTACGTCCGTTCCTTGAACACGTGGAGATCGACGACCGGTTCCCTCGCCATCCACTCGCGCACGATGAACGCAACGACGCCGATTGAGGACGTGATGACGAGCGTGGCGATGAACGGCGACGAGAACCAGTCGCGCTCCTGTCCCAGATCGAGCGCGAGCTGGAGGCAGCCCACCCAGACGGCGAGCAGGCCGATGCCCCAGTAATCGATCCGGCCCGTCTCCTGCCGCAGATACGACGGATCGAACACGTACAACTGCGTCATGACGAGCGATGCGATACCGACGGGGAGGTTGATGTAGAAAACCCACCGCCAGCTGTAGGTATCCGTCAGCCACCCGCCCAGCACGGGCCCCAGAATCGGGGCGACGACGATCCCGAGGCCCCAGAACCCCATCGCTTTGCCGCGTTCGTGCGGTGGAAAGGCCTCGAGGAGGACGGCCTGCGACAGCGGCTGCATCGCGCCGCCGGTTGCGCCTTGAACCAGCCTGAAGAACACGAGCAGCGACAGGCTCGGCGCGAGCCCGCACAGCAGTGACGAGATGGTGAATCCCGTCACGGACGTCATCAGCAGCCGCTTGCGGCCGAAATGCCGCGCGAGCCAGCCAGTCAGCGGCAGCACGATCGCGTTCGCGACGAGATACGACGTCAGCACCCACGTGGACTCGTCGATCGTGGCCGACAGGCTGCCGGCGATGTGCGGCAGCGACACGTTGACCACGGTCGTGTCGAGGACCTCCATGAACGTCGCGAACATCACGGCAATCGCGACGATCCACGGGTTGACCTGCTTGTGATCAGTCATGAATCAAGAGGTAGTCGGTTGTCGGTAGCCGGTAGTCGGTTGTCGGTAGTCCGTAGTCGGTAGTCGGTTGTGGGTTGTTCGTGATTTGAAGCTTTCAAAAACTTAACCTGGCTACCGGCCACCGGCCACCGGCTACCGGCCACCGGCCACCGGCTACCGGCTACCGGCTACCGGCTACCGGCTACCGGCTACCGGCTACCGGCTACCGGCTACCGGCTACCGGCTACCGGCTACCACCTCGTCAGCGCACATACAC
>JBKPQB010000021.1:0-6504 GCA_046733875.1 Acidobacteriota bacterium
TTATCCCCCACTCGAAGGCAGGTCACCCACGTGTTACTCACCCGTTTGCCACTCTACTCAGGGCCGAAGCCCCTTTCGCGTTCGACTTGCATGTGTTAGGCACGCCGCCAGCGTTGATTCTGAGCCAGGATCAAACTCTCATGTTAAATTGGCCGGTCCGCCTCCGCGCCTGACGGCGCGTTGGCGAGACACAACTCGTTTAACGCGAGCGCCTGTTGACTTGGCTCTCTCACGTTGTTCAGTTCGTCAAGTAATGGGTGGTTCGCAGCCGATCGCCGCACCGAACTGCGATGCGTCGACCGTTGAATGCCACGCCACCCGCTGATACTCGACGGGTTCCGCCTTCGTCCCCTTGAGCGCCTCGCGGCGCCGACGGTGGATTCCGGCGGACTGTGCTTGCACGTTCTATCCAGTTTTCAAAGAACCGGCCTGCCCGACGAGGTCGGGCATTCCCTCTGCGGCCAACCGTCTTCAGGGGAACCTTCCTATATTACTAGGACATTCCGGGATTGTCAACCCTCTCAATCACGTCCAATACCAAGAACCCGTTCGGGGTCAGAGGGATGTGTCGTCGAGAAGGCGTTCTGAAGAGGTCGTGCGATAAAAAAATGCTCCGAACGTTCCGGGAGCATCTTCCGGCGCGCCGCACCGGGTCACGCTTCGAACTCTCTGACTATACGGTGCGCGAACGATCGTGTCAACCTCGACGGAGGGCGACGCGCAACGCGTCAACGAATATACGAGACCTAAACCCTGCGGGCAAGCACGGCGGTTTCATCGGACGTGCGTCACGCTCAACCGTTCGCCATTCAGATACTTTGTTCGATCGCGGACGTCATAGAGCCGCACCCGAACCGGCGTGTGAATCTCCGCCATCGGCGGCCAGTCGAGCGCCCCGAGCGCCTGACCCGCGAACCGCTGGCGGAATGCCGGCTCTTCGGCATCCTCGAGCGCCAGATACACGGGCCGGTTCGCCGACGCGAGCCAGCGGACCGCATCGTCCACATCGCTGACGACGTCCCACATCATCGTCAGGCGCCCGCCGTGATAGCGAATCGCGCCGCTTTCCTGAACCGACAGGACGACGGCGTTGGAGGGGAGCGCCAGGCGGGCGTAGCGGCCCGTCTGCAGGAATCGCGATTCCAGTGACTGCAGCGCGAACGCCTGGCGCGCTCGGGCGACGTGCAGATACCATCCCCCGAGGGCGACACACGCGCATATCGCCGCGATATGAACGCGACCGGGGACGATATGCCGCGCCATCGCCAGAGCCACGGTGACGCTCAGCACAAGGAGCACCGGCAGCGCCGGCAGGAGGAACCTGAGATACCACCACTCGTCGAACACCACATACGCCAGATACGTCGAGAACAGCAGCAGCACGCACAGCAGCGATGTCACAACGAGTACGAGGCGTTCACGGCCATACCCTCGGACGACCCAGGGGGCGAACATCGCGAGCAGGATGAACGGCGTGTGTGTCTGGATTATCCACACCGGATAGCGCCACAGATTCGGCCAGACGTGCGATGCACGAAACAAGGCACCGACGTCGCCATAGCCAGATGCGAGCGGCGAGCCGTAGCGAGCGGCGTTGAGCCAGGCCAGCACCGTGAGGGCCGGTACCATAGCGACGCAGAACCGTAGCAGCGGAGCCGGGATCCGCGCGAGTGATCGCGTAACGGGGTTCGGACGGCGAAGCCCGTTGAGTGGTGATGCGTCGCGCGCGACGAGCACGACCGCGAGCGGCGCGACAATCAGCGCGAGGTTCTCACGCGTGAGGACCGCGAGCCCGGCACATATTCCTCCGATCAGATCCGACCAACGGCGGCGGTGCGCACACGCGACCAACGCGGCGAGCCACAGCGCGGTGGCCGGAACATCGCTCATCGGCTGCACGGCCTGGTAGAGAAAGATCGGGCTGCACGCAACGAGCACTGCCGCCACGGCGCCCGTCAGCGGGCCATCGATCTTGCGCCCGTATACGAACGTGAGCCAGATGGTGATCGCCGCACACACAGGAACGACGGCCATCGCGGCGCCGCGGCCTGCGGCGATCGATGCACCCGCCATGAGAAGCGCCAGGCCCGGCGCACAAACCGGGGCGGCCGCCGCAGGTTCCACGGGCGACGAGATGAATCCGATCGGCGCGAAGAACGCTCCCGCGTTCGCGAACGGCGCCGATGCGGCAAGCGGATCGCGAAGCATGATTTCGCCCGCCGTGAACGCGTCCGCCTGGAGCAGGTAGGACGAGGAATCCGATCCCCCAGCGGCGCGCGTGTTCCACGCAACCGACACAATCAGAACCGCAATCGACGCTCCGACGGCAATGCGTGCGCAGGCGGCGTCCGTATCTCCGATCACCCAACGCACCCATGAGGCGAAATCCTCTCCGGGCAGGAGCAGCCTGGCGGCGCCGGAAAACACCGCAGCGAGAAGCAGCGGCCGACCGGCGTCGTGCGACGCGATGTGCAGCAGGCCGGCCCGGACGGCAAAGCCGCCGGTCAACCACGTGAGCACACTCCACGCGCAGGCGAGCGCGGCAACGGCGAGCAGGCCTGGACCAAGTACGGTTCGCCGCAGTGTCTGGCGCGTAGGCGTGTCTTGAACGGCTCGGGGCGCCATCTACCCGCTGATGAAATACCGCGTCATACGCTAGCGCCGCAGCTTGACGATGTGGTGGTCCTTGCGCCCTTTACGAAGGACGAAGAGCGTGCCGCCGATAGCGTCCCCGGGCGTCACACGCGCCCGCTCGTCAGGCACGCGCACGTTGTTCACGTAGACGCCGCCGCTCTTCAGCAGGCGCATGGCCTCACTCTTCGACGGCACCAGCTTGACCGTGGCCAGCATCTCGGCGACGGGCATCCCCTCGTCGGCGAGCGTCAGCTCGGTGGACGGCGCGTCCTCGAACACCATCAGCACGTCCTCGACGGCGGCGTTGGCGATCGAATCGCCGAACAGGACCTGTGCCGCCCGCTCCGCGCGGGCCACCTGATCATTGCCGTGCACCAGCGCAGTCACCGCCCGGGCGAGCCCCCGCTGCGCGGTTCGCTGTTCCGGGTTCGTCTCGGTGACGCGTGCGAGTTCCTCGATGTCCGAGCGGGACAGGAACGTGAAGAACTTCAGGTAGCGAACGACATCGCGATCGTCCGTGTTCAGCCAGAACTGATAGAACTTGAACGGCGACGTTCGGCCCGCATCGAGCCAGACCGTGCCCGCTTCCGTCTTTCCGAATTTCGTCCCCGAGGAGGTCGTCATCAGCGGCCAGACCAGGCCGTGCACGCGCTGCGCGCGGAGCTTGCGGACGAGATCGATGCCTGCAGTGATGTTGCCCCACTGATCGCTGCCGCCCATCTGCAGGGTGCACTGATAGCGATCGAACACCTCGACGAAATCGCGGGCCTGGAGAAGCAGGTAACTGAACTCCGTATACGAGATCCCCTCTTCGCTCGCCAGCCGTCGGTCGATCGACTCCTTCTGGAGCATGTAGTTCACCGTGAAGTACTTGCCGGTGTCTCGGAGGAAGCCGAGCAGATCGAACGTCGCCAGCCAGTCGGCGTTGTTGACGATGCGCGCCGCATTGCGCGCGGCGTCGAAGTCCAGAAATCGCGCAAGCTGCGCGCGTATGCCCGCCACATTGGCGGCAATCTCCTCCGCCGACAGCAGCAGACGCTCCTGCGATTTGCCGCTTGGATCGCCGATCATGCCGGTGCCGCCGCCGACGACAGCGATGGGTGAGTGCCCGGCGCGCTGCAGGCGCGCGAGCCCGAGCACGGTCAGCAGCGAGCCGACGTGAAGGCTCGAGGCGGTCGGATCGAAGCCGATGTATCCCGTCAGCGATCCCGACGCGAGCGCATCGCGCAGACCTTCGGTTGCTTCGTACACCATGCCGCGCCACTGCAGGTCTTCATAGAGATCCATCGCCGGTACTATACAGAAGACAGAATGCGGCGAGCGCGGACGCGTCACGCGCGTGCGCTACAATTCTCCGCATGATGGGCCGGCGGCCGGTCGATACGAAGGCTGTTGGTCAGCCCGCCCGGCCGCGCGCGCATGCGCCGCGACGCGTGTTCCTCAAAGGCTTGACCGGCCTCGCGGTCGGAACGCTCACGGGCGGTGCGGCGCACGGGTTCCTCTACGAGCGTCATCGTCTCGAATTGACGCGCGCCACGTTCCCCATTGGCGGTCTGCCCCCGGCGCTGGCGGGCCTGCGGATCGGGCTCCTCACCGATATCCATCGCAGTCAAACGGTGTCGCACGAGATGGTGGACGCCGCCGTCCGGATGCTCATGGCCGAACGTCCGGATTTGATCGTACTGGGGGGCGACTACGTCACGTGGGGCGACCGGCGATACGTCCAGCCCGCAGCCGCCGCGCTTGCGCCGCTCGCGGCGCCGCTCGGCGTCATCGCCGTTCTTGGCAACCATGACGACGATCGCGACATGCCGGCCGCGCTGGCGGCCAAAGGGTTCACCGTGCTGCGCGATGCGCGCACGCGTCTCACGGTGCGCGGCGAGCCGATGGACTTCATCGGGATCCGGTACTGGACGCGGCGCATCATGGACATCGCGCGCCTCGCGCGCGGAACGGTCCCGCACGCCATCCTGCTCGCCCACACGCCCAACCGGCTGAACGAAGCGCTGCAGCTCGCGATTCCCGCGGTCATCAGCGGTCACACCCACGGCGGGCAGATCGTCCCTCCAATCGTGGGTCCTGTCGCGGCGCGCGGGTTCCCCGTCATCGCCGGCCTGGAACGCCGGCAGGGCACGACGATCTTCGTGAGCCGTGGTGTGGGGACTGTTTACGTGCCGATCCGCATCAATTGTCCGCCGGAGGTCGCCGTCCTCACGCTTCAACCGGCGATGTCGGGATAGGATTTCTTATCCGCACGCGCACGCGCACGCCCACGCGCACTCACACGCACACGCCCACGCGCACTCACACGCTGACGCGCACGAACCGCCGTCCTTCAATCTTCCAGTTTCCCTGCAGCACGATTCGCACCGCTTCGGGGTAGATGCGATGCTCCTCGATGAGGATGCGCGCGGCGAGCGTCTCCGCCGTGTCGTCCTCGCGGACGGGGACGGCCGCCTGCAGCACGATCGGCCCGCCATCGAGATCTGCGGTCACGAGGTGCACGGTCGCACCAGCGACTTTGACGCCGTGGAGCCACGCCTGCTGCTGCGCGCTCACCCCAGGGAATGCCGGCAGCAGCGACGGGTGGATATTGAGGATGGCGTTCGGGTACGCGTCGAGGAAGGTGGTACCCAGCAGCCGCATGAACCCGGCGAGGCACACGAGCGTCACGTGCCGCGCGCGCAGCTCGCGGACGAGGGCGTGCTCGAACAGGTCGCGCGACGCGAAGCCGTGGTGCCTGAGCGTCAGCGCCTCGATTCCGGCCGTGCGCGCGCGCTCGAGTCCGAGCGAGTCGTCGCGGTTCGCGATGACGACAGCGATCTCGGCGTCGAGGCGCCCCTCGCGGATCGCGTCGATGAGCGCCTGGAGGTTGCTCCCTCGCCCCGAGATGAGCACCCCGATGCGCCGCGACGCCGCCACGGGCTCTGACCCCAACGATCAGCCCCTCACCCGACAAATGCGCCACACCGCGGGGTCAGAGCCGCTGATTCCTGGCGTCGAGGTTGCCGGCATGGTTGGACATGGCTCGTCGACCACGCTGCGTCGTTCCAGGCTGCGTTTATCACGTCGTGAACAGAGGCTCTCGAAAGGGTTCACTCTTCGGGGGTTACGAGGACTACGAATCATTCCAACGCCTCATGCTTCGCGCGCTCCAGAAATATCCGGTGGCAGTCTTTGCGTACTGCATGATGCCGAACCACTGGCACTTTCTGCTGTACGCGCATTCGGATGACGCCCTCCCGCGATTCATGCAATGGTTGACAGCGAGGCACGCCACGTCGTGGCACCGGGCGAGCAAGTCCCAAGGATGCGGGGCAGTGTATCAGGCTCGTTATCGAGCGCACCCAGTACTGGATGGCGCACATCTGATGAACGCATGGAGGTATGTCGAGACGAATGCCGTGCGCGCCGGACTCTGCATGCATGTCCAAGAATGGAAATGGGGCAGTGCCTGGCAGGCACTCGCGCGTCGTCCATCCGTAAGCCTGGCGCGTCCGCCAATCGCCCGGCCGGAGAACTGGCTCCAGCTCTGGAATCAACCCTTCGAACCGGACCTGCTGGACGCGTTGCGTGTCGACCTTTATTCGATGCTCCCGTCAGGAACTTCCGCTGGCGCTGAACTGGTCCAGGCCCGGGAAGTCTGACCAACAAAGGTGAGCACCGCATTTTGGCAGGGTGCTGCTGCCGCGGGTGCTCTGACCCCGTCGGGTGCTCTGACCCCTCGACGCCGGTCGACTGTGGCATTTTGCCCCAGTTTGGGGTCAGAGCCCGGCGGGGACGTAGCGGACGCGGGGATGGGGAGCAGCGGCGATCTCTCCAATCACGCGGGCGCTGCCTTCGCCGGCGCCTCGGAGCAGATCTATCGTC
>JBKPQB010000022.1:0-23320 GCA_046733875.1 Acidobacteriota bacterium
CGCCAACGCTGCCGAGAATGCTCAGGCCAACTGCCGATGCGAGAATCACCGCCGAATCATACGTCGTCTGGTTCAGGGCGCAGCTCCGGTAAACGGGCGAGGCGCGGCGGTCGTCAGTCGAACAGGGCAGGAACGATGCACAGATTGATTCTCGCCTCGGGTTTGTTCGCGCTCGTCGTGTGTGGCGTTTTTGCGCAGCAACTGCTCCCGCAGCCACAGGGACGCGGACAGAGCGCCCGGCCCGAGCGCGACGTTCAGCAGCAGCCCCAGACGGCAACCGCGTCGATCAGCGGACGCGTGCTCGCGGCCGACAGCGGATTCCCGGTGAAGCGCGCGAGCGTCCTCGCCTCGGGCGGTGGACGTCAAGCCCGCGGTGCGACGACCGATGATCAGGGCCGCTTCCGCGTGACGGGACTGCCCGCGGGCACGTATACCGTCACGGCATCGAAGAGCGGATTCGTCGACGCGATCTTCGGCCAGCGTCGACCGCTTCAGCCCGGCACACCGGTGCAGATAGCCGACGGCCAGGAGGTGTCCGGCATCGACCTGCGCCTGACGCGCGGCTCGGTGATCACGGGACGTGTCCTCGACGAGGACGGCGAGCCGCTCGCGCGCGCCCTGGTAACCGTCCAGCGGTACCAATATGTTCGCGGGGAACGGCAGCTCACGTCCGCAGGCGGCGATCAGACCGACGATCGCGGCCAGTACCGCGTCTTCGGACTTCCGCCCGGCGACTACTACGTCAGCGCGACGGCCGGCGGTCTCGCGCAAATCCTCGGGCGCGGATTGCAGTTCTCGGTGCGCGCTTTCGGCGGCGGACGCGGTGCGTTCTTCGGCGGGCCACCCGTCGAGGATGCGGAGCCGGTCGGATATGCGCCCACGTATTACGCAGGCGTCACCAGCGCGGCGGACGCAACGAAGCTCACCGTTGCGCCAGGACAGGAGCTGGGCGGCATCGACTTCCAGGTGCAGGTCGTGACGATGTCCACGGTGAGTGGGACGGTGATTGGCGCGTCGGACTCTGTACCCGTGCTGCTCGTGCCGCAGGATCGCGGCGGCGTTTTTCGCGGTCGGGTGCTCCGCACCGGATCCCAGGCGGATGGGTCGTTCACGATCCGCAATGTTCCGCCCGGTCACTACGTTGCAATCGCGCGCTCGGGCGGACGCGGCGAGGATGCGAGAATCGGCACGCTGCCGGTGAACGTCGCTGGCGACAACGTGACCGGCCTCTCGCTCGCGCTGCAGGCCGGCGGCTCGCTCGCGGGCTACATCACGGTCGAGTCGTCAGGTACGCCCGCACCGACGGACTACTCCGGCTTCAGGGTCGAGGTGCCCGACGTCGATCCGCTGCCCTTCGTCGGCGGAGGCCCCAATGCGTCTGGCGGTCGGGCCGAGAAGAACGGCGCGTTCCAGATCGGCGGTCTGCTTCCCGGCCGCCATTACATTCGCGTCAGCGGTCAGGGTCCCTGGTCGCTCAAGTCCGTCAGCGTCGCCGGGCGGGACGTGACGGATGAGGCAATCGATCTGAAGAGCGGACAGGGTCCCGACAGCGTCTCCATCGTGTTGACCGATCGCTCGACGCTGGTGACCGGCACGGTGCGCGACGGGGCCGGCAACCCGGTTCAGCAAATCACAGTGATCGCGTTCGCGAGCGATCAGCAGTACTGGCATCCGCAATCGCGCCAGATTCAGGCGGTGCGCGTCGATCAGAGCGGCGTCTTCCACTTGCGAGGGCTACCGCCCGGCGACTACAGCGTCATCGCGGTCGACGACGTGGAGCAGGGCGAGTGGTTCGATCCGGCCTATCTGGAAGCGATCAGGACTGGCGCGAAGAGGCTTTCTCTGTCTGACGGACAGTCTGCGACACTGGATTTGACAGCGCCGAGCTGACCTCTTCACGCCCGCGGCCCTTCCTCATCGTCATCCAGATGAGGAAGGCGAGCACTGCGATCGCTGCAACGAACGCGAGCCCGAACAGCCAGAGCGTGCGGTAGAGGATCGACTGGTTGTCCATCCGCACTTCCATGATGTTGACGGCGCCTTCCGACCAGGCGATCGGCTTCCCCGCCAGACGATCCTTCAGCGGCTGTTCCCACGTGAGGATGTTGCCCCGCTCCACGCCCTTTGCGTTGTGGTACTCGATCCGGCTGGGAAGGTGAAGGCGGAACGCGACGAGCTCGCTGCCGTTCCAATCGACGTCGGGGAGCGATGCCGTTTTCGCAGGCGCCCCGCTCAGACGCTGACGAAACACCTGGAGGTTGTCGCGAAGCTGCAGGTCGTACGTCTCGCCGGAGAACGCGGCGGCCTTCGGCAGCGTGCGGATGTCCGGCACGCGCAGGCGCACGCCCACGAACCGCCGTCCGCGCCGCGTCCACTGCGACACGCGCTGAACCTCCGCATAGGGCGATGAATAGAAGTCGCGCACCGCGCCTTCGACGCGCGCGCGCGGATCGAGGGGAAGCGCCGCGCCGTGAAGCGCAACGAGCGCGGGAATGGACGCGTTCACGACGATCGTTGCGGAACCATCGAGCGCGAGGGTCAGGTCTTCTTCATATTCGTAACGGGGAGAAAGGAAGCGCGGGGCGCCGTTGCAGCCCGCCACCACCAGCAGTGCGACCATGACGGCCGCACGCGTCCGAGAGCCCATTCTTCGAATGATATACTGATGATGCCGGGTCTACACGGGCGGCCCTGAAAGGACTACCCTGCGTCCTGCGCCAACGTAGCGCGGGCCTTTCAGGCCCGCGTTGTTTCCCCCTGATGTCCACGCCGCCGCGTCTGTACCTGATCGACGGCAGCTCGCAGATGTATCGCGCGTACCACGCGATTCGCGGGCTGACCGGCCCCGATGGCAAATCGACGAACGCCGTATACGGGTTCGTCACGATGCTCCGCAAGCTGATCAACGATCATCAGCCGCAGTTCATCGCGGCGTCGTTCGATCTTGCAGGGCCAACGTTCCGCTCCGAGCTGGCGACCGATTACAAGGCGAACCGCGCGCCGATGCCCGGCGATCTTGCGGAACAGATCCCGTGGGTGCACGAAGCGTGCGAGGCCTTGGGTGTCCCCATCCTCACGTCGAAGCGCTACGAGGCAGACGATGTGATCGGGACGCTCGCGACGAAAGCCGCGGCCTCGGGATTCGAAGTCGCGATCGTGACGGGTGATAAGGATTTCTTCCAGCTCGTGCACGACGGCCTCAAGGTGTACAACCCGAAAGACGATGGCACGTGGTACGACGCCAACGGCGTGCGCGAGAAATTCGGCGTCACGCCGGCCCAGGTCGTCGACGTCCTCGCGCTGATGGGCGATTCGATCGACAACATCAAAGGCGTTCCGGGCATCGGCGAGAAGGGCGCGCGCGATCTGATCGCGACATACGGATCGCTCGAGGCGCTCCTGGCTCACGCCGCGGACGTGCCGAACAAGCGGCAGCGTGAGGGACTCCTGGCGCACGCCGAGGATGCGCGGCAGAGCCGGGTGCTGGCCCGCATTCACACGGACGTTCCCGTCGAGTTCGATCCGGAAGCCGTGCGCTACCGCGGCGCCTCCCAGCAGCGCTGCTTCGAGCTGTTTTCACGGCTCGGTTTCCGCTCGCTCGTGATGGAGTTCGCGCCGACGGCGCAGACGATCGGCAAGAACTACCGTCTCGTCGAGACGCTCGACGAGGTGAAAGCGCTCGCGTCGGAGCTGCAGCAGGCCGGCCGCTTCGCCGTCCGCGTGCTGCCCGATGCACCGGCCGCCATGCGCGCGGCGGTCGTCGGCCTCTCGTTCTCGACGGAACCGCGCGAGGCGCGGTACATCCCGCTCAAGGGATCGGGGCTCGGGTTCGACGGCGGGCTCGACGCGTGTGAGGTCCTCGGCATTCTGCGCCCGCTGCTCGAGCGCGAGGACATCCCCAAGATCGGCCACGACCTCAAGTTCGATGCGATCGTCCTGGGCCGCCATGGCGTGACGCTGCGCGGCCTCGACACGGACACGATGCTCGCGAGTTATCTGCTGGACGCCACCGGCTCGGCGCACCAGCTCGAACAGCTTGCGCTCGAACACGCCGGCTACAAGGCGCTCACTGAAGAGGACGTCTGCGGCCGCGGCGCCAAGTCGGTGTCGTTTGCGCAGGTCCCCGTGGAGGCCGCCCTCGATTATGCCGGCGAACGCACGGATCTCGTCGTGCAACTCGCGCCCACGCTGCGCGGCCTGCTCGCGCGCGAAGGACTCGACCGGCTCTACGACGAGATCGAACACCCGCTGATTCCCGTGCTCGCCGCGATCGAGCGCGCGGGCGTCCGCGTGGACGCGGCTGCGCTCGCCTCGCAGTCAGCAGCCATCGAGCAGGAGCTCGATCGTTTGGCGCGGCGCATCTACGAGCTTGCCGGCGAGGAGTTCAACATCAATTCGCCGAAGAAGCTCGGCGAGGTGATCTTCGAGAAGATGGGCCTCCGGACGGAGACGATCCGCCGGACGACGAAAACGAAGGCGCAGTCCACGGCGTTCGAAGTGCTGGACGAACTGGCGCTCGTCCACGAGATGCCGCGGCTGGTCCTCGAGTGGCGTGGGTTGATGAAGCTCAAGGGCACGTACATCGACGCGCTCCCGCAGCTCGTCAATCCCGAGACCGGCCGCGTGCACACCTGCTTCAATCAGGCGGTTGCGGCAACGGGACGCCTCAGCAGCAGCGATCCGAATCTGCAGAACATTCCGATCCGTACGGAGATCGGGCGCGAGATCAGGCGCGCGTTCGTCGCGGAGCCGGGCAGCGTGCTCATCTCGGCGGACTACTCGCAGATCGAGCTGCGCGTGCTCGCGCACCTCTCAGGCGACGAGGCGCTCGTCGATGCGTTCACGCGGGGCGAAGACATCCACGACCGCACGGCGTTGAAAGTGTTCGGCACGAACAGCGGCCTGAGCAAGCACGAGCTGCGGCGGCGCGCGAAGATCATCAATTACGCGCTGCTGTACGGAAAGCAGGCGTTCACGCTTGCCAAGGACATCGGCGTCTCGCGCGAGGAGGCGCAGGCCTTCATCAACGCGTACTTCGCCGGTTTCCCCTCCGTCCGCGCGTTCATCGACGGGCTGCTCGCCGAAGCGCGCGCGACCGGCATCGTCAAAACGATGTTCGGCAGGCGGCGGCTCGTGCCAAACATCAACAATAAGAATGGTCAGGTGCGGATGGCTGCCGAGCGCGAGACGTCGAACATGCCCATCCAGGGGACGGCGGCCGACATCCTGAAGCGCGCGATGATCGATGTGCATGCCGCGCTGCCGGCAATCACAGGCGGGACCGCGCGGATGATCCTGACCGTTCACGACGAGCTGTTGTTCGAAGCGCCGAAGCAGGCGGCCGACGAAGTCGCGGGCGCCGTTCGCGAGCTGATGCAGTCGACCGTCCAGCTGCGCGTGCCGCTCACCGTCGACGTCGGAATCGGGGAGAACTGGAAAGAAGCAAAGGGATGACTATTCGCTCCGCATCCAGGTCGACTTGAATTCTTCCCACTCGCTCGTCATCGACGCGATCGCCTGGCGGCGATCGCGGGGTGCGATGCGGGTCGCGCGATCGGGTATCAGCGCCTGCGTCACGAGACGGTCCAGATCCGCGCGCAGCGTGGCGCCGCGGTCGCGGGCCAGGATCGCGCGCACCCACGCGGCGGCAGCGGCCGCCCACGCGCGTTCCAAATCGCCAGAGCCGCGCGCGGCGGCGACGAGCCAGTAGCTCGCCGGCGTCGATCCCGCCTCGCGTCGCAGCTCCTCTTCCATTCGCTCGATCAGCCGCGTATAGACCGGTCCCCGCTCGCTTGCGGGCTGCGTCTGGGCGTACCGGTCGAGCGACGAGGCCCACCAGTCGAGCGCACGATCGTGCGCTTCTGGGCCGAGCGTCACCGACGACTCGAGAATCGGATCGAGCACCTCGGCGGCAGCGCCGAAGCGATCATCGAAGAACAGGACCTCCGCGAGACCGACCTGCAACTCCACGCGCTCTCTCGCGTCGAGCGCACGCGTGTCGAGGCCGCGCAGCGAGACGCGCGCGCGGTCGAGATCCGAGGACTGCGCCGTCCGGCGATAGCGCTCGAGCAGGATGCGGCCGACCACGAGGTGCGCCGACGCTGCGGTCGCGGCCGTACTCTCGGCCTCGCGTACGGCCTCGAGCGCTTTGTCGTATTCCCCCTCGTTGTAGAGCTTGCGCGCCAGGACCAAGGCTTCGGCCGGGCTGGCGGCCAACGCTGGCGCGGCACTCAGCAGGACGAGCAGCAGAACGGCTGCAGATCGCACCGGTGGATGGTAGCATACGGCAGGGCCAGCCATAAGTAATTAGCTTCCATATACTTAGAGGGTGCATCCGGCGGCATGGTGCTATAATTCCGAGCGATGACGGAGCCGACCGTCGTTCCTCGTTCCGCCCACTCGATCTCCCGCCGCGAGATTGATGCGGATGCGCTCAAAGTTCTGTATCGGCTCCACGAGCACAACTACGTTGCGTATCTGGTGGGGGGCAGCGTGCGCGATCTGCTGCTTCGCCGGCGCCCGAAGGACTTCGACATCGGCACGTCCGCGCACCCGCACCAGATCAAGAAGCTGTTCCGCAACTGCTGGATCATCGGCCGACGCTTCCGTCTCGCCCACATCAAGTTCGGACCAAAGACGATCGAAGTGGCGACGTTCCGCCGTCAAATCGATCCGTCCGAAGTGCCCCCAGGCGTCGACGAAGTCATCGAAGCCGCGCCAGAACCGGCAGCCGGACCCGAGGATTCGAAGACGGAACAGACCCGCGCCGAAGGCACGCACCTCGCGAAGGCGCGCGCGCACGATCGCCTGATTCACCGCGACAACACGTTCGGCACGCCAGAAGAGGACGCGTTCCGCAGAGACTTCACGATCAACGCGCTCTTCTACGACATCGCAACGTTTTCGATCATCGATTACGTCAACGGTCTCGAAGATCTCGAGCGGCGGCTGATTCGATCGATCGGTGATCCGCAGGTACGGTTCCTGGAGGATCCGGTGCGGATGCTGCGCGCGGTCGTGCTGGGCGCCCGCCTGGCGTTCGACCTCGATCCACCGATTCTGGACGCGATCGATCGGCTGCGCCACGAGATGGAGCACAGCGCCCCGGCGCGCCTGCTCGAGGAATATTTCAAGATACTCCGATCCGGATCCGCCGAACGAAGCTTCCGGAGCCTGAAGGACACGAAGCTGCTCCGGGCGATCACCCCGGAGCTCGACAAGGCGCCCGCCGCGATGTGGGAATCCGTCGCGCGGCTCGATGAATACCGGCAGCGGTTCGCGTCGGCGCCGGACACGCTGACCAATGCCATTCTTGCCGGCTCGCTGCTCGTGCCGCTCGGGCTCGCGGGACGGCGCCAGCCGTTTTCAGCCGATCCACTCGAGCGGCGCGTCGACCTCGGAATGCTGCAGGTACCGCGCCGGGATGTCGAGCGGCTCCATCAGATTCTCGCCGTGCAGCCGCGGCTGCTCGATCTGCGCGCGCCCCTGCGTGCGCAGCGCGCGCTCCTCCATCGCCACATCCTCAACGAAGCGCTCACGTGGCTCGAGATCCACGGCGATCGTCCGGACGCCCTGCAGCACTGGCGCTCGCTGCAGGCACAAGGTGTCGATCAGATCGCCCCCGGAGAGGCAGGCACGTTCTATCCACCTCCACGCCGCCGCCGCCGGCGCCGCCGGCGCCGCGGGCTGACGACCCGGACCGACGCGGAGTAATGAAGCCCGGCCGCGCCCGACTCACGCGGACGACCCGGACCTCATTTCTTCTCCGGTGCTGCGACGAACCTGTAGCCGACCCCGCGCACGGTGAGCAGGTGCTCGGGGCGTGACGGCTCCGTCTCGATATAGCGACGCAGGCGCACGACGAAGTTGTCGATCGCGCGCGTGTCCGTGTCCTCCCGCAGCTGCCACACGTGCTCGAGCATGGACTTGCGGGAGACGGCGCGCCCCTCGTGCTCGATCAGATATCGCAGCAGGTTTGCCTCCATCAACGTGAGCTTCAGTACGCGATCCCCGACGGTCAGCTCGAGCGTGCCGAAATCGATCGTTCGGCCGTCGAACGCGTAGCGATCGTGGCGCTGCTGCCGCGTCCAGGACGTCCGTCGAAGCAGGCTGCCGATGCGGGCGAGGAGGATGGCAAGCTCGGTCGGCTTGGGCAGATAGTCGTCCGCTCCGGCGGCGAATCCTTTCAACACGTCCTCGGGACGTCCGCGCGCGGTCAGAATCAGCACCGGCACGTACTGCTTCCGCTGCCGCAGCTCGGTGACGACCCCGAAGCCGTCGATACCGGGCAGCATCACATCGAGGACGACGAGATCGAAGGGACGCGCCGGATCCATGAGCGCCTCGAGCGCCCGCTCGCCGGTCTCGACCACCTCCGCTTCGTATCCTTCCGCTTCCAGGTTGAAGCGCAATACCTCGGCGAGATGCTGCTCGTCTTCGACGATCAGGACGCGCTGCGCCATTGCGTCAGACGGACGCGGACGGAGCCGGCGGAAACAGCAGCGTGAACGTGCTGCCGCGTCCCGCGCCGGGACTCTCGGCGTATGCGCGTCCGCCGTGCCGGCGCGCCACCGAGCGCACGATGAAGAGGCCCAGGCCGCTGCCTTTGGTGCGGACGGCGACGCTCGCGGGAATGCGGTAGAACCGGCGGAAAATCCGCTTCAATTCCGCCGGCGAGATCCCGACGCCGTGATCCGAGACGCGCAGCGCGAGACGGCGATCGTCGAGCTCCTCGAGCTCCACGCGGACGCGGACGTCGGTCGGCGAGTACTTGACGGCGTTGTCGAGGAGATTCCAGACCGCGGCCTTCAGCTCGTCGCCGTCGCCGATCACCACCGGCTCCATGCGCGTGTGCTGGACGAACTCGAGCGCGTCCGGGGCAAGATGAAAGCGCGTCCTCGCCAGCTCGACGCATTCGCGCGCGATGTCGCCGAGGTTCAGAGGAACGCGCGCGACCCGCCGGAGCCGCGATCCCGTGGCCCCGGCCCGGAGCACCTGCTCGATCGTGTGGAGCAGCCGGTCGCTGTCGTCCAGCATGATCCGGTAGAACTCGCGCCGCTTGGATTCGTCGAGATCGCGTGACTGCAGCGTCTGCAGGTACAGCCGGATCGACGCGACCGGCGTCTTCAGCTCGTGCGTGACGGCGTTGATGAAGGAATCGTGCTGCTCGTTGCGCCTGATTTCGCGGACGAGAAAGATCGTGTTGAGCACGACGCCCGCGATGATCACGAGGAAGAAGATGACGCCGAGGACGGCCAGGACCCCCTCGCGCCAGTTCAGCACGAGCCAGCTCACGTTCAGCGTGATGGCCAGCGCGACGAGGCAGACGCCGAGAACGCTGAAGAAGATGACCGACCGTCGTCGGCCCGTAATCATGAAATAGAGGATACCGCGGCGCTGAAGGGTCGCGCGACGATCGTGAAAACAGGTCCGACGATAGCGGTCCTGTTAGGGCCGCCGAATCTACGCCGCTTCTTCGGCCGGCACCGGGCGGACTTTCGCGACCTTCACGTCCCAGACGATCCCGATCGCGTTGAACAGCTTCAGCGTGATCCACGACACATCGAACTCGTACCACGCGAGGCCGTGGCGCGCGGAGACCGGATGCGCGTGATGATTGTTGTGCCACCCTTCGCCGAACGTGAGCAGCGCGACCCACCAGCTGTTGCGAGAGTCGTCGCGCGTGTCGAAGCGCCGCGAGCCCCACATGTGCGTCGCCGAGTTGACCAGCCACGTGGCGTGGAGCCCGAACACGACGCGCAGGAAGATCGTCCAGCAGACGAGCGTCCATCCGCCCACCGCGAGCATGAGGAAGCCGAGCGCGATCAGCGGAACGTAGTGGAACGTGTTGAGCCAGCGGTAGAAGCGATCGCGCGCGAGGTCAGGCGAGTACTTGGCCATCAGCGCGGTGTTGTTGTGGTGGGTGTCTCCGAAAAGGATCCACCCCATGTGCGCCCAGAACCCGCCGTCCCGCGGCGTGTGCGGATCCCCCTCGTGATCGGAATGCTGATGGTGGACGCGGTGCGTCGCCACCCAGAACATCGGCCCGCCCTCGAGCGTCAGCGTGCCGCAGATCGCGAGGAAGTACTCGAATGCCCTGGACGTCTTGTAGCCGCGGTGTGTGTGCAGCCGGTGATAGCCCAGGCTGATACCGAAACCGACAGCCAGCCAGTGCAGCGCGACCGCGGCGGCCAGCCCGGTCCACGAAAAGTGCAGCAGTGCGTACACGGCGCCCACGTGAAAGAGCACCATGATGAGTCCCGTGAACCAGTTGAGGGTCGAATGGGAATAGAGCGAAAGTGACCTGAGGCGCTGAACGGACACCGAATCTCCTGTCTGAAACAACCTTCAACCTAACAGGGATCCGGCGTCCGGATTGTAAGACTTCTGTACCCGCGCGGACTCCTTCCGCCTGAAGACGGAAGCTACTGATGCACAAGCACTTGTAAACCTCTACCCGTTCTTCTTTTCGAACTCGCGCATGAATTCAACGAGCGCATCGACCCCCGACTCCGGAAATGCGTTGTAAAGCGACGCACGAATGCCGCCGACGGACCGGTGCCCCTTGAGGCCGTCGAGCCCGGCTGCGGTGGCCTCCGCCGCGAACTTCTTCTCGAGCGCCTCGGAGGGCAGCCGGAACGTGACGTTCATCCGTGAGCGGCTGTCCTTCTGCGCGTGACCGCGATAGAAGGCGGTCCGATCGATTTCCGCGTACAGCTTGTTCGCCTTCCGGATGTTCTGCTTCTCCATCGCGGCGAGGCCGCCCTGTTTGAGGAGCCACTTCATCACGAGGCGCATCACGTAGATCGGAAACACGGGCGGCGTGTTGTACAGCGACTTGCTCTCCGCATGGACGGCGTAGTTGAGCATCGTGTGCAGCGTCGCCGGTGAGCGCGGCAGCAGATCGTCACGGATGATCACCACCGTTACGCCCGCGGGCGCAAGATTCTTCTGCGCGCCGGCGTAGATGAGCGCGTGTTTGGGGACATCGATAGGCCGGCTGAAGATGTCAGACGAGGCGTCGGACACGAGCGGCACGCTGCCGGTGTCCGGCAGCCACTGCCACTCGGTTCCGTAGATCGTGTTGTTCGACGTCATGTGGACATACCCGGCGGATGGATCGAGCCGAAGCTCCTGCTGCGCCGGAATACGCGTGAACTTCTCCGACTCCGTCGATCCGGCGATCTGCACGGTGCCGACGCGCTTGGCCTCCTTCACCGCCTTTTGCGACCATACGCCGGTCACGATGTAGTCCGCAGCGCCGCCCGGGGGAAGCAGGTTGAGCGGCACCATCGAGAACTGCAGGCTCGCGCCCCCCTGCAGGAACAGCACGCGGTAGTTCGACGGAATGCCTGCGAGCTCGCGCATATCCGCCTCGCAGCCCTGGATGATCTCGTCGAACGTCTTCGAGCGATGACTGATCTCCAGTACGGACATCCCGATGCCCGGCAGCGCGAGCAGATCGCGCTGCGCTTCCTCCAGGACCTCGACGGGCAGGACAGCCGGACCCGCAGAGAAGTTGAAGACACGTGTCGTTGTCGTCGGCATGACTACCTCTACTCGTTACAGGCAGACAACCTGCAGATCCAGGATGTCACCATTTCCTGACTTGATGTGATCGCACAGCGCTCGATCGGGCGCCCCATCGAGGTTGATCCGCGCCACGGCGGCCTCGGCCCCCTCGAACACGATGTTCTCCATTTCCTGGACGTTCAGGTTCGCCTCGCGCAGATGGTGAAGGACGTGCGCGAGGACGCCGGGTCGATCCTTGTGCCTGACGACCAGCATGTGGGTGGCGGGCGTGCGCCGCGCCAGATTCACGACGTTTGGTACGTGCCCGGTCTCCTTGTAGCTGCGGATGATCCGCACGGTCTCGGCAGCAATCGCCTCCTGCGACTGCTCCGTGGAGGCGCCGATGTGATGCGTGCCAGACACACCGGGCAGCGCCACAATCGGGTCCTCGAACGCGCCCGTCCCGCCGGCGGGTTCCGCCGCGAACACATCGAGGCCGGCCCGGATTCCGCGCTCTCTCACGGCGGCCGCGAGCGCGCCCTCATCCACCACCTCGCCGCGCGACGTGTTGATGAAGATCGCGCCGGGCTTCAGGCTCGAGAGCAGCTCCGCGTTCACCATTCCCTTCGTTTCCGCACTCAGCGCCACGTGGACGCTCAGGATGTCGGCGCGCGACGCGACGGCAACCGGTGAGGGCGCGAGCTCGATCGGCACCGTGCGCAGCGCCGCTTCGAGCCCGAGCGAACGCGCTTCGTCCTCGCTCAACGGCCGTTGCTGGCCGTCGAAGCGCCGGCTCCAGAGGACGACGGGCAGGCCGAAGCCGGCTGCGCGCCGAATCATCTCCTGGGCGATCGATCCGATCCCGAGCAGACCAAGCGTGCGGCCGTACAGTCCGCGAGCCTTCGAATACTCCTGCTTGTTCCAGGCGCCGGCGCGCAGGTCGGCCGTGTTCTCCGGTATGCGGCGATCGAGCGCCAGCATCAATCCGAAGGCGAGCTCCGCGACCGCGATGGCGTTCTTGCCCGGGCAATTCGAGACGTAGATGCCGCGCGCGGACGCTCCCGCCACATCGATCGTGTTGTAGCCCGCGCCGGCCCTCACGATGAGCGACAGCGGCCCCGCGTCGAGCATCTCGCGCGTCACTCTCGTGCCTCGCACCACGAGGACGTTGACCGCGTGCCTCTGCAGCGCGTTCAGCAGCGACGCATCCTTCAGATCTGGCTCGTAGAGGACCTCACAACCGGCGCCACGGAGGCCCTCGAGGCCGCTGCTCTCGAACTTGTCCGCGACCAGGACCCTCATATCAGGTGCACGAGGAGCCCGTCTCTCAGCTTCGGCTCGAACCACGTCGACTTCGGCGGCATGATGCCCCCTTCGTCGGCGATCGACATCAGATCGTCGATCGTGACGGGGAACATCGAAAACGCGACAGCCGCCTGACCGCTGTCGACGGCGCGCTGAAGCGCCGCCGTCCCGCGCGCTCCTCCGACGAAATCGATGCGCGTGCTGGTGCGGATGTCGCCAATGCCCAGGAGCGGCTCCAACACGTGCTGCTGCAGCAGCGCGACGTCCAGCGACGCCGCGCGCGAGGCATCCGCGGGCGCGGCGGTCGACAGGTCGATCGAGTGCCACGCCCCAGCCGCGTACATCGACACCTGTCCTTTGTGCAGCGGCGCCGGACCGCCTTTCGATACCGGAAGCCGCGCACGCAAGCGGTCGAGAAATCCTTCTTCCGTCTGCCCGCCCAGATCCCTGACGAGGCGGTTGTACGCAAGGATCTGCACGCGATCGTCAGGGAACGCGACCGCGATGAACGTGTTCGCCTCCGCCGAGCTGGCGCCGAGTTCGCTGCGCGCGCGCGCGGCACTCGCCGCGCGATGGTGACCGTCCGCAATGTACAGCGCGGGAAGCTCGCGGAAGGCGTCCACGAACGCGGTGGACTCGTCCCCTATCTTCCACACCGTATGCCACACACCATCGTCTGCCCGGAAGTCGTAGAGCGGCGTGCGGCTCGACGCGGCTTCGATCAGACGCGTGAGCGTTTGCGTCGCCTTGAACGCGAGGAACACGATCCCGGTTTGCGCGCGGAGCTCGAGGATGTGGCGCGTACGGTCGTCTTCCTTGTCGCGCCGTGTCCGCTCGTGCTTCTTGATGATGCCCCGGTCGTATTCGTCGAGCGAGAAACACGCGGCGACGCCCGTCTGCTCGTGCCCGCCCATGCGCAGTCGATATAGATAGACGGCCGGCTGTTCGTCGACGATGAGAGGGGCCGCACCGCGCAGGGCTGCCAGGTTTTCGCGCGCCTCTGCGTACACGGCCGCCGAATACGGGTCGGTGCCCGCGGGCAAATCGATCTCCGACCGCGTGACGTGGAGAAAGCTGAGCGGATTGTTTTTGGCGAGCTCGCGTGCTTCTTCGGTGCTGACGACATCGTACGGCACCGAAGACACATCGGCGGCGCGTTCCGGCGCCGGGCGCAAGGCGCGGAACGAATGGATGACGGCCATCCGCGTATTTTACTGCACGGGTTTCGCGGCTCTCACCACATACGGATTCGCGACAGCGCCCTCGTCGTGCAATGCCGCCCTCAGCCGCGACGCGAGATCGTCGCGTGCCGCGGTGAACGCCGCGAGCTCGCTCTCAGAAATCGGTTCACCCGGCGCTTGACGCGCGTGGACCGCGAGCGGATTCACGAAGACGCCGCTCTTCTTGAGGCGGTAGTCGAGATGAGGGCCGGTCGCCGCGCCCGTTGCGCCCACCCGTCCGATCGTCTGCCCCTGTGCGACACGGGCGCCCGTGCGAATGCCTTTGCCGAACGTCGAGAGATGAAGGTAGTACGTCTCGACGCCTGAGGCGTGCTTCAGGTGCACCATGTTGCCGCTGGCGCCGCTGTAGCCTGCCGACACGACAGTTCCACTCGCAACGGCCACGACGGCCGCGCCGATCGGCGCCGCGTAATCGACGCCCAGATGCGCGCGGACCACGTGATCGATCGGATGCATCCGATGGCGCGAAAACCCGGACGTCACGCGCGGCTCGAACTTGAGCGGCGATCGCAGCATGAAACGCTTCAGCGATCGTCCGTGCTCATCGTAGTACGCCGCCCGTCCGGTGCGCGGATCCTGCCAGCGGAACGCCTGCCGCGTTCGCCCGTCGACGTCGATCGACGCGCTGAGAATCGAGCCGTAACTCGAGAACTCGCCGTCGTGGGATGACTTCTCGAAGAGCACGCGAAAGCTGTCGCCGGCCTGCAGGTCGCTCTGGAAGTCGACCTCCCCGCTGAAGATCTCGGCAAGCGCCATCGCGAGCTGCACGCGCTCCCCCGTCTCGTCGATCGCGGCGATCAGCGATGGATGCTCCTCGTCGATGTGCGCATCGATACCAACCGATTCCGTCTCCTTCTCGTACGCGACGACGCGCGCATCGAGCGAGTCAGGGTGCGTGCGATCGGTGCTGAAGATCCGCAGGAAGCGATCGGTGTCGATCTGATACTCGAACTCGCGCAGCCAACCGTCCACCGTTCGCACGAGCCTGTACGACTGACCGGCCCTCAGCTGCCTGGGATTGAAGACGGCGCGTGCGGCAACCACCGCGCGGGCGACGAGCGGATCCTGCAAGTGGTTCGCGCGAAGAAGACTATCGAGCGTAGCGCGGCTCGGCACCTCCGAAGTGATCGTTTCGATCTCGAGGGGAAGCCGGATGTCGTCGGACGCGCGCGGCGGAGGGGCGGCCGCAGGGGCACTGGAGCGGCACGCCAATAGCGCCGCGAGTGGAAGACAATAGATGAGCTTTTTGCGGAACAAGACGTCGGCAGTCTAGCGCACCCACGCCCAACTCCCAACCTCCAACTCCCAAAGTCCGACGCTCTATTCAGCCATCACCCACACACCCCAACCGCCGCGGCGATGACTGTGAAACGCTACGCGATGGCCGTCGGGCGCCCACGTGTATTCCTCCGCCGACGGATCGTCGAGCACGCGGCGCATGGATCCGTTCGTGACGTTCAGCAGCCAGGCACCGTCGTGGTAGACCTGAAAAATGATGCGGCGCCCGTCGGGGGACACGGCTGGCGTGCGGACGAGCTGCCCGGCAACCGGACTGTCGTAGGTTCGACGCGCGCCCGTGTCGAGATTCATGACCACGAGCTTGTCTTCGTGACTGTAGGCAATACGCCGACCGTCCGGAAACCACGAACCGCCCCACGGCTCTCCGTAGGCGTAGGACGTGAGACGCTTCAGCTCGAGCGTCCCGAGATCCACAGTCCAGAGATTCCACACCTGCGGCTTGTCGGCCTCAGCCTTCACGAACGCGAGCTGGCGGCCATCAGGCGACCAGCTTGGCACCGCCGCGAACCCGTCGCCGCTCACGCGCCGGACGTGATGGCCATCGGCATCGGCAACGAAAACGGCGCGCACGCCTTCGCGATCGGAGTCGAACGCGATCTGCGTCCCGTCGGGAGATGGACGGGCGTGAAAATTTTGCGCCTTGTCGTCCACGATGCGGGTGATTTTGAGGATCGTACCGCGCGTATCGGTATCGGCGCGCATGAGCGCGCTGCTCTGGCCGTCTCCCTCGTGGAAGAACATCGCCGTCCCGGTGTTCGAGAACGTGGGCGAGTACGACGCCGGCTGCGTCGTCATCCGTCTGGGTGCCTGCGACACGGGCAGCGGTGTGGCCCCATCCGGCACGTTGACGTGCTGCGGCTCTGAACGGGCTTCCGGCGATTGGGCTGCTGGCGGCGACCCGGTGGTGCTCGCGACAACTCGCGGCGCGCTCGCGATGTCTCGCGGCAGCGTGTTCGTTGCAGCGGTTGTGCTGACGTCGGATGCGGGAATGGCGGATGGCAGCCGCTCGGCGTACTGCCAGATCGCCGGCACGAACGCGAGCACGAGCGCGGCCGCGGCTGCCACCGCAGCCGCGCGCACGATCCCGCGCCGCGCGCGCCGGGTGCGGTGTCCGCCGGGCGTGGGATCGAGCCGCACCACCGATATGGGCGGACGTGCGATCATCGGCTCGGCCACGAGCTCCGCGGATTCGGCAGGCTCTTCGACAACCAGAGCTGGAAGAGCCGGACTGACGAGCGGCTCGAGCGCCGCGGGAGCCTGCGGAACCACCGCGTCGAGCGGGTGCTCGGCCGGCACTATCTCAATGACGTCGCCGCCGCGGAGTGCCGCAGCTTCCTCGACGAGCGGCAGCGCGACATCGACGACCAGCGCTTCATCGAGCCCCGCCGCGCGTGCATAGCGAACCAGCTGCGAGCGGCCATACAATCCGCCGGGCCAGTTACGCAGATACCCCCATTCGAGTTCCCTGAGCAGGAACGCAGGAATGCGGGAGCGCTCGGAAACCTCCGCGATCGTCACGCCGGTCGCGCGCCGGGCGCGGCGCACATCCGAGATCGTCAGGTCCGACGCGCCCTTCGGGAAGATCGCTGCGGCCTTTCTCGTCGTCAGGGCGCTCTCCCAGGATGCGTAGAGGTCGCGTGCGACCGCTTTGACGTCGGGAGCGGCGAATCGCTGAATTGCGCTGCAGAAGTCGTCGAGCGATTCGTACGGCGCGCAGTCGAGTGTGCCGAGCGCACGCGCGATGGCGATGCGCAAACCTCCCGACGCTCGGAATTCAGCTGGAGCCTCGAAGCCGGGGAGGAGCGCGTTGAGCAGATCGGCCGCCCCCGCAACGGCGGCGCCGCCGGCGCTCACGGGGCCTTCGGCAATCACGTCTCCCTGTTTCGTCAGACGAATCACATGGAGCGACGGAACCCCTCTCAGGCGTCCGTCGCGGACTTGCGAGCAGAGGTCGAGGACGATCGACACCGCCTCAGCCGGTCTCAACCGCACACCCGCGTCGTGGAGTTCAGTGGGTGATACTCGAGTCGACATTGCACCCGACGCGCGTGCTAGTTCCCTGCCAAACGCGGCAAGTGCCGCGAGGGCCGCATGGTCTGCCGGTTGGACGGATGAGTTGGAGGAACGAGCCGCTATTGATGAGTGCGCGCGAGAGAGCAGTCGTCCTCGAAATTTACACGTCGGCCGAATGCCCGAATTCTCCTTCTTCTAACGCGGCTGAGGAACCCTCTTGGTGATGAGTTCGCGCGAATCGACGGCGCTTTGGATCGCGCGTTCAAAACAGTAAACCGAGATCATTCCGCCTTCGTGACGTTGATCTGAATGAGCTTGCGGAATTTGACGGGCTTGCCGGCGAGCGTCGCAGGCTGGTACCGCCACTCGCGCGCGGCCGTCATCAGCAGCGAGTCGTACAACGGATGCACGGAGGCGCGGACTGCAATCCCGGTTACGCGACCGCGCTCGTCGATGACGACCTCGAGCACGCCGCGGTCACGTGCCTGTCGCGTGAACTGGGTCGGAATGCGCGGCACGTCCTGGCGGATCACAACAGGCGGCACGACGTTCGCGTCGTCCAGCGCATAGACGTGGTTCGGATCGACCTGCGGCGCTGCAGGCGGCGCCGGCGGGGGCGCAGGCGCGGGTTCCTTCCGCGCCGGCTCTGGCGGCGGCGCGGACGCGGCAACTGCGAGGTCGAGGAAACCGCTCGAGAGCACGCGCAAGTCGCCCAGGCGTCCTCCCATGTCGGAATCATCGAGCAGCGAGATCAACTGGCGGAACGCCTGCTCCGCGAGCGGGTAATCCTTTCGATCGAAAGCCATCTTCGCTGCCGCGTACCGCGTCGAGGCGATATCCGGGAGGAGGCGCTTGCGGACGTCCGAGAACGCGGCGCGCACGCGCGGCGACGCTTCGGTCTCGCTCGGCAGGTACATGGGATCCGCGCTCACGACGGCGGCGATCGCACTCTCGGCCTCCGGGCCGCGCCCGAGCGCCAGCAGGCACAGCGACCGGTACTGTTCGATGGACCGGCGATCGGTCATCGAGGTCGCTGCTTCGGTCGGGCGCAGATCGTTCAGCACGGCGAGCGCCTCGTCGTAGCGCGCCGATGCGTAGAGGTCGCGCGCGGCGCCGAGCGGATCGCGTCCTGCCGGTACTTGCCCGAACGCGGCGCGCGCCAGCGAGCCGGCCAGGAGCAACGGAATAATGATGCGGCGAGCTGGTGTGGCCATAACTGAGTCCTGCCTACTTCATGTCCACGCTCACGCGCACAGGCGCGCTGAGCGTCACGGAGACCGCTTGATGCTTTTCGCCGAACTGCGGATGGCGGAACACCACTTCGTGCGGGCCGATCGCGATCGGCAGGTTGCCGATGGGCGTTTCGCCGACGCGGCGGCCGTCGATCCACACCTCCGCCCACGGCGACGCGTTCACGTTAATCGCGCCTTGCGGCAGGTCGATGCTGAGCGCCGCGACCTTGCCGGGCGGCACCTGGACCGTGCGGGTGCTGCGATACCCGAGCGTCTCGTTTAGGACCTCTAGATCGTGACGTCCCGCGGTCATCATGATCCGGTCCGTTTCGCTCGTGCCGAGCAGCCGGCCGCCTTCGCGAATCTCCATCGCCACCGGCGCCTTGATCGACAACCATCCGGATACGGGACCTGCCGATGCGGTCGCCACGGGCGCGAGCACCGAAGACGTCACGCCCGCCTGAATGACGACGTGCTGCCGAACGACGCTGCCGCCCTCCGCCTGCAGTGCGACCTCGTGGTCGCCGGGCGCAAGGTCGGCCACGCTGACCGGCGCGACGCCGTGCGGCTCGCCGTCGACGGTCACCTGTGCGCCAGGCGGATCCGATTGAATGAGGAGGCTGCCGGTCGTCGGCGTCTCGGGCAGCTCGAGGTACTGCGACACCTCGGCATGGGCGGTGACGGTGATTGGCACGACCCGCGGCACGCCGCGTCCGCGAAGCTCGAGGATGTGCGATCCGGGCGCAAGCGTCAGGCGTGCCGGGCTGTTGCCATGTGCGACGCCGTCCACGAAGACCGCGACGCCGGGTGGATTCGTCTGTACTGAAAGGGTGCCGGACGCGGGCAGCGGCGCCTTCCTGAGCGCGCGGCCGCCGAAATACCCCCCGACGCCGATGACGGCAATGGCCAGCGCGGCAATCACGACCCGCCGCGATCCACCGGCGCGCGACTTCTTCGCGGACTTCGCCCGCGGGAACGCCGCCTGCGGCGGGAAATCATCCAGTCGATCCGTCGCCGTGCCGCCTCCGATGGACGGATCGATCGATCGCAGCACGTCCGTGATGTCGGCCGTCGACAACGCGGACTGCGGCGCCTCTGGCGCAGACGGCATTACTGGCGCAGGTGACGACGTTGGCACCATCGGCTCCGGCTCCCGCCTCGAGGCAGACGCTGGGGGCGTGGTCACCGTGACCGGCGGATACGCCGGGCTGACGCGAGGCGCCGGCGGCGGAGCGCCTAGGAATTCATTGGCCGCTGACCCATCGCGAACCGGCGTATTCACGACCGGCGCGCCGGCCGCCGGAGGATGCGGCGGCGTGACAGATCGCGATTGCGTCGGAGGCGGCACGAATGCGGAGGTCTGCGGCGGCGCAGAAGGCTGCATCGCCGGTGCCGGGGCGGCCGGAGCCTGCGGCGCGATCGCGATCGGCGCAGGCATCGGCTCGAGCAGCGCGGCGATGTAGCGCGAGAGGAATGTCTCGAGCGCCACGGGCGCGGCGACCATCGCGGTGTCGTCGGCGAGCACGTCCTCGAGCGCGACCTGCGCTTCAGTAGCGGAGGCGAACCCGTGCCGTGAATCGAGCTGCAACGCGCGGGCGAGCCACGCGCGCAGGGTCGAGGGCAGCGGCTGCTGTTCGCCCATCGCCGTCTTCGCGCGTGCGTCGTGGAGCAGCGCGGAAACGCGGTTGGGATAGTCGTCGTGGCCGAGCGGACGGCCGAGGATCAGCGCAAGCGCGACGAGGCCAACGGCGGTGACGTCTGCGCGGTGATCGAAACGCGGCGCGCCGGCCGAAGAAGGCAGGCCGACCCGGAGGTCATTCCAGAGGCGCTCGCGGTTGTACTGCAGCTGCTCGACGGCGGATCCCAACACGTGCTCCGCAATGACGAGCCGCGCATGCGGCGTCACGATCAGCCGCTCGGGCGCAATCAGGCCGTGCGCAACGTCGCGGGCGTTCTCGTGAAGCAGCGCGACCGAGGGTACGAGCTGGCGGATCAGACAGAGCGCAGCGCTCAGGTCGAGATGCAGGCGGCGCTCGGCGGCCACCCGGAGAATGTCCGAGAGCCGCGTCCCTTCGACGTGGTCGGACACCACCGCGAGGCCGCCGGGATGCCGATCGACGCGGCGGACGCGCGCGTAGTACGCATGCCGGAAGTTCGCGAGCCGGGCTGCGCGCTCGCGCAGCGCGAACTCGAACGACGGCACCGCCAGCAACTGCGGCCTCAGACGAAGAATCTGCAGCAGGTCCCCCGTTGCGCCGTCCACGGCAACGACTCGGTCGCCGAGACCGTCGGAGAAGAGCGGCGCCTCAGGGCGGTCCGAGGACGCGGGCACGCTGGTCATAGGCTGGGTGCAGCTTTCATCTGCCGGCCGGAACCGGCAGCAAAGGGTTCGCTTCGACGGAAGTCTCGCGTGCGCGTGTGCAACGGTCACACCGGAAATCACGTCGACGCGGCGCTGCGCGGCAACTGATTGCGGCAGCGGCAGTTCCGGCGAGGTTGCACGCGTGCGGCGCGCTCGAATCGTTTACAGCGCTGTCGACGGAATTGCGAATCCGTGATCGCTCGTTGAAATTGGAGTTGGAGGTTGGAGCTTGGAGGTTGGAGGTTGGAGGTTGGAGGTTGGAGGTTGGAGGTTGGAGGTTGGAGGTTGGAGGTTAGTTGGGAGTTGGTGCCCTCAGTTCCCGCTGCTTAGACGTCCGTACCGTGCCGCCAGCTCTCGGATGAATCCGGCGCGCTCGCGGGCGTCGCGCTCGACGAGGAGATCCTCAACGGGCCACGGGAGCCGCCACGTCCAGTTGTCTGCGCTCACGAGCGCTGGCGTGTTGATGCGGTCGCGCCAGCCGAACACGTCCTGGATCGGCAGCAGCACGATGTCTGCCGTCGAGGCAAAGAGAACCTCCAGGACGGCATCGCGAATGCGCGGCCCGAAGGGTGCGCGCGGATCGCAGTCGCGATCCCGCACGTGCGCGATCTCGGCCACGGCGCAGCGTTCCTCTTCCGGCGCCGCATCCCACCATTCCGCGAGCGTCTCCGTATCGTGGGTGCCGGTCGTGGCAACCGCACACGCCGGATAGCGCAAGGGATCGCGAAACGGCTGCCCCTCGGCCTTCCACTCCCGCTCCCACCGGAGCACCTTGTAGCCCGGGACGTGGTGCTTGGTGAGTACGGCCCGCACGAAGTCCGGAATGACGCCGAGATCCTCGGCAATCACGCGCGCGCCCGAGGAGGTGAACAGCCGCAGCAGCGCCGTTCCCTGCGCGATCTGCTCGGGTTCGTCCGCAGGCACGAACGCGGCCCGGCCGTCAGGCTCGCGCACGTACGTCCTGAAGAACCCGACGAGGTGATCGACGCGATACCCGTCGTACAACTCGCCGCTTCTCCGCGCCCGGGCCGCGAGCCACTCGTATCCGGTGGCGGCGACCTCCGGCCAGCGATACGCGGGAAAGCCCCAGTCCTGCCCCGTGGAAGAAAACGCGTCGGGCGGCGTCCCGACGCTCGCGTCGAAGCGGAAGTCCTGCTGGCGCGACCACACGTCCGCGCTGTCGCCGCTCACCATGAAGGGAAAGTCGCCGAACACGCCAATGCCGGCCGCCGCGCGCATCCCGTTCCACTGATCGGCGGCAATCCACTGGAGATACGCGTAATAGAGCCGTTCGTCAGCCAATTCCCGTCCGGCGCGCGCGAGCGCCTCAGGATGGCGATCGCGCAGCGGCGGATCCCATTCGCGCCAGTGGCGGCGGCCGTAGCGCGCGTGAAGCGCGCGAAAAAGCGTGTACTCGTGCAACCACCACGCCGCGCGCTCGATGAACGCCCGCAGGTCACGCGCGCGCGGACCGTCGGGCCACTCGACGGCGCGAAATCTGTCGAACGCCGCGCGGAAGATGCGCTCCTTGACGGTCCGGACGGGACCGTACGCGATTGAACGCGAACCCCGGGCCCCTTCGAGCAGCCGGCGGCTTTCCTCATCGAGCCGCGCGTCACCGCCGAGCGCCGACACGTCGGGCACGGCGCCAGGCGCGATGAAGAGCGGATCGATCGCCATGGCGCTGAGCGCAGAGTATGGCGAGCTCTGTCCCTCCGCCATCTCGTTCACCGGCAGCAGCTGCACGAAGCCGAAGCCCGCCTTGCGCATCCAGGCGGCAAGACGAGTGAGGTCGGGTATTTCACCGATACCCCAACTCTCGCGCGAAGGGATAGAGAACAGCGGAACCAGCAGCCCCGCCTGGCGGCCGGTGTGGGAGTCACGCGACACGCGTGCGCTCCAGAACGATATCGATGCCCCGGATAAACGTGGCTGGCTCCGGTAGAAGACTCACGACCAGAAACGCCTCTGACGAAAAGTCGAAAAAGAATCCAGGGTGCACGAGCACACCGCCGTGCTCGAGCAGATCGAGCACCAGCGCCTCCTCGCTCGAGACGGCTGGCACGCGAACGACCGCGGACCAGCCGCCATCGGCGTCCAGGACCGTGACGCTGTGCAAGTCTGCCGCCATCCGCCGCAATGATTGATAGTTTTCGCTCACTCGCTCCAGAATCGCATCGCGAATGGGGCGGCTGTCGCGCAGCAGCCGCGGGAGCGCACACTGCACGGGCGTCGACACGGACAAATAGGTATCAGCGATCAACTCGAGACGGTCGAGTGCTTCGTCGACGAGAGATGTCTGACCATCGACGGCAATCCACGCAAGCTTCAGCTGAGGCAGCCCCGCGCTCTTGGAC
>JBKPQB010000023.1:0-38561 GCA_046733875.1 Acidobacteriota bacterium
GAGCACGAGCGATCGCACGTCATGGCGAGTGGCACCGAGCGCCATGCGGATGCCAATCTCACCCCTGCGCTGGGCGGTGATGTAGGCCACGATGCCGTATAGCCCGATCGCCGCGAGCGCCAGGGCGAGAAGCCCGAAGGCGGCGGACAGAGTGGCGGTGAGATGCTCGGGCAGCATCGACGCGTCGACCCGATCCTGCAGCGTGCTCATGGATACGATCGCGAGCCGGGGGTCACCCGACGAGAGCGCCCGATACAGAGCCGGCGCCACGGCCGCCGGCACTCCAGCGGTGCGCACCTGGAGCTCCCGCAAGGTCCCGGGCCGCTGAGCGGCCGGCACGTACAGCATTGCGCGTGTCCGTTCGTGGACGTCGACGTACTTGGCGTCCTCCGCGATCCCCACGATCTCCATCATCGACGGCACGCCGCACGGATCGCTCGAGCACAGGCCGACGTGCCGCCCGATCGGATCGGCGTCTCCGAAGAACTGACGCGCGAAGGTCTCGTTGACCACCGTCACGATCGGGGCTCTTTCGTCGTCGGTCGTGGTGAAGGCGCGCCCGCGGAGCATCGCGATGCGCATCACGTCGAAATAGCGCGTCGTGACGGCGTTGGCGAGGGTCCTCGGGGTCACGCCGGAGCGCGGTACGAAGCCTTCGACGCTGATGGCATTACCCCACGTTCCTCGTCCGAACGATGGCGCGGACGACGCGCTTGCCGCGCTGACGCCGGACACCGACTCGGCCCGCGCGAGCAGCAGCTGGTAGAGGGCGGCGCGTTCATCCACGGACATTCGCTGGAGCTCGGTTGCCGGCGACACATCGAACGTCAGGACGCCCTCCGGAGCGAAGCCGGTGGCAGCGTGCTGGAGCTTGAGCAGGCTCCGCACGAAGAGGCCGGCCGCAACCAGCAGGACCAGCGAGACGGCGATCTGAATCGCCACCAGCGCGCGGCCGAGCCGCGGGCCCGATGTGGCGCGGACGGACCCGGTGGCGAGTCTGAGCGCCCGCATGGGGTCTATTCGTGTGGCGCGAACTGCAGGCAACACCCCGAACACGATGGCGGTTGCACCCGAGACGAGCAGCGTGAACGTGAGCACGCGCAAGTCGGGACGTGCGACGAGCGAAAGTGGCAACACGCCCGAAATACTTTTTGCGAGCAGCGTGACGCCTCCCGACGCGAGCAGCAGCCCTCCAGCCCCGGCGAAAACCGCGAGGAGCAGCGCTTCGAGAAAAAACTGCCGCACGAGCCGCAGCCGCGCGGCGCCCATCGCCAGGCAGACGGCCGTTTCGCGCCGCCTCGCCGCCGCGCGTACGAGCATCAGCGTTCCGACGTTCGCGCACGCGACGATGAGCACCAGCACGACAATGGCCATGAGAATCGCCAGCGGGGCGGTCAGCGGACGGCGCAGCCTCGAGGATCCGCTGCTCGCCCTCTCGACGAGCAGTCGGCTGGCAAAGACACTCTCGCGGAAGCGGCGGCTCTCCGTGCCGGCCGCGACGTCGTCGCGAATGCGGGTGTACACGGGCTCGAGGCCAGCGCGCGCCTGCGCGACCGCGATGCCCGGCCGCAGGCGTCCAAGAATCGCAAGCCACGTCGTGCTGTGGCCCGTCCACAACCACGACGGCGCATCGGGCTGCGACGTCAGCGGAACCCACAAGTCCGGCCACTCGCCGGCAGTGTCGCCGAAGAATCCGCGCGGCGCCACGCCGACCACCGCAAACCGAGCGGTCTTGAATCGAAATGCGCGGCCGATCACCGATGGGTTGCGGCCGAACCGGCGCGTCCAGTAGGCGTCGCTCAGCACGGCGACCGCTTCGCCCGCCGGCAGACGATCGTCCGAGGGCAAGAGCGTCCGCCCTGCGGCGCTCTGCACGCCGAGCGCGGCGAAATAGTTTCCGGAGACGTACTTCAGATCGACAGGCTCGGGCAGTCCGTCGATGGCGATCGCCTCGCGCCGCACGGAGGAAGCGGCGATGAATTCCGCGAGGGCCGCGCCATCGGCGGCGAACGTGCGAAAGGCCGCGTAGGAAAACACGGGTTCGTCGGCGTCGGGGTACACGGCCGTGAGCGAGATCAGATGTTCCGGATGCTCGACGGGCAAGGGCCGTAGCAGCACCGCGTCGATCACGCTGAAGATCGCCGTGTTGACCCCGATGCCGAGCCCCAGGGTGAGCACCGCGGTGATGAAGAAACCTGGAGACCTGCGCAGCCTGCGCGCGGCGTAGCGCGCGTCGCGCCACAGGCTTTCGATCGTCGTCTCCCATCCCACGTCGCGGGTGTACTCCTTGACCGCTTCGATGCTGCCCATCTCGACGCGTGTGCGGCGCGTTGCCTGCTCCCGCGTCAGACCGCTGCGCACTTTCTCGTCGATCGAGGCGTCAGCGTAGGCACGGAGCTCTTCGTCGAGCTCGGCGTCTTCCGTTCGTTTCCGAAAGAGCGCGAAGGCGCCGCCGACGAACCGGTCGAGCCACGCCATCACAGCTCTCCGAGCGACGCCTCGAGAATCCTCGCGATCGCGGTTGTCTGGACCTCCCAATCGCGTGTCTCGCGCTTGAGCGTCGCGCGGCCTTGCGCCGTCAGCGAGTAGTACTTCGCGCGCCTGTTGTTCTCCGTGACGCGCCAGTTGCCCGTGATCAGGCCGTCGCGCTCCAGCCGCCGGAGTGCAGGGAAGAGCGACCCGGCGTTCACCTGGAAGACGCCCCGGCTGATTTGCTCCAGGCGCATGCCGATGCCATAGCCGTGCATCGGCTCCAGCGCGAGCGTTTTCAGGATGAGCATGTGCAGCGTGCCCTGTACGAGGCCCGCTGGCTTATTCTCGGGCGCCATGGCTCCTGTCCTCTAGACAAACTAGCGGGAGCATACGCCTGTTCTCTAGTTTGTCAAGAGAAAGGGCCCCGCGGCTTTCCTCGACACGCAGGATCGGCCATACTGCTCCGCCACAACGTTTGATAGCGTGCTCCCGCAAAGGAGGGAATGCCATGACCAGGGCATCAATTCGCTGGATCGTGTGCTGCGTGATCTCCTCCACGCTCTCGCTGGCGGCCCAGTCTCCTGGTGCCGACCCCATATCCGGTACCTGGACCGGCTCGATGGGCCCGAACGAGACCGATCGCCATCCAATCACCGTCGAACTGAAGTTCGATGGGACGAACATCTCAGGACTGATCACGGGTCCGCCGTATCCGGGTGAGATCAAGAGCGGAACCTTCGATTCGAGCACGGGCGCGCTGAAGCTCGATATCACCGTCAAGGACGAGGACAGCACTCGCGTCGTATTCGAAGGCACGCTCCGCGAAGGAACTGTCACCGGCCGCGTGCAGATGCCGAACCAGTCGGGCACGTTTACGATGACGAAGAACGCTGCGGGTGCCGCGCGCCAGCGGACGGCCGACGAGATGAAGGCATCGTTCGAGGCCCACAAGGGCGATTTCGATTACCTGCTCGGGGACTGGGCGTTCACAGCGGATCACAAGGAGTACGGGAAATTTGGCGGCTACTGGAGCGCCATCCGCCTCGACAAGGGTCAGATCCTCGACGAGTTCCGCGTGGTCGACGAGAAGGACGAGACAATGTACGTGACGACGACGCTGCGCGCGTACAACGGCGCGCTCGATCGATGGGAACTGGTCGGCATGGACGCGGGGAACGGATTGCAGGACATGGGCACGGGCCAGCGCGTCGGCTCCGAGATCCACATCGAGCAGCGGTTCGGCGTTGCGGGCGGGAAGCCCTCGACGTTGAGGATTCGGTACTACAACATCCAGCCGGATCGATTCTCGTGGACCGCTGATCGCTCGACGGACGGCGGCAGGACGTGGACGGACAAGTACGAGCAGATCGAAGCGCGGCGGATCGGCGCGTCGCGTGCGCTCGGGCCCTTGGCGGTGCCGAAGAAAGCCGGTCAGCGCTGAATGGATTATTTGCCGGCCGCCGCCTCGCTGTTCGTCTTGCGCCACGCGTCTTCGGAGAGGACGTCGATGGCGCGCAGCTTCTTCGACGCGAGCTGCCGGTTCAGGCGGGGCAGCCGCTCGGTCGTCAGCGACGTGAACTGGCGGACGACATCCTCGAGTTCGCGCCCCAGCGTCTGCGCACGCGCGGTCTGTTCGTCGGTCGGGCGGCCGTCGTAGCCGTTCACGTCGCCATAGAGCCCGCCGAGGTACTCGCGCAGGCGCTCCTCGCCGGTGATCATGCCGCCTTCTTTCGTCGCGACGATCTTCGATCTGATCGCGTCGACCGCGTCGGCAAACGATTTCAACTGCTGGCGAAGCGGATCGGACGCCTGCAGCTCCGCGATCCGCGCGGTGGCCGCATCGCGGACGCCGACGATCGCATCGACGGCCCACGTCATGTGGTTCAACTGATCCGCGAGCTGCTGCACGAGCGCGAACTGCGCGCGGCGATCCTCCACCGTGTACGTCGCGCGCGGATCGAGCACCACCTCGAGCGTGGTCGTGTAGACCTGCTGGTCCTTCGTCATCTTCACGGTGTACGTGCCGGGAAGCACGCGTGGACCAATGGTCGCGCCGAAGAGAGCGGACGCGGCCGATGGGACGCGCGGTGGCTTCAGCCGCATCGACCATGAGGCCTTGTTGACCCCGCGATGCGTGCTGCTCGTGGCGGTGCCGACCAGCGCACCCCCGGGATCGAAGATCTCTATGTTCAGATCGCCGAAGATGTGGCGCGTCTTCTGGTAATACGGGATCGACGCGGCGGAGGGCCGGCTCGGGCCGGTGTACGCGTTCTCGCCGTCGGGCCAACCTCCGAAGGCCTGCAGGTACTGCACGGCGGGCCGATTCGGCAGAAATGCCGCCGTTTCCTCCATCGTTTCGGGCGTCAGCGCGCGCCACGGCGAGATGTCGTCGATGATCCAGATCCCGCGGCCGTGCGTCGCGAGGACGAGGTCCGAGCTGCGCGGCTCGACGACGAGATCGCGAACCGCAACCGACGGGAAACGGCTGCCCTTGTACGCCGCCCACCGATGTCCTCCGTCGATGCTCACCCACAGGCCGAACTCCGTGCCGAGGAAGAGCAGGTCGGGGTTGACGGTGTCCTCCTTGATCACGTGCGCGTAGCCGCGCACGCCGCTGTCGGCTGCGACGAGCGGCGTCCACGTGTGGCCGAAGTCCGCCGTCCGATACACGTACGGCTTCAGGTCGCCGTACATGTGCCGATCGAACGTCGCATAGGCAGTACCGTCCTGGTATCGGCCCGCTTCGATCCACGAGACGATCGGGGCCGTGCCGGCGCCCGCCACGTTAGCGGTGACGTTGGACCAGGTCTTCCCTCCATCGCGCGTCAGTTGCACGTTGCCATCGTCCGTGCCGACCCAAATCACCTGGGCGCTTCTCGGCGATTCGCTGATCGCATAGACCGTGGTGTTCACCTCGGCGGCGGAGTTGTCGATTGAAATGCCGCCCGATTCTTCCTGCTTCTGCTTCTCGGGATCGTTGGTGGTCAGATCCGGCGAAATGCGCTCCCACGACTGCCCCTTGTCGCGCGAGCGGAACAGGAACTGCGCGCCCAGGTACAGCGTGTTCTTGTCGGTCGGGCTCACCTGGATTGGTGTGTTCCAGTTGAACCGCAGCTTTTCTCCGTAGCGCGCGTACGGCTTGATCGTGCGGATCTGGTGCGTGAATCGATGCACGCGGCCGATCTCGCCGCCCTGCGCTTCGGCGTAGACGTAGTCCGCGTCGGACGGATCCTGCCACATCCAGAAGCCGTCGCCGCCGTACATGTTCTCCCATTGCGCGTTGCCGACGCCGCCCGGGTACGAGGAGTCGCCGACCCACGAACTGTTGTCCTGCAGGCCTCCGTAGACGTGATACGGATCCGCGGCGTCGACGCTCACGTGATAGAACTGCGACAGCGGCAGGTTCTTCATGTGCTCCCACTGGGTGCCGCCGTCGAGGCTTCGCCAGAGGCCGCCATCGTCGCCCGCAAACATGACATTGGGATTGCCGGGATCGATCCACACGTCGTGGAAGTCGCCGTGGGCGGAGTTTGCGACGGTGCTGAAGCTGCGTCCGCCGTTGACGCTCACGAGGAGCGGGCCGTCGACCTTGAATACCTTGTCCGGATTCTTCGGATCGACGATCAGGTTGGCGAAGTAGAACGGACGCAGCACCATGTTCTGGCTCGCGTCCAGCTTCGTCCAGTGCTGCCCGCCATCATCGGATCGGAACAGCGCGCTGTGCGCCGATTCGATCATTGCGTAGACGGTCTGCGGCTTCGACGGCGCGACGGCCAGCGCGATGCGCCCGTACGGTTTCTCGGGAAGGCCGGCGGCCCCGCTGGGCGAGAGCTCCGTCCAGTGATCCCCGCCGTCCGTCGATTTGAAGAGTCCGCTTCCCGGTCCGCCGGATCGGAACGTCCACGCCTGCCGGCGAAAATCCCACATTGCCGCGTAAACCGTGTCGGGTTCCTGCACGCTCGCGGACAGCATCGCGCATCCGGTGGACGCGTTCGCACCCGGCAGCACCTTGTTCCACGTCTTGCCGCCGTCGGATGTCTTGAACACGCCGCCGGCGCTGCTGTCGTTCCACAGGTGTCCGGTTGCGCACGCCAGCACGTGATTACCGTTCCGCGGATCGATCAGGATCTTTGCAACGTGTTCCGAGTCCCGCAGGCCGGTGTTCGTCCAGTTCTCGCCGCCGTCGATCGATTTATAGACGCCGTCGCCAACGGAGACGCTGTTGCGTACCCAGCTCTCGCCGGTTCCCGCCCACACGATTTGAGGATTCGAGGGATCGACGGCGACGGCGCCGATCGATTGGACCGGCTGCGCGTCGAACATGGGCCTGAACGTCGTCCCACCGTTGATGGACTTCCAGATGCCTCCGCTGGCGGAGCCGACGATGACCGTGATGCGGCCGTCCTGTTCGGCTGCGGTGACTGCGGCCACGCGGCCGCTCATCTCGGCGGACCCGATGTTGCGTGCCACGAGACCGGAGATCGCGCCGGAATCGAAACGCGCCGGACGCCCGTTCGCGGCGCTCTGTTGTCCGGCCGCTTCGGTCCACACGAGCGCGAAAATCGCGGCCGAGCACGCGATGAGTTCCTGCAGACGGCGCGAGGGTGTCCACATCATTACTGCCTCATCTTGAACGCCGAATCAGGGATGTCGACGTTCGCTTCAATGGTGTCGTAGGTGATCTTCGCGCGCGCGGTCGGATTGCGCTTGGGACCGGATTCGATCGAGAACGGGAAATAGACGCCGTTGACCAGCTTGTACGATCCCAGCTCGGTGACGCTCTCGCGGACCGAACCGCGGATGAACTGGTGCGTCTCGGTCCGAATCTCGAGATACGTGTCGGGATCGAGGTCGTAGTACACGAGGTCGCCGTTCTTCAAGGTGACCTTCAGCCGGTACACCTCGTCGCCATCGACGGCCTCGGTGCCGAGGTACTCGATCGCATTGCCCTTTTCTTTCGCGTCGATCAACGGCCCGTAGAAATCCGCGTCTTCGACGAGATCGCGCAGCTCCTCTTCGCCCAGCAGCTCCGGATCCTTGCGGCCGGAGAACGGCGCGATCTGCCAGCCGACCGAGCCGTCGTACGCCTGCACCTGCGTCATGTTCTGAACGGTCAGCGTGACGCGAAGAAGCTCCGGCGCCTTCGCCTCGCGACCAAACGCAGCCGAGAAATCCCCTTGCTCGAGGCGGCCGGTCATGCGAAGGGACTTGATGGCTTTGATCTTGTCGATGCCGCCCTTCGCCGCGGTGTTCTTTGCAATCAGTTCATCAGCGGTTTGCGCGGAGACGACGGCAGCGCAGCACAGGATTCCAAGCAGGACGCCCGGTATGTGACGCATAGATGCAGCTCCCGGCGAGAGTATAGCGCCGGTGCCTCACCCTTCACGCAACACCACCGCGGGATCGATATGGGACGCGCGCCAGGCGGGCAGCCAGGTTGCGAGCCCTCCAACGAGTGGAAGGACGATGCACGCGGCGATCAATGTCACCGGATCGTTCGGCGTGAGTCCCCAGAGGAGCGTTTCCACGAAGCGCGTCGCCCAGATGCTCACGAGGGCGCCTGCGACAACGCCGCCGCCGACGAGCCAGACCACGCGTCGCAGCACCAGCCGCGCGACGCCGGCGGGCGCGGCCCCGAGCGCCATGCGGACTCCGATCTCCGTCCGGCGCCGATGGACCGCGTACGACGTCACGCCGTACAGGCCGAGCGCCGCGAGGAGCAGCGCCAGGCCTCCGAAGAACCCGGATAGCGTCGCGACGAGCCTTTCCTGAGTCAGGGCAGCGTTGACGAAATCCGACAGCGGACGGAACGTCAACGCGAGATCCGGGCTCACGCCCGCAATGGCGGCCGTCAGGCTGCGCGTCAGCGGTGCCGGCGACGCGGCATTCGAGCGAACGATCAACGCGATGGACGGCAGCAGGAAATCTTCGTCGAGCTGCGTCAGCGGGATGTACATCGTGGGTGGAACCGGTTCGCGGAGGTTCCGATACACGGCATCTGCGACGACGCCGACGATCTCCCTCGCGGGCGGCGGCGCCTTTTTCAGCCCTGGAACCGCTCGGTATTTCGCCATCCGGCCGACGGGGCTCGCCCCGTTCAGAAACCTGCGCGCGAACGCCTGATTCACGATCGCCACGAGCGGTGCGCCCTTCCGATCGCGACTTGTGAACTGCCGGCCTTCGAGCAGGGGAGTGCGAAGCGTCGGGAGCCAGTCCGGCGTGATGGCGTTCAGGAAGACCGAGCTCTGTCGCCCTGCGAGCGGCGGCGTCCCTGAGACGTCGAACATGTTGTTCCACCCCTGTCCGCTCACGGGCGTGATCACCGACAGCGCCGCGCCGGCGACGTCCGGCAGCGAGCGGGCCGCCTCGTGCACGCGTTCGTACGTTGCGATGCGTTCCTCGGGAGCAATCTCCGCCCGTTGCGAGTTGATGTTCACCACGAGCACGCGATCGCGATCGAAGCCGAGGTGCAGCGCTGCGAGCGAGGCGAACGTGCGAACGAACAACCCCGCGCCCACCACCAGCACGACCGACAACGCCACCTGCGCCACAACGAGGCCGCCTGCGAAGAGACTGCGAGCGTCGCCCACGGCTCCGCGGCCTTGTTCCTTCATCGCCTCCATCGGTGCAATCGCCGCTGCCCGAAGCGCCGGCACCGTCCCGAACAGAAGCGTCGTCGCGACTGTTGCGCCGACCGTGAAGGCGAATATCCGCCAGTCGAACGAGAGATCGAGGAATACGCGGCTCGTGCTCGTCGAGAGCTGCGCGATGAGCAGGCGGCTGCCCCAGTACGCGACGAGGACCCCGAGTGCCGCCCCCGCGCTCGAGAGCACCAGGCTTTCGGTCAGCAGCAGCCGCGCCAGGCGCCAACGCGATGCGCCCAACGCGAGGCGGACGCTCAATTCATGGCGTCGTGCCGTCGCACGCGCGAGCAGCAGGTTCGCGATGTTCGCGGATGCGATCACGAGCACGAGCGCGACGATGATCAACAGCATGATCAGCGGGCGCTCGTAGCGACGGCGCAATGACGAATCGCCGGTTGAGGCCGGGCGGAGCGCCAGCGGATCTCCAAGGTATCCACTCCATCCCGGATGCGTGGCCTCGCGGATCTGAGGCTGAGCGCTCAGGAGCGCCTGCGTTGCGGACTCGACCGACTGCCCGGGCTTCAGTCGCCCCATGATGCCCAGCCACCAGGTCGATCGTCCGTCGAGCCACGTCTCCTTGCCGCGAACGAGCGGCTCGACGCCGAGCGGCAGAATGATGTCGAACGTGCGTCCGACCTCGGGCCCGAAAAACTCGGGCGGCGTGACGCCGATGATCGTGACGGGCACGCGCTCGACGTTCAGCGTGCGCCCAATCACGTCGGCTGCGCCGCCGAACCGCCGCTGCCAGAACTCGTAGCTGACGACGGCGACCGGCCCGTCCGGCCCACCGCCGCGCACGTCGTCGGCATCCGTGAACGTGCGTCCAAGCGTCGCGTCGACGCCGAGCGTCTCGAAGATGCCGCCGCTCGCCCACAGACCATCGACCAGCTCGGCTCGTCCACCTGGGGCGAGGTTGAAGCGCGTCGACGACCATGCGAAGGCATCTTCGAAGAGCTCAGGCCGCTGATGGATCTGTTGCCAGATCGGATACGTCCACGACGTCTGTCCATTCGATGTCGCTTCGCCGAGCATCACGAGCCGGCCCGGGTCTTTCACCGGGAGCGAGCGTAACAGGAGCGTGTCGACGATCGCGAAGATCGCCGTGTTGGCGCCGATCCCGAGCGTCAACGACAGCACCGCGACGATGGAGAGGATCGGCGTCGACCGCAGGGCTCGGATTGCCAGGCGAACATCGGACATGGAGGCCTCCCGCGTCGATTGGACGTCGGTTGGGCGGTACAGGTTGGCTGAGACACCTCATGTGGTACGTTATCAGCCTCCATGCACGTTGCCTTCATCGATCTGCTGATCATCGGGATCTACGTCGCGTTCGTCCTCGGGATCGGATTCGCCCTCCGGCGGCGGATGGTCCACAGCGACGACTTCCTGCTGGCTGGCCGCTCGATTCCGGCCTGGACCGCCGGGCTGGCGTTCCTGTCGGCGAACCTCGGCGCGCAGGAAATGATCGGCATGGCCGCGAGCGGTGCGAAGTACGGCATCCTCACGAGCCACTTCTACTGGGTCGGCGCGATTCCGGCGATGGTCTTCGTCGGCATCTTCATGATGCCGTTCTACTACGGCTCGCGCGCGCGGAGCGTCCCAGAGTACCTGAAGCTGCGCTTCGACGAGAAGACCCGCGCGTTCAACGCGCTGACCTTCGCGGTTATGACGGTGTTCTCGTCCGGCATCAGCATGTACGCAATGGGTGCACTGCTGTCGCTCCTGCTCGGGTGGAACCTGCACGCGTGCATCCTCATCTCCGCGGTCGTCGTTCTCGTCTACATCGCGCTCGGCGGCCTGACGAGTGCGATCTACAACGAAGTCCTTCAGTTCTTCCTGATCGTGTTCGGCTTCGCGCCGCTCGTGTATCTGGGGCTCCGCGAGATCGGCGGGTGGAAGGGACTGAGCGCGCGTGTGCCCGAGGAATTCGTCCACGCGTGGGCGAACATGGGGAGCGCGTCCGCGAACCCGCTCGGGGTCGACTGGTTCGGGATGATGATGGGGCTTGCCTTCGTGCTGTCGTTCGGCTACTGGTGCACGGATTTCCTCGTCGTCCAGCGCGCGATGGCGGCCGATTCGATGAACGCGGCTCGCCGCACACCGCTGATCGCCGCGATGCCGAAGATGGTCTTCCCGTTCCTCGTGATCCTTCCCGGCATCATGGCGCTTGCGCTGACGCTGCATCCCATCGGTGATGCCGGCCCGCTGCTGCCTACGACGTCCGCCGGCACGTACGACTACAACATGGCGCTCCCGATGATGATGGCGCGCTACTACCCCGAGGGGCTGCTGGGCCTCGGCCTGACGGCGCTGATGGCGAGCTTCATGTCGGGAATGGCCGGGAACGTCACCGCGTTCAACACCGTGTGGACCTACGACATCTATCAGTCCTACGTCCATCCGGGTGCAGGCGACGCGCACTATCTGCGCGTCGGCCGGCTGACCACGGTCGTCGGCATCCTGATCAGCGTTGCGACCGCCTATGTGGCGATGCGGTTCAACAACATCATGGACATGCTGCAGCTCGTGTTCAGCTTCGTGAACGCGCCGCTGTTCGCGACGTTCCTGCTCGGCATGTTCTGGCGCCGGACGACGGGGCACGGCGCGTTCTGGGGACTCGTGTCCGGCACGGCGACGGCGGCGCTGCACTACGAGCTGACGAGTGTTGCGGGCGCCAGCGCGTCGCTGCTGCCGAAGCTTGCCGTCGTCCATCAGTACCCGTCCGACATGGCGCAGAACTTCTGGGGCGCCTCCTGGGCGTGGACGATTTGCTTCGTCGTGACGATCGCGATCAGCCTCGCGACGCCGGCCAAGGCGGAAGCGGAGTTGAAGGGGCTGGTCTACGGGCTGACGCCGCGTCCAAGCGACGAAGGGTTGATGTGGTGGCAGCGCCCTGTGCTCCTCGGCACCGTCGTGCTGGTGCTCGTCGTCGCGCTCAATCTCATCTTCTGGTGATATGACATTCGACCTTCGCGTTCCGATCGGGCTGCTCTTCGCGATTTGCGGAGCGATCCTCGCGATCGACGGCGCGGTCGAACGCGTACACGTCGTCGGCGTGAACATCAATTTGTGGTGGGGCCTGGTGATGGTGATTTTTGGCGGGACGATGCTGTGGCTCGCGCGGCGCAGCGCGCAATAGATATAGCGATCCGTGGCTTCCACCTTCAGGTGGAAGATCAGTGCCGTCCGGCGATCTTCCGCCTGAAGGCGGAAGCCACATAGATTGCGGGAGACTTTATGACGGATGCGCATCGGCTCGGATCAGGCGTGCTGGCATCAGCTGCACTGATTGCTTGGACCCTCGGACTCGCGGCGCAGGACACACCGGCGCCGCCCAGGCCGTTGCCGCCAACCACCGTACCGGCAGCCCCGCCGCAGGGACGCGGCGCAGCGCCGCAGGGGCCGACCGTGATCTCGCCGGAAGTGCTACCCGACCGGCGCGTCACCTTCCGCATCCTCGCGCCGCAGGCGCAGGAGGTCTCGCTGCGCGGCACCGACATCCCGGGCAATGGCCGCGGCACCGAGATGACGAAAGGCGACGAGGGAGTGTGGGAAGCGACCGTCGGTCCGCTCGAGCCGGGTGCGTACCGCTACAACTTCAACATCGCGACCATCTCGATCATCGACCCGCGGAATCCGTCCACAAGCGAGTCGAACAACAACACCTGGAGCCTGGTGACGGTTCCGGGCTCCGACATGTTCGATACGAAACAGGTGCCGCACGGCGCCGTTGCCGCCGTCACGTACTACTCGACCGCGCTCGGCCGCTTCCGCCGCATGCACGTCTACACGCCGCCAGGGTATGAAGCGGGCGGCACGCAGAAGTATCCGGTGTTCTATCTTCTGCACGGCGCAGGCGACAGCGATGATTCATGGTCGTCGGTCGGCCGCGCAGGTTTCATCCTCGACAACCTGATCGCGGTGAAGAAGGCGAAGCCGATGATCCTCGTCATGCCCGCCGGACACACGAGCCGCACGACGGCTGGACGCGGGACTCCCGGCGGGCGCGATGAATTCGCCGAAGACTTCCTGACCGACGTAATGCCGTATGTCGAGAAGAACTACCGCGTGCTGGCGACGCGCGCCAGTCGCGCGATTGCGGGGCTGTCGATGGGCGGCGGCCAGACGCTGAACATCTCGATGTCGCACCTGGACAAGTTCGCGTACATCGGCGTCTTCAGCTCTGGCGTCTTCGGCATCGTCCCGATGCCGCAGCGCGCCGGCGCACCGGCTGCTCCACCGCCGTCCGGTCCGTCATGGGAAGAGCAGCACGCTGCAGCGCTCGACGATGCGGCCGCGAAGAAAGGATTGAAGCTGCTGTGGTTCTCAACCGGCGCCGACGATGGATTGATCGAGACGTCGAAGGCAACCGTCGAGATGCTCAAGAAGCACGGCTTCGACGCGACGTTCAAGGAAAGCCCCGGCGGCCACACGTGGCTCAACTGGCGCAACTACCTCGTCGAATTCACGCCGCAGTTGTTCCAGGAAAATGGGGTAAAAGGAACGAAGTAGGCGCACTTCTGGTGCGCCGCAGCTGGGGGGGGTCTCAAGACCTGGGCTACATTCCGCCAGTTCCTCCTCTGCCTCGCTGCGGCTGACGCACCGTCATCAGTGCATCGACCGACTTGTTCGCCGCCCACGCGATGCCGCGCAGCAGCATCGGCTGTACCTGCGCGTCGGCGAAGTTCGAATAGTTGTGGCCCTGCATCCAGACGAACGCGCGATACGGCTGTCCGCCCGCGAGCGTGTTCTCGTACGTCCAGATCTGCGGGACGACCTCTCCTTCGTGCCCCTTCGCGCTCGGAGTCGGCGCCATCGTCGCGGTGGCGAGGACGTGAATGGCGGGTGCCTTCGACCACGTCATGAGGAAGAATGCCTCGTCCTTGATCGTGAAGTTCGACATCCCCTGCATGATCGGATTCGACGCGTCGACGATCGTGTAGGGCACGTCCGCTTCGAGCGTGTAGTTCGTCTCGCCGTGCTTCTTCGCGCCGCCGACGATGGTCGAGAAGTACGCAGGATCCGGTCCGCAGAGCGTGTCGTGGAAGCTGACGATGCCGCCGCCGCGCTTCAGATAGGCCTGCAGCGTGTCCTTCTCTTCAGGCGACAGGTAGCCCGAGTCCCCCTTGTACATGACCAGGACGTCAGTGTCCTTCAGTTCCTCGGCCCTCGGAAAATGCAGCGAACCGTCGACGGCTGCGCCGCGCTCGGTCAGGACCTTGCTCCAGTCGGCGAGGAACTGTGGGTAGTCGTGCTGGCCGGGACCGTGCGTCTTCAGACCGGATCGAATGTAGATGTGCATCGATGGCGGCCCCTGCGCCGCCGCGCCGGGCGGCTGCTGTCCAGCCCCGCTGTGCGGCGCACGCGCAGGCAGCGCCTGGGCGAAGAGAGACGAACAGAACGCGGCACCTCCGAGCGCCAGCGCTGCGATATGCCTTCTAATCACCCAGTCCTCCTGACACGGGCAGCCGCTACCGCACCACTAAGTTGCGCGCTACGAAAACGTCCGCGTCGTCGGCGGCGAAAGTTGCGCGCGACGCGAATTTCTGCATACATACGCCGCCCCGCTGGCCGCCCTTTACCGCGCGTTCCGTTCGAAAAACGGTGCCTATCCTATCCTGGCTGGGCGTCAGAGGGAGAAGTATGCCTTTGCCGCTACGCCGGTGGCGGATCGAACGGAAAGCCGGCGTAGTTCTCCGCGAGGCTGGTCATCGCGGCCCTCGAGCTGACGAGGTACTCGAGCTCCGCGAGCTGACGCCGGTAGTCGAATGGATTTCCCTCGTCGCTTCGGTGCAGCATCGATGTCATCCACCACGAGAACCGCTGCGCGCGCCACGCGCGCCGCAATGCGCGCTCCGAGTATTCATCGAGTAGCGCCTCACTGCCCGTTCTGAAGAATTCAGCGAGCGCACCCGCGAGCGTCGTCACATCCGACATCGCGAGGTTCAGCCCCTTCGCACCCGTCGGCGGAACGATATGCGCCGCGTCGCCGGCGAGGAAGAGCCGGTGATAGCGCATCGGCTCGCAGACGAAACTGCGCATCGGGGTCACGCCCTTCTGTGTGATCGGTCCCTCGAGCGGACGCCATCCATCTGCCGTGTGCAGCCGCTCCTGCAGTTCTGCCCAGATACGCTCGTCCGGCCAGTCCGCCGCGTCCTCCTCCGGGCCGCATTGGAGATAGAGGCGCGTGACCTTCGTCGAGCGCATGCTGAAGAGCGCGAATCCGCGTTCGTGAAGGCTGTAGACGAGCTCGTCGGACGAAGGCGCCGCGTCCGCGAGGATGCCGAGCCATGCAAATGGATACGTGCGTTCGTAGGTTCGGACGTGCGCCGGGGGGACCGAGTCCCGTGAGACGCCATGCGAACCATCGCAGCCGGCGATGACATCGCAGCGCAGCTCATGCTCGGCCCCATCGTGGGTGAAGTGGATCGCCGGCGTAATCGATTGCAGATCGCCGAGTTGAACGTCTTCGACCTCGAAGAAGAGAGGACGCTCTGTCGCGCGCCGGGCGGCGATCAGGTCCTTCACGAGTTCGTTCTGTCCGTAGATGGTGATCGACCGCCCGCCGGTCAGCGCCGCGAAATCGATGCGATGGCGCTCGCCGTGAAAGGCGATGTAGATGCCATCGTGCCGCATCCCGACTTTGTCGAGCCTCGCACCTACACCGACCGCATGCATCAGATCGACGCTGCCTTGTTCGAGCACGCCCGCGCGCACGCGATCGATGACGTGCTCCTGGCTGCGGTCCTCGAGGATCACGGAATCGATGCCGGCGCGGTGCAGCAGGTGTCCCAGCATGAGCCCGGCCGGGCCGGCGCCGACGATTCCGACCTGCGTGCGAAGAACCGGCATAGGGCTGAATTGTACCGGCGTCCGGGGTCCGGGATCCGGGCACTCCGATTCGTGACACTCCGATTCGTGATACTCCGATTCGTGGCTTCCGCCTTCAGGCGGAAGAGACGCGCCGCAGAGATCCATAATGCTCGACGGACATGAGCGAGTTCCTCGAGCTGCCCGACGCTGTTGCGCGACTCGTGCGTCCGGGTGATCGCGTCGCACTCGAGGGTTTCACTCACCTGATCCCGTTCGCGGCCGGCCACGAGATCATCCGCCAGCAGATCCGCGATCTGACGCTGATCCGCATGACGCCCGACCTGCTGTTCGATCAGATGATTGGCGCGGGCTGCGCGCGAAAGTTAATCTTCTCGTGGGGCGGCAATCCTGGCGTCGGCTCGCTGCATCGGCTGCGCGATGCCGTCGAGAACGGCTGGCCGCAGCCGCTCGAGATCGAAGAGCACAGCCATGCAGCGATGGCGAACGCGTACGCCGCGAGCGCGGCGGGGATGCCGTGCGCCTTCTTTCGCGGCTACCGCGGCTCCGACCTCGCCCGGGTCAATCCCAACATCAGGTTCGTCCCCTGTCCGTTCACCGGAGAGCAGCTCGCATCCGTGCCGGCGATTCGCCCCGACGTTGCCGTCGTCCACGCACAGCAGGCGGACCGCGCCGGCAACGTCCTGATTCACGGCATCGTGGGCGTGCAGAAGGAGGCGGTGCTCGCGGCCGCACGCAGCCTGGTGACCGTCGAAGAAGTCGTCGACCAGCTTCCACGGGGCGCGAACGCGGCGATTCTACCGTCGTGGGTCATCACCGCGATTGCCGTCGCGCCGAACGGCGCACGCCCCTCCTATGCGCACGGCTACTACCAGCGCGACAACGCGTTCTACGTGGCCTGGGACGCGATCTCGCGCGATCGGGATCGCTTCTCGACGTGGATGACCGACAACGTCATGCGATCCCGATGAGCGGTTCGGACTACACGGCTACGGAGATGATGACGGTTGCCGCCGCGCGAGCGCTCGGCAACGAAGACGTCTGCTTCGTCGGCATCGGGCTTCCGTCCGCGGCCTGCAATCTGGCGCGGCTCACGCACGCGCCGCGGCTGACGCTGGTGTATGAATCGGGCACGCTCGAGACGAAGCCGCACGTGCTGCCGCTGTCGATCGGCGACGGAGAGTTGTGCGAAACGGCACTCACGACGGTGTCCGTGCCCGAGCTGTTTCAGTACTGGCTGCAGGGAGGCCGCATCTCCGTCGGATTCCTGGGCGGCGCGCAGGTGGATCGCTTCGGGAACCTGAACAGCACCGTGATCGGTGACTACCAGAAACCAAAGGTCCGGCTGCCGGGCAGCGGCGGTGCAACGGAAATCGCCACGAGCTGCGGCCGCATCTACATAGTCATGCGTCACAACGCGCGCGCGCTCGTCGAGCGGCTCGACTTCATGACGTCGCTGGGGCACGGACCGACGGGGCACGAGCGGCGCGCGCACGGCATCACGACGGAAGGGCCGGCGCTCCTCGTGACGGACTTGTGTATGATGAAGCCCGATCCGGTGACGATGGAGTTCGTCGTGGTGAGCGTGCACCCGGGCGTCACGCACGAACGAATTCGCGAGAACACCGGTTGGGCGGTACGTTTCGCCGCGAATGTCGACGTGACGCCGCCTCCGGATCGAGTCGCGCTGGACACCCTCAGAGATTTGAATGCCCGTACGGCACGAGCACACGGCGCAACAGCGGTCGACTGACGCCGCAGGCACGCCTGAAGACGCCGGGACGTCGAGAGGCCTCGGCACGGCTACGGACGTGCCCGACATCGAGCTGCGTCGCGCGGAGCGAGCTGCGGCGCAGCCTCAGCTGCTTTATCCGCCATATCGTTCGACGGTCCGTCGCGCGCCGCTCCAGCCGCTGGTGACGATTCCCGACAATCTCGCGAACCTCGCAGCCCCTGTTTACGGCCTTCTTCCCATCGGTGAGACGGACAACGATCTGACACGGCAGCACGCGGGGGAGCCGCAGGGCCAGCGCATCATCGTGTCTGGCAACGTACTGGACGAACGCGGTCGGCCAGTCGCGCATACACTCGTCGAGATCTGGCAGTGCAATGCGGCGGGCCGCTACGCGCATGCCGTAGACAATCATCCGGCGCCGCTCGATCCGAACTTCACGGGCGCAGGACGGACGCTCACGGACGCGGAAGGCCGCTACCAGTTCGTCACGATCAAGCCGGGCGCCTATCCGTGGCTCAATCACCCGAACGCCTGGCGTCCGGCGCACATTCATTTTTCGCTGTTCGGTGTGAACCTCGCGTCGCGGCTCGTCACGCAGATGTACTTTCCGGATGATCCGCTGTTCGCGTACGACCCGATCTTTCAGGGCGTCCCGGACGAGCGCGCGCGACAGCGACTCATCTCGGCCTTCGATCTCCATCTCACGCGGCCCGAATGGGCCCTCGGCTACCGCTTCGACATCGTCCTTCGCGGCGACGAGGCGACGCCGTTCGAGGCGCCGAGATGAGCGCCGACCTGTCGCTTCCGCCCTCGGGCGGAAGCCATTTGATTCCGACAGCTTCGCAAACCGTTGGACCGTTTTTTCACTTCGCGCTCGTCGCGAACACGACGCTTGGGTGCCTCGTGCCTTCCGGCACGCATGGCGATCGAATCCGTCTCCGCATCCGCGTGCTCGATGGCGCCGGGGCGCCAGTGACAGACGCGCTCGTCGAGCTGTATCACGCCGATGCGGACGGAAAGTACGCGCAGCCTGAAGACATGGCGGCTTTGAACGGGCCGCGCGACAGCACGCTTGGTGCGTTCTGCGGCTTCGGCCGGCTTCCCACGAACACGGAAGGTGCGTGCGTGTTCGAGACGATTCGCCCGGGCCGTGTCGCGGGCGACGGAGGAGTGCTGCAGGCGTCGCACATCAACGTCTGTCTCTTCGCCCGCGGTCTGCAGCGTCATCTCTACACGCGCATCTACTTCGAGGCTGATGCGGCCCTGCCGTCGGACCCGGTCCTCGCCGTCGTTCCCGCAAACCGGCGGCAGACGCTCACGGCATCTCCAGACACGGAGGATCCCGGCCTGTGGACGTTCGACATCAGGCTGCAGGGCAAAGACGAGACGGTTTTCTTTGATCTGTGAGGCCCTCAGCGTGCGTGCACTCGCGGAATCACTGCCGGCCGCGGGCTCTCGCCAAGGTGGCGGAGGCCCTTCAGGTCCGCGTGCAGGCTGCCCTGAAAGGGCCGCCCCACAGTAGAGATCGGGATGCGCCTTATCGATAGCCTGTCGACGACCGACGAGCTCTCGGCGATTTTTTCCGATGCCTCCATCCTCGGCGCCATGCTCGCCGTCGAAGCCGCGCTCGCGCAGGTTCAAGCGGCTACGGGAATCATTCCCCGGCACGCGGCGGAGGCGATTGCCGCCTGCGCCCGCGCCGATCTCTTCGACGCTGATGCCATCGCGCACGAGGCGCGCGCGTCTGCGACTCTGACGATTCCACTCGTCGGTGGTTTGCGGGAGCGCGTACGTGCGCGCGACGCCGACGCCGCGGCATTCGTGCATTGGGGCGCGACCAGTCAGGACATCTCCGATACCGCGCTCGTGCTGCTCCTCGTTCGTGCGCGCGACGTCCTCGCGCGTGATCACGCGCGCCTGCAACGGGCGCTTCGCACGCTGTCCGATACGCACGCGTCCACCGTGATGCTCGGGCGCACGCTGCTGCAGCCAGCCGCTCCGATCACGTTCGGGCTGAAGGTTGCGGGGTGGCACGGGGCCGTGGCGCGCAACTGGATGCGCTTGTCCACGAGCTGGAACGATGGCGTGGTACTGCAATTTGGCGGCGCGGTTGGCACAATGGCCTCGCTCGGTGATAACGGCCCCGGGATCGCGAAGGCGCTCGCAGCCGCACTCGGCTTACAGTACGTGGACGCGCCGTGGCACTCGCATCGTGACCGTCTGGCCGCCATCGTGACGGCCTGCGGGATCTACACGGCCACGCTCGGCAAGATCGCGCGCGACATCAGTCTGCTGATGCAGGGCGAAGTGCACGAGGTCTCCGAATCCGGTGGCGAATCCTCGTCGATGCCTCAGAAGAAAAACCCCTCGGGGTCGGCGATCGTTCTCGCGGCGGCGACGCGTGTTCCAGGTCTGGTCGCGGCATTCCTCACTGGCATGGTCCAGGAGCACGAGCGCGCCGTCGGCGGACTTCAGGCCGAGTGGCCGACGGTTGCCGACGTCGTGCAGTCCACGGGCGCGGCGCTCGCGGCCCTTGCCGCCACCATGGAGGAGATTCAGGTCGATCCGCACGCGATGCGCGCGAATCTGGAGAGTACGAACGGCGGCGTGTTTGCAGAGCGTGCGATGATGCTGCTCTCTCCGCCGCTCGGACGGGAGGCCGCCGATCGACTCGTGAAGGACGCGCTCGCTGCCGCGCAGAAGAGCGGACGGCGGTTCGGGGAGGCGCTGCGCAGGATGCCCGAAGTGTCGGGTGCGTTGTCGCCCGACTTGCTCGAACGCATCGATCGGCCCGAGGAGTATCTCGGCGCTGCGGAGACGTTGCGACAGCGTCTCCTCGACACTCCGCGGGAGCGCTGAGCGGATGCCTTTCGTCGAGACCGGCGGGCACCGCACGTACTTCCGTATGGATGGCCGCGACGATGCGCCCGTGCTCGTGCTTTCCCACTCGCTCGGCCTCGATCACGGCATGTGGGACGAGCAGGTCGCGGACCTCCTCCCGCACCTCCGCTTGCTGCGCTACGACACGCGTGGACACGGTGCGTCCTCCGTTCATCAGGAGGATTACACGGTCGCGATGCTCGGCCGCGACGTGCTCGCGCTCGCCGACGCGCTCATGATCCAGCAGTTCGCGTTCTGCGGTCTCTCGCTCGGGGGATTGGTCGGTCAGTGGCTCGCGCTGCACGCGCCTGATCGCGTGACTCGACTCGTGCTCGCCAACACCTCACATCATCCCGATGGGCAGGCTATGGAAACGCGCCGCCGTACGGTGATCGGCGAAGGAATGACTGGCGTTGCCGAGACGGTCATGGGCCGGTTCTTTTCGCCCGCCACGCTCGTGCGCCAGACGCCGCGAACGGCCTGGGCGCGGCGCATGTTGCTCGCGACGGATCCTGCGGGCTATGCGGGCTGCTGCGCGGCCGTCCGCGATTGGGACGGCACCCCGCAACTGCACGCCATCCGGGTGCCGACGCTCGTCATCGCCGGAACGCGCGATGTGTCGATGCCGTGGGAGGTGCACAGCCGTCCGCTCGCCGAACAGATCCCGCATGTGAGGTTCGTGCGGCTCGAGGCGGCGCATCTCTCGAATATCGAAGCGCCGCGCGCGTTCAGTGTGGAGGTTGCAGATTTCCTCCTCGATCGCGGTTCATCGGTTCGTGACGCCGGATCGCGCGTCCGCCGCCAGGTGCTGGGCGACGCGCACGTCGATCGCGCAGAAGCCGCGACGACTGATTTCACACGCGAGTTCCAGGAGTTGATCACGACCTGTGCGTGGGGCACGATCTGGACGCGGCCCGGTCTCGACGTCCGCACGCGCCGGCTGCTGGTGCTCGCCATCACCGCGGCGCAGGGGCGGTGGGAAGAGTTTCGCCTCCACCTGAAGTCAGGGCTCGCGCAGGATCTCGAGCCCGCCGACGTCAAAGAGGTCCTGTTGCAGGTCGCGGTGTACGCGGGTGTGCCGGCCGCGAACACCGCCTTCAAGATTGCGGTGGAGGAGGGTGCGGGCAGCGACACTGTCAATGACGAATGACGAATGCTCGATGTAGACCGGGAGCCTTGACATGTGCATCGCATGGTCGCATGCTCAGAGCATGTCCAAAATGGTCCAGGTCCGGAACGTCCCTGACGCGCTTCATCGTAAGTTGAAGGCCCGTGCCGCGATGGCGGGGCAGTCGCTGTCCGACTATCTTCTTGCCGAGCTCAAGCGAATCGCAGCGTTGCCGACGCGTGAGGAGATGCTGGCCAGGATCCATAGCCGGACGCCCGTCACGTTGACTACGCCGGCAGCGGTCGTGATTCGAGAAGAGCGCGAGTCCGCGTGATCGTCATCGATGCGTCGGCAATGATCGAGTTCCTCTTGCAGACGCCGCTCGGCTCGCGGGTCGAGGCGCGGCTCGTTCGGCAGCCGGGAGTCCATGCACCTCATCTCATGGACGTGGAGGTGGCGCAGGGCCTTCGGCGTCTGGTGCGGGCGGGACAGGTAGCGGCGGACCGAGCCGCGGACGCTCTCGCGGATCTCTCGCTTTTCGACCTTCAGCGCTATTCTCATGCCGATTTGCTTCTTCGCGCATGGGCGCTTCGCGACAACTTCACAGCGTACGACGCCATGTACGTCGCGCTCGCGGAGGCTCTCGACGCTCCATTACTCACCTGCGACGTCCCGCTGGGCGCGACGCGGGGACACCTCGCGCTCATCGAGGTGATACGGTGAATCGAACGAAGGACGAGCCGAACCATGATCGAACAACAGTATCTCGACGATGTCCATCTGCAGCTCCGCAAGCTGAAGGCGCAGGCGGACAAGGCGATCGCGCAGATCAAGAATGAAGATCTGTTCGCGCTGATCGATCCGGACGCGAACAGCATCGCGATCATCATGAAGCATCTGGCCGGCAACATGCGATCCCGCTGGACGGATTTCCTGACGTCGGACGGCGAGAAGCCGACTCGCAATCGCGACACCGAGTTCGAAACCGGCTCCGGCGACTCGCCCGCGCGCGTCCGCGAGGAGTGGGATCGCGCGTGGACGCTCGTGCTCGATACGGTTTCGTCCCTGCAGCTCGAGGACCTGGACAAGACCGTCTACGTGCGTGGCGAGGCACACGCGGTGATCGAAGCCATCAATCGCCAGCTGACGCACTACGCGGCGCACGTCGGGCAGATCGTGCTGCTGGCGAAGCACTTCGCGGGCGCCAACTGGAAGACGCTCAGTATCCCGAAAGGCAAGTCGCGCGAGTACGACGTTTCGAAGGCTGGTTCGCGATACGGCGTCGAACGGAAGTAACGCCCTTCCCAATCGTGGCTGGCATTCGGCATTCACGTCGGCCAGCCGGCACTTGCAGCGTAAGTGAGCCGGCATTGACAACCGACAGCAGCCGGCATTGACAAGATGCCGGCACTCTTCGTGGCGAGCGCTCTCTTCAGCGGCTGCGCGCGCTAAAACGCGAAGCGCGCTGCCAGCTGCAGCTGCCTCGGCGGATAGGCCGCGAGGCTCTGCCCGAACGTCACGTGATCCACGAAGCTGTCGGGCAGCTGATAGTTGCTGTGGTTCAGCAGATTGAACGCCTCGAGGCGCAGTTGCAGCGTGCGGCGGCCGCTGAGCGAGATCCGTCGCGCGATCATTCCATCCAGCGCCACGTAGCCCGGCCCGGTGAGGCTGTCCCGCCCCGCATTGCCGAACGTGTACTGCGGCGCGATCGCGAACCACTGTCCGTTGTACGACACCGCACCCGCACCCGGCCCGGAGACGATGTTCGGGCGGTCGTACGCGAACGTGCCGCCGCCGACGTTCCCCGTGTTGCTGTTGTCGAAGCTCACGCGCGGCGTGAACGGACGCCCTGACTGCGCGGTGAAGACGCCGCTCGCCTGCCATCGCCGGAGCCACCGCCACTTGAAGTCCGGCGGCACCTCGTAGCTTCCTGTCAACACGAGCCGCTGGCGCACATCGTAGTCGGAGGGACCCCACTCGGCGGCGAGGTCGCGGCTGTTCTGCGGCGTGTTGTCGTCGCCGTCGGTCGCGAGGAACGCGGACGTATCGTCCATCGACTTCGAGAGCGTATACGCCGCGCGGAACTCGACCCCGCGAATGTTGCGGCGCTCGGCGCTGAGCTGCAGCGCGTTGTACGACGAGGACGCCTGCGATTCGACGACGAGGATGTCGCCGAAGCCCGGAATCGGCCGGCGCGCATCGAGCGGCCCGGGGCCGGGGAACGGTTGATTGATGTTCCGCTTCCGCACCATGTCGTCGCCGTGCGACGTCACGTACCGCACGGCCGTGGTCACATTGCGGAACATGCGTTCGATGCCGATGCTGCCTTCCTGCGCGTATCCGTTTCGGAAGCGCGGGTCCATCGTGTTGATCGACGGCTTCGGCGTGATTGCGCGTCCCGTCGGGAACGGCGACTGCAGGCTGACCGGCTGAGGACTCGGCACGAAGAGCTGCAGCGTCCAGTAGGGCGGATTGAAGTAGAGCGCGGAGTTCTCGATCAGCGTGCCGCTGTCGTAGAAGATGCCGTAGCCGCCGCGCACGAGCAGCTTGCCGTTGCCCGTGACGTCCCAGCTCGCCCCCACGCGCGGCGCGACATTGTTCAGATCGCTGTCGAGCCCCGAACGCGCGACGCCGTTCGTTCCAACCTGAAGCAGCTGGTTCGCATTCAGGTCGAAGATCCGCATCCGGTCCTCGGCATCGTACGGCGGCGCGTTGTACTCGTAGCGGATACCGCCGTTGATGGTGAGGCGGCGGGCAACGCGCCAGTCGTCCTGGAGGAAGCCGTTCACCGCCCACGTCCGGAGCGCCTGACGGTTGTCGTTGACGCCCAGCAGCGTCACCGTCGGGAAACCAAGAAGCAGGTCGCCGACGGAGCTGCCGGTGAACACACCCTGGAAGGTCGCCTGGCCCCGCGCGAACAGGTGGTTGTACCCATCGGATCGGTACGAGCGCAGTTCTCCACCTGTCTTCAGGTGATGACGGCTTTTCTCGAACGTCAAGGCATCGGCCACGTGAATCGTTCGCGTCTTGCGGTCGACCGGCAGGTTCGGGTCGTCTCCGAGCGATTCGAATCCCGGCAGCACGAGCACGGGAAAGCCTCGGTCCACGTCGCCGAGCGACGGGCCGTTGATCCCGAGCGTGCTGAACCCATTGGTGCCCGCGTCCTGCGGCGCGTTGTTGCGGTGCAGCGCGTTGATCCCGACTCGCAGCTCGTTCACGATCCGCATCGTTGGCGTCTGCGTGAAGCTGACGCCGAAGTTCTGTCCCTGATCGAGCACCGACACGCCGAAGCCAGGCAGATTCCGGCTGCGCACCGGGAACGGCAGGTCGCGGTTGTCGCGGCTGAAGCTGTAGCGAATGCTCAGCGGCTTGCCGTGCCAGACGCGATGGTCCGTCTTGACCGTCCACTGCACGGCGTCGCGCTCCGAGATCGGCGACGACACGAAGTTGGCGTCGCTGTTCGGCCGGTTGGGAAGGGGATAGAGATCCGCAGCCTTCACACCCGCAGCGCTCATCCGCCCCGCGGGAATCACGTTGCCCGCGAACGGCTGTCCCGTGAACGGATCGCGCACCGTGACACCGCTCTGGCTGAAGTCACCCGCGCGCTCGAGCGCCGTCGGCACGTGCGCGATGCGCGTCTCGGAGTCTCGCGCGCGAATTCCTTCCACGCTGACGAAATAGAACGACGGCTTGTCTCTGATCTGTCCGCCGATCGTGCCGCCGAACTGATGCCGCGGCAGCCCGGGACGCGGCGCGTCTTCCGGCTCGAAGGGGTTCCGTGCGTCCAGGCTGGAGTGGCGGAAGAACTCGTACGCGGATCCGTGCAGCACGCGCGTGCCCGACTTGAGGACGACGTTGAGCTGCGCCCCGGAGCTGCGCCCGTACTCCGCATCGTACGTGTTCTGCAGCAGCGCAAACTCCTGCACGGCATCCAGGCTCGGGTTGATGACGAGCCGGTTGAGGAAGAGATCGTTGTTGTCCACGCCGTCCAGCAGAAAATTGTTTGCCGCCTCGCGCGCGCCGGCGCTGTTGACACCGGTGTTCCCCTGCGTCGAGAGGCGCGACCCTGGGGCTGCCGTCGCCATCCCGGGCGCCTGCGTCGCGTACGCGAGCGCCTCGCGCTCGCTCGACGGAAGCGTCTCGAGCGTGTGTGCATCGAAGACCGCGCCCACCGCACTGTTCCCCGTCCGCAGCGTCGTCGCATCAGCGTTCACGACCACCTGCTCCGTGTACGCGCCTGGCGAGAGCGTGATGGGAACGATGGCCTTGACGGAGGTCAGGACGCGCACGTTCTGCAGCACAGCGGGTTTGAAGCCGTCCCGCGCAGCGGTGAGCGTGTAACTGCCGATTGGCAGGCTGTCGACGGCGTAGGTGCCCTGGGGAGTCGTCGTGCCCCGCCTCGTGAGTCCATCCGCTTCATTGATCAGGAACACGACCACATCGGACACCGGTGCGCCGGACGGATCGGTGACTTCGATGAGCATCGACGCCGTGGGCGTCTGTGCAACCGCCGCATTCGGGGCAAGCGCTGTCAGGCCCCCGACCAGCGCGAGGGACACGAGGAACTTCATAATGCCTTGGACCTCCAACTACTCTCACGGCGATATGCGCGCGCCAGCAGGCTTACGGGATGAACCACCTCCGCATCCGCACCCGCAGCACGCAGCCCGCGGGCAATCTGCAGCTGACATCCGGGATTCGCGGCGGCAACGATCGAAGCGCCCGTCGCGACGATGTTCCGTACCTTGCGGTCGAGCAGCGCGGCCGACTGCTCCGGCTGCGTGATGTTATAGATTCCCGCGCTCCCGCAGCACCAGCTCGCCTCCGGCAGATCGACGAGCGAGATTCCGGGGATCAGCCGCATCAACGCCCTTGGTTCGCGGAAGATGCGCTGTCCGTGTGCAAGATGACAGGAATCATGGTACGCGATCACGCCTGGCGGATCGAACGGCGCTGCTTGTGGAGGACGCGCGCCGATCTCGATCAGGTACTCGTGGACGTCCCGCACTTTGCGATCCCACTGCTGCGCGGCCTCGCGGTACGCCGCGTCATCATCGAGCAGGCCGGCATAATGGCGCAGGTGCGAACCGCACCCGCCCGCGTTCGTGACGATCGCATCGTAGCGATCGGGCGGGATCAGATCCAGCATGCGGCGTGCGAGCGTGCGAGCCCCCTCGCGCTCGCCGTTGTGCGCGTGGAGCGATCCGCAGCAGGGCTGCGCGGGCGGCGTCTCGACCTGACAGCCGTTCGCGAGCAGCACGTCCGCGGTGTCGCGATTGACGTCGGGGTAGACGAGATCCTGAATGCAGCCGGTCAGCAGCGCCACGCGATGCCGGACGGAATTGACAGGCGTTTCGACGGGCGCGATCAGGGCGTTCGAGAAGCGCGCCGCGACGCGCGGCGTCTGCGGCTCGAGCCGCATGAGGTTGCGGGGCAGCAGGCGGACGAGCCCGGTTCGCCGCGCGAACGATTCGAGGCCGCTCCGCTGATACCAGTGCAGCAACCTGCCCGCCATCCGGAGTACGCGCGGGCGCATGAACAGGAAGCCGAGCGTCAAACGGCGCCAGAACGCGCGACGGCGGCCCTGAAAGGGGCGCCCTACCGCCGCGGCGCCACTCCGCTCGATATCCGTGCGCGCCGTCTCGAGCAGTTCAGCGTAATTCACGCCTGCGGGACACGCGGTCTGGCACGCGAGGCAGCCGAGGCAGTAGCTCATCTCGTCCGCGAACTCGCGGCCGATCGCCAGTTCACCGTCCGCGACAGCGCGCATCAACGCAATGCGGCCGCGGGGGCTGTTTCGCTCCTTCAGCGTTGCGTCGTACGTTGGGCACGTGGGGAGGCACATGCCGCAGTGCATGCACTGCTGGATGACGGAGTAGTCGAGCGTAGCGAGCGCGGTCGACATGGTTAGCTACGTCTGGCGGCTGTCACGAAAGACCTCTCGCGTCATCTGCCCTCTGCGCCCTCTGTGTGAATCCGTGACATGCGACATCACCCGAAGATTTTCCCAGGGTTCATGAGCCCCCGTGGATCGAGCGTCGACTTGATCTGTTGCAGCAGCTCGTAGCTGTCGTCGCCGAACTGTTTGCGCAGCCACGCCTTCTTGGCGAGCCCCACGCCGTGCTCGCCCGTGATTGTGCCGCCCAGGTCCAGCGTCCTGGAGACGATCGCGTCGAACGCGAGGTGGATGCGATCCATCTCGTCTTCATCCCGTTCGTCCGTCAGGAACGTCGGGTGAAGGTTGCCGTCTCCCATGTGGCCGAACGTGCCGATCTGCAGGTTGTGCGCGGTGGCCGTGTCCGCGATGAACCGCACCATGGCCGCCAGCTCGCTGCGGGGCACCGTGACGTCCTCGAGGATCGTCGTCGGCCGCTGCCGCGCGAGCGCGGAGAAGGCGCTGCGCCGGGCCGTGGCAAGGCTGACGGCCTCCGCTTCATCGCGCGCCATACGCACCTCACGCGCGCCGTGCTCACGCGCGAGCGCCTCCATTCGCGAGGCTTCGTCGGCAACGGCCGCGGGATGCCCATCCGTTTCCATCAGCAGGATCGCGTCGCAGTCCGTAGGCAGCCCAACGTGCGCGAAATCCTCCACCGACCGCGCCGTCATGCGATCGAGGAACTCGAGCGTGCAGGGCACGATGCGCGCCGCGATGATCGACGAGACCGTCTCGGCCGCGTCCTCGATGCGATCGTACAGCGCGAGCAGCGTGCGCCGCGCCGCCGGACGCGGGAGCAGCTTCAGCAGCACCTCTGTGACGATCCCGAGTGTGCCCTCCGAGCCGATGAAGAGATCCTTCAGCGAATACCCGGCGACGTCCTTCACGCACTTGTTGCCGAGCCGCACGACGCGCGTGTCCGGGAGAACGGCTTCGATCCCCATCACGTAATCGCGCGTGACGCCGTACTTGAGGCCTCGCAGGCCGCCCGAGTTCTCCGCAACGTTTCCACCGATCGTACTGATGCGGATCGAGCCCGGGTCCGGCGGGTAGAACAAGCCGTGACGCCCGGCCTCCTCGTCAATCTTCTGCGTGATGACACCTGGCTCGGCCCGCAGCGTGAGATTGCGCGGATCCACTTCGAGAATCCGGTTCATCTGCGCGAGGCAGACGACGAGGCTGTCGGCCGTCGGCACGCTGCCGCCGCTCAGGCCGGTGCCGGACCCGCGCGTGACGATTGGCACGCTGTGCTCGATCGCGGCGCGCACGCACCGGACCACCTGATCGGTCGTCCGCGGGAACACCACGACGCCAGGCCGCTGACGAAGTGCGGCCGTGCCGTCGAAGCCATAAGGGATCAGATCTTCGGGCTTCGCGAGGACCGAGGATGCGCCGACGGCCTCATCGAGCGAGCGAAGCAGGGAGTCGGGAAGGCCCATGAGCTGTGGAGAGCCGTGTCAATGTTAAATGCTCAATGTTCAATGTAAAAAGTGTTCAACCTGCCGTGTGCGGACGTTTAACATTTAACATTTGACATTGAACTTTGACAGAGAGGCTGCGCAGCAGCCTGCTCAGTAAGTAGCCCTCCCCCCGCTGATGTCGAACACTGCGCCCGTCGTGAAGGAATTCTCCTCCGATGCGACCCAGGCGACGAGCGATGCGATCTCTTCAGGCGTGACGAAGCGTCCGCGCGGGATCTTCGACAGCATGAAATCGATGTGCGCCGGCTCCATCTGATCGAAGATGCGTGTCCGCGCGGCGGCCGGCGTGATGCAGTTCACGGCGATGTTCTCGGACGCCAGCTCCTTGCCGAGTGATTTGGTCAGCGCGATCACGCCTGCCTTCGACGCGCTGTAGGCGGACGCGGTCGGGTTGCCTTCCTTCCCCGCAATCGACGCGATATTCACGATGCGGCCATACTTCTGCGACAGCATCACGGGCACGACCGCGCGGCAGCAGTGGAAGACGCCGAGCAGGTTGATGTCGATCACCTGCCGCCACGCATCGACCGGATACTCCCACGTCTTGTGGTTCGGTCCCGCGATGCCGGCGTTCGCGACGAGGATGTCGATGCCGCCGAGCTCGTTGATCGTCGTCGCGGCCGCGCTCTCGACACGGGCACTGTCAGAGACGTCAACGACGACTGTGTGCACCGTGCCCTGTCCCGCCAGTTCCGCGGCCGTCCGATTCAATTCGCCGGCATCCATGTCCCAGAGCGACACCGCCGCGCCGGACGCGAGAAATCGCTCGGCGATCGCGCGTCCGATCCCCTGCGCGCCGCCGGTGATCACCGCGCGTCGTTTTCGGAGATCAATCGTGTTCATGGAGTCGGGACTCGCACCGCTCACGCAGCCCGCACCCGCTAGTGCGACTCTCGCGGGACTGCGTGACCTCGAGATCCGAGCAGAAAATCGAAATCCGCCCCCTCGTGCGCCTGCATGACGTGACGCACATAGAGCTGCGCATACCCACTCGCCTTGGTCATCGATTCCGGTGGTTGCCATGAAGAACGCCGCCGCGCGAGCTCCGCATCGGCAACATCCATCCGCAGGAGTCGGTTCTCGACGTCCAGCTCGATGACGTCCCCGTCACGCACCAGCGCGAGCGGCCCGCCGACGGCGGCTTCCGGGCACGCGTGCAGGACTACGGTGCCGTAGGCCGTCCCGCTCATGCGCGCGTCGGAGATGCGCACCATGTCGGTCACGCCGCGCTGCAGGAGCTTCGGCGGCAGCCCCATGTTCCCAACCTCCGCCATCCCTGGATAACCTTTGGGACCGCAGTTCTTCAGGACGAGGACGCAGTTCTCATCGACGTCGAGCTGCGGGTCGTTGATGCGCGTCTTGTAGTGTTCGATGTTCTCGAACACGACCGCGCGTCCGCGGTGCCCCATCAAATGCGGCGATGCCGCCGACGGCTTGATCACCGCGCCGTCCGGCGCCAGGTTGCCGCGCAGCACCGCGATCCCGCCGTGCGCGACGAGCGGACGGTCCATCGGCCGGATCACCTCGGCGTTCCAGTTCGACGCCTCCCGGCAGTTCTCCCATATGGACCGGCCGTTCACCGTCATCGCTTCACGATGGAGCAGCCCATGCTCGCCGAGCGTGCGCACGATTGCGGGCACGCCGCCCGCGTAATAGAAGTCCTCCATCAGGAAACGTCCGGACGGCATGAGATCCACGAGTGTGGGGACGTCGCGGCCGAGCCGATCCCAGTCGTCCAGCGTGAGCGGCACACCGACGCGACCCGCCATTGCAAGCAGATGGATGACCGCGTTCGTGGATCCCCCAATCGCCGCATTGATCCTGATCGCGTTCTCAAAGGCCGGCCGCGTGAGGATCGCGGAGATCCGCACATCGTCGCGCACCATGTCCACGATGCGCCGGCCGGCTTCGTGCGCCATCGCGCGCCGCCGCGAATCGACGGCGGGGATCGCGGCGTTCTGCGGCATGCCGAGCCCCAGAGCCTCTATCATCGACGCCATTGTCGATGCCGTGCCCATCACCATGCAGTGGCCGGCGGAGCGCGACATGCACGCTTCCGCCTCGCCGAACTCCTGCAGGCTCATCGCGCCCGCGCGAACCTCTTCGCTGAAGCGCCAGACGTCGGTGCCCGATCCGATGTCGTGTCCGCGGAACTTGCCATTCAGCATCGGTCCGCCGGAGACGACGAGCGCCGGCACGTCGCAGCTCGCCGCGCCCATCACGAGCGCTGGCGTGGTCTTGTCGCAGCCGACGAGGAGCACGACACCGTCGATCGGATTCGCGCGGATGGATTCCTCGACGTCCATGCTGACCAGGTTGCGGTACAGCATGGCGGTCGGGCGCATGTTCGACTCGCCGGTGGACGTCACGGGAAACTCGAGCGGCAGCCCGCCCGCTTCCCACACGCCTCGCTTGACGTGATCCGCGACCTGATGGAGGTGCGCGTTGCACGGCGTCAGCTCCGACCAGGTGTTGCAGATGCCGATGACGGGGCGTCCGTCGAACACGTCGGCGGGCAGCCCCTGGTTCCGCATCCAGCTGCGGTGGATGAACCCGTCCTTGTCAGGCTTGCTGAACCACGCCGCGGAACGCAGCGCGCGCCCGGGCTTGTCGTTATGCACGCTCTTTACTCCTCCCGCGATCCCTGGATTGTATACAATGCCGGCTCGGCGGAGCCCTCAGGCTGCTGAAGAGCGCAGCATTCGACATCGAGACGCGTCTAGCATCTATGCAGCCTGTCCCCATCGAAGCCGGATCCGTTCCGCGCGGACGCGGCGCCGCCCCGACGCGGGCGCGGCACGTCGTCACCACGTTTGCCATTGCGCTGGCGATCATCACGTATATCGATCGCGTCTGCATTTCGCAGGCGGCGCCTGCGATCCGCAACGACCTCCACCTGACCGCGGTCGAAATGGGCTGGGCCTTCTCGGTGTTCTCGTGGGCCTACGCGTTGTTCGAGATCCCTGGCGGGTGGCTCGGAGACCGCATCGGTCCGCGGCGCGTCCTGATGCGGATCGTGATCTGGTGGTCCCTGTTCACGGCGGCGACGGGGTGGGTCTGGAACTTTGCATCGCTCATCGTCGCGCGCGCGCTGTTCGGCGCGGGCGAGGCGGGCTGCTTTCCAAACCTGACGCGCGCCTTCACGACGTGGCTGCCGCCGCGCGATCGGGAGCGCGCGCAGGCGCTGCTGTGGCTGAGCGCACGGTGGGGCGGCGCGTTCACACCGCTCCTCGTCGCGTACTTTCTCGATTACGTCACCTGGCGCCGCGCGTTCGAGCTCTTCGGCGCGGTCGGGGTGGTCTGGGCAATCGCGTTCTACAAGTGGTATCGCGACGATCCGCGGACGCACCCGTCGGTGAACGAGGCGGAGCTCGCGCTGCTGCCGCCATCGTCGAAGACCGCCTCGGTGCACGGGCCGATTCCGTGGTCGCGGTTCTTCTCGCGTCCGGCCGTGTGGCTGCTGTGGATGCAGTACGCGTGTCTGTCTTACGGCTGGTGGTTCTACATCACGTGGCTGCCGACCTATTTGCGCGACGCGCGCGAGCTCGGTCTCAAGCAGGGCGCGTTCCTCGCTGGTCTGCCGTTGTTCCTCGGCGGCCTCGGCTGTCTCGTGTCCGGCTATCTTGCGCCGCATCTCGCCAGACGAGCCGGCGGGATCGGACGGGCGCGGCGGATCCTGGCGGTGACCGGATTCGTCTTCGCCTCGATTTCGATCATCGGGTTCACGCGTGTCCAGAACGCGACGATTGCCGTGCTCGTGCTGAGCGTCTCGAGCTTCTTCAACGATTTCGTGATGCCGGCATCGTGGGCTGCCTGCATGGACATGGGAGGCCGCTACTCCGGCACGCTCTCCGGCAGCATGAACATGATGGGGAACATCGCGGGCGGGTTTTCGCCGCTCGTCGTTGGATATCTGCTCGCCTGGACGGCGAACAACTGGACGCTGACCTTTTACGTATCTGCTGCCATCTACATGCTGGGCGGCGTCTGTTGGCTCTTCCTGGATTCGCACACCCCGATTGACGATGACTCCCTCGCGGAGGTCTGACGCATGTTCGATCAACGCGCGGCGGCGGGGACCCCAGTCTCTCAGACCGAGCGCGTAATTCTCGCACTGCGGGAGATGCTTTTGCGCGGTGATTTCGCGCCAGGAGAACGCCTGGCGGAGCTCACGCTCGTGCGGCGGCTCAACGCATCGCGGACGCCCGTGCGTCTCGCGCTCGATCGCCTCGCGAGAGAAGGCGTGCTCCAGTCGCTGCCGTCCGGCGGCTTTTGCGTGCGCGAGTTCGCGATCGCTGACGTCTGGGACGCAATCGAGATCCGCGGCGTGCTCGAAGGAACGGCGGCGCGCTTCGCCGCCGAACGCCTCTCCGAGCCGGAGGAGCTGCTCCGGCTTCGCCTCTGCTGCCGCGACGCCGAAGCGCTCGTGCCGATGACGCTCGAGAACTTCGTGCGCTACGTCGACGTCAACGACACGTTCCACGTCGAGCTGTGGCGGCTGGCGAAGAGCCCGATGCTCGCCCGCGCCATCGAAACCCTCGTTACGCTGCCGTTCGCCAGCCCCGGTGCGCTCGTCTCTGCGAACCCCGAACGCGCCGAGCCCACCAACCTGGCGATCATCGCCATCGAGCAGTTCCGCGGCATCGTCGACGCGATCGCGAATCGCGAGGGCACGAGGGCGGAAGCGCTCGCGCGCGAGCACGCGCGCCTCGCACGCCGGCATCTCGCGACCGCACTCAAGAACCGCGAAGTGTTCAACCGGATGCCCGGCGCATCACTCGTGCGGCTGCCCGTGCCGATGGGTGCGCTGTGACCGCCACGACCGAACCGGGGCGGACTGCAGCGCACGCCACGTCACAGACCGATCGAGTCATCGACATGCTGCGCCAGATGCTCCTCCGCGGCGATTTCCGTCCGGGTGAACGGCTTGCCGAGCTCACACTCGTTCCCAGACTGCAGGCCTCGCGCACGCCGGTGCGCCTTGCGCTCGATCGGCTGGCGCACGAAGGGCTGCTGGAGGCGCTGCCCGCAGGCGGATTCAGGATTCGCGAGTTCACCATCACGGATATCTGGGACGCGATCGAGGTCCGCGGCGTCCTCGACGGCACCGCCGCACGCCTGGCCGCCGAGCGGCTCACGCACGTCTCGGAGCTGGCGGCGCTCGAACGATGCTGCTGCGACATGGAACACCTGCAGCCGCTCGACGCGGAGCGGTTCCAACGGTTCGTCGAGCTAGATGACGCGTTCCACGCCCAGCTGCGGCGGCTGGCGCGCAGCGGCATGCTGGAGCGCACGATCGAGGGCATTCTCGGCATGACGTTCGCCGCGGCGGGAGTCTTCCTGTCGGGGGACGAGCAGTCGCGCGACGGCGCTCACGCCCAAGTCATGGCCGTCGAGTATCAGCGCGCGGTCATCGAGGCGATCGAGCACCGCGAAGGCACGAGGGCGGAGGCGCTGGCGCGCGAATACTCGCGGCTGGGTCGCCGCAATCTCGTACGCGCCGTGCAGGACAAGGATCTTTTTCGGCGGTTGCCAGGGGCGTGTTTGATAAGGGTGCCTGTTACTGACCGATGAGGGGTTCGGGTTCCGCGCTGTATACAACCCGCTTGGAGATTGGATGCGGAGACGGGTGATCATTCGCGTCGCCGGAAGCGTTCTTGCCCTTGCCGGCGTTTTCGGCGCAACGCTGTCCGGCCAGCGCCCCGTCTGGCCCGTTCCCGTGCAGAAGGTTCCCGAGATCGCGCCCGCACTGTCGGCGGAAGACGAGCAGAAGACGCTCTTCATGCCGCCCGGCTATCACGTGGAGCTGGTGGCTGCCGAACCGCTCGTCAGCGATCCCATCTGGGTGGACTTCGACGCGGACGGCCGCATGTACGTCCTCGAGATGCCCGGCTTCGCGATGGACAAGTCCATGGCGGACTCGCGCGAGCCAATCGGACGCATCGCGATCCTCGAGGACGCGAATGACGACGGGAAGATGGACAAGCGGACGGTGTTCCTCGATGGCCTCGTGCTGCCGCGCGCGCTGAAGGTGCTGGAGCACGGTGTCCTCGTCGGCGAGCCGCCGAACCTCTGGCTCGCGAAGGACACGAACGGCGATCTCAAGGCAGACTCCAAGGAGCTCATTCGCAACGACTTCGGACGGCTCGAAGGGAATCTCGAGCACAACGCGAACAGCCTCTGGTGGGGCCTCGACAACTGGATCTACACGTCCGAACACGACTGGTTCCTCCGTCTGAAGAACGGCAAGTTCGAGGTGGAGCGAACGCTGAACCGCGGGCAGTGGGGCGTCGGGATGGATGATGCGGGGCGGATCTATCGCAACGTGAATACTGAGCCGCTCTTCGTCGACCTCGTGCCCGCGCGCTATTTCATGCGCAACGCGAACCTCGTGCGAACGCGCGGATCGTACGAACCGCTGATCCATCCGGACGACACGGCGATCTGGCCCGTACGGCCGACGCGGGGCGTCAACCGCGGCTACCGCGAGGAACTGCTGCGCGATGACGGGTCCGCGGCGTATTACACGGGCGTCTCGTCGCCGGCTATCTATCGCGGCGATCGACTGCCGAAGGAGCTTCAGGGAAACGCGTTCGTCGTCGATTCCCCGACGAACCTCGTGCACCGCCTCATCGTCAACGACGATGGCACGGGACAGCTTTCAGCGACGGATGCCTACAAGAAAGGGGAGTTCCTCGCGTCCACCGACGAGCGCTTCCGTCCCGTCAACCTGTTCTCCGCTCCCGACGGCACCCTCTACGTCGTCGACATGTATCGCGGCGTCGTGCAGGACGTGCAGTTCCAGACGGACTATCTCCACGACTACATCGTCAAGCATCAGCTCGAGGTGCCGGTAGGCAAGGGGCGCATCTGGCGTGTCGTTCACGATTCGACGCGGCGGGATCGCAAGCCGGCGCTGTCGAAGGAAATGCCGTCGGGGCTCGTCGGGTATCTGTCACACCCGAACGGATGGTGGCGCGACACCGCGCAACGGCTGCTCGTCGAACGCGGCGATAAATCGGTCGTCCCGGCATTGAAAGCGCTCGCGCTGAAAGCGCCGGACTATCGGACGCGCCTGCACGCGCTGTGGACACTTGATGGTCTGGACGCGCTGGACGCCGCGACGGTTCAACCGCTGCTGACTTACCCGTCGGCGGACGTCCGCGCCGCCGCGATCCGGTTGTCGGAACCGTGGCTCGCCGAAACGGATTCACCGGTGCGCGCGGCGGTGTTGAAAGCCATCGACGATCCGAACTGGATCGTTCGCCGTCAGATTGCGGCCACGCTGGGCGTGCTGCCACCCGTCGATCGGCTCGCGCAGTTGAAGACGGTGATCGCGAAGTACGGAACCGATCCCGTCACAGTCGATGCGGCAATCAGCGGTCTGCAGGGACGGGAAGCGATCGTGCTGAACGCTCTGCTGGAAGCGAAGTCGGACGCAACGGACGCGATGTCGATGCTCGCGGGAGCGGCGACGAAGGCAGGAGATCGAGCGGCCGTGCAGAAGATCGTTGCGGCAGCCGGGGACACCAGCCGTTCGCAGGACCTGCGCATCGCGCTGCTGCGCGGTCTAGACGCGGGGCTTTCAGGAACTGCGAGATCGACGGGCGGCCTGGTGTCCGCAACGGGGCCGGCTGCGGCGGCGGGCGCGGCCCCGCCGAGGGGCGGCGGGCCCGGGGGCGGCGTTGGCGGACGCGGAACAGCGAGCGCGCCGGCCAATTTGTTCAGCGAGGAGCCCACGGCCTTGACAGCGCTGGCGGCCGGGGCCGGACCGATCGCAGACGCCGCGAAGCCAATCGTGGCGCGGATCACGTGGCCGGGCAAACCGGCGCCTGCCGGACAGACGGCGGCTCCCCTGACGCCGGAGGAGCAGAAGCGATTTGCCGCCGGTGCGGAGGTCTACAAGAACATCTGCACGCCGTGTCATCAGCCGGACGGCCAGGGACAGGACAAACTCGCGCCGCCGCTCGTCGGTTCGACGTTTGCGCTCGCGAATGCGGTGGTGCCGATTCGCATCCTGCTGGCCGGCAAGGAAGGGCGCATCGGCCTCATGCCGCCGCTCAGCATGCTGACCGACGATCAGCTCGCGGCCGTGCTCACGTACGTCCGTCGCGAATGGGGCAATAATGCATCCGCCGTGGATCCGTCGACGGTCAAGGAGATTCGCGGGTTGACCAGCAGCCATACGCGTCCATGGACAGAGGCGGAGTTGACGCGCCTCATGACCGGCCGCGCCGGCGGGTAGATGCTAGGGCACCTCTTTAGAGGTGCCGAAGGTGTGTAGGGCGCGTCTTTAGACGCGCGAATCGCGCGCCTGAAGGGGCCGCGCCACGATCGTAGGCCGGCCTTTTCAGGCCCGCCCTCAGGAGGATCCTCGATGATGAAGCGTGTTCTCTCGGCGACACTAATCTTTGCCACTGGTCTTTTCGTCGGAGCGTCCATGAGACCGGAATCGATCGCGCACGCGCAAGGCAACCGCGTCTTCGAGGTTCGCACCTACACGACGCCGGAAGGCAAGCTGGACGCGCTGAAGTCGCGCTTCCGCGACAACACGATTCGCATCTTCAACAGGCACAACATGACGAGCATCGGCTACTGGACGCCGCAGGATGCGCCGTTGTCGCAGAACACGCTCATCTACATCCTGGCGCACCCCAGCCGCGAGGAAGCGAAGAAGAACTGGGACGCGTTCCGCGCCGATCCCGAATGGGTGAAGGTAAAAGCGGCGTCGGAAGCCAACGGCCCGCTGACGACGAAGGTCGAATCGGTGTTCGTCAACCCGACGGATTTCTCTCCAATCAAGTAGCTGTTCCATGAGATCCACTCGTCTGATCGCGGCTACGGCCGTGCTGTTCGGCATGGCGCTCACCTTCGAAGCGACCGTTCCCGCGCAAGCGCCCGCCGTCGGGCAAAGCGCTTCGGCTGGCAAGCCGGAGCTCGTTCCCGATCCCGCGAACCAGATCGTGAAGTCCGAGAAGCAGACGTTCAAGATCGAGGTCGTCGCGACCGGGCTCGAGACGCCGTGGGCGCTCGCGTTCCTGCCCGACGGACGTCTGCTCGTGACCGAGCGTCCCGGGCGGCTGCGCATCATCGATCGCGGCAAGCTCCTCCCCGACGGCGTGAAAGGCCTGCCGAAGGTCTGGGAGAAGCAGGACGGCGGCATGTTCGACGTCGAGGTGCACCCGCAGTATTCGAAGAACGGCTGGATCTATCTGTCGTACTCGGAGACGCTCCCCGGCTACACGCCGCCGCCACCTTCGGCCGCTCCGCCGCCAGTTCCGTCGGCTCCGGCTGCGCCCGCGCCGCCTGCAGCCGGCGCCCGCGCTCCAGGGCAGCCGCCGACACCGCCCGCTCCGCCACCAGCAGGCCAGGGATTCGGACGCGGGCGCGGCGGGCCCCCCCCCCCCACCCCCCAGAACGGGGTGATTGGCGGCGGCCACAACAACAAAAAACAAAATGTGGAAAAACAAGAACA
>JBKPQB010000024.1:0-30627 GCA_046733875.1 Acidobacteriota bacterium
GTCAGGATCGCGACGATCGCGAACGTCGGATTGCGGCGAAGGAGGCGCAGACCGTAGCGGACGTCTTGCCAGAGCGTTTCGATGAAGCCGATTGTGTTCATGGAGTAAATCTCTTCGCGAATGCGAGTCCGGTTGCCCAGCTTGCGAAGCGCCGCGGTGCGGGCGGCCTCCGGCGTCATGCCGCGTCCGATGTTCTCGTCGGTCTCCTCGGCAATGTAGGCGTCGAGCTCGCGCGCGCGCTCCTCGTCCCAGAATCTGCGGCGGAAAAAGCGCGACCAGCTCATGATGCTCACTCCGCGGGCCGAAGAATGCGATTCACGGCGCGCACGATCTCGTCCCACCGGTTCGTCTGCTCGACGAGCTGCGTGCGGCCGCGCGGTGTGAGGCGGTAATAGCGCGCGCGGCGGTTGTTCTCGGACGTGCCCCAGAACGATGCGATGAGCCCGCGGTCCTCCAGGCGATGCAGGGCGGGATAGAGCGATCCGTGCTCCACCTGGAGCACATCTTCCGAGCGGCGCTCGATTGCATAGGCAATCGTGTGGCCGTGCGCGGGTCCGATCGCGAGCGTCTTGAGGATCAACAGGTCGAGCGTCCCCTGGAGCATTTCTCCTTGCAGAGGTGGGTTCCCGCGCTTCGGCATGATGTCTCAGGAAGATAATCTAGTGGAGTGCATATGTAAAGGGCACGCGTCACCGACGGATCGCCCTCTCTCAATCGCACTACAATGCCGCGATGCGGATCGGCATTCTGGGCGGCGGCAACATCAGTGAGACGCACGCGCGCGCGGCACTGAGCGTGCCCGGCGTGGAAATCGCGGCGTTCTGCGGCCAGAGCCGCGACAAAGTCGCGCGGCTCGCGCGCGAATATGGCGGCGGCGCCTACACGGAGATCGACAGCTTCCTGGCGCATCGTCCGATGGATGTCGTGGCGATCGGCTCCCCCTCAGGCGTGCACGCCGAACAGGGCATCGCCGCGGTGTCCCTCGGGCTGCACGTCCTCGTCGAGAAGCCGATCGACGTCACGACCGACCGCGCTGACGCGCTCATCGCGGCCGCGAATCGAGCCGGTGTGAAGCTTGGCGTTTTCTTTCAGGACCGCCTGCGCCCGGCCGTTGCTGAGATGAAGCGGCTCGTCGTCGAAGGAGCGCTCGGGAAGCCTGTGATCATCTCCGGCCGCGTGAAGTGGTGTCGCCCGCCCGAGTACTACAGCCAATCCCGTTGGCGCGGGACGCTGGCGCTCGACGGCGGCGGCGCGCTGATGAATCAGGCGATCCACACCGTCGATCTGCTGCTCTGGCTCTTCGGACCCGTTGCGCGCGTCTCCGGCGCGACGGCGACGCGGATTCATTCCATCGAAGCGGAGGATACGGCTGGGGCCCTGCTCGAATTCGAGAGCGGCGCGCTGGGCACCATCGAGGCGACGACGTCGGCGTATCCCGGGTACGACCGGCGCATCGAGATGACAGGCGCGGAAGGGACGGTCATCCTCGAGCACGATCGCCTGGCACACGTCGATTTGCGCTCTGGCGCCACGGCGGCAAACACGGGCGCAGCCGATACCACCGCGAGTGCATCCTCCCCTGTCGTCTCGGACGCGAGCGCGCACGCGCGCGTCATCGAGGACTTCATCCGAGCGATTCGCAGCAACACCACACCCGCGTGCGACGGACGCGAAGGGCGCCGCAGCGTCGAGTTGATTCAGGCGATTTACAAATCGGCGCGAGAGAAGCAGCCGGTCGCGGTCTAGACCGTCGGCTGCCCGGCCTGCCACGTCCGGAACACGGTGACCAGCCCGCGCAACACCGCTACGTCGTCGGGACCAACGTCCACGAGCGGAGAACGGACGGGCCCGCCGGCAAGCCCCAGCAGATCCATGAGTGCCTTCATGACGCTGACCTCGTACCCTTTGCGCCGGCTGCGAAGCGCATACAAGGGGATCACGGCCGACGCCATCATCGACGCCAAAGCAGCGGTGTCGCCAGCCGCCGCTGACGCGTGGAGGGCGGCCGTGAGGGCGGGCGCGACGTTGGAGATGCTCGACGTGAAGGCCCGCAGGCCGGCGGCGTAATAAGCGGGCACCAGGTCATCGCCGGCGCCGCCGATCCAGCGGAGCCGATCGCCCACAGCGTCCCTCAGGATCTGCAGCCGTCTGATGTCGCCCTGACCGTCCTTCCATCCGATGAGCGTCGGCAGCTTCGTCAATCGTTCGACGAGCGGCGCGCCGGGATGAAACCAGTCGCGACTGTAAATCAGCATGGCCAAGGGCGTGGCCGCGCCGATCGCCCGATAGTACTCGAGGAGTCCCTGGTCGTCGGCGTTCGGGTAATACGGCGGAAAGACGAGAACGCCGGCCGCTCCGAGATCCGCCGCATTGTTCGCGAGCTCGGCGCCAAGCGCCGCGTTGAAGCCGGTGCCCGCGATGACCGGCACGCGCCCCTGGCATTCCTCGAGGACAGTCCGGACGACCGTCGCATGCTCTGCAGGCGTCAAGGAGTACAGCTCGCCGGTGCCTCCGGCGGCAACGACGGCCGCTGGCACGGGGTTCATCACGAAGCGTATGTTGGCGCGAAGCCCCTCGACATTGAGGGACAGGTCAGGATTGAAGGGCGTGACGGGAAACGCAATCGGACCCGTCAACGCCGAGCGAAGGTCGTCGCGATGCATCTTCAGCTCCGGCACACGTCAGTAGTTGGCCGTGACCCAAAGAATGTCGATCAACTCGCGGCCGCCTGCATCGTAGATCGGTATCTGCTCCGCGCGCCGGCCGTGCTCACGGATCCAGTCCCTTGCGCTCTTGAGCTCCGGGGTGCCGGCGAACTCGACGAAGAAGAGGCGGCCGCTGTCGAGTAACTCCTCGAGCACGGGCTGTCGCTCGCCGCGCGCTCCGGCTTCCACCGTCACTTCCGCGTGCGGAGTCGCGAGGTATCTGATCGGCCCAATACAGCCACCATTGCTGCGTGACGATGGTGGCGGAAGAGCCCGCGGGGCTCACGGCAAGAATCTTCGCGAGCGCCTGCTGCTTCGGCTCGACCGGAGCCGTTACGTATGCCGGATGCGATCGACCGCCCGTCGTCAGGAACGTTCGGAAGTAGTTCAGGTACAACGACCACAGCACGGTCGTGGCGAGTGCCGCCGCAAGAAACAGGCCCACACGATTCGAGGAACGGAACCCGAGCAGCGACAGATAGACGACGAGACCGGTCCAGAAGACCGACTGCGATGGATCCTGACAGATCCGGCTGTGCGCGATCGCGGTCGGCATGACTGCCAGCGCCGTCGCATAAATCGATGCTGTCGTGCTGTCGTACAGCCGCCGCACGAACCAGAACCCCACCGGCAGCGCCAGGATGTTCACGAGCGCGGGACCGTGCGCAGCAGAAAGAAGGACGGCGGCGTAATCGCGTGCAGCAGCGCGACCGGCACGAGGAAGAACAGATCGATCGGATTGCCGCTCGTGGTGTGTGCTTCGTACGGGCGACCGTGCAGCCACGCGATCGACTGAACGCCCCACCAGCCTTCGTCGCCGCTCACCCCGGGAATCGATGAGAGATAGATCAGGCGAAATGCACTGCCGGCGGCAAGCAATGCGACGACGATCGCGGCAAGGATCGCACGCTCCCACTGCGGGCGTGCATGCTGCATGCTGACTCCTTGGGGCCTGCGGCCCCGTATCCGTTAGCAGTTGCAACGCGGATCCGTGTGGTATTGTCCGCCGCGAGACCGAACAGATGGACGGGCGCTCACGCGAACAGCAGATCGTCATCGCGCGCGTCACGCGGCGGCTGATCCCGTTCGCGTTCCTATGCTACGTGGTCGCGTATCTCGATCGGGTGAACATCGGGTTTGCGGCGTCTGCGCTGCAGCGCGACCTGGGCCTGAGCGACACCGCCTACGGGCTGGGCGCCGGGCTGTTCTTCGTCGGCTACTGCGTGTTCGAGATCCCCAGCAACCTGATCCTGGAGCGCGTCGGCGCACGCCGGTGGATCGCGCGGATCATGATCGGGTGGGGCATCGTTTCCACCGGGATGATGTTCGTTCGCGGAGAAATGTCTTTCTACGCGGCGCGTGTGTTGCTCGGCATCGCAGAGGCGGGCTTCTTCCCCGGGATCGTCCTGTATCTCACGTACTGGATTCCCGCGAGCGATCGCGCGCGCGTCGGCGCGCTGTTCATGATGGCCGCTCCCGTTGCGGTCATCGTCGGCGCGCCTGTCTCCGAAGCACTCCTGAAGCTCCACGGCGCTTGGGGCTTAACCGGCTGGCAATGGTTGTTCGTCGGCGAAGGGATTCCGGCGATCGTGCTCGGCGTGCTTGCGTTGACGATCCTGACCGACAAGCCCGAGCAGGCCGCGTGGTTGCGGCGGGACGAACGCGAGTGGCTGACCGGCGTGCTGCGTCAGGAGGATACCGCGAGAAATCGACACGGGCATGCATCGTTCCGCCGCGCCGTCGCCACTCCGCGGTTGTGGCTCGTCACTGCCATCTACTTCCTCAACACCGTAGTCACTTACGGCATCTTTCTCTGGCTTCCGAAAATCCTGCGCGATGCAACGGCGGCGAGCGGATTCCGCCTCAGCATCATGACGATGATCCCGTTCGTCGCGGCGCTGGTCGCGATGGTGCTGATCGGCCGCCACTCCGACCGGACCGGCGAACGCAAGTGGCACGTTGCCGCGTGCGCGATCACGGCGGCCACCGGGCTGATCCTCGCGGCGCAGTCCGGCAGCAATGCCATGCTGCTCGTGCTCAGCTTCACGCTTTCGCAAATCGGCCAGCGTTCGGTGATGAGCGTCTTCTGGGCGATTCCACCTGTGTTTCTCGGCGGCACTGCCGCGGCTGGAGGTATCGCGCTCATCAACGCGATTGGAAATCTGGGCGGCGCCGTGGGCCCGACCGTGATGGGCTGGCTGCGCGACCTCACCGGCGCGTATCAGGGGGGCCTGCTGGTGCTCGCGTCGGCGCTCGTGGTCGAAGCGATCCTCGCGTCCACGCTGCGGCTGCCGGATGTGCGCGCGCGAGTTGCTACGGAAGCAGCGGACGAAAGCGTCGGCCGCCGCGCGCGACATCCAGGCTGATTGTGCGAATCAGCCTGCCATCGCGACGACCTGTCGCCAGATCTGCTCGTCGACGAGAATGCCCTCCTGCATGTTGCGCCGCCGCGTCTCGAGGGTGCGCTCGCCTGGATAGCGCACGCGCACGCTGTCGACCGACGGCTGCTGCGTGAACGCGATGATGGCGTCCAGGAGCGCGGAAGCTGCCGCAGGTTCTGCTGTCTGCGACACATCGATCGCGATGAACACCTGTGACAGGTCGCTTTCGCGCTCGGGGATTGGCGAGATGTCGACGGTCGCGCGCCCACCGGAGAGTACTGCGGCAACGGCATCGAGCGCGAGCGCAAGCCCCGAGCCTTTCCAGAATCCTATCGGGAGCAGCCGGCGCGTTCGTTCGATCGCGGCCGCATCCCGGCTCAACTCGCCGTGCTCGTCATAGCCGCCCGCAACGGGCAGCGCCTCACCGCGCGCGGCATACTGGCTCAACGCGCCGACCGAAAACTGCGACATCGCCATGTCGAGGACGATATGGCCGGCGGGGCGCGGGATGGCGATGATGAGAGGATTGTTGCCGACGCGAGGCTCCGGGGCGCCCCATGGCGGCAGATTCGCCAGCGTGTTCGTCCAGCAGATGCCGATCGCGCCCGCATCGGCCGCCTGCCATCCGTACGTCCCGCCGCGCATCCAGTGATTGGTGTTCGAGAGCGCGACGCACCCGACCCCGTACTCGCGCGCGAGGGCGATCGCGCGGTCCATGCACGCGTAGGCGTTCAGATTTCCCGGTCCGCGGTGCCCATCCCAGCGCTCGATCGCTCGATGCGCCGCAACGCAGGCAGCCTCCGCGCTAACGTCGATAACCCCGAGGTCGATCATCCTGATGAATCGCGGAAACCGGTTCAGGCCATGGGAGTAGACGCCGTCGCGGCTCGTTTCCGCGAAGAGCCGCGCACACAAATCGGCGCGCGGCGGCTGCATTCCGCGGTTCTCGAGCACGCCGCGGAGGATATCGTGGAGTTGCTGGAACGGAACGCGCATCTCTGGGGGAGAATACAACGCATCCGTGGCGCGCACCTGTAGTTGCGCGAACGAGAGATCGGAAGATAGATGATTCGAATCGATCGTCAGCGCACGCCGGCGGACCTGCTGCCCGCCATCGATCGCTTCTTCGAGCTGTCCGCGGCGAAGATCCACGCGATCGAGGCGTCGTGGCGTCCCGAGGACGGCGCGCCCGTATTCACGGTCGACGGTGCGTATCGCGCGCGCGGCTGGACGGAATGGACGCAGGGATTTCAGGTCGGATCGGCGCTGCTGCAATTCGACGCTACGAGCGAGCGCGAATTCCTCGAGCTGGGGCGCAAGCGCACCGTCGAGAGGATGTCGCCCCACCTGACGCACACCGGCGTCCACGATCACGGGTTCAACAACGTCAGCACCTATGGGACGCTGTGGCGGCTCGCCGGCGAAGGGCGCATCGATGCCAGCGAATGGGAACGCCACTTCTACGCGCTCGCGTTGAAGGTGAGCGGCGCCACCCAGGCGCGCCGCTGGACGCGGACGGCCGATGGCGGCGGATTCATCCACTCCTTCAACGGCGCTCACTCGCTGTTCGTCGACACAATCCGCTCGCTGCGATCCCTCGCGCTGGCGTTCCTGCTGCGGCAGCCGGTGCTCGAGGAGCAGGACGCACGCGTCAGCCTGATCGATCGGCTGGTGCAGCACGCGCAGGCAACCGCGCGGTACAACGTCTACTACGGATCCGGACGCGACCGCTACGATGTGCGCGGGCGAGTAGCCCACGAAAGCCTGTTCAATGCGGCCAACGGCACGTACCGCGGACCATCGACGCAGCAGGGCTATTCTCCGTTCAGCACGTGGACCCGCGGCCTTGCCTGGGCGATGCTCGGATTCGCCGAGCAGATCGAGTTCCTCGATATGCTGCCGGACTCCGCGTACGCGGACCCCGGAGCGCGATCGTCTGTTGTCCAGATGCTGCTCGACGCGGCGCTCGCCACGTCGGATTTCTACATCGACCACGCGGCCGCCGCCGACGGCGTTCCGTATTGGGATACCGGCGCGCCAGGGCTCGCCGCGCTGGCCGGCTGGGGCGATCGCGCGGCCGATCCCTTCAATGATCGCGAGCCGGTCGACAGCTCCGCCGCCGCGATCGCCGCTCAAGGGCTGATCCGTGTCGCGCACATCATGAAGCGGCAATCGAAACCCGACGAAGCGTCCCGCTACGAGCAGGCAGGATTGCGTGTGCTGACGACCTTGTTGAACGAAGCGGGACCGTATCTCGCGGTCGATCCGAAGCACCAGGGGCTGCTGCTTCACTCGGTGTACCACTGGCCGAACGGATGGGACCACGTGCCGCCGGGCACCCACACGCCGCGCGGCGAGGCGAGCCAGTGGGGGGACTACCACGCCCGCGAGGCGGCGCTCTACGTGAAGCGCCTGGCAGAGGGAGGTCCGTACTTGACGTTTTTCGGCGCGCGTTGCAGCGCGCCTGACGCGCGGAGCGCTCGATGAGCGTCGAACGCACGGCACTCGTCACGGGTGGCACGCGAGGGATCGGGTTGGGCATAGCGCGCGCGCTGGCCGGCGACGGATGGAATCTGCTTGTCTGCGGCGTACGGGACACGCAGGAAGTCTCGCCCACTCTGGAAGAACTGCGGCAGGCCGGCGCTGGCCGCGTCGATTACTGCGCGGCCGATATCTCCAGGGCCGATGATCGCGAGCGGCTGATGGCGTGCACCCGTGAGCGGTACCCTGCCGTGAACGCGCTGGTCAACAACGCGGGCCGTGCGCCGCGAGTCCGCGCGGATCTGCTCGAGGCAACGGAGGAGAGCTTCGACGAGGTCCTCCGCACGAATCTGCAGGGCCCTTATTTCCTCACGCAAGCGATCGCACGCGATCAGGTCGCGCGCCGCGAAGCCGATCCTTCGTTCAGCGCATCGATCGTGTTCGTGACGTCGGTCTCCGCCGAACTGGCCTCGATCAATCGCGGCGAGTACTGCGTCAGCAAGGCGGGCCTGAGCATGGCCGCGCGACTGTTCGCGCTGCGGCTCGCCGATGCCGGCATTCCTGTCTACGAGGTTCGCCCGGGCATCATCGACACGGACATGACCTCCGGAGTCCGCGACGTGTACGAGCGCCGCATCGCAGGCGGTCTGGTCCCTGAGCGCCGATGGGGCCAGCCAGCCGACGTCGGACGTGTGGTCCTCAGCCTCGTCCGCGGCGATCTCCCGTACGCGACGGGCAGCGTCATCCACGTCGACGGCGGCCTCAGTGTTGGAAGCTTGTGAACCACATCGTCTGGAAGGTGCGCGTATGAAACAGGTGCTGATGGCCATTGCGGTGCTCTGCTGCGCTCCGGCGGCGCACGCGCAGGAGTGGACGCTCGATTCGCCCGACGGACGCACTCGGATAACCGTAGCGCGGAGCAACGACGGAGAACTCGCGTGGCGCGTTTCGCATCAGAATGTTCCGATCCTTCTCGATTCGCCGCTCGGCATCCGCCGAACGGATCAGGAGTTCGTGCGTGGCCTGACGCTGGTGAGCGCCTCCGAACCGCGCACGATCGATGAGCGCTACCGCCTGCCGCACGGGAAACGCCGCGATCACGTCGTGAACGGTCGTGAGCGGGTCCTGACGTTCGCCAACCAGAGCGGCGCGCATCTCGACATCGTGCTGCGCGCCCACAACGACGGTGTGGCGTTTCGATATCGCTTCCCCGAAACGGACGCGGCACCCAAGACCGTCGCAGCGGAGACGACCGGGTTCCACGTGCCCGATCGATCGACCGGGTGGCTGATGCCGCAGCAGCCCCCCGAGAGATTCGGACCTGCATACGAAGACTTGTATATGGAAGTCCCGACAGGGCAAGCCGCGCCGAGACCAGACGGATGGGATTTCCCCGCGCTGTTCCGGACGCCATCCAACCAGTGGCTGCTCATCACGGAAGCGGCGCTCGACGACGGGTATTGCGCATCGCGGCTCGGCTCCGATGCGCCCGGGAACGTCTATTCGATCCGGTTCCCCGATCCGAAGGAAGGCCTCGGCGTCGGTGCGGTGGAACCCGTCTCCACGCTGCCGTGGACGCTCCCCTGGCGTGTCGTCATCATCGGCGACACGGCGCCGCGGATCATCGAGTCGGATCTCGTCCTCGATTTGTCTCCCTCGCCTGCGAGCGGGACGGATTGGAGCTGGGTGAAGCCCGGACGCGCCGCGTGGAGCTGGTGGTCGAAGAGCGACAGCCCGAAACACGCCGAGCAGCTGAATGCATTCACAGATCTCGCGGCCGACATGGGATGGGAGTACGCCCTCGTCGACGCGAACTGGAATCTCATGGAGTCCGGCTCCATCGAGGACGTCGTCGCCCACGCGAAGGCGAGGAATATTGGACTACTCTTCTGGTACAACTCCGGCGGACCGCACAACGACGTCACCGAAGCGCCGCGCGATCGCATGACCACGAGGGATGTGAGGCGTGCGGAGTTCGCGAAGCTGCGCGACTGGGGTGTGAAAGGCGTGAAGGTCGATTTCTGGCACAGCGACAAGCAGGATCGGATCCGCCAGTACCGCGACGTCCTGCGAGACGCGGCCGACTTCCACATGCTCGTCGATTTTCACGGCTGCACGCTCCCGCGCGGCTGGGAGCGCGAGTTTCCCAACCTGATCGGCATGGAAGCCGTCTTCGGCGCGGAGCAGTACAAGGGGAAGCAGATTTTCGCGGACAACTCTCCGGTCCACAACACCATTCTGCCGTTCACGCGGAACGTGGTCGGCGCGATGGACTACACGCCCGTGACGTTCAGCGATTCGAAGTACCCGCACAAGACAACGAACGCGCACGAGCTCGCACTGTCGGTCGTCTTCGAGGCTGGCGTGCAGCACTTTGCCGACAGCGTGGAGTCGTACCGCGGCCTGCCGGACGCACCGCGGGAGTTCCTGCGGCGCGTGCCCGTCGCGTGGGACGAGATGCGGGCGATTTCTGGCGAGCCCGGAAGTAGCGTGGTGATCGCCCGCCGTGACGGCGACGTCTGGTATGTCGGCGGACTGAACGGCCGGCCGGACGCATCGACCGTGACCGTGCCGCTCGACTTCCTGGGTGCGGGCCAATGGACGGCGACGATCATTCGTGACGGCGCGAGCGATCGGACGTTCGACTCCGAATCACGAGCCGTGACCGCGACGGATCAACTGACGATCGCGATGCGCGGGCACGGCGGCTTCGTCGTTGCTGTTCACAAGAGATGAGGAGATCAGCTCCTGATCTCCTGTGACCCATGACGCGACGTGAATTTCTGAAGACGAGCGGAGGAGTAGTGGCGATGGCAACGAGCGTCGGTGCGGAAGGGCAGCGCGCGGCGGCGGAGGCCGGTGGCGATCGTGCGTACTGGGTGAGCGTGATGCGGCGCCTGGCGGAGCCGATTCTCACGAATCTGGCCGCGGGGACATTGAAGGCGAAAATGCCGCTCGAGCAGGCGCCCGGGGCGGATCGGCGATCGGTCACCCACCTGGAAGCCTTTGGACGCTTGCTTGCGGGCATGGCGCCGTGGATCGAGCTGGGCGGGGGTCAGACGGACGAAGGCCGCGAGCGCGCGCGGTACGCCTCGCTCGCACAGGAAGCGATCGCGCGCGCCGTCGACCCGACGTCGCCGGACTTCTTCAACTTCACCCGCGATCGCCAGCCGCTCGTCGACACCGCATTCCTCGGCGAGGCGCTGCTCCGGGCACCGAAGACGCTGCTGGACGCGCTCGACGCCACGGTGAAGCGGAATCTCGTCACCGCGCTCGAATCAACGAGGGTGATCGTTCCCAATTACAACAACTGGCTGCTGTTCACCGCGACGGTGGAAGCGGCGCTGCTCCGCCTCGGCGCCAACTGGGATCGCCTTCGCGTCGATTACGCCGTCCGTCAGCACGAGCAGTGGTACAAGGGGGACGGCATTTACGGCGATGGCCCCGAGTTCCACTGGGACTACTACAACAGCTTCGTCATACACCCGATGCTGCTCGAAGTGCTCGAGACGTGCGCCGACGAGAACCAGGCGTGGAAGGACATGATCCCGCGCGTCCGGGAGCGCGCCGTCCGCTACGCCGCCATCCAGGAGCGCCTCATCGCGCCGGACGGATCCTTCCCGGCCATCGGCCGATCGCTCGCATATCGCTTCGGCGCCTTCCATCTGCTTGCGCTGATGGCGCTCCGCCGCTCGCTGCCCGACGGCGTCTCGCCCGCGCAGGTGCGCGGCGCACTGACCGCGATCATCAGGCGCTCCATCGAAGCGCCGGGCACGTTCGACGCGAACGGCTGGTTGCGCATCGGCTTCTGCGGGCACCAGCCAGGCGTGGGCGAGACCTACATCTCGACGGGAAGTCTCTATCTCTGTTCGGTGGGACTGCTGCCATTGGGCCTGCCGGCGGCCGACCCCTTCTGGTCGTCGCCGGCAGAACCCTGGACGTCAGTGCGCGCGTGGTCTGGTCAGGGCTTTCCGATAGACCACGCGCATTGACCCCCGTTCTAAGGTTCTACGCCTTCTCCGCGCAAGCACCCTGGAACGTCAAAACTTCACCTTGATCGCCAGTTGTACTTGTCGCTCGGTCGTGCCGCAGAGCGAGCACGACGGGCTGGACAACATCGCGGTGATCGTCCCGGCCGCCGCGTTCCCGATCGTGGTGTTCGGGTTAGCGAACTGCGGATGGTTGAGCACGTTGAACGCCTCGACCTTGAACTCGGTCTGGACGTGAGCGATGCTCGTGTTCTTCGTGAGGGACGCGTCGATGTTGAACGATCCGGGTCCCCGAATTGTGCCGCGGCGGGTGTTGCCATACGTGCCCGTGGTGTCGGCGGTCGGCGTGAAGCACGCCAGGTCGAACCACCTGTCAATCGTCGGATTCGGCAGGTTCGCGTCGCAGGTCTGGTTGGGCCGGTTGCCGGTCCCGGTCGAGAGCACGCCCTGCGACTGCGTCACCGTCAGCGGCAGGCCGCCGCGCCACGTCAGGATGCCACTCAGCTGCCAGCCGCCATACAGCGCGGTGCGTGCCCACGGTATCTCGTAAATCCAGGACGACGACAAGGTGTGTCGCACGTCGTAGTCCGACGGCCCCCAGTTGTACTGCAAATCGTAGGTGTTGGTGATGCCGGACTCATTGTCCGACGCGTAGTCCATCGACTTGCCGAACGTATAGGAGTTCAGGAACGAGAAGTTGTTCGCGAACCGGCGTTGGAACTTCACCAACAGGCCGTTATAGTCCAGTTTGCCGATGCTTTGCGATTGGCTGAGCCCACGCACCGCCGGGGCAAGCGTAATGAACGGCCGGTTGATGTTCGCATCCGTCACGCCGACCACAGGAGGTGCCTGGTTGATGTCCACCTTGATGACCATCTGACGTCCCTGCGAACCGACGTAGGCGGTCTCGACCATGTAGTTGCGGCCGAGGCTGCGCTGATAGTTGATGTTCCACTGCCGCGCGTAGGCGTCGCGGAAGTCGCGGTCGAAGATCGAACGCGTGGCGCCTGCTGCCGGACGGTTCGGGTCGACGCCCGGAGGCGGCGGCAGACCGTCCTTGAGCAGCAGGTTGACGCCATACGAGGTCGGTGTCGGGTTTAACGACGTCGACTGCAGGAATGGCGGGTTCTGCGCCTTCGACGAGGAGGTGCCGCCCGGCGAGAAGTTCCAGAAGATGCCGAAGCCGCCGCGCACCAGATTCTTGCCGTCGCCCGTCAGGTCATAGGCGAAGCCGAACCGAGGTCCGAGGTTGCCCTTCGAGTAGGTCTGCAGGTAGCGTCCCACCTCGACGCCGGCGAGCGTCGCGCCATCCGACGCCACCACGAACTTGCCGGTGGTAACGTCGAAGTTCGACTGCCGATCCTGGATCTCCACCCACGGCGGATACACGTCCCACCGCAGACCGAGATTGACGGTCAGCTTACCCGTCGGCCGCCAGTCGTCTTGGAAGTACACCGCGTACTCGGGCCGCTTCTCGGTGTAGGTGCCCGAGTCGAACAGGTTGCGGTTCTTCGCGTTCACGAAGCCGAGCATGAAGCTCGCGACGTCGAATCCGGTGCTGCTGTTTACCGTGCAGCCCGCCGGCTGCCCTGCGCAGTTCGACGTCATGTTGTTGTTGAACGTGAAGTTGCCGACGATGGTGTCGGCATTGAGGATCTCGCGCGACCTCAGCGTCAGGCTGCCGCCGGCCTTCATCGTGTGCTTGCCGGTGCTGCGCGTGATGTTGTCGAAGATCTGGAAATCGTTCTGGTTTGTGATGAGCGGCTGGTTGCTGTTCGCGCCGAGGTTCCGGATGTTCTGGAAGTTCAGCTGCGTCATCGCCGAGGTCACGTCATTGAGGTTGATGCCCGGCAGGCCGACCGCCGCCGCCGGATTGGTCCCGAAGTCGATCGGCGTCATGAGGAACTTGATCGACGACCAGCCGAAACGGGCTTCGTTGATCCACTCGGAGCTGATGACGTGCGTGTCGTTGACGGCGACGCTCTGGGCCTTGATGTTGCCGTCGCCCGCGCCAAACGTGAAGCCGGAGTCGCCGTGCGGCAGCGACGCCGGCTGCAGCCGATGGGTTTTATCGAAGCTGTACCGGACGAAGAACCGGTTCGCTGTGGACAGGTTGTGATCGACCTTAAAGTCCCCCTGGTTGTCCTGGCGCTCCTTGATCGGGTTGATCAGATAGTTGTTGATGACCTGCCCACTTGCGGAGCGCGTCCCCGCCGTGTTCGGCTCGGGATAGAGCTGCTGCAGAATGTTGTTGGCAACCGCATCGATCTGGTTGGGGGGGATGATGTTGCCGGGAAACGGCTGGCCCGTGCTCGGGTCGTAGATCGGCCGGTTCAGCTCGGAGAAATCGCCGCTCCGCATCGCGACCGTCGGCACCGTTGAAAGGAATGTCTGCCCCTGTGTCTCGCGGTGACCCTGGTACGACCCGAAGAAGAACGTCTTTTCGCGGAAGATTGGGCCGCCCAGGGTGGCGCCGAACTGGTTCTGCTTGAAATCCGGCTTCGGCCGGCCCGCACGGTTGTTGAAGAAGTTGTTGGCGTCGAACGCATCGTTGCGCAGGAACTCGAACGCGCTGCCGCGGACCTGGTTGGTGCCCGACTTGATCTGCAGGTTCACGACGCCGCCCAGCGAGCGGCCGAACTCGGCCGAGTAGGTCGAGGTCTGAAGCTTGAACTCATCGAGCGCGTCGACACTCGGAAAGATGACCACCGTCTGGAGCCAGGTCTCGTTGTTGTCCACGCCGTCCAGCATGAAGTTGTTGTCGCGCGAGCGCTGGCCATTGGCCGAGAACGAGGCCGACGCCCGCCACGCGAGCGAGCCTGCGCCATCGATGTTGGCGCCCGGGATGCCGCGGAGCACGCCCGGGACGGTACGAGTCAGGTTGACGAAGTTGCGGCCGTTGAGCGGCAGCGCTTCGATCTGCTTGTTGGTGACAGTCGTGCCCAGCTCGGACGATGAGGTCTGCACGAGCGGCGATTCTGCCGCGATCGTCACGGATTCCGCGAGGGCCCCGACTTCGAGCTTCAGGTCGATGCGCACGCGCTGATCGACACCCAGTTCCACGTCGCTCATCGTCACTGTCTTGAACCCGGAGATCTCGGCCGTGACCGTGTAAGTGCCGGTCGGGAGCGACGGCGCGGAATACTCGCCGTCCTGGTCTGTCGTGACGACCCGCGTGAGCTTCGTTCCGGTGTTCGTGAGCGTGACGGTCACGCCGGGCACAACCGCGCCGGACGTGTCCGTGACGCGGCCGATGATGGTTCCCGTAACCGCCTGCGCCGAGGCGGACGCCGGGACGATGAGAGCACTGAGGAGAAGACCGAGAACCCAACGCACACACACCGGGGTCCTGCCGCTTGTCATGATTCCTCCCAAGCACGAGCTAGCGTGCCCGCTATGCGCGCGGGCCGGAGACCGCCAGATTGGGGATTTACGTTCGCGCGCGCGTCATATATCATATGCAACCGATGCCACGCAAGCGCACAGCTTGACGACCAGCCATGCCTCTGCCCAACATCAGTGCCGCCGGCCGTCACCAGACCAAGCAGGAGTTCGTGTACCAGACGCTCCGGCGCGCGTTGCTCGCCTGCGAGCTCCACCCGGGCGAACGCCTCGTCATCGACGACCTCGCGCGACGGCTCGGCGTCAGCATCATCCCCGTCCGCGAGGCGCTTCAGACGCTGCAGGCCGAGGGCCTCGTGGTCAACGTGCCGCACGTCGGCGCGGCGGTCGCGCCGATCTCGCGCGAGTCGATCGTGGACGTCTTTACGGTGCTCGAAGGCCTCGAGGTCGTCGCCACGCGCATTGTCGCGGAGCAGGGCTCGCCGGCGGCGCTACAGACGCTCGCGCGGGTGGTCGAGGCGATGGACGCAGCGTCAGCCGCCCAGCGCTTCGAGGACTGGGGCGAACTGAACACGCATTTCCATCACGAGATTGGCGTCGCGACGGGCCTGCCGCTGCTGCAGGAGATGACGGATCGCATGCTGGGCCGGTGGGACCGCATCCGCCGCTATTACTACAACGGCGTCCTGAGCCATCGCGTGTCAGACGCGCAGCGCGAACACCACGCCATTCTCTCGGCGCTTCAGGTCCGGGATTTCCGGCGCCTCGAGGCGGAGGTGCAGAATCACAACCGCGGCGCGCTTGCCGCGTATATCTCGTATCTGGACACGGAAGAGTAGAAGATCAAGGACGTCAACGACCGAGTTGCCAGTGCTTGATAGCGTCGAAGGGATGCACAAGCATCAGGATGTTGAGTGTAAGGTTGTCGCGGATCATAATTCCGACCCACACCTCGAGTATTACCACGATCGCGATGCTGCTCCACACTGGCAATCTCCGCGCGAGCCAGAAGCCTGCCATCATCGCGACGATATCGGCCAGCGAATTGACGATGCTGTCGCCGTAGTAATCGAGCGAGATCGTGGCAGCGCGATACCGCTCGATTACGAACGGCGTGTTTTCGAACACTTCCCACGCAGCCTCGATCAACACGGCGATATCAAATCGAACCTGCGGCGGCAGGCGCCGGGCAAGCAGCCAGAGGAGGGCGTAGAACCCGATGCCGTGGATGATGTGAGAAAACGTGTACCAGTCCGTAATGTGCTGCGAATTCTCGGAGCTGTTCACGATCCCGTGCCACAGCTTCACGTAGCCACAGCGGCAGATTGGTACACGTCCGAGGGCGTACTCGACGAGTACAGCACTCACAACGATCAACAGCGCGGCGGCGAGCGGCCACCGCCGCCTTGCTGTAATCGCTGCGGAAGGAGCGGTCAACGGGTCTACTGATCCCACACGCTACGGCTTCGTGCTCCCCTGCCCCTTCTTGATTTTGATATTCCGGAACCACACCTGATTGCCGTGGTCCTGCAGCAGGATGTGCCCATTCTGCAGCTTGCCGAAGCGCTCGATCCCTTTGAACTTGCTCTGCTCGATCGCGGCGCGCAGCGCGGGCGAATCGAGCTGATACTGCAGCACGCGCTTGCCGTTCAGCCAGTGCTCGACGGTGTTGCCGTTCACGACGACGCGGCTCGTGTTGAACTCGCCGGCGGGTTTCAGCGGCCGATCGGATGCCGCGAGGACGTCGTAGAACGCAGCCGTCTGCCGCTTCGGACCGACCTTCGCGTCGGGATGACGCTCGTCGTCAATCAATTGGTACTCGTGGCCGATCGCGTCGTCGCGATCCTCGAGGACGAAATACTTGACGCCGCTGTTGCCCGCCTGCGCGATCCGCCACTCCCACTTCAGCTCGAACTGTTCGAACGTATCGTTGGAGATGATGTCCCGGGCGCCGAGCGTGTCCTTGCCGTCGTTGGGCGGCAGCGTCAGCATGCCGTTTTCAACTTTCCACCGCGTCCCGGACGCGTCGGTCTTCTTGTAGCCGCGCCAGCCGTCGAGGTTGCGCCCGTTGAAGAGAAGGACCCAGCCACTTTTCTGCTCTTCGGGCGTGAGTTGGTTGAGCTTCGACGCGTCGGCGGAGGGTTTCTGCGCCGCTCCCTGGCCGGACAAGCGAACGGGCGCGAGCAGCGCCGCGCCCGCCACATACGCCAGAATCGCAAATCTCACTTGTCGTAGCATGTGCTCTCCATCGGTGACCCAAGCCGGGTCTGAAGACCGGCGTACGAAGCCGGGCCAAGAGAACCGGGAAACGAGTCACGAGACCGGCCCACACGTGTGACGCGGCGCCGGCGAAAATGACAGAACTCAGCGCTAAAGTTACCATGAGGCGAAAGGACACGGAACGATGCGATTCCCCCGTATTGCGCTCCTGTTGATTCCGGCCGTTGGCCTTGCGCCGGCCGCGTCCCGCGCGCCCGTTGCCGGATTGCGAATCGACGTAGCGCCGAATGAATCGGCGCGGCGAGTCGACATCATGGTGGGCGGCAAACCGTTCACGTCCTACATCTGGCCAGCCACGCTGAAGAAGCCAACCCTGTTTCCTCTTCGCACCGCCAAGGGCACGCTCGTCACCCGCGGCTATCCCCTCGAGCCGCGCGAGGGAGAGCGCGTCGATCACCCGCATCATGTCGGTCTCTGGCTCAATCATGGTGACGTGAACGGACTCGATTTCTGGAACAACTCCGACGCGATCCCTGCCGACCGCGCGCCGAAAATGGGCACGATCCTCCATCGTCGGATCGTAGAGGCCAAGGGTGCGGCGGACCAGGGAGAGCTCGCCGTCGAAATGGATTGGGTCGGACCCGATCAGAAGCCGCTTCTCCACGAGCAGACCCGATTCGTGTTCCGCGGCAGCGATGATTCGCGGACGATCGATCGTCTGACGACGCTGACCGCAGATCAACGCGTGGTGTTCAACGACATCAAGGAAGGATTCCTCGGCATGCGCGTCGCCCGTGCACTCGAACAGCCGGACGACAAACCGGCAGTGCTCACCGACGCCTCCGGCAAGCCCATGGCCAAGCCGATCGTGGACAAGACCGGCGTCACGGGCGAGTACCTGAGCAGCGAAGGCTTGAAGGGAGACGCGGTGTGGGGCACGCGCGGCCGCTGGACGCTGCTCTCGGGAACCGTCGACTCGGAGCCGGTGACGATCGCGATCCTCGACAATCCGTCCAATCCCGGCTTCCCCACTTACTGGCACGCGCGGGGGTACGGGCTGTTCGCCGCGAATCCGCTCGGCGTGAAGGACTTCACGAACGGGAAGGAGCAGCTCAACCTCGCGATCGATCCTGGAAAGTCCGTGACGTTCAAGTACCGCGTGCTGATTCTGAGCGGACCGCCAAAATCCGATCGGATCGAACAGGAATATCAGGCATTCGCCAAGCAGGGGTCGTAAGCTGCGCGATGCCGGAGAAGCCGTCTGCACACGAGGAAATTCAGGAGAAGCAGGATCGTCTGACGCGCGCGGCGCAGGAAGCCGGGCTGCAGGGGATCCTGCTCGCGACGCATCACAACATCGCATGGCTGACGGGCGGGCGCTCGAATCGCGTAGACGCGAGCCGCGAGGCCGGCACCGCGCGGCTGCTGATTACGGCTGACAATCGTCGCTACCTGCTGGCGAACGCGATCGAGATGCCTCGGCTCCTCGATGAAGCGTTTGCCGGCCTCGGCTTCGAGCCCATCGAGTATCCGTGGACGGACGACCAGAACCCGGCGTTCGGCGTAAAGGCCGCCCGCCAGCTGCTGTCCGGCGACGCGCGAATTGGCGGGGATTGGCCGCTGCCCGACACGTCTCCTATGGAACCCACGATCGCTCGCGTACGCGCTCGTCTCACGACCCAGGAAGTCGAACGTTATCGGGCGCTCGGCAGCGATGCCGGACGCGTCGTCGGCGACGTGTGCCGCGCGCTGACACCCGGCGACGATGAGCGGACGATTGCGCGGACGGTGAACGACGCGCTGTGCAGCGTGTTCGCGCGAGGCGTCGTGACGCTCATCGGATCCGACGAGCGGATCCGGCGCTACAGGCATCCCGTCCCCACCGCCACGCGGTGGAAGCATGTAGTGCTCGTGGCCGTCTGCGCGGAACGCGACGGCCTCGTCGTCGGTCTGTCGCGCATCGTCGCCGCGGGCGTCACTCCGCCGGATCTCATGGCTCGGACGCGGGCGACAGCGGCCGTCTTCGGGCGCCTGCTGGAGGCAACGCGGCCGGGCGCATCGGGCGCGAGCCTGTACCAGACTGCCGCCCAGGCGTACGCCGCAGTCGGATTCGCCGGCGAAGAGCTCCGCCATCATCAAGGCGGCGCGATCGGCTACCGGGCGCGCGACTGGATCGCCCACCCGGCGTCGCAGGAGATCGTGCAGGAGCAGCAGGCGTTTGCCTGGAATCCGTCGATCACTGGTACCAAGATCGAGGACACGGCGCTCGTGCTCGGCGATCGCATCGAGCTGCTCACCTCGACGCCCGACTGGCCCGCCATTCCCATTCAAGTGCGCGGCAATCCCGTCGAGCCCGCGGACGTCTGGAAGATGGACGGATAACCATTTCGCCGCCGTAGTCTGCGGGAGTGCACCATGAATCGTCGCGATTTCATTCGGACCGCGGGGATGGGAATCACCGCGGCGGCCTCAGCCGGCATCGCCGCTGGCGCTGACGCGGCGGAGCGATCGTCAATGCAGCCGAGCGCGACCTCCGGCAGGATCGCATTCAAGGTCGGGACCCAGCACGACTCCTCCGATCTCGTGCTGCGGGTGCTCGCCGCGCTCGGCGTGAACAACATCTGCAGCACGCTTCCGTCGGCGGCGCTGGACGATCGATGGTCCGTCGACGCCCTGACCCGTCTGCGCGAACGCGTGGAAGCATTCGGCATCGCGCTCGACATGGTGCCGCTTCCCCTCAGCTCGAGCGAGATCTCGAAAGGAGAGAATCCGAACATTTTGCTGGGTCGGAATCCCGAGCGCGATCGCGAGATCGACGGCATCTGCACGATGATCCGCAATGCCTCACGCGCAGGGATCCCCACGCTCAAGTACAACATGACGCTGCTCGGCGTCGTTCGGAGCGGCACGGAGCCGGGCCGCGGCGGCGCCCGATACAGCACGTTCGTCTACGAGAACGCTCGCCAGGAACCGGCGTTGACGAACGCGGGGCTGGTACCGGCGGACGCGTATTGGGAGCGGATTACCTATTTCCTCGATCGGGTCGTGCCCGTAGCGGAAGAGTACAATGTGCGGCTCGCCTGCCATCCCCAGGATCCGGCGATGCCGCCAGGGAAAGGATTCCGAGGCGTCGAGACGGTCCTCGGTACGGTCGACGGACTGAAGCGCTTCATCAGCATCCGTGAGAGCCCGTACCACGGGCTCAATTTCTGTCAGGGCACGGTATCCGAGATGCTGCGGCGGCCCGGCGAGGAGATCTTCGACGTCATCCGCTACTTCGGCTCGAGGAAGAAGATCTTCAACGTCCATTTCCGGAACATCCGCGGCGGCTTTCTGAACTTCAGGGAAACCTTCATCGATGACGGCGATGTCGACATGCTGAAGGCGCTGCGCGTTTACAAGGAAGTTGGATACGACGGGATGCTGATGCCGGATCACGTCCCGTCCATCGAGGGAGATGCCGGACACGCGCAGGCCTTCGCGTTCACGTTCGGCTACATCAAGGCGCTCATCGCGGCGGTTGCGCCTTCTTGATTCCAGGGGGCTTCGTCCCGTCGGCCCCCCTATCGCGCGTCGCTCGCGGGGGCCCCGTTCCCCGCCCCGCTCCGGCGGAGCATTCCCGGAGAGTTCCATTTGATGACGTGGTACGTCGCCGGCGCGGCGCCGACGTTCTTCAGCCCGTGCATCTGGTTCGACGCCTGAAAGATCACCGATCCGGGGCCGGCGCGGCGCGTCTGCCCGTTGAGAAACGCTTCGACGGTCCCTTCTTTGATGATGACCAGCTCCTCGTCAGGATGTTTGTGGGGCGCATGCGGGCTCTCACCGGGATTCAGCGTGGTGACGTGGCACTCCAGCTCGTCGAGGGTCGCTGTCGGCCGCTGGAAGAACTTGCGCGTGAAGCCCGTCTTGGTCGGCTGCGAGGCGATCGACGCCCATTCGAATACGGTCGATCCCATCACTTCGGGATCGGGACCGCCGAAGGCACGAAGTCTGATCGTGGATCCGAGCGCGGCCAGCGCGGCCAGAGCCTGTCTGCGGCTGATCATGTGTGAGCTCCCTTGATGGTGTGCAGTGTCTGAGTACCGATGTAACCTGCGGTATTCTCTCGCTGCGTAGAGCAGTTTTCCAGAAGGATTCGCGTTCTCATGCCCAGCGGTCCCGTTGTTCCCGCCGATCTGCACGCTGTCTTCGCCGTTCCGCCTCTCCCCCGCAAGGCGGACGGGCGGCGCTCGCTCGACTTCGATGCCGCGGAGCGCATCGCGGCGCACATTCAGGAAGGCGGAATCACCCGTTACCTGTACGGCGGCAATGCGTTTGTCTATCACATCTCGCTCGCCGAGTACGAGCCGTTCCTCGACTGGCTTGCATCGTTTCAGCAGCCCCGGTGGGCGATTCCCTCCCTCGGTCCGTCATTCGGACGCGCGATCGATCAGGCGTGCGTGCTGCGGCGCCACCAGTTCCGCTGCGCGATGCTGCTGCCGTGCGGCGACCCACGCGATGCGGCGGGGATGGAAGCAGGCGCGCGCGAAATCGTGCAGGCGTCCGGGATTCCACTCATCCTCTACCTGAAAAGCGAAGCTGCCTTCGGCTCGGATCCCGAGCGAGGGCTCGACGTGGTCGGGCGCCTCATCGACGAAGGGATCGCCGTCGCGATCAAGTATGCGGTCGTCCGGGAGGATCCGTCGCGCGACGCGCATCTCGCGAGCCTGCTGCGGCGCGTCGACAAGGACCGTATCATGTCAGGCATGGGCGAGCGGCCCGCAATTGTCCACCTGCGCGATACGGGACTGACGGGAATGACCACGGGATCCGGCTGCATCGCGCCGCGACTGTGTCAGGCGCTGTTCGATGCATGCGGCAGCAAGGACTGGAACCGCGCGGACGTGCTGAGGGCAGCGTTCATGCCGCTCGAGGACCTGCGTGACGCGTGGGGCCCCGCCCGCGTGCTGCATCATGCGACCGAGCTCTCCGGAATCGCGCCGACCGGACCGATTCCGCCGTACATCTCGGCGCTCGAACCCCCGCAGCTCGAGCTCCTCGCGCCGGTTGCGCGAACCTTGCGGGAGCGCACGCGTTGAAGCCGCGCCGCACCCCGCACGATCTTCGCAGCCATCGATGGTTCGGCCGCGACGACATGCGGTCGTTCGGACATCGATCGCGTGCGAAGCAGGCCGGCTTCACCGCGGAGGATATCGCTGGCAAGCCCGTCATCGCGATTCTGAACACCTGGAGCGACGCGAACCCGTGCCACACGCACTTCCGTCTGCGCGCGGAGGACGTCAAGCGAGGCGTGTGGCAGGCGGGCGGCTTCCCGATGGAGATTCCGCTGCTCACGCTCGGCGAAACGTTCATGAAGCCGAGCACGATGCTCTACCGCAATCTGCTCGCGATGGACGCCGAAGAAGCGATTCGTGCGTACCCGGTAGACGGCGTCGTGCTGCTCGGCGGCTGCGACAAGACCGTGCCGGCGCTGTTGATGGGGGCAGCGAGCGCGAATCTTCCCGCCATTTTCGTCCCCGCCGGGCCGATGCTGCGCGGCCACTGGCGCGGTCAGGTCCTCGGCTCGGGCAGCGATCTCTGGAAGTACTGGACGGAGCGGCGCGCGGGCAACCTGGACGAGTGCAGCTGGCGCGAAATGGAGGACGGGATCGCGCGCTCGTTCGGCACCTGCATGACGATGGGGACGGCGTCGACGATGGCGGCGGCCGCGGAGGCGCTGGGCATGACGCTGCCGGGCGCGTCGTCGATCCCCGCGGCGGATTCGGCGCACCCGCGCATGGCCTCGGCCGCAGGACGCCGCGCGGTCGAAATGGTATGGGAAGATCTTCGCCCGCGCGAGATCCTCACCGACGCGGCATTCGAAAATGCCGTGACCGCCACGATGGCGCTCGGCGGTTCGACGAACGCAATCATCCATCTGGTTGCGATGGCCGGACGCGCCGGTGCGCGGCTCGATCTCGATCGGTTCGATGCGCTGTCGCGCCGTACGCCGTTCATCGCGAACATCCGTCCATCGGGCGCGTTCCTGATGGAGGATTTCTTCTATGCAGGCGGATTGCGCGCCGCGCTCGATCGACTTCGCGACTTGCTGCACCCCGAGTGCATCACCGTGAACGGCGACACGCTCGGTGAGAACATCAGCGGCGTGACGGTCTGCAACGACGACGTGATCGCGCCGCGGGATCGGCCGCTCGGCCCCGAAGGCGGCGTCGCCGTGCTGCGCGGAAACCTGGCGCCCGACGGCGCGGTCGTCAAGCACACCGCTGCGGAGCGGCGCCTGCTGCAGCATGCCGGGCCTGCCATCGTCTTCAGGAACTACAACGATCTGGAGGCGCGAATCGATGATCCCGCACTGCCGGTGACGCCCGATTCAGTCTTGGTGCTGCAGGACGCGGGGCCACTTGGAGGCCCCGGGATGCCGGAATGGGGGATGCTGCCGATCCCCAAGAAGATTCTCGCGCAGGGCGTCCGCGACATGGTGCGGATCTCGGACGCGCGGATGAGCGGGACGAGCTATGGAACGTGCGTGCTCCACGTCGCGCCGGAGTCGTTCGTGGGCGGCCCGCTCGCGTTCGTGCGCGACGGCGACCTCATCGAGCTCGATGTGCCCGCACGCCGCCTCACGCTGCGCGTGTCAGACGAGGAACTTGCGAGACGGCGCGCCGCGTGGACACCGCGCAGTGCCCCGTATGCGCGCGGCTTCGGCCACATGTACGCGCAGCACGTGACCCAGGCCAACCGCGGCTGCGATTTCGATTTCCTGGAGGGGACGGAGCCGATTGCGGACCCTGAGATCCATTGATCATCCGAGGGGCTTCGCCCCTCGGACTCCCCCACACGCTCTCGCGCGCGCCGCTTCGTCGGCGCGCGCCGATCGCGTGGCTCGGTCGCTGCGCTCCCTCGCTGCCGTGTCGTGCGCTTCGCCCCTCGGACTCCCCGCGCTAGAACCCGTTGCCCTTCGCCTTCAGCTTCACGCGCAGCAGGTACATGTCCGCGGTGATGTACAGCGAGTGCCCGTCGTCACCGAACGCGCAGTTGCTGGTCGCCTGCCCGGTCATGATTGAGCCGAGATGCTTGCCTTGCGGCGAGATGATCAGCACGCCGCCCGGACCCGTCGCAAAGAGGTTGCCTTCGCTGTCAATCTTCATCCCGTCTGGAAGCCCCTGGCGGGTCTTGGTCATGCTCGTGACGTCGAGCAGCACGCGGCTGTCCCCAAGCGTGCCGTCCGGCTTCATGGTGAATACGCGCCAGATGGCCGCGTCGGGATCCGACTGCGCGACGTACAAGAGCTTCTCGTCCTGTGAGAACGCCAGTCCGTTCGGGCGCGTCATGTCCTTCGTGAGGAGCGTCACTTCTCCGTTCCGGCTGCGGCGGAAGACGCCTGCGTACGGCAGCTCGCGCTTCGGATCGTCCCATTGCTTCTCCATCCCGTACGCGGGGTCGGTGAAGTAGAGATCGCCGTTGCTCTTGAAGACGAGGTCGTTGGGGCTGTTGAAGCGCTTGCCGTCGTACTTGTCCGCCAGGCTGATGTACTTCGGCTGCGGGGCCGATACGGGTGCGTCCATCTGCGCAATGCGGCGGTCGCCGTGCTGGCACAGCACGAGGTGTCCGCTGCTGTCGACGGTCAGGCCGTTCGAGCCGATCTCCCCGCCTCGCGGCGGCCCGCTGGTGTAGCCGGCAGGCTTCAGGTACGGCTTCGCGCCTTCACCCTGCTTCCACTGGTAGATGACGTTCTGCGGAATGTCCGAGAAGAGCAGGAACCCGCCGCTCTTGACCCACACTGGTCCCTCACTCCAGTCGTACCCTTCGCCGAGGACCTCGATCTTGGCGTCCGGAGCAATGAGCCGATCGAGCGCAGGGTCGAGGCGCTCGATCTTGCGGTCGGTGTTCTGGGGCGCAGGCGTCTGAGTCATGGCGGAGAGGTGAAGCAGCGCACCCGCGGCGAGCGCGCCGGTCAAGACGATGAACATCTTCTGCTGCATGGGGCGGTATCATACCGGAGGTCGGGGATCCGGGGTCGGAAGTGGGAGTCGGGGGCTTCTCCGCGCCGCTCGCCGTGTCCCGCGCATTCTGTTGACATTCGACACCATGAGACGTAGTGTCGACATCCGACATCATGCCGCGCGACGAGCCGCTCGATCTCCTGCAGGGAACGCTCGACCTCCTGATCCTGCGCACGCTTCAATCCGGCCCGCTCCACGGATGGGCCATCTCTGAGCGGATCGAGCAGATCTCCCAGAACACCCTCGCGGTGAATCAGGGCTCGCTGTATCCGGCGCTCCATCGACTCGAGCACCGCCATTGGATTCAGGCCGAATGGGGCGTCTCGGACCTCGGTAAGCGCGCCCGCTTCTACGAGCTCACCGCGACTGGCCGCCGACAGCTCGACATCGAGACCGGCAAGTGGGAGCGGCTCTCGACGGCGATCACGCGCGTCCTGAGACTCGCCTGACATGCACTGGTACGACCTCCTGCTGCGACTCCGGGCGCTGCTGTTCCCGCGCCGCGCGGAGCGGGATCTCCACGACGAAATTGCGTTTCACCTGGAGATGGCGCAGCGGAAGCACGCAGCGCGGGGCGCGAGCCCTGAGGCCGCCGCCGATGCGGCGCGAAAGACGTTTGGCTCCGTCGCGCTCGTGAAGGACCAGGTACGCGATCAAAGAGGGATCGGCGCCCTGGAACGATGCGCGCAGGACATTCGATATGCGCTGCGCGGCTTCCGTCGTGCGCCGACCTTCACCGCGACTGTCGTTGGGACGATTGCGCTCGGCCTTGGCCTGAACACGGCCGTGTTCACTATCTTCAGCGCGTACGTGCTCAAGGCATTCGCCGTCCGCGATCCGTACTCGCTGTACGAGTTGCAGTGGGAGTCGCGCGCCGGGGCCTGGCACCGTTTCACCTGGTCGCAATACGAGCAATTTCGCCGCGACACCCGCGTGTTCTCCGACGTGGTTGCCGAACGTCGACCGCTCGTCACGCAAGTCGATGGACACACCTCGTATGCCGCTCTCGTCTCCGGCAACTACTTCGAGATGCTCGGCGTGACGGCCGGGCTCGGGCGAACGCTCCTCGCAGCGGACACCGAAGCGCCGGGCGGACCCGCGATTGCGGTCCTCAGCCATGCGTTCTGGCAGCGGCAGTTCGGTTCGGACGCGGCGATCGTCGGCCGCCGCATTGTCGTGCAGGGTGTGTCGTGCGAGGTCGTCGGGGTCGCGCGCGAGGGATTTGCCGGGCTCGACCTTCTGCCGCCGCACGATCTCTGGCTTCCCATTACGCTGGACGGGCAGATGGAGGACGGGCCCGACCTCTTCGCGCCCGACTCACCGCGTCAGGTCACGTTGATCGGACGCCTCCGACCCGACATGACGCCCAGGGCGGCCGAGGCGGCGTCGCTCGTGTGGGCACGGAACCTCACGCGTTCGTTGCCGGATGACCAGGAGGCGTCGGCCGTGCTGTTCGAGCCGAAGGCGACATCGATTCCGCTCTCCCCGATGGTCATGCTCGCGCTCTCGCCCATCATGTGCGGTTTCGGGCTCGTGCTCGTGATCGCGTGCGCCAACGTGGCCAACATGACGCTCGCGCGCAGCCTGGCGCGGCAGCGCGAGATCGGCATCCGGCTCACGCTTGGCGCCAGCCGGGCGCGCCTCATTCGTCAACTGCTCACCGAAAGCGTGCTCCTCTCAATCCCGGCAGCCGCGCTGGGCTATTTCCTCTCGCGCGCCGCGCTGGACGCGGGCATCCGCGCGCTGTTCGCGACGCTCCCGTCAGAATTCACGGAATTCATCCGCGTCGCACCGCTGCCGCCGGACTTCCGCGTATTCCTTTTCATGATCGGCGCCGCTGTGGCATGCAGTGTGGGGTTCGGGCTCGCACCCGCGCTGCAGTCGACGCGATCGGATGTCGTCCGGATCGCCCGCGGCGAGTTCCAGTGGGACTTCGGCCCCTCGCGCCTGCGCAGCGCGCTCGTCGTCCTGCAAATCACCGCGTCGGTCTTGCTGCTCATCACGGCGGCGATCCTGATACGCGCGGCGCAGCGGTTCAGCGGCGTCGCTCCCGGCATCGAGACGCGAAGCGTGATCACGCTCGATGTCCGCGACGCGTCGCGGACCCGGGTGATCGCGACGTTGGAGCAGCATCCCACCGTGGTGGCTGTAGCGTCGGCCTCGACAATTCCTCTCGATGGAAATGCGCCACAGGTGATGATCGAGGCGGACGCGCGAGGAGAACCCGTCGCGGCGCATTATCGCTACGTATCGTCCGAGTACTTCCGGATTTTCGACTTGCGCCTCGTGGATGGACGAAGCTTTACGAAGGAGGAGGCTGGCGCGGGCGTCACGGTCATTTCAGAATCGCTTGCCCGGCGCCTGTGGCCTGATGGATCTGCTGTTGGACAGGTGCTGCGCCTCACGCCCGACGCTCGCCTCCCCGTCAACGCACCGATCCGACGTCACGCCGCCCTGCAGGTCGTCGGCGTGACCGCCGATGCGCCGGTGGATCTCAGCGCTGCCGGCCCCGATGCGGCGTTGCTGCAACTGCCGGCCAGCGTCACCGCCCCCGGCTCCGGTTTGGCCGTCCGTGTGTCAGACGAACCGGAACGGGCGAGGCAGACGATCCGGGCCGCGCTCGATCGCGCAACACCAGGCGCAGTACAAAAGATCCACAAGCTCGACGAATTCGTCGCCGGCCGTGTGTATCCGTTCCGTCTTGCCTACTGGATCGCCGGCATGGTCGGCGCGCTGGCGCTCGTGCTGACGGTCTCCGGCATCTACGGCGTGCTGTCGTACCTCGTGGCGCAGCGCCGGAAGGAGCTCAGCATCCGCATCGCCCTTGGCGCGAACGGTCATGCGATTGCGAGGCTCGTTCTCACGCATGCTCTCAGGCAGGCAGCGGTCGCCGTGCCCGCCGGCGCACTGCTGGCGCTGGGTGCTGCGCGAGTGTTCTCCACTTACGTGATGATGGTGGACGTGTTCGATGCGCCGAGCTACGCAGCCGGGATGCTCGTCGTCGTCGCGGCGTGCGCGGCCGCGTCGCTCGCGCCTGCGGTGCGTGCGATGCGAATCGATCCGGCGGACACGCTCCGGGCGGATTGACGGATGACCGAGTTCTCGTGCTGCCCAGCCCCTTGCATTCTTCTTGCAGCTTCTGCAGCTCCGCCTGGTGCTCCCCGACGAATTTGACGTTTGGCTGCTGCACGTCCGTTAGCTTTGCGCCCTCGACCTTCATGCCGGACTTCTGGAAGCCGTAGGCCAGCGCCACCATCACTGCCATCATGAACTTGGCGTACTCGCGCGCCGCCATGCCGCTCTTCCGAAGCGCGTTCGCGAGCGGCGGACGCTTCATCAGGACGATGGCACGCCGAAGGATCGTATTTGTAACGGCAGCGGCAGAACCGAATACACGAAGATCTCGTCTTGCGCCTGCATCGCCGACCATGCGATCGTCGGGGCCCTGGAGGAACAGTGAAGACGCACGCGCCAGTGCTGCTGCCGCTGCTGCTGGCCGGAGTGGCAGCGATCCCGGCCTTGCAGCAATTCCATCCGCCGCCCGCGCGTGTGGAGGCCGGCGGTGCGCAAGGAAGCGCCGCGCTGACGCCATCGGCGATGGAGGTCGCGCAGATTGGCAGCTACGAGCTGACGTTTACCGTCGGACCCTCCGGCATCGCTGACGGTGGCAGCCTGCTCGTCGCATTTCCGAAGGCGTGGTTCACCAACCCGTATCCGATTGTCAAGCCGATCCAGCAGAAGGATCCGGCGGGTCCGCATTACGTTTCGGTCAGCGCATCGCGGCCGAACACGCGCGTCGTGCTTTCGCTCGACAAGATCAGCTTCACCGGCAAAGTCGAGCGGTTCAACTGGATGATGACTATCCGAATCGAGGGTGAGGCGCTGAAGGCGGGAGACACCGTCCAGGTCAACCTGGCGCGCACGACGGCGCCATATGTCCCCGGACGCGATCGCGTGCGAATTGCCGTCGACGCCGACGGGCGTGGCACATACCGCGAGGCCGACGCGGGTGCTTCCTATGACGTGTCTCCCGGTCCGGCGGCGGACGTTGCGCTCGTGGGACCGAGCGACGGCGTGGTCGGCAACCCGATCGAGCTGCACGTGACCGCGTTCGATCGGTTCTGGAATGTCACCGGATTGCCGGCAGCGGGATCGGTCGCCGGACTGGGATCGGCCCTGCGCGTCGAGCGCGCGGAGCGCGCCGCCGTCGTGCGATGGACGCCGTCGAAAGCGGGGTTCTATTTCCCCGACGTGAATCTGCAGTCGGCTGCGGGATCACTCGCGCTCTCAGCGCGCGGGAATCCCATCCGTGTATGGGACCAGCCACCCGCGGAGCGCGTCTACTGGGGGGACCTCCACAGCCACTCCGAAGTGAGCAAGGACGGCATCGGCGCGAACCCCTTCACCTACGCGCGCGACGCGACCCGCCTCGACTTCTTCGCCGAAACCGATCATGCAGACGATGATGGCCGTGGATCGCCGGGAGAAGGCATCCGTCCGGAAGAATGGGAAGCGCTCAAGGATCAGGTCCGCCGCTTCTATGCTCCAGGCGCATTCGCCACGCTGCTCGCGTACGAGTGCAGCCTCGGCGCGCCATACGGGCATCACAACGTCTTCTTTCGATCGCTCGAGGGTTTTCCGTGGAGCGCGACCGAAATGGGATCCGTGCAGGAGCTGTGGAAACACATCCGCACCGGCGACGCGCTTACGATTCCGCATCACATGGGCATCTCGTGGCAGGACAATGTCACGCCGCCCTCAGGGCCGGAGCTTCAACGCGTCACGAGACCCGTGCGGCCTGCGGGCAACGGCCCGCAAGTCGACTGGAGCCTCCACGATCCTGCCAAGCGTCCGCTCCTCGAGATTTACTCGCTTCATGGCCAATCGGAGCGATTCGCACCTGACGACCCGCTGGCATACGAGAACGCGGGCTTCACGTTCGGCGTCAGTACGCCCGGCGCGCATTACGCGCAGGACGCGTGGGCCGCGGGACTCGAGCTTGGAACGGTGGCGGCGTCCGACAACCACACCGCACAGCCGGGGCAGCCCCAGGGAGGCCTCACTGCAGTCCGCGCACCGGCGCTGACGCGCGAAGCGATCTTCGACGCGCTCCTGGCGAAGCACACGTACGCCACAACCGGCCAGCGCGTCTATCTCGAGCTCACTGCGTCGGGAGACTCCGGCACCGTCCTTATCGCGGCGCCCTCCGCGATCAAGTACGCAGAGGTCATGCGCATGGACCGCGCGACGAAACAATACTCCGTGGCGGGCCGATGGGACGCGCCGGGAAAGCTGCTGCAGGCAGAGTTCCGGGATCCTGCAGGCGCCGGTGCCGCGATGTACTACCTGCGGGCCGAGTTGACGGAGCCGGTCCGCGGACGTCCAGCGCGAGTGTGGTCTTCGCCCGTGTGGATCAAGAGCTCGAATCCCTAGTACGGAATCCCCCACCCACAACCCGACAATCCCGGATCGCGCATCGGATCCTGAGCCCCGTCACTCCTGACGG
>JBKPQB010000025.1:0-37679 GCA_046733875.1 Acidobacteriota bacterium
TCGTCGGCGAACAGCTCGTCGCCCCGAAGATCGTCGCGGCTGATGCGGAAGCCGAATCCATACCGCGCCAGGCACACGCGGGTGGCCGCGGCGCGTGCCGTCGCCAGATCGACGGGCGAGTCGCCAATCATGACGGTCCGCTCGGGGTCCGCCGATGCCTGAACCATTAGATGACGCAGCCCCGCTGGATCGGGCTTGCGGGGGAGCGGGCCATCCCCGCCCAGGACCGCGCCGAAGAACGGGGCGATCCCGAGACCCGTGAGGATCCGCTCTGTCGCCGCAAGCGGCTTGTTCGTCAAAAGCGCGAGCGTTGCGCGGGCCGTGAGCGCCTCAAGGACCTCCGGGAACCCGTCATACAGGTGAGTTGTCCGAAGAAGGCGCTCGTCGTACAGCTCGAGAAATTCCGGCAGCATCGTGCGCACGTCGCCGTCGACGCCAGCCGCCGCAAGCGCGCGGCGGACGAGCATCGCGGCGCCGTTCCCAACCATCCGCGCGATGCTCTCGACGGGGAGGGCGGTCCCGCCGTGTCTCACGACGAGCGCATTCGCCGCATCGGCAAGATCGCGCCGGGAATCGATCAGGGTTCCGTCGAGATCGAAAACGAGGAGTGGCATTCGACAGGAACAGTTTAAGATCACGCGGCATGAGCACGCCGCCGCGCCCGGGCACCATTACCTGGCAGGATCTGACCGTTCCGGATGCCGAGGCGCTGCGCGACTTCTACGCCAGCGTGGTGGGCTGGAAGGCGCAGCCGGTCCGGATGGGCGATTACGCCGACTTCAATATGACGGCCGACGGTCAGTCGGTCGCCGGAGTGTGTCACGCGAGAGGCCTGAACGCCGACTTGCCGGCGCAGTGGCTCATCTACATCACGGTTGAGGATCTCGAGCACAGCATCGAGGAGTGTCAGCGCCTCGGCGGGAGCGTGATTGCGCCACCGCGAGGGCTCAGCGGAGGCCGGTTCTGCGTCATCCGCGACCCCGCGGGCGCTGTGTGCGCGTTGTACCAGCCGCCTGACGCGGCGTAACGCGCTTCGGAGACACGTTCCCGTGCGGTCGTGGGAACTCGCCACCGCCCTCTTCTTCGCCTACATCGCGCTGGTGGCGCTCGTGTTCCGCGGGATCGAGCGCGGCGTGCGCCTCCGTGTGCTCGGCGGCGCATTCCTCGGCGTCGCGCTCGATTTCGGTGCCCTCGCCCTGCCCTTGGGCAGCTTCGCGCACGTCTGGGTACTGCCGCCGCTGCTGCTCGCCTGCGCGTACTGGACGAGCGGCGGATTGTTCGTCGCGCCCATGCCGCGCGTGGAATATCTACTCAACCATGTAGACACCGCGCTTCGGATCGATCGCATCGCCGCTCGGATGCCCAGAGCGGCCGCCGAAGCGTTCGAATGCGCCTACTCGAGCGTCTATGCAGTGATCCCAATCGCGCTATATCTCGCACCCCGGAGCGGCGTCAGCGGCGAGCGGTTCTGGCACGTCGTCCTCGCGACCGACTACATCTGCTTTGGCTGTCTGCCGTGGATTCAGACGCGGCCGCCGCGCGCGTTCCGTCTCGGCGATCCATGGCGCTCCACCTGGCGCGCCGCGAACATTCGAATGCTCGACGCAAGCAGTATTCAGGTGAACACGTTTCCGAGCGGCCACGTGGCTGAAGCGCTTGCGGCCGCGCTCCTCGTATGGGGCGCCCCCGCCCCGATTGTGGTCACGATGAGCATCGCTGCGCTTGCCATAGCGGCGGGAGCGGTTCTTGGCCGCTATCACTATGCGGTCGATGCCTTCGCCGGCTGGATCGTGGCCCTGGTGGTTTACTGCGTTACGTCTGCATGAGTGCGATGCAGGCGCCGTCCCGAGACGTGGCGCATGCCAAGGAACGCTCCGTCTCGGGTATCATCCGGGCATGTATGGATGGGCGCTCGCGCTGCACTCGTGGATTCGCTGGCTCGTGATCGTCGCGGGCGCCGTCGCTGTCCTGCGCGCGTTCGCGGAACGAGGGATCTGGTCGAGCGCCGACGAGCGGGCGGGCGTTGTCTTCACGACAATTCTGGACGTGCAGGTCCTGCTCGGGCTGCTGCTCTATCTGTGGCTCAGCCCGATTACCGCGGCCGCGCGCCATGACATGGGCGCGACCATGCAGAACACGCCGCTGCGGTTCTGGATCGTCGAGCATCCTGTCGGCATGATCGCGGCGATTGCGCTCGCGCACATCGGTCGTGCACGCATCCGCCGTGCGGCTCCTGCCACGAAGGCGCGCACCGCTCGCATCTTTTTTGCGCTTGCGCTGCTGCTCGTGCTGCTGTCGAGTCCGTGGCCCGGTCTCCCCTATGGACGCCCGCTCGTCAGGATGCCGTGAAGCTGTCCGCATCAGACCGGTCTGTCTTGCCATTCCGGAGGTCACGATGAATCGCGCACTCATCGCGGTGGCGCTTTGCGCCGCATGCGGTCTCCTGCCGGCGGACGTCGCCGCGCGCCCCATCACCGTGCAGGATCTGCTCGCCGCGGTTCGCGTCAGCGACCCGAGTCTGTCGCCAGATGGCCGTTCGGTCCTCTTCGTCAGGACGACGACCGATGTGACCACCGGTGACCGGAACTCGGACATCTGGATCGTGCCTGCGGACGGCTCGGCCGCGCCCCGCGAGCTCATTGGCGGCGCGAAGACGGAAAACAGCCCCCGCTGGATGCCCGATGGACGCCGTGTCGCATTCATATCCACGAGAGATGGCGCCCCGCAAGTCTACGTCGCGGACGCGAACGGGCAGAACGTGCGCCGGGTCACCAGTGTTGGCGCGGGCGTGCAGCCGCCGCTCATCGTGTCGCCCGACGGCACGTTGCTGGCCGTCGTGTCCGACGTGTATCCGGATTGTCCCGACGAAGCGTGCAATGCGAAGCGCCACGCGGAGGACGACAAGAGCCCCGTGCAGGTGCATCATCTGACTCGGCTGCTGTACCGGCACTGGGACGAGTGGCGCGACAAGGTCAGACACCACATCTTTGTCTCTCCCGTTGCAGGCGGCAGCGCGCGCGATCTCACACCTGGTGACTACGATTCGCCGCCCACGCAGCAGGAGGACGGCGCGGTTGCGTTCACAGCAGACAGCAGGCAGCTCGTCTTCGTGTCGAACCGGGAGGGAAACGATCGCGAGGCATGGACGACGAACAACGACGTGTGGTCGGTGCCGGTCGGCGGCGGCGTAGCCGCGAGGCTGACCGCCAACCCCGCGGCCGACGTGCAGCCCGTCTTCACAACGGATGGCCGATCGATGATCGTCCGCGCCCAGCGGCGGCCTGGCTTCGAATCCGATCGGTGGTATCTCGATGTCTACGACCGCGCGACGGGCAGCCGGCGGACCATCTTCGATACCCCGGATCTGTCCGTCAGCGACTACGGGCTGTCTCCCGACGGCACGACGATCTTTTTCACGGCCACCAAGGCGGGCACTGACAACCTGTATGAGGTCCCGCTCAGCGGCGGCACGCCGAAGGAAGTATCTGCGGGCGGCTCGATCGGGAACCCGCGCATGGCGCCCGGGACGACCGTCTTCTCGAAATCCACCCTCACCGCGCCCGCCGAATTGTTTCGCATGTCCTCATCCGGCGGAACAGCGCAGCAGATTACCCACGAGAACGACGCGTGGTTGAAGGAGGTCACGTTCGAGAAACCGGAGACCGCGACGGTCACGGGCGCCCGCGGCGCGTCCGTGCAGTACTGGCTGATCAAGCCGCCCGGCTTCGACCCCTCGAAGAAGTATCCCGTGGTATTCCTGATTCACGGCGGCCCGCAAGGTGCGTGGGACGATGCGTGGTCGTCTCGGTGGAACCCGTCGCTGTGGGCCGCCCAGGGATGGGTGATTGCGGCGCCGAATCCGCGCGGCTCGTTCGGTTTCGGCCAGCAATTCGTCGACGAGATCTCGCGCGACTGGGGCGGTAAGGTCATGCAGGATCTCGACGCGGTCTTCGATGCCGTGTCGGATCTGCCGTTCGTCGAACCGGCGCGGCAGGCGATTGCCGGAGCCAGCTACGGCGGCTATGCCGTGGACTGGATCATCGGGCACACGAACCGCTTCAGAGCCGCCGTGACCCACGATGGTGTCTTCAATCTGGAATCGATGGCCCTCGCGACGGAGGAGCTGTGGTTCCCCGACTGGGAATTCGGCGGGGCCGCGACGAGCCCCGCGGCGCGTGAGCAGTTCGCGAAGTTCTCGCCGCACCTCTTCGCAGGAAACATCAGGACGCCGACGCTGGTGATTACTAACGAGCTGGATTTCCGCGTTCCGGTCGATCAGGGACTGCAGTTGTTCACGGCGCTGCGCCGCAACGGTGTGCCGAGCGAGGCGCTGCTGTTCCCCGACGAAGGACATTGGGTGCTGAAGGCGCTCAACAGCAAACTGTGGCACGAGACGGTCTTCCGGTTCCTGAACCAGCATCTGGGCGAATGACGGACGTGCAGCTCGGTCTGCCGTTCGAGCTGCCCCGCTCTCCGATGTCTCGCGGGCCGGTCCTGCTGCGCGCGGGCGGCCTGATTCTCCCCCTGCATCTCATCCGCGTCCGGCGCGCGCGACGATACATCCTGCGCGTGCGTCACGATGGGTCGCTTCGGGTTACGCTGCCTCGCGGCGGTTCGCGCGCCGAAGCGATCGATTTCGTGAAGCGGCATCTCGCGTGGGCGCTTCGCGAGCGCGCGCGTCAGCTTGCGGCTCCGCGACCTTCGGACGCCTGGACCGAAGGCACACGAATTCTGATCGACGGCGAACTGGTTCCAATCGCGTGCCGCTCGATGGATGGAGCCCTCGCGGCTGCCGCGGGAGACGTTGTCGTCAGCGTTGCGCCCGGGACTCGCGACTTGCGTCCCGCGTTCGAGGCTGCTCTCGTGCGACGGGCTCGCCGCGAGCTGCCATGCCGTCTGCTCGAGCTCGCGGCGGAGCACGAGTTGACCGTGAAGCGGGTGAGCATCCGGAATCAGCGCTCCCGGTGGGGCTCGTGCTCGCACCGCGGGGCCATCGCGCTGAACTTCAGGCTGGTGCAGATGCCGCCGCACGTGCGGGATTACATCCTGCTTCACGAGCTGATGCACCTGCGGCAGCAGAATCACTCGCGGCGGTTCTGGTCGCTCGTCGCGTCGGTGTGCCCCGGCTTTCGCGACGCGGAGCGGTGGCTCAAGACGCTCGGGCGGCAGCTGTTCTGACATGGAGCTGCGCGGGACGAAGTCAATCGTCAGGCCCTGGCGGATGTCGGATGCGGCCTCGCTCGTCAAACATGCCAATAACGAGAATGTCGCACGGCATCTGCGGGATCGCTTCCCGCATCCCTACACGGCGGCGGATGCGCGGAGATTTCTCGACAGCGTCAACCTGTCGCGTCCCGTGACGTCGTTTGCGATTGACGTGGACGGTGCGGCCGCTGGCGGAATTGGTTTTTCCGCCGGCGTGGACGTCGAGCGGTTCTCCGCTGAAATCGGCTACTGGCTCGGCGAGTCGTTCTGGGGGCGCGGGATCGTCACCGAAGCGCTGCGCCTCGTCTCGGGCTACGCGTTCCGCGAATGTCAGGTGCTGCGCCTCTTTGCGCTTCCCTTCGCGGACAACGCGCGATCGATTCGAGCGCTCGAGAAGGCCGGATACACGAAGGAAGGCGTTCTGCGGTCGAGCAGCGTCAAGTTCGGCACACCGCGCGACCAGGCGCTGTATGCGCTGATCAACCCGCATTGGCGATTGCCATCGTCGCGGGCCTGACAGCCGCGCCACTTGTTCCGCGGGTCTGAAGGCCCGCGCTGTACTGGTCCATCTGTCGTAGGCGCGCGCCGCTTTGTGGGGCGGCTTTCACGAGTGTCCGAATCCGGGATTTCCGCGGTTCGCCACCGAACACTGCCCCGGTGCTCTTGCCAGGTTCTCCGCGCAAAAGCCGCGGCATGGAATTCGCTCCGTTCCCGAACCGTGGAATTGCTGCACCAGGACGCTCACTACGCCGTCCGTCGCCTGCTCAAGTCGCCGGCGTTCACGCTCGTCGCCCTGATCACGCTCGCACTCGGCGTCGGCGCGAACAGCGCGATCTTCAGCGTCGTGAACGCCGTGCTCCTGAAGCCGCTTCCATATCCCGAAGCGGACCGGCTGGTCGGCATTTTTCACGTCACGGAAGGGCAGCGCGCCGTGATGTCCGGTCCCAACTTCACGGACGTCGTCCGCTCGTCACGCCTCCTCGAAAACGCGGCGGCGCTCGAACGCTCCCGCATGATTCTCACGGGTGAAGGTGAACCGGTGCGGCTCGACGGCGCCGAAGTGAGCGCGTCTCTGTTCAACGTCCTGCGCATCCATCCTGCGCTCGGCCGGACGTTCAATGCGGACGAGGACACGCCGGGCAAAACGAACGTCGTCATCCTCTCGCACGGGCTGTGGCAACAGCGATTCGGCTCCGACCCGAGTGTGATCGGGCGCAGCATTCAGCTCGACGGCGTCAGCCGACAGATCGTCGGTGTGATGCCGCAGGGATTCTCGTTCCCGCCGGACCGTCAGCTCTGGGTTCCAATCGAATACAACGAGAACTTCGTCTCGAAGCAGCGCGGCGCCTGGTATCTCTCGGTGGTCGGCCGCCTGAAGGCGGGCGTGACTCCCGAGCAGTCCGCCGCCGAGGTGCAGAACATTGGCCGCCAGCTCGCGACCCAATATCCGGATGCCAACGGTTCCCTCGGCATGACCACGGTGCCGCTGCACGAGGCGATGGTCGTGAACATCCGGCGCGCCGTCCTGGTGTTGTTCGGCGCCGTGGCATTCGTGCTCTTGATTGCGTGCGCGAACGTCGCGAATCTCCTGCTCGCGCGCGCGGCCACGCGCGAGAGCGAGATGGCGGTTCGCACCGCGCTCGGCGCCAGTCGCGGACGGCTGGTTCGTCAGCTCCTGACGGAGAGCGTCATTCTGTCCGTCTGTGGCGCCGGTCTCGGCCTGCTCCTCGCCGTATGGGGCGTGGCGTTCCTGACGAGTTTCCAGCCCGAAGGTATTCCGCAGCTCGAAACGGTGCGTGTGGATGCAGCGGTCGTTCTGTTCACGTTCGGACTCGCACTCCTGACGGGCGTCGTGTTCGGCGTCGTTCCCGCGTTTCACGCGACGCGCAGCGTCCAGGACGCGCTGAAGGAGGGCGGCCGCGGCGCGATTGCGGCGCGGGCGAGCGGCCGTGTGCGTGCATCGCTCGTCATCGCCGAAATGGCACTTGCGGTCATGCTGCTCGTGGGTGCGGGGCTCCTGATGCGCAGCTTCGTCCGGCTGCTGGCGGTCGATCCGGGATTCAAGCCCGAACAGACGCTGTCGTTCGAGCTGACGCTGCCGGAGATCCGGTACAAGGAGGACGACGCGGTCATCGCGTTCTTCGACCAGTTGATGCCGCGGCTTCGCGCACTGCCCGGCGTACGCGCCGCCGCTGCGATCATGGGACTTCCGCTCAGCGGGATGCAGTTCAACATCTCGTTCGAGGTGATCGGACGTCCTCCCGTGCCGCCGTCGCAGCAACCAGCCATGGAGGTGCGCGTCGCGACGCCGGACTACTTCAGCACGATGGGCATTCCGCTCCTCCGCGGCCGGTTCTTCAGTGACGAGGATCGTATGGCCACCCCGCAGGTCGTCCTCCTGACCGCCAGCGCGGCGCGCCAGTACTTTCCGGGCGAGGATCCGCTCGGCAAGACGATCAAGCTCGGATGGGGCCGAGGTCCGGGCAAACCGAAGGCGGGTGGTCAGGTCGTCGGCATCGTCGGCGACGTCAAGGACGCCGGACTCGAGGAGCCCAATCCGGCGCAGATCTATCTGCCGCTGCGGCAATGGCCGGTGCACTTCATGAGTGTCGCTCTCAAGACGGCGATCCCGCCATCGTCACTCGCGGACGGCGTGCGTCGTGAAGTGTATGCCGTCGATCCGAACCTGCCTGTCTCGAACGTGCGCACGCTGGATCAGATCGTCGCGAAATCCATCTCGCAGCCGCGGTTCTACGCAACGCTGCTGACCATCTTTGCGGCAATTGCCCTTGCGCTCGCGGCGATCGGGATCTTCGGCGTGCTCTCGTACGGCGTGTCGCAGCGCACGCGTGAGATCGGCATCAGAATGGCGTTGGGCGCGCAGGAGCGTACCGTCGTGGCGCTCGTCGTGCGTCAGGCGCTCGTGCTCGTCGTAACAGGCGTCGCCGTCGGGATGGTTGCGGCGCTGGTGCTGTCGCAGACGTTGCGGAAGATGCTCTTCTCGATCGAGCCGACCGATCCGGGTACGTTCGCCGTCGTGGCGGCCGTGCTGGTGACAGTGGCGCTCGTCGCCAGCTATCTGCCGGCGCGCCGCGCCACGCGCGTGGATCCCGTGGTCGCATTGCGAGCGGAGTGAGATCCGCGGAACTTCAGTTGCGCGGCCCGAAGGCTGTAAGCTGATCTCGGTGCCGCTGTCCGCGTCCTTCTCCGCCCTTCGCTCGCGCAACTATCGTCTCTTCCTCGGCGGACAGCTCATCTCCCTGATCGGGACGTGGATGCAGACGGTCGCGCAAGCCTGGCTGATTTACCGCCTCACCGGATCCGCAGCATTGCTCGGTCTCATTGGCTTCGCGGGACAGATTCCCGTGTTCGTGCTCGCACCGCTCGGCGGCGTCGTTGCGGATCACGTGGACCGGCGCCGCGTCGTCATCGCCGCGCAGTCCTCGATGATGCTGCTCGCGTTCGTCCTCGCGCTGCTGACGCTCACCCACACCGTCCGCGTCTGGCATCTGTTCTTTCTGGGCTCCCTGCTGGGATTGTGCAACGCCTTCGATATTCCCGCGCGTCAGGCGTTCGTGATCGAGATGGTCGGACGGCGCGAGGACCTGCTGAACGCGATTGCGCTGAACTCGTCGATGGTCAACGGCGCACGCGTGGCGGGTCCCGCCGTGGCCGGCATCATCGTGGCCACGCTCGGCGAGGGCTGGTGCTTTCTCCTGAACGCGCTCAGCTACGTTGCGGTGCTCAGCGCGCTGGTGGCAATGCGCCTCGAGCCGCACGAACGCGAACCATCGTCGCTTTCCGCGTGGGAGAGGGTCGTGGAGGGGTTCTCGTTCGCGCTGAAGACGAGCCCGATCCGTGCGCTGCTGCTGTTGCTGGGTCTCGTGAGTCTCATGGGCATGCCTTACACGGTGCTCATGCCCATCTTTGCAGATCGGATTCTTCATGGCGGCGCGAACGCTTACGGGCTGCTGCTGTCCGCATCCGGCGTGGGAGCATTATTCGGCGCGCTCTCACTGACGTTCCGCCGAACGATCAGCGGGCTCGGGCGATGGGTCGCATTCTCGGCGACCGGTTTTGGCGTTGCGCTGATGGTCTTCTCCATCTCGCGTCAGATGTGGCTCTCAATGGCCCTGCTCGTCCCAGCCGGCTACTGCATGATGGTGGAGATGGCCTCGTCCAACACGTTGATTCAGTCGATGGTCCCGGACCGCCTTCGCGGGCGGGTGATGGCCGTCTATTCGATGATGTTCATGGGCGTGGCGCCGTTCGGGGCGCTGCTCGCGGGTGCGCTCGCGACGCCCCTGGGCGCTCGGACGACCGTGGCGATTGGCGGCGCCGTCTGCGTCATCGGCGGCATCACATTCGGCGTGAAGCTGCCGGCGCTCCGCGGTCCTGCACGCGAGCTGATCATCGCGCAGCAGACGGCCGCGGGTTCGCCCGTCGAAGAGTCCGTCCGGGGGAGCGCATGAAAACCGAAGCCCAGCCGCTATACTAGAGGTTTGGTGGAATATCGACTCAAGCAGTACGGCCTCCAGCAGGGGGCGCTCGAAATCGAGTACATCGAGGAGTTCTTCCTCGATTTTCCGCGCAAGAAGACCGCGCCGGAGGTCATCCAGCGCCTCGCGGATCGGGACCATCAGATCCTGATGGCGGAAGCGCCGCTGCCCGACGATCCGGGGACGGTCGTGCCGGTCTCCTTCAAGGTCTCACACGAGCTGCGCGCGAACGAGCGCGATCCCAAACTGGCGGATCTCGTCGCGCAGCTCGAGGACTGCGTCGATTTCGAGGAGCGCCGCGTCCTCTATCAGTGGATCGGCGGTACGCGGAAAGACTGGCGCGGGCAGGGGCACTTCCGCGCGCTCACGGAAGAACAGGAAACCTGGGCCCTGGCGAACGGGTTCGACGAGATCCTGATGAAGACGAAGAACCGGTTCTACGACATGCGCGCGACGCTCGCGCAGCTCCACTTCAACGTAATCCGGTTCGTGCCGCACCCGGCCGACAACCGCGAATCGAAAGTCTTCATGAGCAAGCGCCTGGGGCAGCACGTGCTCGACACGCACCGCAGCCGCAGGCTGGTCACCAAAGCAGAAGGATAGGCCGCGGAGCAACGGGAACACGGACGCTAGCGGCCGAGTGCGTGCGCGGCCGATGCAGCTCGCTCGACTTGGGACGCGAGGGTGTCGATCGCGTTCGCGACGATCGGGATGTAGCGGCGCGCTTCGTCCCACGACTTCTGCTCGATTCCCTCACGGATGCCCGGCAGCGTCTTCACGCCGTAGCCGGTATAGAACCCTGGCGCGTACGCCAGGTGCTTGAACCATTCGCGTCGCGGCAGACCCGGGTCGTACTTGAAGGCGCGCTCGGACGTGAAGAGCAGCCGGTTCAGTTCCGCAAGCGACCCGCGATCCGCCGGTTTCTCTTCGCTCGAGACCAGGTCTGCTGCGGCCACGTTGTAAGCGTCCGCGGCCTTCCGCAAATGATCGATGGCGGTCCTGACCGGCTTCAGATCGAGCCCTGGTGCGTCGGACATTCCTGCCCGCAGCTTGTCCAGCTCCTCGACGTAGCCGCGCAGCGTCCTTGCGGTTGCGGTGAACTCGAATGGCAGGATGTCGGCATCGGCCAGGCGCAGCATCGCCGTCCCCATGACGCGCGATAGTTCGGTGCTGAACGCGAAGTCCGTATCGGAGAAGTGCGTGTACCAGTAGAACGAGTCGTATGTCGAATGATAGACGCCGTTGCTGTTGCCATCCCCGCCGAAGTCCATGTTCAGCGACGCGATGGCCAGGTGATCGAGAAAGGCAGTGTAATCCGAGCCTGAGCCGAGCGCCTCGATTGGAAAATCCCTGCGCTCGCGCAGCCTGTCTTTCTCATCGTCAGTCTTCGCCTGATCGATCGCGCGATCGAGTTTCGCCTGGAACAGGTTCTTGCCGCGCTTCGGGTCCTGCAGATCGCGCAGCAGGTCGTTGACGAACGCCTGCAGCGAATGCGATCCCGACGCGCTCAGCCAGCCTTTGCCCGTACCGTCGCTGTTGATGTAGACGACGGCTTTCTTCGATAGTTCGTCCGCGTGCTTCTCGACCCACTCCGTCGATCCGAGCAGTCCCCATTCCTCGCCGTCCCACGACGCGAGAACGATCGTGCGCTTCGGCTTCCACCCCGTCTTCAGCAGCTCTCCAAGACCGCGCGCCGTCTCCAGCAGCACGGCGTTGCCGCTGGTCGGATCCGACGCGCCATTGACCCATGCGTCGTGGTGGTTGCCGTGGATGATCCACTCGTCCGGGAAATCGGTACCCTCGATACGTGCGATGACGTTGTACAGCGGGCGGACGCTCCAGTCGAACGCGAGCTTCAGGTGAACCTTCGCCGGACCAGGTCCGACGTGGTACGTGATCGGCAGCGAGCCGCGCCACGGTTCCGGAACGATCTTTCCCTTGAGGCTGCGCAGCAGAGGAAGCGCGTCGCCGTACGAGATCGGCAACACGGGAATCTTCAGGATTGTTTGCGCCGTCGCACGATCGCCGCGCGGTGCGCCAGGTTCCGACGCGTGTCCCGGCGAGAGCGGATCGCCGGGGTAGATCGGCATGTCCATCACGCTCCCGCGCTGCACGCCGAATTCCGGCCGATAGGCGCCGGCCGGATACACGTCTCCCTGATAGTAGCCGTCGTCGCGCGGATCGGAGTAGATGATGCAGCCGACCGCACCGTGCTCGTACGCGACCTTGGGCTTGATGCCCCGCCAGCTCTTCCCGTAGCGCGCGATCACGATTTTGCCCTTCACGTCGACGTCCAGCTTCGCGAGCTGTTCGTAGTCGTCGGGAATGCCGTAATTCACGTACACGAGATCGGCCGTGACGTCGCCGTCAGCGGAGTAGGCGTTGAACGGGGGCAACCCGCCGGGATCGGTCGAGTCCTTATCCTCGCTGACGGGCGGCTCCTGAAGCTTCGCAACGTACTTGTCGGACCCGACGAGCTCGAGCACGCGCTCCGTCGGGTATGGCATCAACGCCTCGAACTGCTCGATGGAGGCATTCAAGCCCCAGGATTTGAACTGAGACAGAACGTAATCCGCGACCTTGCGGCTTCCCGGACTTCCGGCGTGGTGCGGCGCCTCGGACATGACCCGCATGTATTCGCGGATGTTGTCGGGCTTTGGCACAGCGCTGAACGTCGACTCGGCGGTCCGTTCCGCGTCGGCGGTGGCACGGAAGAACCCCCGGGGCGCCTCGGCCGTCTGCGAATCGACCGCAGGGGAGATGAGCGTGATTATGAGGATCGGCAGAAGGCGGGGGAGCGGACGATACATGGCGGTCACTATACCGAATCCCGACGAGTTGGTACACTGGAGGGATCGCGGGTGTCAAAGCCCCGCGCGACTAACGTAGGGCGGTCCTTCAGGGCCGCCGGGTCGGAGAACTCATTGATTCCCCAGAAGCTTCAGGACCTTCTCGATACCTTCGACATGTTTTCCGATCCGGCGGATCGGACCTCCATGCTGTTGAGTTATGCGGACCAGTTTCAGGATGTGCCGGCAAACGTTGCCGTCAGGCCATTCGACTGCACGCACCGCGTGCCGCAGTGCGAGTCCGACGCATACGCCTGGGCCATCAAACGGCCTGACGACACCTTGAAGCTGTATTTCGCGGTGGAGAACCCCTCCGGTGTCTCGGCGAAGGCGCTTGCCACAATCCTGGATCGCACCCTTTCGGGGCTGCCGGCCGAACAGGTCGCCCAGGTGCCGATGGACATCGTCGAACGCATCTTCCGGCAGAACATCTCGATGGGAAAGGGTATCGGCCTGATGTCGATGGTTCAGGCCGTCCAGGCGCTGGCGAAGGCGGCGAGCAATGGTGCGCAGAGCAGACGCTGAAGGTTGGTGTCTTCAACCTCCAACGTCCGGCATGTGCCTGAGTGACACAAATTACGCCTGCGGCGGAGCCCCCTTTTCAATCGGCACGCCGACGAGATTGCCCCACTCCGTCCAGCTCCCGTCGTAGTTCCGGATGTTCTTGAACCCGAGCAGGTACTTCAGCGCAAACCACGTGTGGCTGCTGCGCTCGCCGATCCTGCAGTAGGCGATCGTCTCCTTCTCGGGCGACAGCTTCTGATCGTCCTCATAGAGCTTCTTCAGCTCCGCGGATGTCTTGAACGTCCCATCATCCGGATTGATCGCTTTCGCCCACGGCACGCTCTTCGCCCCGGGGATGTGCCCGCCCCGGAGCGCACCCTCGTTCGGATAATCGGGCATGTGCAGACGTGTGCCCGCGTACTCTTCCGGGCTGCGCACGTCGACGAGCTGTCCCTGCTTCTTCAGATGCGCGAGCACATCGTCGCGGTACGCGCGATGCGGCAGATCGTTGCGCTCCGGCGATTTGTAGGTGGACTTCTGGAACGACGGCACTTCGCGCGTCATCGGCCGCCCTTCCTTCTCCCACTTCAGACGGCCGCCATCCATGACTTTCGCCCTGTCGTGACCGAACAACTGAAAGACCCAGAAGGCATAGCACGCCCACCAGTTGTTCTTGTCGCCGTAGAACACGACCGTCGTGTCCTTCGTGGCGCCGATGCGCGACATCAGCGCTTCGAAGCCATCGCGGGTGATGTAGTCCCGCCGGACCTGATCGTTCAGGTCGGATGTCCAGTCCACGTGGACCGCGCCCGGAATGTGGCCGGACGAGTAGAGAAGGGTATCCTCGTTCGACTCGATGATGCGGACGTTCGGATCCTTCAGATGCTGCTCGACCCAGTCGGTCGAGACGAGCACGTCAGGGTGGGTGTAGCCCCGCTGCTCGATGGGAGTCGCCATAGCCGTACTCATCCTTTCTGGACGGGGGCTCCGCCCCGAACCCCGGCTCGGTCGCTCGCGCGGGCGCCGTGCTCCGCTCCGCTTCCTCTCGGGCGCGCCGTGCGCGCCGTAGTTATGTGGTGACGCCGCCAGCTGCGTCGCAAGAGACGAGCTGACCGTCCTCAGTTGTAATCAGCGTGCGAACACGCGCACTGGCCCCCTTGCGCGCGACAGCCCGAGAAAGCTTCCGTCTCCGGACGGCTCCCGGTTCCAACCATCCCTGGGCTCGACAGGCGTTTCTGGAGATCTTCGCCGTCACAAGAGGGGCACACTGGTGCGCGCGCGGCGGTCACGAACGCCTCGAATTGTTGGCCGCACCCGCGGCACTCGTATTCGAACAGAGGCATATGAAGATTCTATCAGGAGTGCCGGGGTCGAGAGACCGCGGCCCCCGTCGGCTGTGGGACGGGTCTCTTACACTCTATCGTGACGCGGTCGTCGACGCCGTGACGTTCATCTGCGCGAGGGTGAACGCCCACTGATCTGCAAGCTCCGCGATGCGCTTGTCGGTCGGGCGATATCCGTGCGACCCGAGCGTCTCGACGCGAATCAGTATCGGCTTGTCGCACGACTGCGCCGCCTGCATGGTGGCGATGAACTTGAACGAATGGCTGGGGACGACACGATCATCGTGGTCGGCGGTCGTGGCAAGCGTGGCCGGGTAACACGTGCCCGGCTTCACGTTGTGGACCGGCGAGTACTTGTAGAGGAACTTGAACTGCTCCGGATTCGACGATGATCCGTACTCCGTCGTCCACGCGCGGCCGCCCGTGAACCGATCGTAGCGGAGCATGTCCATCACGCCGACTGCAGGCAGCGCAACGGCGAAGAGATCAGGACGCTGCTCCTCGACCGCGCCGACCAGCAGACCGCCGTTCGACCCGCCGCTGATCGCGAGCTTCGCCGGCGACGTGAACTTCTCCTTGACGAGGTATTCGGCGACGGCGATGAAGTCGTCGAACACGTTCTGCTTTTTCTCGAGCATCCCCGCGTGGTGCCATGCCTCGCCGTACTCGGCGCCGCCCCGCATGTTCGCGGTGACCCAGATCCCGCCAAGCTCGAGGAACGCCGGCACGTCGGGGCGGTAGGTTGGCGTCATGCTGATTGAAAACCCGCCGTACCCGTAGAGCATCGTCGGATTGCTGCCATCGCGCGGCACGTTCTTGCGCGCCGTAAGGAAGAACGGCACCTTCGTGCCATCCTTCGACGTCGCGAAGAGTTCCTGCGTCTCGTACTTCGCGACGTCGATGGGAGGCTTCGATGCTTCGAACGGCTTCGAGGCACCTGTCTTCACGTCGTACGAGAAAACCGTCGTTGGATAGAGCGGGGAGGTGAAGCCGTAGAACATCAGCGATGTGTCCTGGCGCCCGCTGAGGCCGGCAACCGAGCCAGGGCCTGGCAGTTTGATTTCACCCTGCTCCGTCCCGTCCAGGCCGAAGACCATCAGCCGGCTCTGCACGTCGATCAGGTATTCCGCAACGAGGCGTCCGCCGGCCGCAACGATGCTTTCAATCGCCTGCTTCCGTTCGGGAACGATCGTCTTCCACGTCTTCCGATCCGGGTTGCGAATGTCGAGGGCAATCACGCGGCGGTTCGGGGCATCGAGGTCGGTCCGCAGGTAGACAACGGTGCCCTGATTCCCGATCGGCGCGTACTCCGCATCGTCCGTCTCGATGAGAGGCCTGACCTGCGCGGCGACGTTCGGCTGACGCGGGTTCTCCAGGTCTGCGACGTAGAGACGATTCTTGTTCTCGGATCCCTGCGACATCATAATGAGGAGATAGCGTCCGTCTTCCGTGATGTCGCCGTTGATGAACCACGTCGGCAGATCCTTGCGCTCGTAGATGAGCCGATCATCCGACTGCGGTGTGCCGACCCGGTGATAGTAGAGTGCTTGTCCCGAGAGCGCAGCCTCGAGAACCTTGCCCGCCGGCGGTTCAGGATAGCGCGAGTAGAAGAAGCCCTTCGAATCCTTCGTCCATGCGAAGCCGGAGAAGCGCATCCACTTGATGACGTCGGCGAGGTCCTGTCCAGTCGAGAGATTGCGAACGTGGACCATCTCCCAGTCAGCTCCGCCTTCGGACGTCATGTACGCGAGCATGCTGCCGTCCGGTGACGGCGACGTGCCCGCGAGGGAGGTGGATCCGTCCGGCCAGAGCTTGTTCGGATCGAGCAGAAGCTTCGGCTCTGCCTCGAGCGATGCGCGGACGTACAGCGATGACTGCTTCTCGAGGCCCGAATTGCGGCGATAGAAGAGCTCGTTCGCTTCGATGATGGGCGTGCTGACTTTCGGGTAATTCCACAGCTCGGTGATGCGTGCCTTGAGTTTGTCGCGCATCGGCAGCGAATCGAGGTACCGGAACGTGACGGCGTTCTGCGCCGCAATCCAGTCCGCCACCGCCTTCGAGTCCAGGTCTTCCATCCACCGATACGGGTCGGGAACTTTCGTGCCGAAGTAGTCGTCGACCACGTCCCCTTTCGGCGATGGCGGATACGTGATGTTGTGCTGTGCGTGAAGGAGCGCCGCTGCGGGCGCCGCGGCGAGGACCACGGCAAGGATCAGGATCTTTGTCGTTCGCATACGCGCATACTAGCGCGTTTCCGGTTGGGTGCTCTTGGCAACCGCGACGAGCGCAGGCCGCAGCACCTCGCTCCCGATGCGGTATCCGTGGCGGACGACCCCGACGATGCGGCCTTCATGAGCCGGATCGTTGACGGGGACGACGCTCACCGCTTCGTGCAGGAGCGGATCGAATCCAGCGGATCCCATCTCGATGCGCTGCACGCCGAGGCCCTCGAGCTTGCCGAGGAACTGCTGGCGTACCAGCTCGACGCCCTGGAGCAGCGCATTCGCGGGCGCGTCCGCCTGCGTCGCCGCCTCGATCGCGCGATCGAGGTTGTCGATCACCTCGAGGAAGCTGACGAGGACTTCGCGGCGGCTGCGCTCCGCATCTTTTGCGAGCTCCTTGCGCATACGGGCGCGCGCCTCCTCGAACTCCTGCGCGGCCTGCCGGTACTTCGTCAGGTACTCCTGAACCTGCTTGTCCTTCTCGGCGACCGAGCGTTCGAGCTCCTCGACGTACGTGGGCTTCGTCGATGCGTCGGCGGCCGCATTCGATTCGCTGTCTTCGCCGCGCGCCCACCAGCGCCGATCGACGACCTTAACCGGGATCTCGTGTTCGTCAGACATGCGCATAGCTGAACGTGAGGGCCTCGCCGTCGTAGCCGATCGTTGCGGTCCCGCCATTCTCCAGCTCGCCGAAGAGAATCTGGTCGGTGAGCCTGTCGCGGACCTCCGACTGAATGACGCGCGCGAGCGGCCGCGCACCGTAGACGGGATCATATCCCTTGCGCGCGAGGTACTTCCGCGCGTCCGGCAGCAGCGTGATCGCGATGCGCCGTTCGGCAAGCTGCTCCTCGAGCTGGATGATGAACTTGTCGACGATCGTCTCCATGACATCGGGCGTGAGCGGCTGGAAGTTCACGATCGCGTCGAGCCGGTTGCGGAACTCGGGGCTGAAGACTCGTTCGATCGCCGAACGTGAGCGCGCCTGCGCGGCGCGCTGGCGCAGATCGAGCCCGCCCTTTTCCACGAGGCCGGCGTCGGCGAACCCGATGCTCGCGGCGCTCATCTCGCGCGACCCCGCGTTCGACGTCATGATCAGCACCACCTGGCGGAAATCCGCCTTACGGCCGTTGTTGTCCGTCAAGGTGGCGTGATCCATCACCTGCAGGAGGATGTTGAAGATGTCGGGATGCGCCTTCTCGATTTCGTCCAGGAGCACGACGCTGTACGGATGCGTGCGAACCGCATCGACCAGTAGTCCGCCCTGCTCGAATCCGACATAGCCTGGAGGCGCGCCGATCAACCGTGCGACCGCGTGCTTCTCCATGTACTCGCTCATGTCGTAGCGGATGAATTCGTTTCCGAGATGCAGCGCGAGCTGCTTCGCGAGCTCGGTCTTGCCGACGCCGGTAGGGCCGGTGAAGAGGAAGCAGCCGGCCGGACGATCGGGCTGGCCCAGGCCCGCTCGCGACCGCTTGATCGCTTTCGCCACGAGCTTCACGGCATCTTCCTGGCCGAAGACCACGCGCCCAAGTGATTCCTCGAGCGAGCGTAAGCGATCTCGATCGGAGGAAGACGCCTGTTTCGCGGGAATGCGCGCCATGCGCGCGACCACTTCTTCTACCTGCGGAACAGCAACCTCGAGGACGACCGCCGTGTCTCCCGTCGGCGTCGCTCCGGCGGCCAGGCGCGATCTCGCGCCCGCTTCGTCGAGGACGTCGATCGCGCTGTCGGGCAGTCGATAATCGCGCAGATGCCGCGACGCGAGCTTCGCGGCCGCATCGAGTGCTTCGTCCGTGAAGCGGACGCGATGGTGGCTCTCGTAGCGCGAACGCAGGCCCTGCAGGATCCGGACAGTCTCCGCGATGGACGGCTCGTCAATCGTGATCTTCTGGAGCCGACGCGCGAGCGCGCGGTCCTTTTCGACGTGCTTGTACTCTTCGTGGGTCGTCGAGCCCACGACGCGAAGCTGTCCCGTGGTGAGCACGGGCTTGATCAGTGTCGCCAGGTCCATCGTCCCGCCGGTCGTTGCGCCCGCGCCGACCGTGGAGTGGATCTCGTCGATGAAGAGGATCGGCATCGTCCGCTTGGCGAGCGCGCTGATCACGGCCTTGAAGCGCTCCTCGAAATCGCCGCGGAACCGCGTGCCGGCGAGGAGCGCCGCGGTGTCGAGGGAGAAGACTTCCGCGCCTTCCAGGATCTCGGGCACGTCGTCCTGCAGCAGACGCGCCGCGAGACCTTCCGCGAGCGCCGTCTTGCCGACGCCCGCGTCGCCGACGAACACGGGATTGTTCTTCCGCCGGCGACACAGGATCTCGAGCGTCCGCTGCAGCTCGAGCTGACGCCCGATCAGCGGATCGAGCGCGCCGGCTCGCGCGCGCTCCGTCAGGTTCATCGCGTAGGCAGACAGTGGATTGCGTGCGGTCGCGCTTCCGCGGTCGCCGTTGCCGGCCTCCGCGTCGCCGGTCCCGGCATCGGACTCTGCGCTGTCACTCCCCGACGCAGGCAACTTGCTGATGCCGTGGGTGATGTATTCCAGGACGTCGAGTCGCGATACGCCCTGCGCAGCAAGGAGCTGCGCCGCGTAGGATTTCGACTGCTGCAGCGTGGCCGCGAGCACGTCGCCCGACTGAACTTCCTGCCTGCCTGCGCTCTGCACGTGCAGCACTGCCGTCTGCAGCACGCGGCGGAACGCCATCGTCTGCTCTGGCTCCTTCTGCTGGCCGCGCGAGAACTGCTCGATGTGATCGTCGAGGAACTTGTCCAGATCTCGCCGGAGCTGCGGCAGGTCGGCGCCGCATGCCGCCAGAATCCGCTCGCCGTCCGGATCGTGCGCGAGCGCGTAGAGGAGGTGCTCGAGCGTCAGGTGGGTATGGCGGCGCGCAGACGCCTCCCGATATGCAACAGTGAGCACAACTTCGAGAGCAGGACTGAACATCAGTGTTACTAGTCGATGTTAAATGGGAAATGTTGAATGGTTAAAAAATGTCCAATCTCTGGCAGTGGGCGCTTAACATTCAACATTTCCCATTTATCATTCCTCATTCCGGTTCCATCGCCGCCCGCAGCGGGAAACCGCTGCCGCGGGCGAGCTCCACTACCGTCGCGACCTTCGTTTCCGCCACCTCCAATGGGTACACGCCGCACAGCCCCTGGCCCTGCGTGTGGACGGCCATCATGATCCGGTACGCCTCGGCCGGGCCCTTGTTGAAAACGGTCTCGAGGATCTCGATCACGAAGTCCATCGTCGTGTAGTCGTCGTTGAGCAGGAGGACCTTGTAGAGATCCGGCCTGCTGATCTCCTGTTTCGTCCGCTCGAGAACCTCGCTGCCCGTCTGCCGTTCCGTTCCGGCCATGGCTCTCTTATTTTAGCAAGCTGCTAAAATTTGTAGGCAGCCCGCGCATGCCCGTCATCTCCGCCGGCCTCGACTACCTCGATCTCCAGTTCCTCGGGCGCCCCCAGGTTATCGCAACGGCGATCCTCCACGGGGCGGCGGGCGTCGCGCTCATCGATCCCGGTCCGACAACCACGATTGCCACGCTCGAGTCGGCGCTGGAGGCGAAAGGAATCCGTTTCCTGGATGTACGGCACCTGCTGCTGACGCACATCCACCTCGATCACGCCGGGGCAACGGGCACGATCCTGGCGCGGTATCCGCACGTGAAGGTCGTCGTTCACCGAAAAGGGGCGCCGCACCTGATCGATCCCGCCAAGCTGCTTTCGAGCGCCGGCCGCCTGTACGGCCAGGACATGGATCGGCTCTGGGGAGACGTGCTGCCGGTCCCTGCTGAATCGCTGCAGATAGTCGATGGCGGCGAGATGCTGCACGTCGCCGGCCGCGACCTTCTCGTCGAGTCTACGCCCGGGCACGCGTCGCATCACGTGTCATTTTTCGACGAGGCATCACGCGTCGCGTTCGTCGGCGATACGGCCGGTATCCGGCGGCGCTCAGCGACTCGGAGCTCGCCCGAGAGTCTCAGCAGGCAGGGCGAGTACGTCATGCCCGCCGTGCCGCCGCCCGACATCGACCTCGAGGCATGGGCCGACAGCCGCGATCGGATTCTGAGATGGAATCCCGCGTCGCTCTTCCTGACCCACTTCGGTCCGTACGGCGACGCGGGTCAGCACTTCGATGCGCTCTTCGATCACCTTTCCGAGTGGAGCCGCATCGTCCGTCGTCTGCTGGCGGACACGACGCTGGACGATGTCGGGCGACAGGAGCGCTTCGTCGACCTGACCCTACGCGATCTCCGGCGCAGCGTCGGGGACCTGGCGTCCGAAGACTACGTCCGTGCGGGCGGTCTTGTCTACTCGTGGATGGGCTTGGCGCGCTATTGGAGCAAGCGGCAGACGCGGTCCTAAAAAAAGACCGCCCCACAATCGCGGCCCTCGTAGGGCGACCGGCCCTTGCAGGACCGCCGAACTGGCATCGCGCTTGATTCTGCTCAGCTCGAGAGGTCGTATCGGTATGAAGAGCATCACTCGAGCGCTGATTCTGATGGCCGCAGCAGCGGGATTCGCCAGGACTGCGCATGCGCAGGCCACCTGGCAGCCCACGCCCGCACCTGCTGTGTCCGCGGAAAACGAGACGTGGTACCAGCAGGACGAGCCTATACGCTGGTCGGGCGAGTACTACTATCGCGCGGGCGCGCAGGTCTTCTTCAACCAATACCAGATGGTGAGCGCCGGCTCGTTCCGCGGCATTCCTCTCTACACTGATGCCACGCTCGACCCGCTCGGGATCGTGTACGTCCCGATTGGCCGCGGCCTGTTGCAGCCGTATGAGCGCCGCCGGAATGGCGACCTCGCGGGGACGACGGGGAACCGCGCGCCCTCCTTTCCGACGTCGATCGGCGCCGAAGGATACGTGGAGCGCACGGATGCGCCCGTTCCCGAACCGCGTCCGGTGGCCATCGAAGAACCGGAAGTGGCTCTGACCCCACGGTCGATCGTCGAAGCGCCGCGGCCGTCACCCGGAACCGTCGAACGGCCGAAGGGGATCAACGGTGTGTGGGTTACCTACGATGGCCGGCGCATGTTCTCAGCCGGCCAGGCAGTGCCTCTCGATTCCCACTTCCGGCAGATCGGCACGTACAACGGATTTCCGGTCTACCGGCGAGACGACGAGCAGGGAACGATTTACATTCCGACAGCCGACGGCATGGCGGCGCCTTACTCGGAACGGAGGACCCCGAACCGGAACCGGGAACCTGCAGCGAGGTAATTGTTGCGAAGGTCGGTGTCGGAAGTTGAAGGCAACGGGCCTTCAACTCCCGATCTGAGATTGGCCGCGGGCGCCGACCGCCCGGGAGCGAGGATTCGAGCCGGCCTTCACGGCTGACGGGGCAGGTAGTCAGCCGGCCAGCAACGGTGGGACGAACTCTTCAGGCCACCGCCGATCGTGCACGGTGGCGTGGCACGCCAGCCGCCGACGGCTTGGCTCCCTCGAGCCTGACGAACGCTCCGTCGCGCGTCTGCGCCAGAAACTTGGCTTCGACCAGTGCCCCCAGAAGCTGATCGCACACCTCGCGATCCAGACCCCATAATCGCTGCGCCTGCGCGGCCGTCAGTCGAAGACCGGGCATCTCGACGAATTCGCCCTGGATTCGCTGAAGCACATCATCATTACGCATGGGTCCCTCCGCCCGTCGCGTTTACACCGTTTGGGGGTTTATTCATGGAAGAGCAATGGGTGTGCCGGATGTCCCTCCGCCGGGAAGAGAATCGTGGAGCGATGCTAACTGCTCGTGTGTAGTGGTTTAGGACTCGGAATGCTGAGGCAGTGAGTGCAATCGCGGATGGGTCAGTGCAGTTTCATCGTACTGCTGGTGGTCGGCCGTTGTTGGGTTTCGCTACGGTGGTGGGAACTGCCGCTGAGGAGGTTGGCGGTCTGGTTGGCGGTCGTGGGTAGATCTGGGTTCCAGGCTCACGATTCCGAAGTGCCAATCGGTAATTATCAAAAATCGACGACCAACAACCGACTTCCGTCACAGCTCCCGCAGTGCCGTGACGACGGGCAGACGCGCGGCGCGATAGGCGGGCAGGAATCCTCCGAGCAGCCCCATGATGAGAGCGTAGCTCAGAGCGATCAACAGCAGCCTCGGCGTGACGGCGAACGAGAACGCGATCTGGCTGAACGACTGGAAGTTCATCGTCGCCGTTTCGTAGCCGTCGAATGCCAGCCATGCGATCAACCCGCCGATCAGGCCCCCTATGATGCTGAGGAAGGCTGCCTCGACGAGCACCGAGAAAACGACCGGAATGCTGCCGAATCCCAAGGCGCGCAGCGTCGCGATCTCACGCGTCCGGCTGGCCACCGCGCTGTACATCGTGTTGACCGCCCCGAAAACGGCGCCCACTCCCATCAGGATCGCGATGATCCCCCCGATCGTCCGGATGATTCCCTGCAGCGTCTGTGTCTGCGACGCGTAGTAGTCCTGCGCGCGCATCGGCGTGACCGAGAGCTGCGGGTTCGTCGTCAGCGAATCCTTCAATTGCTGGAAGTCGCCCGGCGAGGCGAGCCGCGCGTAGACGGATTGATAGCTGTTGCCGCGCCGATACGCCGGCTGCAGCACCTTCACGTCGCACCACAGCTCCGACTCCGAAACGGATCCTTCGTCCGAGAAGATGCCTACGAGCTTCCAGGTGCTCTCCCCCCATTTCAGGGTCGTCCCGACGTTGAGGCCGACGAACTGTCTGGCCGCCGCGCGGCCCGCGATCAGCTCGTTCTGACCGAACTCGAAGTTGCGCCCCTCCACGATCTTGACGTTCTTGTGGACCTTGAACGCTTGCGGCGTCACGCCTCTCAACGGCACGTTCGCGGGGCTGCCCGATCGCTTCAACGGGTGGTCGACCGCGACGAACAGCTCCGGCGACGTGATGGGCGTGCCCGAACCATCGTGCGCGATGCCCGGCGCGTCCTGGATGACGCGGACGGCATCTCCGGCGAGGCCGCTCGTCATCTCCGTGTCGCTGCCGGCGCGCAGGATAAGCACGGTGTCCGGATCGCCCGACGACTCCATCGTCGCCTTCACGCCTTCCGCGATCGAAAGGACGGCGACGAACACGAGGACGACGCCGGCAATCCCAATGACCGCCACCGCCGAGGAGCCGAAGCGCTCCTTGATGGACCTCAGCGTGACTGCGGTGACGGCGATGGTCTGCGAGAGCATTAGTTTCTCCTCAGGGCGTCGACGATCCGCAGGCATCCAGCCTGCCAGGCGGGCAGGACCCCTGCCGCAAGCCCAAGCGCGACGACGAGCAACCCGCCGAGCACCACGTCCTTCGGCGGGAAGAAGAACACCGGGAGAAGACCGCCTGTCGGATCGCCAACCGCGGTGATGATGCTGTACGAGACGAGCAGCCCGAGCGCGCCCCCGACGACCGCGATCAGGAGCGATTCGAGCAGCACCATTCGCAGGATCCGGCCGTCGCCGAAGCCGAGCGTCTTGAGCACCGCGAGCTCGTTGGTTCGCTCGCGGATCGCCTGCGCCATCGTATTGCCCGCGACGAGCAGGATCGTGAACAGCGCCATCGCGACGATCCACATCATGATCTTGCCGATGTCGCCGACCTGCTTCGCCCAGTCGGACACGAACGCCTTCTCCGTGTTCGTCTTCGTCTCGTTCGCAGAATTGGCGAACATCGCGTCGATCTTGGCGGCAACCTGCGGCGCGCGATCGGGGTCGTTGATCGTGAAGACGTACCAGTTGTAGCGATCGCGGAAGCCGCTCGCTGCGGGAATCGTCTCTCTCAAGTACTGGTAGTTGAAGATGAAGTTCGTCTTGTCGGCTCCCTTCAGCTTCGACGAGTAGATGCCGTCGATGGTGAATTCCCAGGGGCCGCCGTCCGGGCGGCGATAGATCGTCCCCTGGATCGGGACCCGCTGGCCGACCTTCCAGCCGTACTTCCTCGCCGTATCCTCACCGACGATCGCACCTGTCCGGTCGGCAATCCACGCCTTCTTCTGATCATCGGGCAGGTCGAACTCCTTCGGATACACCCGGAGCCACGACTCCGGATCGGTCGCAAACGTCGCGAACTGGTTGCGGATGTCCTGATAGTAGCCGCCGAACCAGTTTGCGTGCGCGACTTCCTGAACGCCCTCGACCTGCTTGATCTGGCCCTCGTAGCTCGCCGGAAGCGGATTGATGATCGATACCTTGTCGATCGTCATGAGGCGGCCCTGGCCCGCCATGTCGACGCCCATGCTGAACGCCATGCGGATTGCCATGAGCACGCCGAACAGCAGAAAGGCGATGAAGATGGAGAGGACCGTGAAGATCGTCCGCACCTTCCGGCGCAGCAGGTTGCGCCACACCAGCGGCAGGAACTTCATGCGACAGCCTCGCTTTCAGACACGAGCACGCCCTTCTCGAGGTGCAGCGTCCGCTTCGCGCGTGCGGCCGCATGCGGGTCGTGCGTCACCATCACAATCGTTTTACCGTGCTGCTCGTTGAGCGCCTGCAGCAGGTCGAGAATCTCGTCGCCGGACTTGCGATCGAGATCGCCGGTGGGCTCGTCGCACAGCAGCAGCGTCGGGTCGGTCACGATCGCGCGCGCGATGCCGACGCGCTGTTCCTGGCCGCCGGAGAGCTGACGCGGATAATGATTCATCCGCTCCTTCAACCCGACGACGGAGAGTGCGACCTCGACGCGCTTGCGGCGATCCGCTTTCGACAGCTTCGTCAACAGCAGCGGCAGCTCCACGTTGCGTGCCGCCGTGAGCACGGGCAGCAGGTTGTACAACTGGAAGACGAACCCGATGTGACGGGCGCGCCAGGCGGACAGGCGTCCACCAGACATGCTGTCGAGACGATCGCCCGCGACCGTGATCGACCCACCCGTGGGCGTATCGAGTCCGCCGAGCAGGTTCAGCAGTGTCGTCTTGCCGGAGCCCGAGGGTCCCATCAGCGCGAGGTAATCCCCCTGCGGGATGTCGAGATTGACGCCTTGCAGGACGTCGATGCGCTCGCCCCCGCGATGGAACACCTTGTGGAGATCGCGAACCGTTACCAGGGCGCTGGACATCATTGCACCTTTCTTGAATGGCGGGGACCCCTGCACCCGCCAAGCTCACTTCGCTTCGCTCGCGCTTCACCGCTCGCTCCGCCGTAGCGAAAAGCGCGAAGGCTGGCTCACTCGCGGCACTCGTTCGCGCGGCGCCGTCACTGCACTTTTACCTTGTCGCCGTCCTTGTTTACCGGGGGGCTTCGCCCCGCCGGGCCCCCCTACACGCGCCCTCGCTCGCCGCTTCGCCGCTCGCTCCGGTCGCGTGGCTCACTCGCGGCACTCGTTCGCGCGGCGCCGTCACTGCACCTTTACCTTGTCGCCGTCCTTCAGCGTTTGCGGCCCGTCCACCACGACGCGCTCGCCGGCGGAGACGCCTGCCAGCACCTCCACCTGATCACCGTTTTCAAGGCCTACGGAAATCGCCCGCCGTTCCACGCGGTTGTCGTGGACGACCAGCACGACCGGGCGTCCATCAGCCGTGCGGATCGCGGCCTTTGGCACCACGAAGCGCGCGACGGGCTGCGCCTTGCTCGAGGGATCTTCGTCACGCAGGAACGAGACCTTCACGCCCATGTCGGGAAGAATTCGCGGATCGAGCAACCCTGAGCTTTCCGGACGCTCGAAGGCAATGCGGACCTTCACCGTCGCCTTCTGGCGATCCGCCGAAGGAATCGTCGTCAGCACGTGCGCCGGAATCCGCCAGTCCTGATATGCGTCGAGCACCGCCTCGACCTTCTGTCCGGGGCGCACGCGATTGATGTAGCTCTCGTTGACGTCCACTTCGATCTCGAGCGACGTCATGTCGACGATCGTGCAGATGCCGGTTCGGGTGAAGCCACCGCCGGCAGACACCGGTGAAATCATCTCGCCGGGCTGCGCGTCCTTCGAGATCGCGACGCCGCTGAACGGGGCGCGAACCACCATGTCGGCGAGGTTCGTCTTCTGCAGGTTGACTTGGCTCTCGGCCACGTTGACCTGCTGCTGCGCGTACGCGATGCGCGCCCTCAGCGAATCCACGTCCGCTTGCGCCTGATCGAGCTCGGCCTTCCCGACGACGTTCTCTGCCAGCAGCTGGTCCCGCCGCCGAAGCGTCAGCTCGGCCTCGCGCAGACGCGCCATGTCCTCAGCGGCGCTCTTCTGCGCGGCGGCGAGCTGCGCCTCCGCATAGGCCAGCGCGGCGCGGGCCTGCGTGTCGTCGAGGTGCGCGAGCACCTGGCCCTGCTTCACCGGATGTCCTTCCTCGACGAGGACGTCGACCACTTTTCCGGTGACCTTCGACGAGACCGTCGCGCGACGGCGCGCCGTAACGTAGCCGGAGGCATTCAGGACCGAGCCCGGCGCTGACGGTCCGCCTGCGCGGGCGGCAACGGGCGCGACCTTGACCGGCTCGGCCTGCAGCTTCGCCGTCCACAGCCACGCGCCGCCCCCGGCGAGGAGGACCAGCACGAGGACGGTCACGATGACGCTCATCCGGCCCCGGCGCCCGCCGCGGTCTTCCTGCGGAATGCGCAAGGCCGACAGATCCTTCGACAGATCGACCATGAATAATGAAGATGCTGAACCGGATCAGGAGGGACGTCCTGCCGATGATCCTGGTCCGTTCAGTATAGACAATACGGAGCGGCCGCGCGCGAGGGTCGCGCGCTCCGGCGGATGGCGGTCGCTGACCGGTAAATGGAGAGCTGGTCGCGGCCCTAAAAGGACCGCGCCACGATTGGCCTTACTTCCACGTGCCCTGGACCCACCCCCGGCTCATGTAATCCGTCATCGTGATGCCGAAGAGAATCAACAGCCAGAAGAAGCCCGATCCCGCGACGACCCAGGTCAGGCGCGTGCCCCACCGGACATGCATGAAGAACAGAATGACCAGCAGCGCCTTGGTGCCGGCGATCGCGATCATGACGACGTTGTTCAAGGCCCCGAGATCGACCTCGGCGGCGGCGACCGTGAGGCCGGTCCCGAAGATCAGCGCGATGAATACGATGTAGTAGAGGCTCTTGGGCGCGACGTGACCAGACATGTATCAGCCTTTGAAATGCCCGCCGATCAGATACAGCAGCGGGAATAGGAAAATCCACACGATGTCGACGAAGTGCCAGTAGAGCCCGGCGACTTCGACGGGAGTGTAGTACTCCGCGTCGAACGTGCGCCGCCACGCCATGATCGCGATTACCGTCATGATGCCGATGCCGATGATCATGTGCAGCGCGTGAAGCCCCGTCATCGCGAAGTACAGCGAATAGAACTGCTCGGCGGCTTTCGGGTAGTGGCCGTCCCAGTGGAAGTACGGGCCCGGTACGTGATGGTGCGCGAACTTGTCGTAGTACTCGATGCCCTTGATGCCGAGGAACACGAGGCCGAAGGCCATCGTGATGAGCAGGAACGTGAGCTGGGTGCCGCGACTCTGGCTGGTCTGGGCCGCCCTGACCGCCAGCGCCATGGTGAGCGAGCTGCAGATGAGGACCGCGGTATTCGTCGTTCCCCACATGCGGCTCAACTCGAAGCTGGCTTCCTGAAATCCCGCCGGCGAGAGATGGCGGTACACGATGTACACCATGAACAGCCCGCCGAAGAACATGATTTCGGTGACGAGGAACACCCACATGCCGAGGCTCGAGGCCTCGGCCTGCTGCCCCATCGTGTCGAAATGGTGCTGCAGCTTCGGGTGATGAACGGCGGTATCAGCGTGCGGCGCAGGATGAATAGCGACCGGACGCGGCTGCAAGTGTCCCTCAGGCAATGCCGACCTCCCGGCTCGGAGCGTACTGGTGCGTTCCCTCGGTCACGATGGGCGTTACCTCGAAGTTCGACGTCGGCGGCGGAGATGGAATCTCCCACTCGAGCCCGCGGGCGCCCCACGGATTCATGCCCGCGATCGGCGCGTTGCGGAGCGACCACAGGAAATAAACCATCGGAATGACGTACCCGACGCCCAGAATGGTCGCGCCGGCAGTCGAGAGCACGTTCCACACCTGGAACTCCGGCGCGTACATCGCATAGCGCCGCGGCATTCCCAGGTAGCCGACGATGAACTGCGGGAAGAACGTCAGGTTGAAGCCGACGAAGACGTTCAGCGCCGCGAACTTGGCCCAGCCCTCGGGATACATCCGCCCCGTGATCTTCGGCCACCAGTAGTGCAGGCCGCCCAGGTACCCCATGATCGCGCCGCCGACCATGATGTAGTGGAAGTGGGCGATGACGAAATACGTGTCGTGCACGTGGACGTCGAGGCCGAGCGTCGCGAGGAAGAGGCCCGTCAGGCCGCCGATCGTGAAGAGTCCGATAAACCCGAACGTGTAGAGCATCGGCGACGCCCACGAAACGGACCCCTTGTAGATCGTCGCCGTCCAGTTGAACACCTTCACTGCGGACGGGATCGCGACGAAGAAGCTGAGAATCGAGAAGATCAGGCCGGCGTAGGTGGACTGGCCCGAGACGAACAGATGATGTCCCCAGACAAGGAAGCCGACGATCGCGATCGCCAGGCTCGAGAACGCGACGAAGGCATAGCCGAAGACGTTCTTGCGGGCGAATGCCTGCACGATCTCGCTGACGACCCCCATCGCCGGCAGGATCATGATGTAGACCGCCGGGTGCGAATAGAACCAGAACAGGTGCTGGAACAGGATCGGGTCGCCGCCGAGCGCCGGGTCGAAGATGCCGAGGTGCAGGCCGCGTTCGACCGCGACGAGCAGCACGGTGATCGCGATCACCGGCGTGCCGAGGATGAAGATCAGGCTCGTCGCATACATCGACCACACGAACAGCGGCAGGCGGAACCACGTCAGCCCGGGAGCGCGCATCCGGTGAACCGTCACGATGAAGTTGAGGCCGGTGAGGATGGACGAGAAGCCGGTGATGAAGACGCCGAGCCCCGCGGTGATGACGTGGGAGTTCGAAGCGGCCGTGCTGTAAGGCGCGTAGAAGGTCCATCCCGTGTCGACGCCGCCCGTCACGATCGCGACAATCGTGAAGATCCCGCCCAGGATGTAAATGTACCAACTCAGGAGGTTGACGCGCGGGAATGCGAGATCCTTCGCCCCGAGCATGATCGGGATCAGAAAGTTGCCGAGGACCGCCGGGATCGACGGAATCAGAAAGAAGAACACCATCACGACGCCGTGCATCGTGAAGAGCTTGTTGTAGGTCTCGGGCTGAACGAGATCCGCGGCCGGCGTGAGCAGTTCCAGCCGGACCATGAGCGCGAAGAAGCCGCCGAGGAAGAAGAACGCCGTGATCGAGATGAGATACAGCAGCGCGATGCGCTTGTGATCTCTCGTCAACAGCCATGACTTGAGGCCGTAGCCGTCGTTCAGATAGTTCACGCTGCTGCTGTTGATGGTGGTGGTAGCCATATCGTTACTTTGCCGGCGCCGGTCCGGCCCCCCCGGCCGGTGCTGCCGTCGCAGGCCCCAATGTCACGCTGCCGCCGGAGCCGAGCGATTTGATGTAGGCAATGAGCTGCAGGACTTGCTCTTCCGTCACCAGCCCCTGGAAAGTGGGCATGATGGGCTGGAAGCCCTCGACGACCTTCGCCGTCGGTGTCAGGATCGACTCGCGGATATACGCATCGTCCATCGTCACCGTCCCGCCGCCGGTGAGGCGGACCGGCTTGCCGTAAGCGCCCTTCAGGATCGGCCCGCGGCCCTGCGTCGTCTCGAGGTGGCACGTCGCGCACGCGAGATCCTGGAACAGCTTCGCGCCCGCATCCGCCATCGTGCCGGTGCTCGTTCCGCCGCCCAACCACGCCTGGTACTCCGCCGGATCCATCGCCGTCACCCAGCCGATCATCTCGGAGTGCCTCGTACCGCAGTACTGCGTGCAGAAGATGTGATAGCGGCCCGGCTTCGTCGCGGTGAACCACAACGTGTTGTAGCGCCCGGGAACGACGTCCGCCTTCACGCGGAAATCGGGGATGAAGAAGCTGTGAATGACGTCCTCCGATCCCATGATCAGCTTCACGGGACGTCCGACCGGCACGTGCAGCTCGTTGATCTCCCGCGCGCCGTCCATGTGCTGAAGCTTCCACATCCACTGCTTGCCCACGACGTAGATTTCCATCGCGCCTCTGGGCGCACGCGTCAGGTGGAAGAAGACCTGCGCGCCCCATACGAACATCACCATCGTGATGCCGAGCGGGATGAACGTCCAGAGCAGCTCGAGCGGAATCGAGCCGTGGATCGCGTCGCCGACGGAGTCCTCCCGCTTGCGGTGGAACTTGACCGCGAACACGACGACGAGGATAGCGATGAGCAGCCCGAAGAATGCCGAGACCGCCAGGAGGAAAAAGTACAGGGCATCGACTTGCGCCGCCTGCTCCGACGCCTGCTGCGGAAAAAAAGGAAGCTCAAACATGGTTAGGTGCGGCTGCTCAGGTCCGCGTGCTGCCGATCGCGCCGGAGGCTGACGAACACGAACGCGACGATGCTCGCCAGCGTCGCGATGCCTCCGATGCGGACCGCGCGGATGATGGCGGCGCCATATGTCCCAGTCGTCGGATCGTAGTGATAGCAGAGCAGCAGCAGCTGATCGGCGACCGTGCCGAGCCGATTGTGCGAGGCCTCGATCAGCGCGAGCCGCAGATCCCTCGGGGCGAAATCGATTCCAAGGAAATAGCGCGCGACGACGCCGGAGGGCGTCACCACGTAAATCGCCGCCGCGTGCGCGTACTGCTGAATGTTCTCGTCGTACGCATAGCGAAATCCGAGCGCGGCCGCGAGCTGATGAATCGCCGGATCGGTGCCCGTCAGGAAGTGCCAGCCGGCAGCGGTGGCAGGACGGCCATAGTGCTCCACGTACGTGTGCTTCTTCTCGGACGCGAGCTGAGGCCCTTCCCGTGGATTGATGCTCACGACGACCACGTCGAAGTCCTTCCCGGCTTCGAACGAGAGCGTTTTCAGCGAGCCCGTCATACCGTTGAGCACCTGCGTGCACAGCATCGGGCACTCGTAATAGGCCAGCGCCATCACCACGGGCCGCTTGCCGAAGAAGTCTCCGAGTTTCACGTCGCGTCCGGCTTCATCCGTGAAGGTGAGGTCGAGCGGGAGCTGCTGGCCGATCTTCTGATCGATCCCGACCTTGTCGAGGATTGCCGGCTTCCGGCTCGCCGGGTTGATCTCAGGCGGCGCCGGCATGCCCATGCCCTGCGCGCCGGTAACGGCCGGCAGCATCACCAGGACCAACAGCGACGTCCAGATCTTCCTCACGTCCCGCCTCCAGGTCCCTTGGGTGGCGCGGGCGTCGCCGGTGCCGGCGAAGGCGTCGACGAGGGCGCCGCCGTCTGCGGCGCCGCCGCGCCGGACGACTGATCGGGCTGGCCTGCGGGAATGATGCGGCCCCCGGATGATTCCCCCTCGGCCGCGACGTGGGTGCCTTCGAAGGGATCGTTCTCACCCGCGCGGACGGGGAGTCCTTTCTTCAGCAGCATCTCCTTTGCGCGCTGTATCGGCACGTGCGCAATACCGGCGCTCTGATTGACCCACCCATAGCTGTGCAGGTGCGCGACTTCCCCGGCTCGGAATTGCTCCAGGTCCGCCCACGGCGTCGTCTGCAGCCTGGGCTCGGGGGGAAGCTGGCCCGCAGGGGCAGCGAGCGGCGTCACGAACGGGTCCTTGCGCGTCTCCATTCCGTTGAACGCGACGAACAGGAACCTCATCGCGGTCGCGATCACGATGCACACGCCCGCGAGCATGGCGGCGAACAACAGCACGCCTCTGACGCTGACATCGCTGTGTTCGTGCGCGACGTCGAGGTTGTCGAGCGAACCGTGCGGGTGCCCGTGGGCGTCAGTGTCCGGCGTGCTGCCCATTCGCGAGCATCTCCTTGAAATACGGATCGTTGACCGGCAGCAGCGGATAGCGGCGAAGCTGCCCCGCGAAGAGATAGAACCAGATGCCCGCGAGGCCGATCGGCAGGAACAGGTTAGCGATGCTCACGGGAAACGGCTCGTGGTTGAAATTCGGCGCGACGAGCCAGATGAGATCCACCAGCCGCATTGCGATGATGAACCACGCCACGCGCGCGAGGAGCCGCGGGCGCCGCTTCAGATCGCGCGAGAGCAGCAGGCAGAACGGCAGCGCGAAATGACCGACGACGATCAGCAGGCTGACGTACTGCCACCCGTAGCGCAGGCGCTCGAGATAGAACGTGATCTCCTCGGGCAGGTTCCCGGCCCAGATGATCAGGAACTGCGAAAACGAGAAGTAGGCCCACAACATGACGAAGGCGAGCATCAGCTTGCCGATATCGTGAATGTTCTCCGCCCGCAGAACCGACGCCATCGGCTCGCGAGAGCTGATCATCGCGAGGACGACGGCCGCGAACGAGAGCGCGCAGAGCGCCTGCCCTGCGACCATGATGAATCCAAAGATCGTGGAGTACCAGTGCGGGTCGAGAGACATCAGCCAGTCGATCGCCGCGAGGCTCATCGTCACCACGTAAATCACGAGGCCCGGCGCGCTGATGACGCGGAACCGCCGCGTGTCCGCTTCGGTGACGGCAACCTCGCCGCGATCCTGCTGGGCGGACCAGCGATTCAGGTAGTACGCGCACCCCATCCAGATGATGAAGTAAATCGCCGCCCGAATCAGGAAGAAGGGCACGTTGAGGTAAACGTGCTTGTGCTGCAGGATCTCGTCCGCGCGGACTGCATCGGGACGCGCCCACAGGTAAAGCTTCGGCACCATCACCGCGATCGGAATGAACAGCAGCAGGCAGAAGGGAATCAGACGGCTGCCCGCCTCGAAGATCCGCCGGCTGACGAGACCCCACTGTCCGCCGGACATGTGCTGGGTCATCAGCATCGACAGGCACCCGAGCGACAGGCCCAGGCAGAACATGAACCCGATGAGCCAGGACTGCAGGAACTGCGCGGGCTGCAGCACCGACCCGATCGCGCCGACGACCAGGCCGGCGATGCCAACGATCAGGCCGCGCTGCTGAAGCCGGCCGATCTCGGCGACGTCCGGCGTGAGAACGTGAGTATCCATTTAGTGCTTCGCCGCCCCCTCCGCCTGCGAAGGCGCCGGCTGCGACAGCTTCTGACGATCGTCCGGCGTGAGGTCCGCGACGGCGGCGTTCTGGCTGTACTGCAGCGCGCGAATGTACGCCGCAATGGCCCAGCGATCGCGCGCCGCAATCTGCGCACGATAGTCGGGCATCGCGCCGAAGCCGTTCGTCATCACGTCGAAGAAGTGGCCGAGCGGCGCCTGCCGCAGCCGATCGATGTGATAGGACGGCGGCTGGCGGTAGCCACGGCGCACGATCATGCCGTTGCCGGTGCCGTTGCGGTCGTGGCACGGCGCGCAGTAGATGTTGAAGCGGTCCTCGCCGCGGTCGAGCACCTGCTGCGTGAGCGGGAACGGCAGCGCGTCGACCTCCGCCGTGCCGTTCTTGCCGGTGTAGAAGGACGAATCGTCCTCCAGCGTACCGCGGGCAACCGTATCGTCGGGCAGCGGCCTCGCGCTGGAGTTGTCCTTGAAGAATGCGCTGTCGCGAAGGGGGATGTACTTCGGCTGGTTGTGCATGTCCTGACGGCAGCCGGACGCGCTGACGAGCACACAAAACAGGATGATCGAGGCCGAGCGGCGACCCGGCGAGCATTTCTCAATGCCCGCGGGGCCCCACCCCCGCGAGCTCTCGCTCGGCGGCGGGGCATCGCCGCGCGTCGCTCCGTCGCCTCGCTCGGGCCGCAGGCGCTTACGGCTCCACTTCATTGATCTCGCTCGCATTCAGCCCTTTGAGCAGCTCGAACGTGCGGGTGCGGTCGAATTTCGGATCCGCGGACTCAATCAACAGGAAGAATCGATCCCGGCTGGCATGCTCGAAACGCGGCACGTTGAACACGGGGTGATACGGCATCGGCAGCCCGTTCAGGAGAATCATCCCGAGGACCGCCGCGATCGACGCAAAGAGGATCGTCAGCTCGAAGGTGACCGGAATGAACTGCGGCCAGCTGTTCAGCGGCTTCCCCGCGATGTTCGTCGGGTACGTGATCACGTGCACCCAGTACTGCAGGCCGTATCCGGTCAGCAGGCCGGCGAGGCCACCACCCAGCACGATAGCCGAGAGCCGCCGATCGTGGTGTCCAATCGCCTCCCACGCCTCCTCGATTGGAAACGGGGAGAACGTGTCGATCTTCCGATACCCTTCCGCGTGGACGCGCTTCGCGGCGGCGACCAGCGCGGTCGGATCCTCGAATTCGGCCATCAGGCCGTACGGCGTCGCGCCAGCCATCAGACCTGCTCCTGCTCGCGCAGCTTCGTGTGCGAGGTGAGCGCCTTCATTTCGGCGATGGAAATCATCGGCAGCAGCCGGACGAATAGGAAGAACATGAGCACGAAGAACCCGATCGTGCCGATGTACGTCATCCAGTCCCATCTCGTCGGGTAGTACATGCCCCACGAAGAGGGCAGGAAGTCGCGGTGCAGGCTCGTGACGACAATGACGAAACGCTCGAGCCACATGCCGATGTTGACCACCATCGCGACCATGAACAGCAGGATCGGCGTTGTTCGGATCTTCTTGAACCACAGCCACTGGGGCGTGATGATGTTGCAGAAGATCAGCGTCCAGTAGATGTACCAGTAGGGTCCCGTCATCCGGTTCCAGATCATGAACCCCTCGTAACGGTTCGCGCTGTAGAACCCGAAGAACGCTTCCGACGTGTACCCGTAGGCGACGATCAGTCCGGTCACCAGCGTCACCTTGGCCATGTTCTCGAGGTGCCGCAGCGTGATGAAGTCCTCGACGTGATAGATCACCCGCAGCGGAATCGCCAGCGTCAGCACCATCGCGAATCCGTCGTAGATCGCGCCGGCGACGAAGTACGGCGGAAAGATCGTCGTGTGCCAGCCCGGAACAATCCCGATGGCGAAGTCGAAGCTGACCACCGTGTGCACCGAAAGGACCAGCGGCGTCGCGAGACCTGCGAGCAGCAGGTAGATGTGCTCGTAGCGCTGCCAGTGCCGCGCCGAGCCGCGCCACCCGAGCGCGAGCATCCCGTAAGCGACCTTGACCGGCCGAATCTTCGCCTTGTCGCGCAGCGTCGCCAGGTCGGGAATCAGACCGACGTACCAGAACAGCAGGGACACCGTGAAGTACGTCGACACCGCGAACACGTCCCAGATCAGCGGGCTCCTGAACTGAGGCCAGATCGCCATGCTGTTCGGGTACGGAAACAGCCAGTAGGCGGCGAGCCACGGGCGTCCTGTGTGGATCAGCGGGAACAGGCCGGCGCACATGACGGCGAAGATCGTCATCGCCTCCGCGAACCGGTTGATGGACGTTCGCCAGTTCTGTTTCAGCAGCAGCAGGATCGCGGAGATGAGCGTGCCGGCGTGGCCGATTCCGATCCACCAGACGAAGTTGATGATCGCGAAGCCCCAGCCGACGGGGATGTTAATCCCCCAGATGCCGGTGCCCTTGAGCAGCAGGTAGGACACCGCCATACCCAGCATGCCGGTGATCAGAAAGCCGATCGCGACGACGACGTACCAGCTGATCGGCTGGTGCGTGGACAACACGATGGTGCTGATCTTGTCCGTGATCGAGCCGAACGAATGACCCGGCTGGATGAGCGGGGGGGTCTTGTAAGTGGCGGGTTTCGGATTCATCAGTGTTCGGTCGCCGACGCGCCGCGCGCCGTCTCGAGCTCAGGGTTCGGGTTGCGGAGCGCCGCGAGATACGTCGTCCGCGGCCGGGTGTTCAGCTCTTCGACGAGGGCGTAGTTACGCTGTTGCGCCTTCAGCTTGCTGACGCGGCTGTTCGGATCGGCCATGTCGCCGAAGACGATGGCCTCGGCCGGGCACGCCGCCGCGCAGGCCGGCACCACCTCGCCGTCGCGGATGCGCCGATCCTCACGCTTCGCGTCGATGCGCGCCGCGTTGATGCGCTGCACGCAATAAGTACACTTCTCCATGACGCCGCGGCTGCGGACCGTCACGTCGGGGTTGCGCAGCGGATAGAGGCTCTGCGTGTTCCAGTCGGAGTAGAGCAGGAAGTTGAATCGCCGGACCTTGTAGGGACAGTTGTTGGAGCAGTACCGCGTGCCGACGCAGCGGTTGTAGACCATGTCGTTCAGGCCTTCCGCGCTGTGCGTCGTCGCGCCGACCGGGCAGACCAGCTCGCACGGCGCGTTCTCGCACTGCATGCACGGGACAGGCTGGTGGTACGTCTCGGGATTATCGAGCGCGCCGCTGAAGTAGTGGTCGACGCGAATCCACATCATCTCGCGCCCGGCATCGACCTGCTCTTTGCCGACGACCGGAATGTTGTTTTCGGCCTGGCACGCGACCGTGCACGTGCTGCAGCCGGTGCACGACTGCAGATCGATCGCCATCGCCCACTTGTAGCTGTTGTATTCCCATTCCGGAATCAGCGAAATCGCGCGCGGCGGCTTCTCGCCCATCTCGGATACGAATTCGGGACGCGCGCGGTATTCCTCGAGCGTGCCGGCACGCACGGGGTTGCGCCCTTCCATCATGTGGTGTTCCTGCGTGCGCGCGACGAGGTAGCGGCCTCCGACCTTCGCGATCTCCAGGCCCTGACCGAACCAGAGCGCGTCGGAGGTGCGCAGCTTGTAGACGTCGAACTGCCTTGCTTGATCGCCGGTTGCCGAACCGACCCGGCCGACGCGCTCGCGACCGTACCCGAAGAATGCGGTGACGGCGTTGTCGGGATGCCCGGGGACGATCGCCACCGGCAGTCGTGCGGTGTTCCCCCGATATCGCAGCTCGATCAAATCGCCGTCCTGCAGGTGCTGCCGCTCCGCGAGCTGCGGGCTCAGCCACGCGGTTGGATCCCACGTGGCCTTCGTGAGCGGCTTCGGCAGCTCCTGCAGCCAGCCGTTGTTCGCGAAGCGGCCGTCCCAGATGGTCTGATCGGGGCGGAAGATGATCTCCAACCCGCCGGCTGCGCCGGCCGTCGAGGAGGTTGGAGGTTGGGAGTTGGAGGTTGGAGGAACTGTTCCGGCCTCCGGGCCCCGACCTCCGGCCTCCGATCCCGTCCCCGGAACGAAGCCGTCGTGCAGCACGTGCTTCCAGAAACTG
>JBKPQB010000026.1:0-31693 GCA_046733875.1 Acidobacteriota bacterium
TGATGCGGACCGCCGAATCGGTGACATTGACGTGCTGGCCGCCGGCGCCGCTCGAGCGGTACGTGTCGATGCGAAGATCCTTCTCCTCGATGTCGATGTCGACGTCTTCGGGGAGCTCGGGCCAGACGTAGACGGATGCAAACGACGTGTGCCGGCGCGCCGCCTGGTCGAACGGTGAGATGCGGACGAGGCGGTGCACGCCCGCTTCGGCGAGCAGCAGCCCGTACGCATAGTCGCCGATGACGGTGAACGTCGCGCTCTTGATCCCCGCCTCATCGCCGGGCTGCACGTCGATCACTTCGCGCTTGAAGCCGCGGCGCTCCGTCCATCGCAAGTACATGCGGAGCAGCATCTCGGCCCAGTCCTGCGATTCCGTCCCGCCGGCGCCCGGATGGATCGTCACGATCGCGTTCTTGCGATCGTGCTCGCCCCCGAGCATCTTCTTGGTCTCCCCGGCGTCGACCTCCCTCGCCAGATCGTCGAGCCCTTTCGCGAGATCGTCCGCGACGGGCTCGCCCGCCTCAGCCCATTCAATCAGGACGGCGAGGTCCTCGGCACGGCGGCGCAGCGATTCGCTGAGACTCTGGTCGTCCTCCAGGCGGCGTCGCCGCTGCAGCAGCTTCTGCGCGGCCGTCTGATCCTTCCAGAAGTCCGGCTGGGAGACGCGTTCTTCTATCTTCGCGAGTTCGTCTGCAGGGCGGGATGCGTCAAAGATGGCTCCGCAGATCGGATGCGCGGCGGGCCAAATCCTCGTATCGGCGGAGCTGCTCGTCTAATTGAATGGTCATAATCGATTGCAGATTGCCGACTGCAGATTGCCGATTGAATTGGCAATTGCAGAGTGTCGATTGTCGACTGGATTGCAGATTCGCGATTGGATGGCTGATTGGCGGGTGGATTGCCGCCACTCAGCCGACAGTGGCACTGCAATCCTCAATCAAAATCCCCAATCCAGCAATCCGACGGTGCAATCGCCAATCCGACAATCCAATCCCCAATCCCCAATCCACAATCCCCAATGCAATCGGCAATCTGCAGTCGGCAATCTGCAATCGATCCATTTTACCGTGCGCGTCGGGTCGCGACCAACGCGGCCGCGGTCAGGGCGATCGAGAGCCACCCGACCAGGTCCCCGATGCGGCTGTAAATCGTCCGCGCGCGTAGAAATCGGAGATCCTCCGTCATGACGGCGCTCTGGAACAGCCCCGAGTGCTGGAGCACGCGGCCGTAGGGATCGACGAAGCCGCTGATCCCGGTGTTGGCGGCCCTGGCGAGATAACGCCCCTCCTCGATCGCGCGCAGCGACGCCTGCTGCCAATGCTGGTACGCCGCCGACGACCGTCCATACCACGCGTCGTTGGTGATGGTGGTCAACAGCTCGCTGCCGCGCGTCACGAATGCGCGCATGAGACTCGAGTAGATCACTTCGTAACAGATGGCGGTGCTCGCCTGATGCCCGGCAACTGGCAGCAACACCGTATCCGTGCCGGGCGAATAGTCGGAGACCGCCTCCACGATTGTGCCGACGAAGAACAACAGCCGCTTGAGCGGCACGTACTCGCCGAACGGTACCAGGTGAATCTTGCGGTAGACCGCGCCCGTCGTACCATCGGGCTGCACCAGAAATGCCGCATTGTAGTACTGCGTCGCGGGCGGCTTCCCAGCGGGGACGGGCTGGATCTTCTCGATCTGATCGCTGCCAATCAGGAGCGTCACGTGCGCCTCGCGCGCGAGCCGGCGCACTGCCTCGGCCCGGGTGGGCTCCTCCTCGTAATTGAACGGCATCGACGACTCGGGCCAGAGGATGAAGCGGGCGCCGCGGCCGATCGCCTCGCGCGTCATGTCGATGTAGCGCTGCATGATCGGCGCGGCAAGCGCCGGATTCCACTTGTCGTCCTGCAGGATATTGCCCTGCACGACAGCGACCCGGATCGGCGTGCCTTGCTGCGTGAGCGCCCCGCCCGTGAGACGCGCCATCCCCCACAACCCGGTCCCAACGAGGACGAGCGCGGCGGCTCCCGCCACGATCCATCGCCTCCGTGTCGCGTCGGTCGCGACGAACGCACACGCAGCGCTGACCCCGGCAACCAGCGCCGAGAGGCCATACACACCCACAACGCTCGCTAGCTGGGCGACCGGAAGCACGCTGGCCTGGCTGTAGCCGAGGAGCTCCCAGGGAAAGCCGTCCCAGATGTACGTACGGCCCATCTCGGTCGCTACCCAGACGGCGGGCGCCAGCAGCAGGGCGATCGCTCCGAACGTGCGCGCGAGCCGCCACTGGATGAGGGCAAAGATGCCGGGAAACAGCGCGAGATACGCAACGAGCAGCGCCGCGGCGACGATCGCCAGCGGCTTCGACAGCCCCCCGAACGTCGTCATCGTCTCGACGAGCCAGTAAAGCGTGCCGGTGAAATACAGCGCGCCGGCGAGGAGCCCTAGAAGGAACGCTCGGCGTGCGGAGACGCGGAAGCGCCCGCCGACCGCGAGCAGGACGGGCGCCAACGAGATCCACGCGAAGGCCGGATGGCCGAATTTCGGAAAGCTCAGCGCGAGCAGTATGCCCGACGCGGCCGCTAGTGCGAGATCCAGGGCTTGAACTGCTCTTCTTTTTCGAGGCGGCGCGCGACCTGCTCCGCTTCGCGGCGATCGTTGAAGCGTCCGACCTGCACGCGATAGATCGACGGCGCACCCGGCGCGGGGCTGAGCACGAAGGCCGGATATCCTTTCGCCGTAAGCCGCTGCGCGACGGCATTCGCCGCAGACTGTCCCTTGAGCGCCTGGACCTGCACCACCCAGACGCCGGAACGCGGCGCGCCTCCGCTCGTCCCGGGAGCCGACTTCGCCGCGACCGCCGGCGCGGGCTTTTCCTTCTCAGCGGCGGCCGGACGCAACGATTCTGCCGTCTTCGTGACCGGCGCCGGCACGTCCGCGCGCGGCTTGAGCTTCTCCTGCGCAGTGCTGTCGGACTGCAACTGTTTGCCGTATGTCAGCTCGTCTTCCTGGGGCGGTGTCGGCGCATCGACGGGCGGCGGCGGAGCCGTTGCCGTTGCTGATGCCGGAGCAGGACTCGGAGCGGGCGCGGCTGCCGTAGCCGCGGCGGTGTCGGTCGCGTCCGCGGTGCGGTCGAGGCGGACGCCGCGGCCGACCTGCACGCCGCACAGGAAAATGACGACGGCCACAACTGTCGTCGCCATGAACAGGAAGACGAGTTGCTTCCCGCTCAGTTGAATCTCGTGAAACGCCTCGTCGGCGAGATCGTGATGTGAAATGTCGGACACGTCAGCTCTTTGGCCGGCGATCGAGCAGCAGGTTCATCAGCTCGATCGGCAGCGGGAAGATAATCGTGGAGTTCTTCTCGGATGCGATTTCGGTGAGGGTCTGCAGGTAGCGGAGCGTGATGGTGACGGGCTCGGTGGCGATCACCGCTGCAGCCTGCGCCAGCTTTTCTGAAGCCTGCAGCTCACCCTCGGCGTGGATGATTTTAGCACGCTTCTCGCGCTCGGCTTCCGCCTGGCGCGCCATGGCGCGCTGCATGTCGGGCGGGAGATCGACGTGCTTCACTTCGACCGCGGAGACCTTCACGCCCCAGGGATCCGTGTGCAGATCGAGGATCTGCTGGAGCTGCTGGTTCAGCCGCTCGCGTGCCGACAGCAGATCGTCCAGCTCCACCTGCCCCAGCACGCTTCGCAGCGTCGTCTGCGCGAGCTGCGACGTCGCGTAGTGAAAGCTCTCGACCTCGACGATCGCCTTCCGCGGCTCCATGACGCGGAAGTAGACGACCGCGTTGACCTTCACCGATACGTTGTCGCGCGTGATGACGTCCTGCGGCGGAACGTCCATGACGATCGTGCGCAAGCTGACGCGGACCATCTTGTCCACCGGCGCGAACACGAGGATCACGCCGGGGCCTTTCGGCCGTTCCAGCAGTTTGCCGAGACGGAAGATCACCGCCCTCTCGTACTCGTTCAGAATCTTGATCGAGCTGAGCAGGTAAAAGGCGATGACGACGGCGGCTATCAATACGGGCGACACGGCCATCCCTCTCTACCGCGGCTTTCCCACCGTGAGCAGGAGTCCTTTGACGTCCTTCACGATGACCTGATCCCCAGCGTTTATCGGCTCCATCGATGTCGCAGTCCAGATCTCCCCGTGCGTCGAGACGCGCCCCACCCCGCCGGGGTCGATGGAGGTCAGCGCTTGGGCCTCACTGTGCAGCATTCCCGTCTCTCCGGTCACGGCGGGCCGGCGCTGCGACTGCACGCCGAGCCGCACCAGGAACAGGATGATTCCGGACAAGGCCAGCGTGATTGGAATGATCGTCCGCAGGCCGATTTGCAGCTCAGGGAGCGGCGAGTCAATCAGCATCATCGAGCCGAAGAACACGCTCGCGATGCCGCCAACCGCGAGAAGACCGTGGCTCGTGACCTTCACCTCCAGGATGAGCAGCACGAACCCGAAGAGGATGAGCAGCACGCCAGCGTAGCTCACCGGCAGGACCTGGAACGCGAAGAACGCGAGCAGCAGGCAGATGCCGCCGGCAACTCCGGGAACGATGGCCCCAGGGCTCCACATCTCGATCGTGAGCCCGAGGGTCCCGAGCGTCAGCAGCAGGTACGCAATCTGCGGGTGTGCAATCGCGCTGAGGATCCGCTGCGGGCCCGTCATCTCGATGACGCGGATGTCCGGATCCGCCACATGGAGCGTCACCCTGGCCCCGTTGAAGCGGCGGACCTGTCGTCCGTCGAGCTTGCGAATCAGATCGGGAACGTCCGACGCGATCACGTCGATGAGCGGCGGCGACGCGGCCATCGCTTCCTGCTCTGTGAAGGACCGGCTCTCGAGGACGGCCTGTTCGACGAGCGCCACGTTGCGCCCGCGTTGTGTCGCGAGCGTCCGCGCGTAAGCGGCCGTGTCGGACGCCGCCTTTTTCGCCATCACCTCGTCCATCTTCTCGCCGTTGCCCTGAACGGGATGCGCTGCGCCGATGTGCGTGCCGGGCGCCATGGCCGCGATGTCGGCGGCGATCGTGATCAGGAACCCTGCCGACGCTGCTCGGTTCCCGGCGGGTCCAACGAAAACGGCGACCGGCGTCTTCGCGTTGATGATGGCGTCGTTGATATCGCGAGTAGAGTCGAGCAGTCCACCGGGCGTATGCAGCGTGAGGACGAAGAGCGCGGCCTTCTCCGCGTCCGCGCGGGCGATCGCGGCGCGGATGAACTCGGCGGCCACGGGATGGATGATGCCGTCGACGGTGGCCGTCTGCACGATCGGGCGCGGCTCCGCCGCGGCCACGAGCGTGGTCGCGCCGATCAGGCAGGAAATCAGAACCGTCCTCACCGCCCGATTCTCTCCTGCAGGCGACGTGCCTCGGGCAGCGCAGGATCCAGCGCGAGCGCGCGCTGGAGCTCCGCGCGCGCCGCGGCAGCGTCCTTCAGCTGCAGGTAGGCCTCTGCAAGCGCGGCATGGGCCGCGGCGCTGTCATGGCTCCAGATGGAAATCTTCAGTGCGTCGACCGCTTCCTTCGGCCGGCTCGCGCGCAGGTGAATCCGGCCGATGAGCAGGTGCGCCTCTGCCTCGTACGGCGACAGGAAGACGGCGCGCCGCAGCTCCATCATTGCCTGGCGATCCTGCTCCTGCTCGAACAGGCGCCGGCCGCGATCGAGATAAAACTGGGCGACATCGCGCTGGTCCCGCTGTGTCGTGCTCGTGATCGCCTGATCGATCGCCAGGTCGGGACGGGATTCGAGATCCTCTCGCACACGTTCGAGACCGCGCGGCACTGCCTCACGCCTGAACGCGTCGCCGTACTTGGCGTTGAGCTGCGTGGCGAGCTCGCGTTCGCGAGACGCCTCCACGGAGCGACCCGCCTGCTCCAGCGCGGCGGCAAGGACGATGTGGGCGTCGCCGTCCGCCGGGTTCCGGCGAAGCGCTTCCCGAAGCCAGTAGATGGCGGCCTGCGGGTCGCGGTCGAGCACGTAGGCATAGCCGAGATTGAACAGCAAATCGGGATCGTCGGGTTCGGCCTTTGCCGCCTGCGTCAGATAGTACGCCGGCTTCCCTGTCTCGGGCGACGAACCGCGCCGAAGCTGGACGATGGCCAGGTTGTTCAGCACGGCGGGCTCCACGCGCTCCGTTTCCAGCGCCTTCAGGATCCCGAACGCCTCGTCGTACTGGCGCAGCGCGATCAGCGAGACGGCGCTCCTGAACCGCGCGCGGCGCGCCAGCGGAGAGGTTGCCGTCACGCCTCGGACGGAAGCGAGCGCTGCGGCGTGATCGCCCTCTGTCATGCGCACATCCCACAGCGCCAGGCGCGCGCGATCGTACGAGGGATCAAGCGTGATCGCGGCCTCGAGAAAGGACGCCTGCGTCGCCGGCTGTTCGGCGAGCAGCCCCTTCACATACTGCTCGAATGCCTGAAGCGACGGGCTCGGCGCACTCGCGGCGGTGCCGCCGGGAACGGCGCGGCGCGCCACGCGGCTTGCGAGCGCGAACACGTCGTTGATCGGCCCCCGCTCGCTGATCGCCGGATCCTCGCGCCCGATGTCGACGCGAATCGGACGCGCATGGATCACCAGCGTGTCACCGTCGATGGAGACGTCGCCGACGATGACCTCCGATGCGCCGGCGAGCTGGCCGACGCGGATGACCGTCGCGCGGCTGAGCACCGCGTGCGGAGGAAGGTGAAGCTGTTCGTACGCGCGTTCGCGCGCGGTGCGCGAAATGGCACCGAGCCCCCGCGCCTCGATGTCGTCGGTAATGAGCAGCGGCACCGCTTCACCGAGCCAGTAGGCCCGGCTGTCGTGCGGCGGCGTCTCGAACGGCGCTATCAGGATCCGCGGAGCTGGCGCCGCCGCGGCCTGAACGGCGGTTACCGCGGCCATGGCCCACGTGAGGACGGCCAGAATCATGCGGCCACAGCGCTGTCCGACTGACGCCCGTTGAGCGTTGCCACCAGCAGGCACCCTTTGCGGCCTCCCGAGGCGCGGCAGTCGTTGACGCGGACGTTCGCCTCGACGTCCAGCAAGTGGAGGACGCGCGCGATCGCGGACGCGTAGAAGCCGCAGAGAGGCAGCATCGACGTCTCGCGTACCTCGCAGAAGAGCGATCCGCGGAGGTCGATCGCGACCGACCCGCGCTTGATTCGCGTGATGGCGCGCGAGCCGGGGTATGTGGCCCGGACGAGGCGCCGGGAGGTACGGAGCGCCGCACGCGCCCTCAGCGGCGCGGGCAGCGCGCGGATGAATCGCCGCTCGAGCGGCCCGACGTTCTCGACCGTCCACGCGGCCGCGTATTCGCCGGCGCGCGCGGTAATCAGGTTGTACGCGTCCCCTTCGGTCCGGAGAAAGCTGAGGACGGCCGAAAGCGGCGCGAGCCCGATCGTGCCGTCGCGCAGCCCGGAGGCGTTGAGCCAGTTCTCGTAGAACTCGAGCCGCGCCGGCAGCAGATCCGCGATCGATTGATGCAGACTGGCGACCAGAACGCGTCCAATGCGGGGTTCGCTCATAGGCGGGCGCCGTGATAATGTCGGGCGTGCGGCCTCGTGTCTCGGCGGCCATTCTCGCCGGCGGCCGCGCGCGGCGCTTCGGCGGCACGGACAAGGCCGCTCTGCGCCTCGGCGCGGCGCGCGTCATCGATCGTCAGCTTGCGGCGCTCTCGGTCGTTGCGGACGACATCGCGATCGTCAGCAACGATCCATCGCGGTACGCGGCGCTGCAGCTCCCCGTTTTCCCGGATGTCATTCCCGGCGCGGGCGCACTGGGCGGCGTGTATACGGCGCTCGTGCACGCACGAACCGATCTCGTGCTCATCGTCGCGTGCGATCTGCCGTTCGTCTCGGCGGCGCTGTTCGAGCGCCTGATCGATGAGATGTCCGGCGAGCACGACGCGGTCATCCCGCGTTCGCCCCGTGGGCTCGAGCCGCTCTGCGCGCTGTATCGCGGGCGATGTGCGGCGGCCGCCCGGGCGCGCATCGATCGCCGCGAGCTGCAGGTATCCGGGCTGGCGCGGCAGATTCGGGTCCGCGAGCTGGATGCAGGAGCCCTCGCGGCGTACGATCCGGACGGACGGCTGTTCGTGAATATCAACACGCCGCATGACTACGCGCGGGCCCGGGCCTGGATCGAGGGAAATAGAGAACCGCCGCAAAATCCTATCACGGACTAATTTACCACTGCGCAGCAGCCCTGATGATTCTTCCGATTCACGATCTCGTTCGCACCCAAATGGCCGAGGCGGTCGCGCGGCTGTACGGCATCCCCGCCAGCGACCCGGTCGTTACCGAGATGGCGCTGGAAGCGCCGCCCCGCCGGGCGCTCGGCGATGTCGCCGTGCCGATCGCCTTTGCGCTGGCGCGCCGCCTGCGCAAGGCGCCGCGCGCTATCGCGCAGGAGCTCGTCGCCGCGCTCGGCGCGATCGACGGCTTCTCGCGGATCGAGGCGGCGCCCAACGGCTACGTCAACCTGTTCTTGGATCGTCCGTATTGGTTGAAGCGCTGGACCAGTGACTTCCGCCTGAAGGCGGAAGCCGCAGGAGCAGATGGTGGCTTCCGCCTCGAGACGGAAGGTGAAACCCGTAGCTTCCGCCTTCAGGCGGAACCCTCGAAGAAAGTCATCGTCGAACACACCGCCATAAACCCGAACAAGGCCGCGCACATCGGCCACCTGCGCAACGCTGCCCTGGGGGATGCCTTCGGCCGTCTCCTCCGGTTTCAGGGACGCCCGGTCGAAATCCAGAACTACATCGACGATACCGGCGTACAGGTCGCCGACGTCGTCGTCGGCTTCCGCGAGCTCGAGCACCGGATGCTCGCGGACGTAAAGGTGCTGGCCGACTCCACCCGCTTCGATTACTACTGCTGGGACCTCTACGCGCGCGTGACGGAGTGGTACGAGGAGGACAAGACGCGGCTCAAGATCCGCGGCGCGGCGCTGCATGCGATCGAGCACGGCGGCAACGACATCGCGGCAATGGCGTCATTCGTGGCAGACCGCATCGTCCGATGTCATCTCGCGACGATGAAGCGGATGAACATCGAGTACGACCTGCTCACGTGGGAAGGAGACATTCTGCGCCTGCATTTCTGGGCGCACGCGTTTGAGTTCCTGAAGAAGAGCGGCGCGGTGTTCCTGCAGACGGAAGGGACACTCGAGGGCTGCTGGGTGATGCGGATCGACGACGAGGACGCCGCGGCAGCCGACGACACCGAAGAGCCCAACGCCGAACCGGGCAAGGAATCGCGTGAAAAGGTCATCGTCCGCTCCGACGGGACGGTCACGTACGTCGGAAAGGACATGGCCTATCAGCTCTGGAAGTTCGGGCTGCTCGGCCGCGACTTCTTCTACCACATCTTCTCCCGCCAGAGCGGCGGCCGGCCGTTGTGGTCCACCATGTCCTCGGACGGCGCGGCGGACGCTCCGGGGTTCGGACATGCCTCGATGGTCTGCAACGTGATCGACACCCGTCAGTCCTACCTGCAGAAGCTGGTGAAGCAGGCGCTGGCGGTGCTTGGATACACCGAGCAGGCGAAGAACTCCGTCCATTACTCCTACGAGATGGTCGCGCTGTCGCACGAGACGGCGACCGAGCTCGGGTACAACACGAGCGACGAATCGGGCAAACCGTTCGTCGAGGTCTCCGGGCGGAAGGGGCTCGGGGTGAAAGCAGACGATCTGCTCGATCGATTGTCCCAGAAGGCGACGGAGGAAGTCTCGAAGCGCAATCCGGAACTGTCGAGCGAAGACGTACGCAGGACGGCGGACATCATCGCGACAGCCGCCGTCCGCTACTTCATGGTGAAGTTCTCGCGCGGCAAGGTGATCGCGTTCGACATCGACGAGGCGCTGAGCTTCGAGGGCGAGAGCGGGCCGTATCTCCAGTACGCGGCCGTGCGGGCGAACAACATCTTCGCCAAGCTCAAGGATCGCGAACGCATGGATGCCGCCGGTGTCCTCGCCTCGCTCGAGTCAACAGCTTCCGACAGCCTCACCGACGGATCGGAGGAGGCTGACGAACTGTGGGCGCTGGCCTTCGAGGCCGCGCGGCTCGACGAGGTCGTCGACCAGGCGGTACGGACGCTGGAATTATCCGTCCTCGCCAAATATGCCTTTGCGCTCGCGCAGCAGTTCAACGGCTTCTATCATCGGTTCTCGATTCTGAATGAGGAGCGGAAGGAAGTCCGCACCTGGCGCGCGGCCGTGGTGGAGTATTATCGGCGCCAGATCACGACGGCGCTGTCGCTCATGGGCTGCGAGGTTCCCGATCGGATGTAGAGCACCTTTTTAGAGGTGCCGCGACGAAACCCATGAAACCCATCATCGGCCTCACTCGCTGCTCCACGCTGGATGACTACATCGAGTCTGTCATTCGTGCCGGCGGTGAGCCGCTCGTGCTCGAAACGGACGAGGATCCGGCGGAGGTACTCACCCGCATCGATGGCCTGCTCCTGACGGGCGGCCCCGATGTCGACCCGGGACTCTACGGCGACGCTCCGCACCCGACGACCGACGTGGACGCGGGGCGGGACGCGTTCGAGATCCCGCTCGCACGGCAGGCGATGGCGCAGCACGTCCCGCTCTTCGCGATCTGCCGCGGCGCGCAGGTCCTGAACGTCGCCGCCGGCGGCAGCCTCGTTCAGGACATTCCAAGCGCGGTCGATTCGGATCTCCCCCACTCTGTCACCGAGCAGAAGGACGCCGTCGCGCACCCAATCAGTGTCGCGAAGGGGAGCCGTCTCGCCGGTGCGATGGGCTTCGCGCTCGATCTCGCGACGTGCGGCGTGAACAGCCGTCACCATCAGTCCGTCGCGGAGGTGGCGCCGTCGCTCGTCGCCTCGGCGCATTCGCCGGACGGTGTCGTCGAAGCCATCGAGCGGCCGGACGCCGCGTTCTGCCTCGGCGTCCAGTGGCATCCGGAAAACTTCTGGAGGACGGGGCGCTTCGCCGCGCTGTTCGATGCGTTCCTGCGCGCCGCGCGTCAGCGCGCCGAGGAGCGGTAGAAGGTGACGAGCGTCTCGACGTGCGGTGTGTTCGGGAAGAAATCGAAGGCACGGAGCGATCCGAGGGCGTAGCCCGCGTCGAGCAGCCGCCGCGCATCGCGCGCGAGCGTTGGCGGATCGCAGGACACATAAACAACTCGGGGCGCCTGCTGCCGAATCAGGTTCATGACGGCTTCCTTTGAGACCCCGGTTCTGGGGGGATCGATCACAATCGTCGCGGCCTTCGTTCGCGTGGTCCGGAGGTAATCTTCGACGCTTCGGACAATCGGCTCCAGCCGCGGCGCGTACACCCGCGCGTTGTCGACCAGATCCGCGGCGCTCGATCGGTCACCCTCCACGGCTGTCACCTGCATGTCAGTCGTGGCTGCGAGCGCCAGCGAGAACAGCCCCACTCCCGAATAGAGGTCGAGGACCGGACCCTCTCGAACACTTTCGAGCACTCCCGTGACGAGCGCCGGAACCAGATACCGATTTCCCTGAAAGAACGATTCGGGATGGCGGCGCAGTTCGCCTGCGCGCGCACGAGAGTCGGTCAGTGCAGCCAACGGATCGGTGATGACAGGGTTGCCGGCGGCCAGCACGGCGCCGCCGCCGCGGGCGGTGACGCCGGTTACCTGCGCATCGGCGCACACCGACGCGAGGGTGCTGGAATCAACGCGGGAAGCTGAGGCAAGCTCGATGTGCGCCGACCGCCGATCGCCCGCGAGGTTGTCGGCCATCGCGATCGAGAGGGCCGCGCCCGGCGCACAGCGGTTCAGGCTTTCCGTCAACGCCTGCATCGCCGTCAGCATCTGGGGGGACAACTGCCCCGTTGAGGCGGCATCGCAGAGCTGGTGCGTGCCTTCGCGGTAGTAGCCGGAGCGCGTTCCTTGAATGTGGAACCTGGCGCGCGTGCGGTAACCCTGCTCGGGTGATGGGGCAACGTCGATCGGCGACTCCAGCGGATGCCTCGCGAGCCTGGTGAACGCGTCCTGGATGACGTCAGCCTTGATCGAGAGCTGACGCGCATACGCGATGTGGCTGTAGATCGCACCCCCGCACAGCGGATCGTCCCCCGCCGGCCGTCGATCGGGTGAGGGCTCTATCACTTCGCGCGTGACGGCGAAAGCGAGCTGACGGTCGGCTTTTTCGATCAGCGCCGCGACGCGCTCACCGGGGATAGCGCCGCGCACGAGCACGACCTGCCCGTGATGTCGCGCGATCATCCGGCCGCCCGACGCGGGCTTCTCGATCGTCAGCTCGACTTGCTGGCCTTCGTGGAGCATGCAGCGTTCTGCAACCCGGCACGTAAAGACGCGCCTACATCTCGCATGTAGGGCGGACCTTCAGGTGTGCCGCAGCGATCAATCCAACGCGATGACCGGCAGGCCGAGCGCGTCGCGGATCACGCGATCCAGCGCGGCTCGGACTGCAGCCGCTCGCGCCTCCTCCGTCATCCTCGTTGCGAACGGCGCGATCTCGGCCTGAGCCGCCCGTTCCAGGTCAGGACGGCGATCCCGCAGCTCGTCCGACGCGGCATCGATCAGGCCCTTGTCGAGCGCGGCAAGCTGCTCCAGCAGCACCGTGCGCGCGTCGCCCCTCACTTGCCGCGCACGCCCGCGCATGACGTCCAGTTCTCGGACGGTTGACTCCAGTCGCTGATCGAAGGCCGTGGATTGCGAACCGCCAGCTCTCAGCGCGGTCAGCCGGGCAATCGTACGATCGAGATGGGCTGGAAGCGACTCGCGCCGACCGTGGTCCGAATCGCCCGGGCTGCCAGTGCCTGCTCCGATCGCGCGGCGCCAGTCATCGAACAACTCCAGGATATCCGCCTCGCAGAACTCGATCCGCACAGGCCGGCGCCGCGGACCCTTCGCGTAATACCGCTCGCAGTACCGGTCGACCCCTTTGCACGCGATACTCAACGGCACACCCTGCGCGGCCCAGCCGCACACCTGCTCGAACGCGGGCCCGACGATACGAATCAGATGGCCCTCGTTCTTCTTGGTGAGGTACGTCTCGAGCTCGCGACAGTATTCCGAAGGATCCATCCGAATTGGGAGTTGGGAGTTGGACGTTAGCCTTCGCTGCGCCGGTCCCAGATCAAGCGCAAGCCCTCGAGCGTGAGGTTCGGCTCGACGTGCTGAATCGCCGTACTCTCGCCCGAGAAGATGTCCGCGAGCCCGCCCGTGGCTATCACGGTCGCCCTCGCGCCGTCTTCCAGCTCCTGCCGTGCCCGGCGGACGAGCCCGTCGACCATCTCGACGTAGCCGAAGAACAACCCTGATTGCATCGCCCCCACAGTCGTCTGGCCGATGGTCCGCTCAGGCTTGCGCACATCGACGCGCGGCAGCCGAGCCGCACGCTGGAACAGCGCGTCCGCTGAGATCCCGATGCCGGGGCAGATGATCCCGCCAAGATACTCGCCGCGCTTCGAGATGACGTCGAACGTCGTCCCCGTTCCGAAGTCGACGACGATCAGCGGCACGGATTCGGCGTGGCCGTACTTGTCCCACGCGGCGACGGCGTTGACGATTCGGTCGGCGCCGACGTCGCCGATCGGCGTGTAGTGGACAGGCATCCCGGCATTCATCGCGTCCACCGTGAGCGGCGTCAGGCCGAAATACCGTTCAGCCATCTCCTCCATTGGGCGCGTCAGCGTCGGGACCACTGAAGCGAGCGCGACGCCGGAGAGCTTCGAGATGTCGACGCCGGTCTGCTCGAACAGCCCATTGACGAAGATGCCCATCTCGTCCGCCGTACGCTCGCGCAGCGCCGCAAGCCTCCAGCTGTGGGCGAGGCGGGCACCATCGAAGACGCCGATGGTCACGTTGGTGTTGCCGACGTCTATCGCGAGCAGCATGACATTGTCATAGCCAGCGTACCTCTCCCGACCGGATTCGAACGAGCCCGCTGCTCGTCTGCATCAGGAGCGCACCGTCCACGGCGATGCCCGCGGTCGTCCCGCCAAGCGTCCCTTCGGGCGCATCCCATTCGATCGCGGCGCCGTGCGCCGAAGGGGCCCGCGCCAGCCATTCCGCAAGGAGCGCTTGCGGTCCGCCGCGCGTCAGACGATCCGTCGTCTCGTTCAGCGCCACGAGCGTGTGCGCGAGAACGGCGCCAGCTTCCACTTCGCGTCCAAGCTCCACCTCGATTGCGGTCGCGCCGTCCGCCAGTTCGCGCGGAAACGCCGTCCGCCGCAGGTTGATGCCGAATCCGAGCACGACATATGGGGAGCCGTCGATTGCGGCTGACGCTTCGGCGAGAATGCCGGCGAGCTTGCGTCTGGACCGGAAGGCCCGGCCAGGGGCGATGATGTCGTTCGGCCATTTGATCTCGACGGGAAGCCCTGTGGCGGACTGGATGCCCTTCGCGACGGCGACACCGGCCGCCAACGTGATCCACGGGATGATGTGCTCGCGCCGTACGATTGTCGAAACGTAGAGTCCGGCGCCGGGCGGCGAAAACCAGACGCGGCCCATGCGCCCGCGCCCGGCCGTCTGCGCCGCGGCGACATATGTCGTGCCTTCCGCTTCGCCGTGCTCCGCCCCCTGGCTCGCAAGATCGTTCGTCGAGCCGGCTTCCGCGAAATAGTGCACGCGGCGCCCGAACACGCCCCGCTCAGCCGCGGTGCGCTCGAGCGCCTCGGCAATCTCTGAGGGAGGATCAGTGGTTCGCGTCGTCGTAACGTTCGCGCCTCGTTGGTCGGACGCGCATCTGAAGATGCGCGCTACGGTTGCTCTGGCTCCAGTTCGAAGCTGAGATCCACGGCTGGCGCCGAATGCGTCAGCGCGCCGACGGACACATATTCCGCCCCGGTCGACGCCAGTTGCACTATGCGATCCAGCGTGACGCCACCGGAGATCTCCACCTTCGTGCGCCCTCGCGTTCGTCGGACAGCTTCCCGGATCTGTTCGAACGGCAGGTTGTCGACGAGGATGATGTCCGCTCCCGATTCGATCGCTTCGTTCACCTCGTCGAGGCTCTGCGCTTCGACCTCGATCGGCATCTCGAGCTTTCGATCGCGCATGCGGCGCACCGCGGCGGCAACGCCGCCGGCGAGGCGAACGTGGTTGTCCTTGATCAGCACCCCGTCATCGAGGCCTGAGCGATGATTGGTTCCGCCGCCCGCGCGGACGGCATATTTCTCGAGGACCCGCAGGGTCGGTGTCGTCTTGCGCGTGTCGAGAATCGTAGTGCGCCCCCACGCAGCATCGACGAAGCGCCGCGTCACCGTGGCGATCCCCGAGAGCCGCTGCAAAAAATTCAGCGCGGTCCGCTCGGCGGTCAGCATCGAGGCCGCCAACCCGTGCAGGTCGGCCACGACGTCCCCCGAAGCGCACCGCTCGCCGTCGCCGCGCCTCACCCGCATCGTGCAGCCCGGATCGAGCTGACGAAATGCCTCGGCGGCGACGTCCAGGCCGGCGATCACGCAGTCGCACTTCGCGAGGATGGTGCCGTGCGCACGAAGGTCCGGTGGGACGGTCGCATCCGTCGTCACATCGCCCCAGCCGAGATCTTCGGCAAGCGCCCGGCGGACGATTTCGCGATACAGCGCGGGATCCAGAGGCTGGAACGGAACCGTCCTCATACCGAGGTCGGGCTCGGCGCATTCTCAGGCGGCGCGAGTTCGACGATCACGCTGAACGCATCGTCCTGCTGGACTTCGAGGTGTCGTATCAGGCCGGCCGCGCGCAGGTCGGCTTCTGCGCGATCGAGCATGGGGCGCTGCCGATCGGGCAGCCGGACCGCCGCACGCGCCACGGGTGTTTTGAGCGGCCGCTGCTCCTCCGACTTCTTCTTGCGGATTTCCCCGAGAACAGCTGCCGCGAGATCGAGCGTCTGGATGTCTTCATCGCGTTCGCCGCCGGCAGGTTCGAACAGCTCCTCCGGCTCGGGCCACCGCGCAACATGAATGGATCCCTCGTGCCACCACGACCAGACCTCTTCGGTTACGAACGGAAGAAACGGCGCGAAGAGCCGCAGCAGCGCCGACAGTGACGTGAGGAGCGCGGTGTTTGCAGATCCCGCGGCCGCGGCGCCCTGATCGCCGTACCGCCGCGACTTCACCAGCTCAAGATAGTTGTCGCAGAAAAACCAGAAGAGCGACTCGGACCGCTCGAGCACACGCGAATAGTTGTAGTCCTCAAGGTCGCGCGTCGAATCGCGCACGAGGCGTCCAACCATCCCCAGCAGGCCGCGATCGACCGCTTCTGTGACCGGTCCCTGGGGCTCGGGGTTCGCGAGCACGAACTTCGAGGCGTTGAGCAGCTTGATCGCCAGCCTTCGGCCCACGCGCATCTGCCCCGTGTCGAATGCCGTATCGGCGCCGGGGCGTCCGCTGGCGGCCCAGTAGCGGACCCCGTCAGACCCATGCTCCTGCAGCAGCGCCATGGGCGTGACGACGTTGCCCTTGGACTTCGACATCTTCTTGCGATCGGGATCGAGAATCCACCCGGAGATCGCCGCGTGATGCCACGGGAGCGTGTCGAATTCCAGGTGCGACCGGAGGACCGTCGAGAACAGCCACGTCCGGATGATGTCGTGCGCCTGCGGGCGCACGTCCATCGGGAACACGCGCGCGAAGAGATCAGGATCCTCCAGCCAGCCGCCCGAAATCTGCGGCGTCAGCGACGATGTCGCCCACGTGTCCATCACGTCCGGATCGCCGGTGAATCCGCCGGGCCGATCGCGCTGGTCGGCGCGGAAGCCTTCGGGCACGTCGCTGGACGGATCGATCGGAAGTCGATCTTCAGCCGGCGCGATCGGGTGCGCGTAATCGCGGCTGCCGTCGGGCAGCACCGGATACCAGATCGGGAACGGCACGCCGAAGAACCGCTGGCGGCTGACGCACCAGTCGCCGTTCAGGCCGTTGATCCAGTTTTCGAGCCGCGCCTGCATATAAGAAGGGTGCCACTGCAGCTCGGCGGCGCGCGCGAGCAGCGCATCCCGGTACGGCATCGTTTTAATGAACCACTGCCTGCTCGTCACGATCTCGAGCGGCCGGTCCCCTTTCTCGTAGAACTTGACCGCGTGGGTGATCGGACGCGGTTCACCCACCAGATCGCCGCTCTCGCGGAGCAGCTCGACGATCTTCGTACGCGCCTTTGCTGCGGACAGGTTCGCAAGCTGATCGTACGCCTGCTGCGCGCGCGATGCATCGGCGCTCTCCCAGCCGTCCGTTCCCCACGCCACGGCCCGGAGCGCGCCGTTCGGCTGAATGATGGCCCGTACGGGCAGCGACAGCGCACGCCACCAGACGACGTCGGTGACGTCTCCGAAGGTGCAGATCATCGCGATGCCGGAGCCCTTCTCGGGATCCGCCAGCTCGTGCGGCTTCACCGGCACGCGTACGCCGAAGAGCGGCGTGAGGACCTCCGTTCCGAACAGCGGCTGGTATCGCGCATCGTCGGGGTGCGCCACGAGCGCGACGCACGCCGGAATCAGTTCGGGCCGCGTCGTCTCGATTTCGACGGGTGCGCCATCGGGGCGAGCGAACCGGATGCGATGATAGGCCCCGGATTGTTCTCGATCCTCAAGCTCCGCCTGCGCGACGGCCGTGCGGAAATCGACATCCCACAGCGTCGGCGCCTCGAGCTGATATGCGAGCCCCTTCTCGAAGAGGCGCAGGAACGACACCTGCGACACACGCTGCGCGCGCCGCCCGATGGTCGCGTACGTCATCGACCAGTCGACCGACAGCCCGAGGTAGCGCCACAAGGCTTCGAACGCCTTCTCGTCCTCCGCGGTCAGCCTCGCGCACAGCTCGATGAAGTTGGGGCGCGAGATCGAGACGGGGTGCTTCGGCGGCGTCTTCGACGGCTCGAAGGATGGATTGTACGGCAGTGACGGATCGCAGCGGACGCCGAAGTAGTTCTGCACGCGGCGCTCGGTCGGCAGGCCGTTGTCGTCCCACCCCATCGGGTAGAAGACGTCCCTGCCGCGCATGCGCTGAAAGCGCGCGATGACGTCGGTGTGCGTGTACGAGAACACGTGCCCCACGTGGAGTGAGCCGCTGACCGTCGGCGGCGGCGTATCGATCGCGTAGATCTCCGCGCGCGGCCGCGTGCGATCGAACGCATAGACCCGGCCCTCGTCCCACCGGGCCATCCACTTCGCTTCGAGGCCTTCGAGGGCAGGCTTGTCAGGTACGGTCATTCATTTGCGGATCAGTGCGCCTGCTGCTTGATGCGGTCGATCTCCTCGCGGACGAGGCGCTCGGCGAGATCCAGAACGGTCGGCCGTACGGTGTGATCCGCGAGACGGTCGAGAACACGCCGGGTGATGTCTTCGATGACGTCTTCGCTCACGCGCGACCCAGCAAGCGGCGCCGCGGACGCGGCGATCGGCATCCGCTCTTCCGCGGCGAGCAGCGCCGCAAACGCGTCCACGAGCGAGGGCGGGGGCGACGCGAGTCCACCAACGTGGTCTCCCGCCGCCGCGGGAGCCGCCGCTGCTACCGGTACGGGTGCAACTGGTGCAGGCGGAGCCGCTGGCGGAGTCGGCGCCAGCGCAGCAGCCACCGGCGCCCCGAAGAACTGCTCGAAGGGATCGGGCGATGCCGCACGCGAGGCAGGCGCTGGCGACGCCTGCACGGGCGCCGCGGTGGCGGGCGGCGCAGGCAGCGGTGCTGGCCGGACGGGATCCCCTTCGATGTCCGGATCCCACGCGGCGAGATCGTCCCCAGCCACGACCTTGTGGCTTCCGCCTTCAGCCGGAACCGCAGGCTGCGCGTCAGTGCCAACCGGCTTCGATAGCGGAATCGGCCGGCGCGCGCTTTCTGCCTGCGGTGCCGGCGGTCGAGCATCCTGAGCGGGCGCAGCCGCGACCGACGCGGGCGCTAGCGCGGGCTCCGCAGGTGCCCCGCTGCCGAACGATGAGAACGCGGCATCCAGTCGATCGAAGTACGCCTCGAGCGGATCGGCTCCGGCCGGCGACGCCGGCGCCCGAAGATCCGGAACCGGGGCCGCAGCGCGTACCGGCCCCTGCGCGGCGGGACCGCTGCCCCAGAGTCCTGCGGGACGCTTCCCGGCGAGCAGATCCTTGACGCGGCTGATCACCATCTGCGGCTCGAACGGTTTGACGAGCACGCCGTCGCAGCCGACGGCGCGCGCGCGAGTTTCGTCGATCGGCTCAAACGCGCCCGTCAGCAGAATGACCGGCACGTGCGAGAGGGTCGGACTGCCCTTGATGAACGCGGCCACTTCGTAGCCGTCGCGCTCCGGCATGCCGACGTCCGCGAGCACGATGTCAGGACGATCGCGCTCGGCGCGCTCGATCGCCTGCTGACCGTTGCCGACGGCGATCACCTGCACGTCCTCGTCGGCAAACGTCAACTCGATCACACGTTGGATGGTCACGCTGTCGTCGGCGAGCAGTAGTTTGTGGGCCATGGGTTGGGGTCCGGGCCGAGCGCGGCCCAGTTAGGAGGGTAACGGGGCGGATACGGGAAGTCAACCGTTCCGCGCCCTGTCAGGACCAGCTGTGCGCGTCAGACGCGTTCGGCGCGCGGTCGCACGTTCGCGCTGATGAAATCGATGATGTCCTGCATCGGCGTGCCGGGCAGGAAGATGCCCTTCACGCCCATCGCCTGCAGCTTCGGAATATCCACGTCGGGGATGATGCCGCCCACGACCACGAGCACATCGTCGAGCCCCTTTTCCTTGAGGAGCTCCATGACGCGGGGACAGATGTGCATGTGCGCGCCCGACAGAATTGAAAGGCCGATGACGTCGGCGTCCTCCTGAAGCGCAGCGGCAACGACCTGCTCGGGCGTCTGACGAAGGCCCGTGTAGATGACCTCCATCCCCGCATCGCGCAGCGCGCGCGCGATCACCTTGGCACCACGATCGTGGCCGTCGAGCCCGGGCTTCGCGATGACGACACGGATGGTGCTCACAGGGACGCCTGCTCTTCCCATTCGCCCCATACCTCCCGAAGCGCATCGCACATCTCGCCGACGGTCGCATAGGCGCGAACGGAGTCGATCAGCGGGTACATGGTATTGCCCGTGCCGCGTGCGCTCTCGCGCAGCGCGTCGAGGGCGCGGCGCACGCGGTCGTTGTCGCGCGTCCGCTTCAGCTCCTCCAGACGCGAGAGCTGCCGTTCCGCCGTCGTCTCGTCGATGTAGAGGATCGGGACGGGCTCCCCGTCATCCTGGACGAAGTCGTTGACGCCGACGATGATCTTCTCGCGCTTCTCCACCGATTGCTGGAAGCGGTACGCGGCTTCCGCGACCTCCTTCTGCGGGTATCCCTGCTCGATCGCCTCCACCATGCCACCCATACGATCGATCACGTCGAAGTAGCGCTTCGCTTCGCGCTCCATGTCGAGCGTGAGCCGTTCGAGGAAGTACGAGCCCCCGAGCGGATCCGCGAGATTGGCCACGCCGCTCTCGTGCGCGATGATCTGCTGCGTGCGCAGCGCGAGCGTTGCCGCTTCCGCCGTGGGGAGCGCCAGCGCCTCGTCGAGCGAATTCGTGTGCAGCGACTGCGTTCCGCCGAGCACCGCCGCGAGCGCCTGCAGAGCGGTGCGCACGACGTTGTTGTACGGCTGCTGCGCCGTCAGCGACACGCCGGCGGTCTGTGTGTGAAACCGGAGCTTCCACGACCGCTCGTCCTTCGCATGGAAGCGATCCCGCATGACCTCCGCCCAGATCTTCCTGGCCGCACGGAACTTGGCAATTTCCTCGAAGAAGTCGCTGTGTGAATTGAAGAAAAAGGAGATGCGCGGCGCGAAGTCGTCGACGTCGAGGCCCGCGTCCACGCCGTACTGCACGTACTCGATGCCGTCGCGCAGTGTGAACGCCAGCTCCTGCAGCGCGGTCGATCCCGCCTCGCGGATGTGATAACCGCTCACGGACACCGTGTTCCAGCGCGGCACTTCCTTCGCGCAGAAGGCGAAGACGTCGGTGATGAGCCGCATCGACTCGCGCGGCGGGTAGATGAACTCCTTCTGCGCGATGAATTCCTTCAGGATATCGTTCTGAATCGTCCCCGACAGCCGCGTCCAGTCGGCGCCCTGCTGCTCGGCGACGACGAGGTACATGGCGAAGATCATCGGCGCCGGCGAGTTGATCGTCATCGACGTCGTGATGTCGCCGAGCGCGATCCCGTCGAACAGGCGCTCCATGTCGGCGAGCGACACGATGCTGACGCCGCACTTCCCCACTTCACCGAGCGACAGCTCGTGATCCGGATCGCGGCCCATGAGCGTCGGCAGATCGAAGGCGACGCTCAGCCCGGTCCCGCCCGCCTGGAGCAGCGTCTTGTAGCGCGCGTTCGTCTGTTCGGGCGTGCCGTAGCCGGCGAACTGCCGCATCGTCCACAGCCGGCCGCGATAGCCGGTCGGATGAATGCCGCGCGTGTAGGGAAACGCGCCGGGCGCGTTCAGGTCGCGCGTGTACTCGAACTCGCGGAGGTCGTCGGGGGTGTAGAGGCGATCGACCGGACGGCCCGAAATCGTCGTGAACGGAATCGGCCGCTCCGGCTGCTTCTGCAGCGCCGGCGCGAGCACGTCCCGTTCCCACCGCTGTTTGTCGGTGTCGGCGGCCGTCTTCATCGTCTTGATCGATTATATGCCCGCGGCTTGACACCCCGTTACGGCGCACGGTACGGTGGACTGTTTGCGCGCAGATTCGCCTTCGATATCGACACGCGTCAGTACGCGGCATTGACGAGCGTCAGTCGACCGGCATTGACACGCAGGCAACGCGACTCAGGTGCCTGCCAGGAGATCCATGGACGCAGGCGGCAGCATTTTCAGCGCGATGCTCGAGGAGTTCGATGGCGCGGCGCGGCTCCTCGGCCTCGACCCCGGCATCTGGAAGATCCTCACGCACCCGAAGCGGCAGATCACCGTTTCGTGCCCCGTGCAGATGGACAACGGCGAGATCGAGGTCTTCACGGGCTACCGCGTGCAGTACAACATCACCCTCGGACCCGCAAAAGGCGGCATCCGATATCATCCGAACGTCACGCTCGATGAAGTCACGGCGCTGGCAGCGTGGATGACGTGGAAGTGCGCCGTGGCGCACGTGCCCTTCGGCGGCGGCAAGGGCGGCGTCATCGTCGACCCGAACCGCCTGTCCCGGCGCGAGCTGGAAGCGCTCACCCGCCGCTACATCGCCGAAATCATCGATTCGATCGGGCCGGAGAAAGACGTCCCCGCGCCGGACGTCAACACCAACGACCAGGTCATGGCGTGGGTGATGGACACCTACAGCATGCACGTCGGCCACACCGCCACCGCCGTCGTCACGGGCAAGCCGATCGAGATGGGCGGCTCGATGGGACGCCGTGAAGCGACCGGGCGCGGCGTCACGATCGTGACGCGCGAGGCGGCCAAACACCTCGGCCTCGACATGAAGGGCGCGACGGTCGCGGTGCAGGGATTCGGCAATGTCGGCTCCGTCTCCGCGGATCTCCTCGCGAAGCTTGGCGCGAAGGTCGTCGCGGTGACCGACTGGCGCGGCGGCGTGTACAACGAGAAGGGGCTCGACATCGCGAAAATGCTCGACTTCGCAAAGCAGCACAAGAGCATCGACGGCTTTCCCGGGGGAGAGTCCATCGACAACGCACGCCTCTTCGCACTAGACGTCGACATCCTCGTGCCCGCGGCGCTCGAGAACCAGATCACGATGGAGAACGCGCCGCAGATCCGCGCCAAGATGGTCGTCGAGGGCGCCAACGGACCGACGACGCCGGATGCGCACAAGGCGCTCCACGACCGCGGGATCTTCGTCATCCCAGACATCCTTGCGAATGCGGGCGGCGTCACCACCTCATATTTCGAGTGGGTGCAGGATCGCCACGGCTACTTCTGGGAGGAAGAGGAGGTGAACCGTCGGCTCGAGGGCAAGATGTGTGAGGCGTTCGAGGACGTCCTCAGCACGTCGCTCCGCTACAAGACCGACCTGCGGACGGCCGCCTACATCGTGGCCATCAGCCGTGTGGCGACCGTCACCAAAATGCGCGGGATGTACGCGTAGGGTTTGTAGGCCCAATGTGGGGCACCTGTAATGTAGGGCACCTCTGTGGAGGTGCGTCACCTTAGAGGTGCCTCACCTCGCTACGTTCCAATCCTGAATGCGACCAGCTGCTGCGCCGTTCCTGAGGCGGTCTTCGCGTTCAGCTCGAGCAGATACTCGCCTGCGGCCAGCGACGCCAGCGGAAAATCAATCTGGTACGGCTGTCCCGCGTTCGCCTGCACCGGAACGTCGGCCATCGCCTGGCCGGCGCGGTTGAGCAGCCGCGAGGTCACCTGCGGCGCGGATCCGCCTGCCGCGTACGCATCGAAGCGAATCAGGAGCCGTTCGGCGCGGCTGAAATCGCGCGCCGCCGTGGGCAGCGCGTTCGGATCCTTGCGAATCAGAAGCATGTCCCGCGCGGTCCGCGCGCGATACACGCGCGGGGTCCCCATCGATACTTGCGTGCGGGCGTAATCGGGAATCGTCACGTCCTGCGTGGTCGAATCGATCACCTGCCCGTGTTCGTTCTCGAAGACGATTCTCAGTTCGACAGGACCCGGCGGCGCGTCGAACGACGTCCCGGACGTCGATGTCGCGACCGCGACAGCCGGGGTGCTGCTGCCACTGACGGGACTGGAAGACGCGCCATCCGTCGGCGCGGCGGCGGATGCCGCAGCGCCTTCGGGCACGCGGCCCCGGAAGAGCGGATGTCCATCCTGTGCGGTCGCGGTCAACATCGCACGCGCCGCCGTGCTTCCTTCACGCCGATCGCTGGCGGCACCGCCCGTGAGCGGTTCCCAGACGAACGTGAGGCGTGCGCTTCCTGACTGCGTGCGGTCCGTGCCGACCCAGTAGCGCGCCACGCGGCCCGAGCCGCCGGGCTCCGCGATCGAATTCAACGCATTCGTCACCGCCGCAGGCGCCTCGGGCTTGGGCGGCGCCGTGGCCCGTGCCACGTCATCCGCGGTGTAGGCCCAGTAACCCTTGCGCGCCCGCACCTCGACGTTCGGCCGCTTCACGTGCACGTCGATGTTGTGGAACTTGCCGTCCGTCGGTGCCGCGCTCGACGTGTAGCCGAGCAGGTAATACCCGCTCGAGTCCCGCATGATCTGCTTCATGCCCGCCGCGAGATCGTTGCGGTTGATGATCGCCCGGCCGTCGGTATTGTCGGCCAGCACGCGCAGCGTGTCCAGCGACGCATTGAGGAGCTTGCGATCCGTCTGCAGGCTGACGCCCTGGTTCACGTCGTACTCGAAGGCGGCGAGCCCCCGCGGATCGACCGCGTAGATGGACGTGTTGTTGCGGTTCGCGATGTCGTACACCTCGCGCAGGCGGCTGTTCAGATCCGCTTCGTTGAAGAACTCGGCCGATTGCTGACGCGGGTCCATCCGCGGATCGACGCCCGGGGAGGTGCGCGCGGGATTGTTGAATCCTGGCATGGCCGCGGACGGATCGTTGAGCTGCGCCGGGACCGAGCTGACAAAGCCCTCGCTGACGAAGATGATCGATTTGCGTCCCTCGCGCATGCCGCCCAGCCGCACGGCGGCGCCTTTGAGCGCGCCCATCGACACGTCATTGCGAATGGCCTCCACGGTGGCCACCGGGTAATAGAAGTAGCTCTCCTCGAAATCGTTCCGCGGCTCGTAGATGCCTTTGCGCCCGAGGAAGCTGTTGATCTCGGCGATGAGCGCCTCGTGGTTGCGCGTGAACGTCAACTGCGTCACGGGCGTGAGCGGATACATGATCGCGACCATGTCCTGCGGGCCGAGCTGGTTCTGCACGAAATCGATCAGCGGCTTGCGAACGCCGAGATCGCTGCCGCGCCGGACGTGGTAATCGTCCAGGAGGATGATGAACAGCCGCACGTTCGGCAGCCGCGCCTCGCTCTCTTCGTCGAACGCGCTTCGAATCTCCTTCGGCGTCGTCTCCAGTTCCTTCAGCGGATCGATCTTGATGACGTCGAACGTCTCGACCTGCTGCGGCTTCTTGTCCTCGCGGACTTCGAAGTCATCCTTTTTCAGATCGAGAACGACGTCGCCGGTGCGCTTGTCGGTGACGATGACGTCCACGCTGACGGAGTTGACGCCCTGTTTGATGACGGGTGGGCGCTGGCCCTGTGGCGGAGGCGGCGGCTGGTCCCCTTGCGGCGGCTGCTGCCCTGCGGGGGCGCCGCCCGGAGGTCGTGGCTGAGACGGCGGCTGCTGCCCTGGAGGCGGCGGCTGCTGCGCGTGCGCCGGCTCGAACCGCGGCACGAAGAGCGCGACACCGAGTACCAGACAGAAGGTGGCGAGGAGACGTGTGTAGGTTCCCATACACATTCAGACGGCTGCCAGGTGAACGGAGCCGGAACCCCGGGGAGGAAGGCGCAAACCCGATGATAGCATTGACCCGGGAGGCGGGCGGTGTCAGAACGGACCCTCGAACACATCCAGCCACTGACGGTGCTCACCGACGACGAGGCCCTTCTCCGCGACAGCGTGCGTCAGTTCGCCGACGCGCAGGTCCGCCCGCTGGTCCGTGAAATGGACGAGCACGCGAAGATTCCCCGAGACCTGATCGATCGCCTGTTCGAGCTCGGCGTCATGGCGATTGAGATCCCGGAGGCGCACGGCGGATCGGGAGGAACCTTCTTTCATGCGGTACTGGCCGTCGAGGAATTGTCGCGCGTCGACCCGTCCATCGGCGTCCTGGTAGACGTCCAGAACACCCTCGTCATCAACGCGCTAATGCGGTGGGGCAGCGACGACGTGAAGCGGCGGCATCTTGCGAGGCTTGCGGCGGGCGCGGTCGGCGCGTACGCGCTCTCAGAAGCGGGCTCCGGCAGCGATGCGTTCGCGCTCGCGACCCGCGCGCGTGAAGCAGGCGGCGAGTACGTGCTGAACGGCCGGAAGCTGTGGATCACGAACGCGAACGAGGCGGACGTGTTCCTCGTCTTCGCGACGATCGATCCAGACGCAGGCTACCGCGGCATCACCGCGTTCGTCGTCGAGCGCGGCTTCCCCGGGTTCACCGTTGGAAAGAAGGAAGACAAGCTGGGGATTCGCGCGAGCAGCACGTGCGAGCTGATTCTGGACGACTGCCGCGTGGCGAAGGAGAACGTCCTCGGCGAACCTGGCAAGGGCTACAAAACGGCAATCGAGACGCTCAACGAAGGACGGATTGGCATCGGCGCACAGATGATCGGGCTCGCCGCCGGAGCGCTCGACCACGCCGTCCGGTACACGAAAGAGCGGAAGCAGTTCGGCCGATCGATCGCCGAGTTCCAGGCGGTCCAGCACCAGCTCGCGCGCGCCGCCGTGGAGGTCGAAGCCGCGCGCCTGACGGTCTACAACGCCGCGCGGCTCCGCGATGCGGGCAGGCCGTTCCTCACCGAAGCCGCCGTCTGCAAGATCTTCTCGTCGGAGGTCGCCGAGCGCGTCAGCTCGCTCGCGGTGAACCTGTTCGGCGGCAACGGCTTCGTGAAAGAGTATCCGGTGGAGAAGCTGTTCCGCGACGCCAAGATCGGCCAGATCTACGAAGGCACGTCCAACCTGCAGCTCCAGACGATCGCGAAGCAGCTTCTCGGCTGAAATTGTGGCAAACGGCGGCCCTGAAAGGGTTGCCCTACGATCGTGGCGCCGTCCTTTCAGGGCCGCGACTACTTCCGATCGCGCTCGGCGTCGCGGCGACGTTTGTCCTCGTCCTCCGATGTGTCACCCATGTACGTGCGTTCGCCCCCAGTCTCGACGCCGAGCACGTCGCCGGGCTGCGCGCGCCCTTCGTAGTGCGGGCTGACGTCTCCCGTGCGATCCCGCTCCCGCCCCGTGGCGTGCTCGCGATCGTACGAGCTGCGGGACGGCTCGGCCGTGCGCGCCGTCTCGCGTTCGGAGCCGTCCAGCGGCCTGTATCGTTCCGTCTGGCTGTACTCAGCGTTCCACCACCCCGGCTGCGAGTAATGGCGCAGCGTGTCATATCCCAACGTCGTCGCAACCGTACCCGCGTCATCAGGACAGCAGGCCACGGCCATTCGCTGCTCGAACGCGCGCAGCTCATCGTCAGTGAACTGACGGAAGCGATCGCCGTCGAACTCGGGGAAGCGCTTGACGGCGTCCTTGGTCACGTCGACGTGCATCGCGCGGCGGTCGCTGTCGATCGTTGCGTGCCCCACGGGCAGCAGGAAGCGACGCGACGAAAACCACCCGCCCGAATCGACGACGGCGTAAAACACACGGCCTGATCCCGAATCGACGATGAAGCCGTCGAGATCGCCGAGCTTCTCATCGTTGGTGCCGCGGACGTCCAGGCCGTCGAACGCGACAGTGGAATCGTCCAGGTCGTCCGCGTCGAGGTAACGAAGACGTGAAGCATAGTTTTCAGTAGCCATGGGGGGTTCGGGACGCAAGAAGCGGGCCGCCGGGTCTAGCTGAGGATGTGGTCGGCAATGATCATGCGCTGCACTTCCGAGGTCCCCTGGTAGATCTCCGTCGCGCGCACGTCGCGGAACAAGCGTTCGACGATCGAGCCGCGCTCGTATCCGTGCGAGGCGAGGATCTGCATGGCGCGATCCGCGGCGCGATGCGCCGCTTCGGACGCGCTGAGCTTTGCCATCGCGGCTTCGACCACGCCGTCGACGCGACGTGTGCGCGCGTCGGCCGCTTTCAATGTCAGCATGCGCGCTGCCTCCAGATCCGTGGCGCTGTCCGCTAGCATCCATTGGATGGCTTCGTAGTTTGCGATTGGTTGACCGAATGCCTGACGCGTCTTCGCGTATTCGATTGCGGCGTCCAGCGCCGCTTGCCCCACGCCGAGCGCCTGAGCCGCGATTGCCACACGTCCGCCGACGAGCGCCCACATGGCGATATGGAACCCCCGATCGGGGCCCCCGAGGAGGGCGTCCGCGTCGACGCGGACGTCGTTCAGTTCGAGATCCATGCAGCCGAGCCCGCGTACGCCGAGCGATGTCGCGCGGCTGGTGCGGGTGAGTCCCGCCGCGTCCATCGGAACCAGGAACGCCGCGATTCCGCGCGCGCGCACGCCCGGCTGCGTCGCCGCGAAGACGATCGCGACGTCCGCGGCTTCGGCGTTCGCGACCCAGACCTTGCGGCCGGTGAGCGTGTACCCGCGACCGTCGAGGCGCGCGACCGTCTGCTGGTTGGCCGCGTCGGAGCCTGCCTGCGCCTCGGTGAGCGCGAAGGCGCCCAGGGCGTCCCCCGTCGCGAGCCGGCGCAGCCACATCGCTTTCTGGGGGTCAGAGCCGAAGGCGGCGATCGGTTCGGCGACGAGCGAGTTGTTGATGCCCGCGATCACTGACACGGCGGCGCTGGCGCGCGCGAGCGCTTCGAGCGCGAGAGCGTAGCTGACGTAATCGCGTCCGGCCCCGCCCCACGCCGTCGGAATCGTGATCCCGAGCAGGCCTTTTTCCGCCAGCTCGCGGACGACCGCGCGCGGGAACGCGCCGTCCTCGTCGATCTGCGCAGCCGATGGTGCGATGCGCTGCTGCGCAAAGTCCGCAACGTCCTTCTGATATCGCCGCTGTTCGTCCGTCAGCTCCAGCACCATCGCCCAAGTGTAGCAACCGCGGGGCTCTGACCCCGCACGTGTGGCGATCGTGCCGTCCCGGGGGTCAGAGCCCCGGAAGCGGCACCGCCGCAAGTGCGGAGTCTCCGGGAGGTTGCGGCGAAATTGCCATGCGGGCTCTGACCCCGGGGTGGGGCGAATTTGTACGCAGAAACTGCTACCCGTGTACCTCGAACACGGGTCTGACCCGCAATGGGGTCAGAGCCCATCTACTCGGCGGCGAGGCGGGCGAAGACGGGACGCAGGCGCTCGGCAGTGACCGGCAACTCCTCCGGCAGCACGCGCGTGTCACCGACGACGGTCATGAAGTTCGTGTCGCCGGTCCAGCGCGGGACGACGTGCATGTGGAGGTGATCGAGGATCCCTGCGCCGGCCGGCCTGCCGAGATTGAACCCGGCGTTGATGCCTTCAGGCGAATAGATCTCCGTCAACGCGAGCTCCGCGCGCCGCGCGAGCTGGATCATCTCGCCCAGTTCATCCGCCGCGGCCGCCGCCAGCGTCGCGACGTGCCGGTTGGGGACGATCAGCAGATGACCGTTGTTGTACGGAAACAGATTGAGGATGACGAAGCAGGCACGGCCGCGGAACACAATCAGCGGGTCCGCCGAACCGCCGGCGATCGCGTTGCAGAAGACGCAGCCGCTCATCGGACGAGCCCCTGTGATGTAGTCCAAACGCCAGGGGCTCCAGAGGTGATCCATGTCAATGACGAATGCCAAATGACGAATGCCGAACAGCCCTCTTCAGCACTCAGTATTCGACATCCGGCATGCGCTCTCAGACGCCGGCGACGTCCGATCCCGCCACCGCGGGCGGCGCTGGCGCCGCGGGCGCCGGATCGGGCTCCTTGTTGATCAGTTCCTTCAGTTCCTTACCGGGCTTGAAGTACGGGACCTTCTTCGGCGGGACATCCACTTTGTCGCCCGTCTTGGGATTGCGGCCCTTCCGCGGCTCGCGACGACGAAGACGGAAGCTGCCGAAACCTCGCAGCTCGATCTTTTCGCCGCGATGCAGCGCGTCGATAATGCTCTTGAAGACCGTGTCGACGATGACCTCGGAATGTTTCTTCGTCAGATCGGACACGCGCGACACTTCCTCGACGAGCTCCGCTTTCGTCATGCTCCCAGTGGTCATACTGCCTCGCTGACGTGGTAACGGTGCGCGCGGGACCGAGGTCCCGCGCTACAAGTCACTGCCAAGTCCCGAGCTACGCGCTACTGCTGGTGCTTGAAGTGATCCCCAAGCGTCACTTCCGGACGTCCCGTGGTCTCCGTATACGCTTCCCAGTCCGCGCGGAACTCATCGTTCTTCAGCGCGCGAACGCTCAAGCCGATCTTCCGCTCTGCCGGCATCAGCTTGATGATCTTCATCTGATAGGTCTCGCCGACCTTCAGCTCGAGCTTCTCGTCCTTGCCCGCGCCGTGCGATTCATCGAACTCCGAGACGTGGATCAACCCTTCGATCCCCTCCGCGAGCTCGACGAACGCGCCGAAGCTGGTCATCCGCACGACCTTGCCTTCGACGACATCGCCGACGTGATGGTGGGTGAAGAACTCGTCCCAGATATCGGTCTGAAGCTGCTTGAGCCCCAGCGACAGCCGCTGATTTTCCGCGTCGATGCTCAGCACCATCGCCTCGACGGTGTCCCCCTTCTTGAGGACCTCCGACGGATGCTTCAGGCGCTTGCTCCAGGACATGTCCGAGATGTGGATGAGACCGTCGATTCCCTCCTCCACTTCGACGAACGCGCCGAACTCAGTCAGGTTCCGGACCTTGCCTGTGATACGGGTGCCGATCGGATATTTCTCCGCCAGCTCGTGCCACGGGTTGGATTCGACCTGCTTCAGACCCAGCGAGATGCGCCGCGCCCCCGGATCGACGCCCAGCACCATCGTTTCGACGGTGTCGCCCACGTTGAGGATCTTCGACGGGTGCTTGACGCGCTTGCTCCACGACATCTCGCTGACGTGGATCAACCCTTCGACGCCCGATTCGAGCTCCACGAACGCGCCGTAGTCTGTCAGGCTCACTACCTTCCCCGTGAGGCGCGCGCCCACCGGGTAGCGGTCGGTGACGTTCGACCACGGATCGTTGTGCAACTGCTTGTGCCCGAGCGAGACGCGCTCGGTCGCCGCGTCGTACTTCAGGACGATGACGTCGATTTCCTGATTGACCTGGAACAACTCGGAGGGATGCGACACGCGACCCCACGACATGTCGGTGATGTGCAGCAGGCCGTCGATGCCGCCGAGATCGATGAACGCGCCGTAGTCGGTGATGTTCTTCACGACGCCGCGCAGCACCTTGCCCTCGGCGAGCGTGTCGAGCGTGTGCTTCTTCTTCTCCGCGTTCTCCTCTTCGAGGAGCACCTTGCGCGAGAGCACGATGTTGCCGCGCTTCTTGTTCACCTTGATGACGCGCATCCGCAGCTCCTGGCCGCGCAGCGCGTCCAGATTGCGGACGGGACGCACGTCGATCTGCGATCCGGGCAGGAACGCGCGGACGCCGATGTCCACCGCGAGTCCTCCCTTGATGCGCTCGATGACGCGGCCGATGACGACCTTGCGCTCGGCATAGGCCTTCTCAACCTCGTCCCAAATCTTCATCTTCTCGGCCTTCTCACGCGAGAGGACGACGTAACCTTCGCGATCCTCCGTGCGCTCGAGCAGCACGTCGACGGTGTCGCCCGGCTGCACCGTGATCTGGCCGTTCTCGTCCACAAACTCGTCGACGGGAATGATCCCTTCGGATTTGTATCCGACGTCGACGATCACTTCGGACGGCGTGACCTTCAGCACCGTCCCCTTCACGACCTCGCCTTCCGCGATGTTGCGGAAGCTGTTATCGTAAAGGTCCAGAAGGCGCGCATACTCCTGCGGATCGACCTGATCGTCGAGCGGTGAGAAACCCGTTGACGTTCTCGTGGTAGCGGTCGATGCACCTCCTTGTGTTGGGTTGTTCTTTGAATCATCTGCTTGCGGCATGCTCAGCGGGCCCTCCTCACGTACTACCGGATCTCAGCTCCGGCGGGCTGTAATGTCGAATCGCTTGAGTTGCGATAAGCAGTAGATTATCTGACACTTACGGGCGAAGGTCAAGCACGGCCGGGGGATGCGGGAAACTAGGGCAACCGGACGGAAAGGACGAGAAACCATGGCCAGGAAACCGGCGCGGAAGCCCAAGGGACGCGGCAAAGC
>JBKPQB010000027.1:0-130433 GCA_046733875.1 Acidobacteriota bacterium
GGGTCGCTGAGCTGGACAGGCACGGCGTCTCGAGGGCGGCGCTCATCGCGAGCATTCCTTCCGACGAAGCGTCGGTCTCCGAGGCGGTCGCGCGGCATCCCGATCGATTCGTCGGCTTCTTCATGCACAACCCGGCGGCACCGGACGCGGAGGGATCCCTTCGCCGGGGGCTGGCCGAACTCGGTATGCGGGCGGTCTGTCTGTTTCCCGCGATGCACGGCTACCACCCTGACGACGAGAGGGTCGAGCGTGTATTTGGGGTGGCGGCCGAGCGTCACGCCGCGGTGTTCGTGCACTGTGGAGTGTTGACCGTCGGTGTCCGGAAGAAGCTGGGACTTCCGAGCCGGTTCGACTTGCGACTGGGCGATCCACTCGCGGTGGCGAAGGTTGCGCTGGGATTTCCGCAGGTGCCGGTGATCATTCCGCACTTCGGCGCGGGCTTCCTCAGGGAGGCGCTGATGGCCGCTGAGCAGTGCCCCACGATTCACCTCGACACCTCGAGCTCGAACAGCTGGACGAAGTTCCATCCCGGCGTCTCGCTGGACGATGTGTTCTGGCAGGCGGTTGCGGCGGCGGGAGCAGATCGCGTCCTCTTCGGGACCGATTCGTCGTTCTTCCCGCGCGGCTGGCAGCGCTCGATTTACGACACGCAGCAGCGAATCGCCGAGAAGCTGGGGATTGGAGCGGCGGACCGCGACAAGATTTTTGGGCTCAATTTCGACCGCCTGTTCTCTCGCCCTTCCGCCTGAAGGCGGAAGCCACGAAGGCGTCTATAATCCGCACCATGTCAACCCGCCTCCGAACCGCCGTTCCCGTCCTCGTGGGTCTGCTCGCCTTTTCGACTGCCGCTCTCGATGCGGGAAGACGATCCGCTTCTCAACAGAACGAAAGCACGCCCCTTCCCGCATCCGATCTCGTCCTCACCAACGGACGCATCGTCACGCTCGACCGCGCGCAGCCCGAAGTCCAGGCGATGGCGATCCGCGACGACCGTGTTTACGCGATGGGGACGACCGCCGAGATCAAAGAGTACGTGGGGCCGAGCACGCAAACGATCGATCTCAAGGGACGGCTCGCGATCCCGGGGTTCATCGAGAGCCATGGCCATTTCTTGGGCGTTGGCGAAATGAAGATGGACCTGGATCTCACCCGGGCGAAATCATGGGACGAGATCGTCGCGATGGTGGGGGCTGCGGTGAGCAAGGCGAAGCCGGGCGAGTGGATCTACGGCCGCGGCTGGCATCAGGAGAAGTGGACCGCGCGGCCGGAGCCCAACGTCGAGGGGTTCCCGACCCACGCGTCGCTCGACCGCGTGTCGCCGAACAATCCTGTCATCCTGACGCACGCGAGCGGGCACGCGACGTTCGTGAACGGCCAGGCGTTGCACGCGTCCGAAATCACGCGAAGCACGAAGAACCCGGCGGGCGGCGAGATCCTCCGCGACGCGTCGGGCGAACCGACGGGTCTGCTGCGCGAGCAGGCAACGGATCTCGTCCGCGAGCCGCCGTTGAGCGCCGCGGCGGCGGAGGCGCGCGCGCGAAAAGCGGTGCAGCTCGCGGACAAGGACGCGATCTCGAAGGGCGTGACGACGTTCGAAGATGCCGGTTCGCCGTTGGCGACCATCGATCTCATGAAGAAGATGGTCGATGAGCACGCGCTCGGCGTGCGCCTGTGGGTGATGATTCGGCAACCGAACGAGGTGATTGCGCCGAAGCTCAAACAATACCGGATGATCGATTACGGGGAAGGGCACCTCACGGTGCGCGCGATCAAGAAGCAGATCGATGGCGCGCTCGGGTCCCGCGGCGCGTGGTTGCTCGAGTCCTACACGGACAAGCCGGACAGCACCGGTCTGAACACGGCGACCGTGGAGGACATCGCGGAGACGGCTCGCCTGGCGATGGCGAACAACTTCCAGTTGTGCGTCCACGCCATCGGCGACCGCGCCAATCGCGAGACGCTCGACATCTACGAGCGCGCGTTCCTCGCCAATCCCGCAAAGAAGAACCTGCGCTGGCGCATCGAGCACGCGCAACACCTGAACTCCGCGGACATTCCGCGCTTCGGCAAGCTTGGCGTGATCGCGTCCATGCAGGGGATTCACTGCACGTCCGACGCTCCGTACGTTCTCGCGCGGCTCGGGCCGAAGCGCGCCGAAGAGGGCGCGTACGTCTGGCAGAAGCTGATGAAGTCGGGCGCGATCATCGCGAACGGGACGGACGCGCCCGTCGAGGACGTCGACCCGATCGCGAACTTCTACGCGAGCGTCACGCGGCGCCTCAAAGACGGGACGGTCTTCTATCCAGACCAGCGCATGACGCGCATGGAGGCGCTCAGATCGCTGACGAGGAACGGCGCGTATGCGGCGTTCGAGGAGACGAACCGCGGCAGTCTGCAAAAAGGCAAGTACGCCGACATCGCGGTGTTGTCGAAGGACATTCTGCGGGTTCCCGAGTCTGAAATTCCGACCGCGACAGTCGACTACACGATCATCGCCGGCAAGGTTGTCTACACGTCAGCTGCCGTCGGGAAGTGAATAGGGCGCGCGGTAGCTGCGGCCGAGAAGCTGATTGGCTTCCTCATCGCCGACGAAGCGTTCCGTAGCCGCGTCGAACTTCAACGAGCGGCCCACCCGGTAGGAGATATTCCCGAGGTGGCAGAGGGCCGTCGAGAAGTGACCCTCTTCGACCGGCGCGCGCAAATCGGATGATTTCCGCGATCTGACGCACTCGATGAAGTTTTCGAAGTGCGCCTGGCCCGAGTCCCCCTTTTCCTCACTCGCGAGCGTCGGACCCGGTTCGTTCTTGCGGCCGAAGTACACCTGCGCCTTGCTATCGCCGATGTTCATCCATCCCTTCGAACCGTACACGAAAAGGCCCTGGGCCTCGGGCGGTCCGGTGTACCAGTTCCGCAGGTCGCAGTGAAGCTCCGTACCGTCCGCATACTGGAAGGTCGCGTATTGCGTGTTGGGCGTCTGCTGATCCGTCGGTGCGCCCGCCTCATAGAGGCCGCCGGTCGAGAACGCGGTTCGAGGATGCTCCTGCTTTCCGATCAGCCAGCGCGCGGCATCCAGTGAGTGGACCGCCGTGTTGCCGAGATCGCCTGTGCCGTACGGCCACAGGAAATGCCAGTGATAGTGGAAGTGGTTTTCGTTGAAGTTGTGCGCCGGCGCCGGGCCGAGCCACATGTCGTAGTGCACGCCGGGAGGAATCGGACCGTCCGCGGCCACACCGATCGGATCACGGCCACGATAAACAACGGTCTTGGCCGCGTAGACATGACCGAGACCGCCGTCGCGCAGGAACTGAACGCATTTCGCCAGCAGCGCGCCGCTGCGCCGCTGGGTTCCAGCCTGCACGATGCGGTTGTGCCGCCCCGCGATCTCGATCATTCGACGGCCTTCGACGATGTTGTGGCTGATGGGCTTCTCGACGTACACGTCCTTGCCGGCCTGACACGCCCAGATCGTCATCAACGCGTGCCAGTGGTCGGGCACGGCGATCGTCACCGCGTCGATGTCGCGATTGTCGAGCAGCCGGCGAAAGTCCGTTTCAGGTTTGGGATCGCCTCCCCACTTCTCTATCGCGAAGGGCAGCGATGACTTGAAGTGCCGCTCGTCGATGTCCGCGACGTGGGTGATGCGCACATTCGGGACGCGCGACAGATGCTCGTAATGGTCGAGGCCGCGCCCGCGCGCCGTCCAGGTGGGATGCCCCTTGTTGTCGCCGCGGAGGCCGATGATCGCGACATTGACTGTCTCGTTGGCGCTCTGCCGCGCGTGCGCACGCGCGGGCCGCATCGCCAATGCCGCCGTCGCCGCCGCGGTCTTCGTCAGAAATGCGCGTCGATTCATGATGGCCACCTCCCTGCCGGCCCGAATCCTAGCACGCGCGCGTCATTGCGAACTCGAGCTGGTGAGGCTCTTGTACGGCGGCCGCTTTGACGCGGGCGCCGGATTCTTCTTCAGCTCCTCCATCACAATCGCGATCGCTTTCTCGAGCTGCGGGTCGCGCCCGTCGATGACGTCGGCAGGCGTCTGCTCGACCTCGATGTCGGGGGGCACACCCTCGTTCTCGACGACCCAGCCATCCTCCGTCCAGATGGCGAGGTTCGGCGCGGTGATGCCGCCGCCGTCGATGAATTCCGGAAACCCGAGAATCCCGACGAGGCCGCCCCACGTGCGCTTGCCGACGATCGGTCCGAGCTTGAACTTGCGGAACATCCACGGCAGCAGGTCGCCGCCGGAGCCGGCGGTTTCGTCCGCGATCATCACCTTGGGTCCCTGGATCGATGCGACGGGCGTCTTCAAGTCCGCGCCGTAGCGCATCGCCCAGTGGCTGATGAGCGGCCGCCGCAGGATGTCGATGTAGTAGTCGGCCACCTGTCCGCCGCCGTTGAACCGCTCGTCGATGATGACGGCGTCCTTGTGCGCCTGCGGGAAGAAGTAGCGCTTGAAGTCATCGTGTCCGGCCTGCGCGGTGTTCGGTACGTAGACGTACGCCACCCTCCCGTTGGTCGCCTGGTTCACCTTGCGGAGATTGCCCTCGATCCAGTCGCGATTGCGCAGCGCGAGCTCGGACGCGATCGGCACGACCTGCACCGTTCGGGATCCCGTTCCATCCGCATTCGGTGCGACGGTGATCTCGACGAGCTTGCCGGCCGTGTTCTCGAACCGGCTGAAGAGGTTTTCCGTCGCGCGGAGATCGTGGCCGTTGACCGCGAGCAGGTACTCGCCCGCGCGCACGTTGACGCCCGGTTCGGTCAGCGGGGATCGCAACGCCGGAGTCCAGTTCAGGCCGCCGTAAACCTTGCGGAAGCGGTAGCGTCCGTTCTCTACGCTGTAGTCGGCGCCGAGCAGGCCGCCCTGCACCGGATGCTCCGACGCGGGCACGTCGCCCGGTGACGTGAGGCGGTGATGTCCGACGCTCAGCTCGCTCGCCATCCACTGAACCACGCGGTTGAGATCGCTGCGCGTCGTGACGTCGGGCAGGAACGCCGCGTACTTCGCGCGCATCGCCGTCCAGTTCACGCCGTGCATGCCAGGGTCGTAGAAGTAGTCGCGATTCGTGCGCCACGCTTCGGTGAAGATCTCGTTCCACTCCGCGCGCGGATCGACCTTCACCTCGATCGAGTCGGTCGCGATCTTCCCTTCCCCCGCCTTCACCTCTTTCGTCGTCGACGTGATGAACCATGCGTCGTGCGATCGATAGAGCAGCTTCTTCGCGTCTGCTGAGAGCCGGTAATCCGCGACGTCGCTCAGCACCGTCTCGGGCTTGCGCTTCTCGAGATCGAATCGCTGGAGCGTCGGCTTGTCGTCAATCCGCCGGATGAAGTAGATCTGCCCCGCGTTCCCGCTCTCGATATTCGAGAGATCGCCCGCAGGGATGGGCATGTCGAGGATGCGGAACTGGATATCGTCGACGTCGATGCGGAACGGCGTTTCCGCTGCGCCCGCGGGCACGTCCTTCGTCGCTCCGCCCCCATGAGGAGCCGCCGCGGACCCGGGCTCCTTCGTGTCCTTCGTCTCCTTCTTGTCTTCGGCATCGCTGGGCTTCTTCGCACCCTCCTCGTCGCTCTCCTTCGCGAGCGGCGACGGAAGCTCCTTCCTCAGCACCGTCAGATAGACGTTGCGAGTCTCGCGCATGTCCTCCCTCGACTGCGCGAACCAGTCGAGCACCGGCCCGGCATCCGTCGAGCCGAAGAAGTACAGATACTTTCCGCTCCGGTCGAAGACCGGCTCGGTGACTTCGGCAAGGCCGTCGGTGATAGGAAACGACTTGTTCTGCTCGACCGAGTACACCGAGACGGTCATGACGAGTGGCTGCGTGCCGATCGTGTACGCGAGCCATTTCGAATCCGGCGACCACGCATGCCGCACCTGCGACGCCGGCGTGTACGTTTCCTGCGACGCAACCTTCGTGCAGCGGCCGGACTTCAGATCGATCCAGTAAACCGACTGCGAGTTGTCCGTGTACGAAATCTTCTGGCTGTCGGGAGACCACACGGGGTCCTCGTAAAAACCGTGGCCCTCGAGGGTGTACGCCTTTGGCTCTCCCTTTCCGTCCTGCGGCTCGACGACGAGTTGATATTCACCGCCCTTGTCCGAGAAGTACGCGAGGCGCGTGCCGTCCGGCGACCATGCGGGCGCACGCTCGTGGACACCGGTCGTCGCCGTCAGATTGCGAACGTCGCCCTTCTCGGCAGGCACGGTCACGATGTCGCCGCGGAAGTCAAACGCGGCGCGTGCGCCCGACGGAGAGATCGTCGCCGTGCGGATCCACTTCCCACCGCGCACGTAGCGCTCCCGGGTTTCCCGCATGTCGGTCGGCACGGCGAGTGACAGCCGCTTCGCTTGCGCCGCGCCCGGATCGAGCAGGTGGAGATAGCCCGCCTGTTCGTAGACGATGTGGCCGCCGCCGGCCGCGGCGCTGAGCACCGGGAAATCGTCGTGATGCGTGAGCTGCCGGATCTGTTTCGACGTCGCGTCGTACCCGTACAGATTGAACTCGCCGCCGCGATCTGACCGGAAGTAGACGGTATTGCCCATCCACATGGGATCGACGTCGTTGGCGCGCCCCGCGGGCTGTTCGATCTTCTCGACCGCATGCGATTGGAGATCGAAGAGGCTGATCGTGGAGACCTGCCCGCCGCGGTAATGCTTCCACTGGAGGAACTGCGGCGGCAGCGGGTTGTACGCGATCGTCCGCCCGTCCGCCGAGTACGACGCGCGGTTGGCGTGCGGGATCGGCAGCGGCTGCTCGACGCCGCCGTCGATCGGCACGGTGAAGAGCTGTGTGTAACGTCCCGTGAAGACGGCGCGGGGAGACGTGAACACGACCTGCCGGCCGTCCGGCGTGAACGCCTGCACGACGTCCGCGCCCGGATGCCACGTGAGGCGCTTCGGCGCGCCCCCTTCGACGGGCACGACGTAGACGTCCGTGTTGCCGTCGAATTGCGCGCTGAAGGCGAGGAGCGTTCCGTCCGGCGAGAACACCGGACTTGATACCGGCCCTTCGCTCGTCGTGAGGCGCCGCACGTCGGACCCGTCCAGACGCGCGGACCAGAGGTCCCCGGCGTACACGAACGCTACGTGGGTTGCGCTGACGGCTGGCTGGGCGAGGAGCCGCGTATCCGAGACCGCGCGCGTATGGGTCGCGAGCGCCAGCAGTAAGGAGAACGCGAGACAGATCACGACGCGAGTGCGCATGAAGAAACTCCCAACTTCCAAACTCTCAACTCCCGAACTCCCAACTCTTAAATGGAATCAGGAGAATACTTCAGGTGTTGCGGCTTGGGAATTGGGAGTTAACGGTTGCGGAGTTGGGGCGCCTGTCAGCGCCCCGTCGTCTGCACAGCGCGCCCCCGCTGGTGCTGTTGCTGCTGCGGGATGCGGCGACGGTACTGGTCGAAAAACCGGTTGCACGCCTTGTGGAACCGCTCCGTGAGCTGGCGGCCGTTCTCGCCCGGTACCGGTACGAGCCGCGCCCAGGACGCCTGCGCCTGCCGGACTTCATCCGCCATGGCGCGCCACTTCGATTCCTCCCCCGCACGTCCCCCGATCGTGTTCGCGGCGAGCGCTTCGCGGAGCATCGCGGCAAGCGCTTGTGACGAGCCCGCCGGCGGTGCCTCGTGATCCGACGCGAACCCCTCCACGCGCGCGCACAGCTTCTCCATGCGGTGGCGGCTCGCGTCGACGTCCAGCTCCGTTCCGCGGAACGCGTCCGGATAGGTGATCAGCAGCCGCTCCATGGCCGTGACGAAGCGTCCGCTGAGCGGATCCGCACCCTGGCGGACCGCCGGTGTCGACTGGTTCCATCGCGTCCGGAGCGATCGTACGCGGTCGAGCAGATCGGCGGGAGCCGCGGCGTCGACGCCGTCAGCAGGCAGCAGACTCTCGAGCTCCTGCGCGAGCGCTTCGCGATCCGCCTGTCGCGCCTCGAGCTCGATCTCGTCGCGCCGTTTGTAACGATCGAAGAACCGATCGCAGGCTGTGCGGAACCGCTGCCACATCGCTTCGGACTTGCTGCGCCGCACCGGCCCAATCGTTTTCCATTCGGCCTGAAGCCGGCGGATTTCGGCGGCGGCCCGCTCCCACTCGCGCGATTCGGCGAGCTGTTCCGCGCGGGCGCAGAGCGCTTCCTTCTTCGCCTGATTGGCGGCCCAGACTTCCTTCCGCTGCGCCAGGTCCTGGTTGCGCCGCGTGAAGAATCGATCGCACGCATCGCGGAAGCGCTTCCAGACGACGCGGGTGTCGGGACGCGGGACGGGGCCGATGGCCTGCCATTCGAGCTGCAGCTTCTTCAGCTCGTCGGCGGTGCGAATCCAGTCGGTGGAATCCGCAAGCGACTCGGCGCGCTCGCTCAATGCAATCTTCTTCTGCAGGTTCTCCTGCCGCTCTTCGGCGCGGTGCGCGAAGAACTCGCGCGCCTTCGCCTGGATCGGATCCGCGGCCTGACGGTAGCGGTGCCAGAGCGTCTGCGCCTGTGCGCGAGGCGCTTCGGCAGCCTGCTTCCAGCGCTCCTGGATCTCGTGCAGCTCGCGCGCCGCCTTCTCGAGCTCCTCGGGTTTGTCGAGGTCGTGCTTCGTCCGCAGCGTCTCCGTCTGTGCGATCAGCTCTTCCTGCACGGCGGCGTTCGCGAAGCGCTTCCACTCGTCCATCTCGCGAAGCTCGTGCAGCCTGGGCGCGAGAAGCGCGAGCGCGCCCTTGAGGCGGTCGACCAGGGCGTCGCGCTCCGGGTGCGTCAGCGCCGGCGGCGCCTCGATCGCGCCGCGTAAGTCGCGCGCCATCTTGTCCGCTTCGCGCAGCGTGAGGTCTTCGGCGTCCACGCGCTTCTGCACGCGCTCGATGAGTTGCTCGAGGCGCCCCACCTGCTGGCGCAGCGCCTTCTCGGCCGCGGCGCGCTTCGCTTCGGCGCGCTCGCGAATCGTCGTCTCGGCGCGCGCGAACCGATCCGCTGCGCCGGGCTCGACGGCGTCGGTGCGCGTCAACAACTCGCTCCACTCGCGCGCGATGGACTCCCACGCGTACGCCGGGCTGTCCTCCTGAGCGGCCAGCGCGTCGGCTTCGTGCGAGAGGGCGTCGAGCCGCTCGTTCGTGCGCGCGATCTCCTGCCGCTGGTCGTGGCGCTCGGCGGCGCGCCGGCACGCTTCGTCGAAGCGCGTGAGCAGTCCTGCGTCGACCGCCTCCTCGTCGGCGACGACCGGCAGCCCTTCCCACTCTCCCCGGGCCGTGGCCATCTCGTCGAGGATCGTCTCGCCGCGCAACGCTTCGACACGCTCGCACAAGGAAAGCTTGCTGCTGCGTACCTCGGCCAGACGTGCGGCGAGCTCGCGCTGGCTGGCCAGCTCACGCTCGGCGCGCGCGATGGACTCGCGCGCGGCGGACGCGGCCGCAGCGAACCGCGCCTGCTCGTCGCCACCTGAGGGGACGATGTCGGCTGCGGTCAACTCGCGCCATTCGGCTTCCGCCTGCTCGAGTTGCGGCCTCGCCTGCGCGCCTGGCGGCATCGCCGCAAGCGCCTCGACGCGTGCGAGTGCCGCGGCGACCTGCTGCTGTTGGTGTTCGAGCGCAGCCTTGCGCGCTGCTTCTTGAGCGTCGAGTTCCTGAATCACCGTACGTGCCCTCTTTCCTACCGACTTGTTCTTCGCGCGCGATGCAATGTCCTCGAGCGTGTCGCGCTCGACGATTCCGGCCGCCAGCGCGCGCTCGAGCGCGCTGATGCCCGCGTCCTTGTGCTCCGTCTTGAGCGCGACGTTGATCAGCTCCGCCGCATCCGCGATGCGCTCCACCGCCAGCGACGCCGTGCGTGCATCCGCAGCCTGCCGCGCCACGGAGCCGAGCGCTTTCACGTCCGTGAGGCGCCCCAGCGCCTCCGTGCGAATTGGCTCGAGGGGCGACTGCCGCGCCACGGCAGCGAGATACTTCTGATCGCGCAGTGCTCCGAGCGCGAGGCGCGCGGCGTCAGCGCGCTCGCCGCTCGCGATCCCTGTCAAACGCTCCGCCGTTTCGGCGCGGATTCCTTCGTCGGGATCAGACACCGCCATGGCGGCCAGCACGGCAACGTTGTCGACGCGCGCCGAGGCGGCACGGCGCACGCGCGAATCCGTGTCCTCGCGGGCCAGCGTCGCCAACGCCGCGACGTCCTCCGGATCCGTGCCGAGCTCCTGGATGGCAGCAAGCCTGACGTCGGGGTCCGGTGATTTATGTCTGGGCTGGGGCTTGAATCGATCGAGGAAAGACATGAGGAGCCTTGCCAGCGGGTGAACCGGAGGGCCGGGTTGGCTGCAGCCGGTCCACCCGCCGCGATGTCAAGTAGCTGATTCCTGCGTCAGCCAGTCCGCGATACTCTCGCGCGTCCATCGATGATCGTCGTTCAGGTGAACGAGCATCGGCGCAAGCGGCAATCGCTTGTTGCAATTTTCATGCGGGCACCGCTTCGTGACCTCGTCCAGGCAGCGGAACAACCGCTCGAGATGATCGGGGATCAACTTTCCGTGCTGCCGGGGCAGGTGATACACCCCTTCGTAGACGGCGCCCAGGGCGCACGAGCCGCCCTTCTCGTCGAAATAACTGCCGAAGCACTGGGGTCCACGCTGCGATCCGACGCGAATGAAGTCCGCGAGCTCTTTCTGTTCGCTCTGAAGCGGTGTGACCATGATCGCCCTCCGGCAAAGGATCCTCATTGTAGCGCACCCCTCGTTGACGAATGCGGCGCGGCCCGCCTAACATCAAGGATCCATTCGCTTGAATAACGCTCAACGGTCTTTTGGTCTACGGACGTCGGTACACCCGCCATTCGTCATATCCGGCGTGTTGCCCGTCCCAGGTCCTCGTCCATGCTGATACCAGGGTTCCTGTTCCTGTTGCTCCTTCAGACGCAGAGCGCCGCCCAGACTCCGCCGTCTGCGGCCAACCCCCAGGTCGTCGTCGACACATCGCTCGGGTCTTTCACGATTGAGCTGTTCCACGACACGTCCCCCGTTTCGGTCGACAACTTCCTGCAATACGTCCACGACGGCTTCTACTCCGGCACGATCTTTCATCGCGTCGTCGCCGGCTATGTCGTACAAGGTGGCGGGTACACAGCCGACCTGACGGAGAAGCCGACGCGTCCGCCGATTCAGAATGAAGCGACCAATGGCCTCACCAATCAGCGCGGCACCGTTGCGATGGCGCGCACGCGTATGGTGCGGAGCGCGACGTCGCAGTTCTTCGTCAACGTCGCCGACAATCGCCGGCTGGATCACACGGGCTACGCGCCCGATGATTTCGGCTACGCCGTCTTCGGCCGCGTCATCGAGGGGATGGATGTCGTCGATCAGATTTCCAGAGTGCGGACGACGATCAAGGACGGCATGGAGAACGTGCCGGTCGACCCGGTGATCATCAAGGGGATCACGGTGAAGCGGTGAGCCGGCCGCTTCTCGTCATCTTCCTCACCATCCTCGTCAACCTGATCGGCTTCGGGATCATCATCCCCCTGCTGCCGTTCTACGCGGAGACGTTCGGCGCGTCGCCGTTCGCGATTGGCCTGCTGTTCGCGTCGTTCTCCGTGTGCCAGTTGATCGCGTCCCCCTTGCTCGGCCACTGGTCCGATCGGTGGGGACGGCGGCCGATTCTCATCTTCAGTCTCATCGGCACCGTGGTGAGCTTCGTCATGCTGGCGCTCGCGCACAGCCTCGCGCTCCTGTTCGTCGCGCGCGTCGTCGACGGTCTGTCCGGCGGCAACATCACGACGGCGCGCGCGTACATCGGCGACGTCACGACGGAGGAGAACCGCGCGCGCGCGTTCGGCATGCTGGGCGCCGCGTTCGGCCTCGGATTCATCATCGGGCCCGGTCTCGGCGGATTGTTCGCGCGCATCAGCTATACCGCCCCGATCTGGGCCGCTGCGATCATCACCGTCGTCGCAACTGTTCTCGCATGGCTGTGGCTGCCGGAGACGGTGCATCGCGTCCATGCCGTTGCAGGATCGCCATGGAGGGCGCTGCGAGACCTCGGCCACCGGCCGGCGCTTCGGCTGCTGTTCACGATCGACTTTCTCTACTGGGGCTCCTTCGCCGTTTATCAGACGACGTTCGCGCTGTTTGGCGAGCGGCGATTTGGATTCGACGCGACGCACATCGGCTACCTGCTCAGTGCGTTTGGGTTTCTCGGGGTCGTCGTGCAGGGCGGATTCGTGGGCGCCGTGGTGAGGCGGATCGGCGAACGGCGCACGCTGACGATCGGGCTGCTCTTCGCGGCTGTGGGCTGGGGCGGCAGCGCGATGACGCACTCGCTGCCCGTCTTCATCGCGCTCCTCGTGCCGGGCGCGATCGGGATTGGGTTCTGCAATCCGTCGCTGACCTCGCTCGTGAGCGGGGCGGCCGGACGGCACGAGCAGGGACGCGTGCAGGGGGCCGCCGGCGCGCTCGAGAGCCTGGGCCGGACGCTCGGTCCGATCTGGGGGAACGGCGCGCTGCAGTGGTTCGGCGAGGGAACCGCGTACGGATCAGCGGCGCTCGTGCTGATCGGCACCGCCGTGCTCAGCACGAGGTATCACGCGCGCGCGAGCTCCCGCTCGAGCCTCGATACCAGTCCGTCGAGTTGATCGACGACGGCGCGCACGGTGTCGGGCTGGCTCAGGTCGACGCCAGCTTTGCGCAGCTGCTCCATCGGATAGTCGTTGCCGCCCGAGCGGAGCAGCGTGAGGTAGCGCTCGCGCGCGTCGGCCGCCGAGGCGCCATCGCCCATGATCTGCTGCGCGATCTTTGCCGCGGACGCGAAGCACGTCGCGTATTGATAGACGTAGTACGGCGAGTTGAAGAAATGCGGGATGCGCGCCCACGTGATCCCCGTCAACGCGTTCATGTCGATTGCGTCGCCGTAGTAGTCCTTCAGGAGCTGCGTGTACATCTCGGTCAGGATCTCTGACGTGATCGGCTGGTCCTTCTCTGCCAGCCGGTGCGCGCGCCGCTCGTAATCCGCGAAGAGGACCTGCGTGTAGAACGTGCCGGTGATGTTGTCGATCGCATGCTGCAGCAGCACGATCCGCTCGGATGGATCCGTCGATCGCGCCAGCATGTACTCGAGGAGCAGCGCCTCGCTCAGCGTTGACGGCACCTCGGCGACGAAGATCGTGTAGTTCGAATAGATGAAGGGCTGCGTCTCGTGCGACAGGATCGTGTGCATCGAGTGCCCCATCTCGTGCGCCGTCGTGAACACATCGTCCAGCGTGTCGGTGTAGTTCAGCAGCATGTACGGATGCGTCCCGTACACGGGTGCCGAGTACGCGCCCGAGCGCTTTCCCTCGTTCTCGTAGACGTCGATCCAGCGCCCGCCGAACCCGGTCCGGAGGCGCTCCTGGTACGCGGCGCCCAACGGTGCCACCGAATCGACGATCCAGTCGAGCACGTCGTCGTACTGATATTTCTTCTCGAACGTCACCAGAGGGATTGAGAAGTCGTACACGTGGTACGACGGAACGCCGAGCACCTTCCGGCGCAGCCAGTGGTAGCGCCGCAGCGGCTCCGTCCCGGCCCGCGTCGTCTCGATCAGGTTTTCGACGACCGAGGTGGGGATGTTGTCGCCGTGGAGCGCGGCGTCCAGCGTGCTCGCGTAGCCGCGGGCGCGCGCCTGGAACAGGTCGCGCTGACAGACGCCGTTGTAGAGGGTGGCGTACGTATTCAGGCTCGCGCGATAGGTTTCGTGCAGGGCCGTGAACGCCTTTTCGCGATCGACCTGTTCCCGGCGCGTCGCGAGAATCGCGCGATACTGGCCATACGAGACGGTCACCGTCTCGCCGGTCGACAGCGTTATCGAGGGGAACGTCGCGTCAGCGGTCGATAGCGCCCAGTACGAATCGTTCGGCGACGATGCCAACCGGCTCGCGAGCGACATCAGGCGCTCGCCCGCTTCATCGAGGACGTGTTCCTGCTGCCGATAGAGATCTTCGATCGCGAAGCGATACAGGCGCAGCGGCTCTTCGCGATCCATCCACGCGCGCACGGTCTCGATCGGAATCTGGAGCAGCTCGGGGTTGAACCACGATTCCGCCTGCTTCCAGCGCGCGAACAGAATCTGCACCTGCTGCCGGCGCGCGTTGACCGTGTTGTCGCGCTGATCTTCGTCGTACTGCAGCGACGGGTAGTACCACACGCGATACGCGAGCTGCCCGAGCTCCTCGGACAGTCGGAACGCCTGCAGGAGGCGATCGGGCCCCTGCGCGAGCGTTCCCTTCAGCGCGGCGTAGCGTTCGATGCCCGCTTCGAGCTGCGTGTACGCGGCCTGCCATGCGTCCCAGCTCGCGAAGATGTCGGCGAGATTCCACTTGAACCGTTCGGGGATATCCTCGCGCCGCCGGCTCCTCGCCTGCGGAGCTTGCGCTACTGCGTCAGTCGCCATGAACTCACTATAAACCGTCTCGTGCAGAACACCTCTGACTGCTGTAGGGCACGTGCTTAGAGGTGCCTCAGCGTACGATGTGCGACGTCTCTGTCTGGAGCGGGTGACGGGTTAGCATCTCTGCCGGAGGTTACGATGGGCCGCAACACGCGTGGAGGAATCGGGATCTGGTTCGAACAGTTTTCGACGACGGTTACGGCCTGGACCGGCACCAGCACCGCGTTCGGCATCGCGTGCGCCACGATCATCCTCTGGGCTGCGCTCGGTCCGGTGTTTCATTTCTCCGATACGTGGCAGCTGGTCATCAACACGGGCACGACGATCGTCACTTTCCTGATGGTCTTCCTGATTCAACGAACGCAGAACAAGGATTCGCTGGCGTTGCAGTTGAAGCTCAACGAGCTGGTCGCGGCGATCGAGGGAGCCAGCAACAGGTTGATTGACGTCGAAGATCTTGGCGAGGACGAGCTGCGCCTGCTCCACGAGTACTACATGCGGCTCGCGAGAATGGCGAAGAAAGACGAGCGGCTCGGTGAGTCGCACTCCGTCGAGGAGGCCGAGCAACGGCACTCGACGAAAACGACGTCGCGAAAGAAAGGCCGCCGGGCGTAGGGCGCGCGTTAGACGCGCACTGAGTCTTTCGATCGCACGAACGCCGCGACCGCTTCGAGCACGTCCTTCATCACGTCGGACTGGCTGCGGCCGGTCCGTGCGGGTACCTTGAACGAGTGGTCGCCTGACGCGACTTCGTGAAGCACGCAGCCGCCGTTGAGGCGCGGCAACAACGATCGGATCTCCTCCGCGGTCCCAAACGCATCGGCGGTGCCCTGCACGAACAGCATCGGTTGCGTGATCGCCGGCAGGTGCGCGTCGCGTCGCTGCTCCGGCCTGCCGGGTGGGTGCAGCGGGTAGCCGAGAAAGACCAGACCGGCGACGGACGGGGTGATCGACGCCGCCACCATCGACGCGATCCGCCCACCCATCGACTTGCCGCCGATGAACAGCGGCCGCCTCCCGAACGCATCGTCCGCACGCGCGCGGTCGATTGCCTCTCGCCACGCCGCCTCGAGGACCGGCCCCTTGTCCGGAACCTTTCGTCCCATTGCAATGTACGGAAAGTCGAACGTTGCGGTAACGATACCGCGAGCGGCGAGTCCGCGCGCAGCCGCGACCATGAACGTGCTCTTCTGTCCCGCGCCTGCGCCGTGCGCGAGCACCAGGCCGGCGACGGGCGTTTCCGTGCGGTAGACTGAGAGTCTGGCCTCGTATTCCACGTGACGATTATGGTCGATCCTGTCCGAGTGCCTTTGCCCCTCGGACTCCCCTCCACGCTCTCGCGCGCCGCTGCGCTGGCGCGCTCCGGTTCGCGTGCCTCACTCGCGGTTGCTCGTCCGCGCCTCGGTTGCGCGCCACATGCCATGAAGACGCTGCTGTTTTCGATGCTCGCGCTGACGATTGCCACTGGCGCTTCAGCTCAACGGCTGCCGGCCACCGCAATCCCTTCGCATTACGACCTCACCGTCGCACCAGATCTCGCGGCGGCGACGTTCACCGGCGAGGAGACGATCGCGGTGGAGTTGCCGAAGCCTACGGACCGCATCGTCTTGAACGCTGCCGAGATCACATTCCAAAGCGTCACCGTCTCCGCGAGCGGCCGTACGTTGACGGCGACGACCTCGCTCGAGGCGGATCGCGAGCAGGCGACGTTGACCCTGCCGCACCCGCTCGACGCCGGCACGGCAACGATCCGGATCACTTATCGCGGCATCCTGAACGACCAACTGCGCGGCTTTTACCTGAGCAAGACGAAACAGCGCCGATATGCGGTCACGCAGCTCGAGGCTACTGATGCCCGCCGGATGTTTCCTTCCTTCGACGAGCCCGCGCTGAAGGCAACGTTCTCGATTAAGGCAATCATCGATGCGGGCGATCACGCGATCTCCAACGGCGCGGTCGTCTCCGACACACCCGGGCCGTCGCCCGGCAAGCACACCGTCACGTTCGGCACCTCACCGAAGATGTCGACGTACCTCGTCGCGCTCGTCGTGGGCGACTTCGTGTGCCGCGAAGGGGGCGCGGACGGGATTCCAATTCGCGTCTGCGCCACGCCGGCGAACCGGGAATTCACGGGCTTCGCGCTGGAAGCAGCCGAGAAGAACATGACGTTCTTCAACCGGTATTACGCGATCAGGTATCCGTTCAAGAAGCTCGACGTCGTCGCCGTCCCCGACTTCTCGGCTGGTGCGATGGAGAACACGGCCGCGATCTTCTATCGGGAAGGGCTGCTGCTCGCCGACCCCAAGGACGCGACCCCTTCCGCGAAGGAAATGATCGCCGAGGTCCTCGCCCACGAGATGGCGCACCAGTGGTTTGGCGATCTGGTGACGATGGCGTGGTGGGACGACATCTGGCTGAACGAGGGATTTGCGAACTGGATGGCGACGAAGCCGCTCGAGCAGTGGATGCCGGAAGCGAACGCGAAGGTCAAGGAGGTCGACGCCAACCAGGACGCGCTCGCGCTCGATGCATTGCGCTCAACGCGGCCGGTCCATAAGGACGCGTCGACCCGAGACGAGATCAACGAGCTGTTCGACGGCATCGCATACGCGAAGGGAGCCGCGGTGCTCCGGATGGTGGAGCGCTATCTGGGAAGCGAGGTCTTCCGCGCGGGCGTCAACGCATATCTGCAACGGTTCCAGTACGGAAACGCCGCGGCGGAAGACTTCTGGGGCACGCTGGCGAAGACCAGCGGCAAGCCGGTGGACACGATCATGTCCGATTTCGTGACGCAGCCGGGTGCCCCGCTCGTCGCGCTGCGAATCGCGTGCGCGAACGGCCATGGCGCCGTCACGCTCGGGGAGCGCCGCTACACCATGGCGGGGGACGCCGCTTCAGCCACTCAGACGTGGCACGTGCCGGTCTGCCTTCGGATGCCCGACGGCAGCACGCGGTGCGACGTCATCACGAGCACCGCGGGCAACACGGTGGACTTGGGAAGCACGTGTCCGTCGTGGGTCATGGGCAACGCGGATGGCTTGGGCTACTACCGGGTCGAGCATCCGGCGGAGATGATTCCGGTGCTCGCGAAGGACGTCGGCAAGCTGACCGCCGGCGAGCGGCTCTCGCTGATGTCGGACGAATGGGCCATCGTCCGTGCCGGCCGCCATCAGATTGGCGCGTGGCTGGATCTGGCGGGCGGGTTCAGCGGTGAGCGCGACCCCGACGTCATGTCCACGCTCGTCGGCCGTCTGGATGCGATCGACGAAGACCTCACCTCGTCTTCCACGCGCGACGCATATCGCGCCTGGGTGAGCAAGCTCCTCGCGCCCGCACTTGCGGATCTCGGCTGGTCGGCATCGCCGGACGAGCCGCCTGGCCGGCGCACGTTGCGCGCCGAGGTGCTGATGGCGCTCGGCAACGCCGGCGATCCGGCCGTGCTGAAGACGGCACGGACAAAGATCGACGACCTGCTGCGCGACGCCTCGTCGATCGACTCGACGCTCCGCACACCGATCGTCTACATGGCAGCGGTGCATGGCGATGCGACGCTGTACGACGCGTATCAGACCAGATCGAGGAGCGCGGAAGATCCGGAAGAGCGGTACCGGTTTCTCTATGGGCTGACGCACTTCACTGATCCGGCGCTCGTTCGGCGGACGATGGACTACGCGCTTTCGTCCGAAGTGCGCACGCAGGATGCCAAGCTGCTGGTCTCGGCAATGATCGCCAACGATGACACACGCGCGCTCGCGTGGGAACTGCTGCAGCACCATTGGGACGATCTGCAGAAGAAGGCTGGCGAGAGCACATCGAACGGCAGCATCGTCGCCGCGGCCGGCTCGTTCTGCGACGCCGGGGCTGCACAGCAGGTCGATCGCTTCTTCTCCGCGCACCCGGTGCCTGATGCCGCGCGAACGCTGCAGCAGGCGAAGGAGCGCATCCGTTCGTGCGTCGCGCTTCGCGACGCCGAGGCTCCGCATCTCGCCGCATGGCTGGAGGCACATCGATGAGGAAACGCGCGTTCTGGATGTTCGCGGTACCGATCGCCGCGGCCATGGCGCTGTGCGATTCGGGTCTGCGGGCCGCTGCCGCCGAACAGGCGCAAGCGCCTGCAACGAGGACGTCGGGCATCGAGCTGGACTCGCTCGACAAGACCGTGAACCCGTGCACGGACTTCTATCAGTTCGCGTGCGGCGGCTGGATGGCGAAGCATCCGGTTCCCGCGGATCAGCCGCGGTACGGGCGTTTCGAGGAGCTCCAGGATCGCAACAACGCGATCCTCCGCGACATCCTCGAGACTTCCGCGAAACCGGACAGCGACTCCGGCATGCGCCAGATCGGCGACTACTACGCGACCTGCATGGATCGCCAGACGATCGATTCGAAGGGCCTGGCGCCGCTGAAGCCAGAGCTCGACGGCGTTGCCGCGCTCAAATCCACGGCGGATCTGGCAGCGCTCATCGGCCGCCTGCACACGCTCGGCTACGGCGTGTTGTTCGGCTTCGGTGCGGCGCCGGACTTCAAGGATGCGTCGCAGTACATCGCCACGTTCGGGCAGGGCGGGATGGGGCTGCCCGATCGCGACTACTACCTGAAAGACGACGAGAACTCGAAGAAGGTGCGCGACGGCTACGTGGAGCACGTCGCGAAGATGCTGCAGCTCGCTGGCGATACGCCGGAACAGGCCGCGGCCGGCGCCAGGACGGTAATGCAGATCGAAACCGCCCTCGCGCGCCACGCGCTCGACCGCGTCAGCTTGCGGAACCCGACGAACATCTATCACAAGATGTCCATCGACGAGGCACGACAGCTCATTCCCTCGATCGATCTGACCGCATATCTCAAAGCTGCCGACGCCGCTGACGTGGCTGCGGCCAACGTCACCGAGCCCGACTTCCTCAAGGGGCTGGACGCGGTTCTGTCGTCCACGCCGATCGCCGACCTGAAGACGTACCTCCGGTGGCACCTCATTCACGGCCAAGCGCAGGTGCTGCCCACAGCGTTTGACGAGGAGACCTTCAGTTTCTACGGCCGCACGCTTACCGGCGCGAAGGAGGAGCGCCCCCGCTGGAAGCGCTGCGTGGAGGCCGTGGACTCGGATCTCGGCGAGGCGCTCGGGAAGGTGTACGTCGAGCGCACGTTCGGTGCGGAAGGCAAGGAGCGCACGCTCCGCATGGTCCAGGCCATCGAGGGCGCGTTGGACGCCGACATCAAGGTGATCTCCTGGATGTCGGACGATACGAAGAAGCAGGCTGCCGTCAAGCTCCGCGCGGTGGCCAACAAGATCGGATATCCCGATCGATGGAGGGACTATTCATCGCTGAAGATCGAGCGCGGCGACGCGCTCGGCAACTCGCTGCGCTCGAACACGTTTGCGTACCGCCGTCAGCTCGCGAAGATTGGGAAACCGGTCGACAAGACGGAGTGGCTGATGACGCCCCCAACCGTCAACGCGTACTACAACCCGTTCGAGAACAACATCAATTTCCCGGCCGGGATCCTGCAGCCGCCGTTCTTCATCAAGGCGGCCGACGATGCGGTCAACTTCGGGGCGGCGGGTGCCGTCGTGGGGCACGAGCTGACGCACGGGTTCGACGACCAGGGGCGACGCTTCGATTCCGAAGGCAACCTGCGTGACTGGTGGACGCCGGCGGACGCGAAGGCGTTCGAAGAGCGCGCGACCTGCGTGGCGGACCAGTACTCGGGATATACCGCCGTGGACGATCTGAAGGTGAACGGACGTCTCACGCTCGGGGAGAACGTCGCGGACAACGGGGGCCTGCGGCTCGCGTGGATGGCGCTGATGGATGACCTGAAGACCAAGCACCTGGCGGAAGCCGACGGCTACACGCCGGAGCAGCGGTTCTTCATCGGCTGGGCGCAGATGTGGTGCGAGAACCGTACCGACGAACTGGCGCGCCTCCACGTGCGGACGAACGTCCATTCGCCGGGCCGCTACCGCGCGATTGGCGTCGTCTCCAACATGCCCGAATTCCAACAAGCGTTCAGCTGCCCGGCCGACGCCAAGATGGTGAATCAGCAAGTCTGCCGGGTCTGGTGAAGCCCGCCGGGTCGGGCGTCCGGGATGGTGTTCCTGTCGGGCGGGTCTTTGGACCCGCCGCTGGCACATACATATCAATTGATGTAGATTAATTGATATGACCACGGGCGCTCCTCTGTTCCGCCTCCTCGGGGACGAAGCGCGCCTGCGGCTGCTCCGCCTGCTGTCCTTCGAGCAGCTCAACGTCAGCGAGCTGACCGCGATCCTCGGCCTCGCGCAGTCCGGCGTCTCGCGCCACCTCGGTCTCCTCAAGGACGCCGGAATCGTCACGGAGCAGCGCGAGGGCGGCTACAGCTACTACGCCCTTGCAGACGATCTGCGCCAGGGCCAGAACGGCTCGGGCGAGCTGTGGCGCCTCCTGTCCGCGCACTTTGCCATCGCGGCCGCGACACCCGAAGGACGGGCGGACGATGCGCGTCTCGAGGAGGTGCGCCGCGTCCGGAAAGAGGACTTCGACGAGCACGGCGCGAGCGACGAGCGGCGACAGATCGTACCGGGCCGGAGCTGGGCGGCGTGGTCGCGCGCCCTCGGTCACCTGCTGCCCGCGCTGGACGTGGCGGATCTCGGATGCGGCGAAGGCTATCTCACGATCGAAGCGGCGCGTTTCGCGCGCCGCGTGATCGCCGTCGATCGATCCCGGGCGGTGCTCGCGCGCGCGCAGGACCTCGCGCGACGTCGCCGACTGAAGAACATCCGCTGGAAGCGGGGCGACATCGAAAATCTCCCGTTGCGCGACGCCTCGGTCGATCTCGCCCTCTTCTCCCAGGCGCTGCATCACGCCGACGATCCGGCGCGGGCGCTGAGCGAAGCCGTTCGCATCGTCAGGCCCGGAGGACGGGTGCTCGTGCTCGATCTGCGGAGCCACGAGCAGGCCTGGGTGCGTGAGCGGCTGGACGATCGCTGGCTCGGATTCGACGACAAGGAGCTCGCGGCGCTCCTCGAAGGTGCAGGTCTGAAGGATGTCCGCGTCTCGACCGGTGCGCGGCGTGCGCGCGATCCATTCACGGTGCTCATCGCGAGCGGCAGCAGGCCCGATTCAACAGGCAGGAACAGACGATGACTTCCCGACCCCCGGACCCCGGATCCCGACTCGACTCGTTTCTCCGCGAGCGCATCCTCGTCCTCGATGGCGCGATGGGCACGATGATCCAGCGCCGCGGCCTCACGGAAGCGGACTTCCGCGGCGAGCGGCTCCGCCGACACCCGAAGGATCTGAAGGGCAACAACGACCTGCTGATCCTCACGCGTCCCGACGTCGTCCGCGAAATCCACGAGGAGTACCTCGCCGCAGGCGCGGACATCATCGAGACGAACACGTTCAGCAGCACGTCGATCGTGCAGGCGGACTACGCGCTCGAGGCGTTCGCGTATGAGCTGAACTTCGAAGGGGCGAAGCTGGCGCGCGCCGCGTGCGACGCCTGGTCGGTGAAGACGCCCGACAAGCCGCGCTTCGCCGCAGGTTCGATCGGCCCCGCGAACCGGACCTTGTCGATTTCTCCGGACGTCAACGATCCGGCATTTCGCGCGACGACGTTCGACGCCCTGACCGCCGGGTACGAGGAGCAGGTTCGGGGGCTGATCGACGGCGGCTGCGACATCCTGCTGCTCGAGACGATTTTCGACACCCTGAACGCGAAGGCAGGGCTCGTCGCGATCGACCGTGTCTTCCAGGAAAAGGGCGTGCGGTTGCCGGTGATGATCTCCTTCACCATCACCGACCGCAGCGGGCGGACGCTCTCGGGGCAGACGCTCGAGGCGTTCTACATCTCGATCCGCCACGCGCAGCCGTTCAGCGTCGGAATCAACTGCGCGCTTGGCGCGCGCGACATGCGCCCGTATCTCGAGGATCTCGCGCGGATCGCAGAAAGCTACGTCAGTTGCTATCCAAACGCCGGGCTCCCGAACGCGTTCGGACAGTACGACGAGCATCCCGCCGAGACCGCGTCGCTCGTGCGCGAGTTCGCCACCAGCGGCCTCGTGAACATCGTCGGGGGCTGCTGCGGCACGACGCCTGAGCACATTGCGGCGATTGCGGAGGCGGTGAAAGGCCTCCCACCCCGCTCGGTGGTCGAACCCGGCGTCAAGTACACGCAGTTGTCGGGACTGGAGCCCCTCGTTATCAGGCCGGACAGCAACTTCCAGATGATCGGCGAGCGAACCAACGTCACCGGCTCAGCGCGATTCGCGCGCCTCATCAAGGCCGGCAACTATGGCGAGGCCGCACACGTGGCGCTCGATCAGGTCCGCGGCGGCGCAAACCTGATCGACGTCAACATGGACGAAGGCATGCTCGACTCGGAACGCGCGATGATGACGTTTCTCAACTACATCGCGACGGAGCCGGAGATCGCGCGCGTGCCGATCGTGGTCGACAGCTCGAAGTGGTCCGTGCTCGAGGCGGGTCTGAAGTGCGTGCAGGGCAAAGGGGTCGTCAACTCGATCAGCCTCAAGGAAGGGGAAGCGGATTTTCTCGAGAAGGCGCGCCACGTACGCCGGTACGGTGCCGCAGTCGTCGTGATGGCGTTCGACGAGACGGGGCAGGCGGACACGATCCAGCGGAAGGTCGAGATCTGCCAGCGCGCGTACCGCCTCCTTACCGAGCAGGCCGGATTCGATCCATCCGACATCATCTTCGATCCGAACATCCTGGCGATCGCCACGGGGCTCGAAGAGCACAACGACTACGCCGTCAACTACATCGAGGCGACGCGAATCATCAAGGCGACCTGTCCTGGCGTGAAGGTCAGCGGCGGTGTGAGCAACCTCTCGTTCTCGTTCCGCGGCAACGACATCGTGCGCGAGGCGATGCACTCGGCGTTTCTGTTCCATGCCATCAAGGCGGGCATGGACATGGGAATCGTCAATGCCGGCCAGCTCGCCGTCTACGAGGACATTCCGAAGGATCTCCTGGAGCACGTCGAGGACGTAATCTTCAACCGGCGTCCGGATGCGACCGAGCGCCTGGTTCAGTTCGCCAATACGGTGAAGGGATCGGGCACGAAGCGCGAGGTCGATCTCGCGTGGCGGAGCGGCACCGTCGAGAAGCGGCTCGCGCACGCGCTCGTGCACGGCACCGTCGAGTACATCGAGCAGGACACCGAGGAAGCCCGCCAGAAGTACCCGCGTCCGCTCGACATCATCGAAGGCCCTCTGATGGACGGGATGAAGATCGTGGGCGATCTCTTCGGGTCCGGGAAGATGTTTCTGCCCCAGGTCGTCAAGAGCGCGCGCGTGATGAAGAAGGCGGTCGCCTATCTCGAGCCCTTCATGGAGGCGCAGAAGGCTGCAGGCGGCACGGGATCGCAGGGCCGCATCGTCATGGCGACGGTGAAGGGAGACGTTCACGACATCGGCAAGAACATCGTCGGCGTGGTGCTCGGCTGCAACAACTACGACGTGATCGATCTCGGCGTGATGGTTCCCGCGGCGAAAATCCTCGACACGGCGGTCGAGCAGAAGGCGGACATCGTGGGGTTGAGCGGGCTGATCACGCCGTCGCTGGACGAGATGGTCAACGTCGCGCGCGAGATGGCTCGGCGGAAGATGGGGCTGCCGCTGCTCATCGGCGGCGCGACGACGAGCCGCCAGCACACGGCCGTGAAAATCGCCCCGGAATACGCGCGGCCCGTCGTTCACGTTCTGGATGCCTCGCGCGTCGTCGATGTCGTCGCGAGCCTGATGAATCCGGAGCGCATCGCGGGCTTCGACCGCAGCAATCGGGAGGCGCAGGAGGAGATTCGGCAGCGGTACAAGACTCGAAGCGAGAAGCCGCTGCTGTCATACGAGCAGGCGCGGGCGAACCGGCTGCCGTACGACTGGGACGAGCACGTCATTGCAACGCCTGCGTTCGTCGGACGCCGATATCTGAACGATGTCCCGCTCGCGGAGCTGGCGAAGTACATCGACTGGACGTATTTCTTCTCGGCCTGGGAGCTGAAAGGGCGGTTCCCCGCGATCCTCGATCACCCGCAGTACGGCGCGGCGGCGCGCGAGCTATTTGGTCACGCGCAGGAACTGCTGCAGGAGATCATCAAGGGAAAGCAGATTCAGGCACGCGGCGTGTACGCGTTCTGGCCGGCCGCCGCGGACGGCGACGACATCCTCGTGTACAAGGACGAGGATCGGCGCGCGCTGCTGGGGCGTTTGCCGATGCTGAGGCAGCAGGAAGCGCAGCCGGATCAGCGGCCGAATCTGTGTCTCTCCGATTACATCGCGCCTCGCGGCAGCGGTGTGCCGGACTACATCGGCATGTTCGCGGTTACGGGCGGGCTTGGGGCGGACGTCCTCGTCAAGCGCTTCGAGGCGGATCACGACGACTACCGCGCCATCATCGTCAAGGCACTCGCGGATCGTTTCGCGGAAGCGTTCGCGACCTGGCTGCACGCGCAGGTCCGCGATGATTGGGGTCACCCCGACGAGCACGAGAGGGCCATAGACGATCTCTTCTTGGAAAAGCACCGCGGGATTCGCCCCGCATACGGCTATCCGGCGTGCCCGGATCACAGCGGCAAGTTCGATCTGTTCCGGATACTCGATGCCGAGCGGCAGGGGATTGCGCTCACGGAGCACGCCGCCATGACGCCGCCCGCGAGCGTCAGCGGCCTGTACTTCTCGCATCCGCTCGCGAAGTACTTCAATGTGGGGCGGATCGGCCGCGACCAGCTCGAGTCGTACGCGGAGCGGCGCGGATTCTCCATTGAGGAGGCGGAACGATGGCTGTCCCCAAACCTCAGCTACGAGCCGGTCGAATTCAGTCTGAAGTGCTGAAATGGAACAGTCCTGATTGGTCGCTGAGGTGTCTAATCCTTAACGGGGCACTCAGGGCCGGAGGCCGCAATGATGGCCCAACATCCTATGGCCCGTCGCCTCGTTGCGTCGGCAGCATCTGCGACCGAACCTTGACGTAGCGGGTGGGGCTGCGCAGTTTCTGGAAACCCTGTCCCGTCCGGTCGCAGGCGGACGAGTGTTTGGGTCGGTCGATGTCGTCGATCTCTCCGGAACAGCTGCTACCAGGTCAGATGCGCGCCATTCCAGGCCACAGTTCGATTACGGCGAGCAGGCGGGCGTCTTGTGGCGGATGTGGCCTTCCCGATGTCGCGGTTCCTGATGGATGAAGTGGGACCCGGCGCGGTATCTTAAGCATTTGCGCCAACCATCGGTTCCCCGCGCTCGTCTGATATCCGGGGCCGGTGTGCGTATCTCAATGCTGAAACCGGTGTATCTGATTGCCGCTGTGGCTGTCGCCGGCGTGGCCGTTGCCGGCCTGTACGTGCACGCACGCGGTCCGGAACCGCGAACGGAGTCGCAGGCGCAGATCTACAAGGTCGCGCGCCGCGACTTCGTGCGCAGCCTACGCCTGAGCGGCACGGTCGAAGCCGTGGAGGCGACGACGATCTCGGCGCCGCGGCTGGCCGGGCAGAACAACAACAGCCTGATCGTGACGCGGCTCGTGCCGGCCGGCTCGAAGGTGCGCCCCGGGGATCTACTCGTCGAATTCGATCGCCAGGATCAGATCCGCAATGCCCTCGACAAGCAGGCGGAGCTCACCGATCTCGAGCAGCAGATTAGAAAGGCCCGCGCGCAGGAGGCCGCCGCGCGCGCGGCGGACGATAGCACGATGAAGCAGGCTGAGAGCGCGCTCGAACGCGCGAAGCTCGAGATGCTGAAGAACGAGATGCTGCCGAAGATCGAGGCCGAGAAGAACAAGCTCGCGCTCGAGGAAGCCGACGCGCACCTGAAGCAGTTGCGGGAGACGTACGACTTGAAGCGCCGCGCGGCGGAGGCGAACATTCGCGTGCTCGAGATCCGGCGTGACCGCGCCGACACCGCCATGCGCCAGGCGACATCCAACGCCGAGCGGATGCTGATCAAGTCGCCGATCGAAGGCATCGCAGTGATCAAGATGACCTGGAAGGGCCAGAACATGGCGGAGGTCCAGGAAGGCGACGAAGTACGCTCAGGTCTGCCGGTCGTCGATGTCGTCAATCCGACCATGATGCGCGTCCGCGCGCGCGTCAACCAGGCGGACATCGGCGAGCTGCGGGTCGACCAGAGTGTGCACGTCGGCCTCGATGCCTATCCGGATCTCTCCTTCCGCGGCCGCGTCGCGCAGATCTCGCCGATCGGTGTCCAGTCAACGCTTTCGCCGAAGGTCCGGAACTTCGTTGTGATCGTCGAACTGAACGGATCGCATCCGAACCTGATGCCCGACCTCACGGCCTCACTGGACGTCGAGCTTCGGCGTGCACCGGGCGCGCTGGTGATCCCGCGCGATTCGCTTGGATACGACGGCGAACAGCCGTTCGTGCGCGTGCAGCGCGGCGGACGGTACGAGCGTCAGGACGTCTCGATCGGCGACGCGAGCGCGCACGAGGTGGTCGTCGCCAACGGTCTGGGCGAAGGGTCGCTCATCGCGCGCAATATCGGGCAGGCCCAGTGATGAAGCGTGCACGTCTGCGCGGATGGCGGCTGCCCGCGGCCATCGCCGCTGCCGTCGCGATCGTGGCCGGTGGCTTCGCCATTGCGAGCCGCGCGGCTGTTGCCCCTGACCTCCCGACGGCCGACGTCGCGCGCGGCGACTTCGTCGACTACGTCCAGCTCCGCGGCGACATCCGTCCCGCCCGATCGATCGTTCTCTCCGCTCCAACGCAGGCTGGCGAGCTCCAGATCCTCAAGCTCGCCAAGAACGGCTCCGCGGTGAAGGAGGGCGACGTGCTCGTCGAGTTCGATGCCACGAGCCTGCGGCAGCGGTATCAGGAGAAACAGTCGGAGCTGAAGCAGTCGGACGCCGAGATCGCACAAGCGAAGGCGCAGCAGCACATCACGGAAGAGCAGGATCAGACCGCCGTGATGAAAGCGCGGTACGACCTCGATCGCGCGAAGCTGGATCTCGGCAAGCGCGACATCGTCTCCAAGCTTGAATACGAGCAGGCCAAGCTCGCCGTCGCCGACGCGGAGCAGAAGCTGCACGAGGCGGAGGAGAAAGCCAAATCGAACAAGACGGCCGCCGACGCGGAGCTCGTCGGCAAGCAGCGGAAGCGCGAGAAGGCGCAGCTCGATGTTGATCGGGCCAAGGCGGGCCTCGAGGCGCTGATCATCAAGGCGCCGACGGGCGGCGTTGTGAACATCCTGCCGAATTACCGGACGGGCGGCATGTTCGGCGGCCAGGTCGAGTTCCGTGAAGGCGATCGCGCCTGGCCTGGCGCAAACGTCGTCGAACTGCCGGACCTGTCGTCGATTCACCTGGAGGCCAGGCTCGACGAGTCGGACCGCGGCCGCCTGCGCGTCGGGCAGAACGCAACAGTGAAGATCGAAGCCGTGCCGGGCAAGGATTTCGCCGCAAGCGTCGATCTGATTTCGGTGCTCGCGAAGGTCGACTTCAGCTCCGGGTGGCCCCCGGTCCGGAACTTCGATCTTGGCCTCGTGCTGAAGAATCCGGATCCACGCATTCGCCCCGGCATGACGGCAACTGCCCGCATCGCAACCGACACGGTGCCCGACGTCCTGCTGGCGCCCTCCGAAGCGGTGTTCCAGCGCGACGGCCACCCTGTCGTTTACAAGCTGCGCGGATCGATGTTCGACGAGACGCGCATCGATGTCGCACGCCGCGGGCGCGAGCAGATTGCAATTGCTTCAGGCGTGTCCCCCGGAGACAAGCTGGCGACGCGGCGCCCTGACGCTGATCTCGTTCGGAGGCAGCCGTGAAAGGCCGCCGACGACGCGGACCGACGCTGGGAGGCTCATCGCGAAGGCTCTGGCTCTGGCTCGCGATTGCCGCGGTCGTCGCTGTCGTTGGAACGTCGCTCGCCATGGCCGTTCCGAGCCTGCCGGAGCGGCATGACGAAGTGCCGACGACCCGCGTCGTGCGCGGACCGCTGAAGCTCACGGTGTATGCGACCGGTGAATTGCTCGCCGGCCGCACCGCCACGCTTGTGGCGCCTCCCGCTGGCGGCACCCTCCGCATCGTCAAGCTGCTCTCCACGGGAATGCCCGTCAAGAAGGATGAAGTGGTCTTCGAGATCGATCCTGCAGATCAACAGTTCGCGCTGGAGCAGGCAAAATCCGAGCTGGCGGAAGCCGAGCAGCAGATCGTGAAGATAAAGGCCGATGCCGCGGTGCAGGCGGCAGAGGATCAGGTCGCGCTCCTCACCGCGCACTACGACGTGCGGCGCGGCGAGCTGAGTACGGCCGCGAACGATCTGATCGGCGCGATCGAGGCGCAGAAGAACAGCCTGACCCTGGAAGAGGCGCAGCGCCGGCTCGCGCAGCTCGAACAGGACGTGCAATCGCGGACGGCGACGAATCAGGCGGCCCTCGACGTTGTCCTCGAACAGCGCAACAAGGCGCAGCTCGCGATGCAGCGCGCGCAGACGATCATCGACGGCCTCGTCGTGAAGGCACCGTTCGACGGCATCCTCTCGGTCAAGGAAAACCGCGACGCGGCGGGCAATTTCTTTTTCTACGGCATGGTCCTGCCGGAGTTTCGTCAGGGCGACACGACATTCGCCGGACGGCCCATCGCGGATGTGATCGAGGCCGGCCGGATGGAGGTCCGCGCGAAGATCAACGAGACCGACCGCGACAACCTGCAGAGCGGCCAGTCGGCGGTCGTGCGCTCCGACGCGCTGCCTGGCGAGACGTTTGTCGCGAAGGTGGGCGCGCTCAGCGGGCTCGCCTCGCGCGGCAATTTCTTCGAGACGTCCGCGGTGCGGCAGTTCGACGTCAGGTTCACGTTCGACAAGGGCGATCCCCGCCTGCGCGCCGGCTCGTCGGTGCAGCTCGTCATCGACGGCCGCGAGATCCCGAACGCGCTGCAGGTGCCGAGGCAATCCGTTTTCGAGAAGGCCGGCAAGACGTTCGTTTACGTGCGCGCTGGCGATCGCTTCGAGCGCCGGGACGTGAAGGTCACCAACGCGACCGAGAGCCGCGCGATCGTGAACGGCGTCAACGAAGGAGACGTCATCGCGCTCATCGACCCGGAAGTTGCGGCGCGTCGATCCCGCACCTCCTCGAACGCGCCCCTGCCCGCAGCGTCAGGACCAGCGCGATGAACGCACGCACGCACCTCTGGTCCACGGACTTCCTGCCCGAGCTCATGCTCGGCCTCGAGAACCTGCGCGCACACAAGCTGCGTTCGATGCTGACGATGCTCGGCATGATCTTCGGCGTGGCGGCCGTCGTCGCGATGCTGTCGATCGGCGCGGGGGCGCAGCAGGAGGTCATGGCGTTCATCGAGCAGCTCGGCGTCCGTAACTTGATCGTCGAAGCGCGGGAGGCGCCGGACAATCAGGCGCTTCAGAAGGTGCGCCAGCTCTCGGCGGGCCTGTCGTTCAAGGACCTGCGCGTCATCCAGTCGAATCTCGAGAACATCAGCGCTGTCACGGCGCGCAAGCGGTTCACGCCCACGAAGCTGCTGCCGCGTCCGATAGGCGGCGACATGCCCGTCGTGTACGGCGTCAGTCCCGTGTACGCGGCGATCGCGAACCTGCGCGTCGCCTCCGGGCGCTTTTTCGACGAGGCGGAGACGGCGGCGGCCGCACCCGTGGCCGTGGTGGGCGAGGCGGCCGCAGCAACCGTCTTTGGCGCCGACGATCCGATCGGACGCTACATCAAGGTGAACGAGCAGTGGTTTCAGGTGATCGGCGTGGCGGGCCCGCAGCTCACGGTGCAGTCGGACGTCGCCGGTCTGCCCGCGCAGGATCGCAACAACCTGATTTATGTCCCTCTGTACTCGTCGGTGTTCAGGCTGGAGGACGGCCAGAGCGCCCGGAAGGACGAAATCGACGGCATCTACCTGCAGATGAAGCAGGGCTCGGATATTCCGGGCGCCGCCGCCCTCCTTCGCGGGATCCTCGACGTCGCGCACCGCAGCGCAGGCGACTTCACGATCGTCTCACCCGCGGAGCTGCTTGCGGAACAGCGCCGAACGCAGCGCATCTTCGAGATGGTCATGGTCGCGATCGCCTCGATCTCGCTGCTCGTCGGCGGGATAGGGATCATGAACATCATGCTCGCGAGCGTGCTCGAGCGGACGCGCGAGATCGGCGTCCGCCGCGCAATCGGCGCGCGCCAGAAGGACGTCGTCCGCCAGTTCCTGATCGAGACGACGATCATCTCGCTCTCGGGCGGCGTCGCAGGGATCCTGCTCGGCGTGGGGCTGTCGCAGTTGATTGGCGTCCTCGCCGGCTGGTCGACGATCGTGACCACGACATCGATCGTGCTCGCGTTCGGCGTCTCCGTGATGATCGGGATTGTCTTCGGCCTCTATCCTGCCGTGCGCGCGTCGCGACTGGATCCCGTGAAGGCGCTGCATTACGAGTAGCGACGGTCGATGGAGGACGGCCCTTTCAGGGCCCCGCCACGCGGACCTAAAGGCCCGCGCCACGATCATCGATGCCGCGTCCGCCGCGCGTATTCGCGTGCGGACGATGGATCGCTGACGATCTCGGGGTTGCCCCAGACCACCGTCGTGGGTGCACCGCCCACGGCGTCGGCGCTCAGGACGAGCCGCCACGAGCGGCGTTCGGGCCGATAGAATAAGCTCCACTTCCATCCCGCGTAGGCGGACAGGTCGGCTTCGATCGGCGTCCAGTCGCCGCCCGCGATCGACTGTACGGACGAGAGCCCCTCGTAAATCCGATCGTCGCTGACGCCGACGCGAAATCGAGCAGGCGCGCGTCCGTCCACCGACGCGATCGCCCGGAAAACGGCGCGGCGAGGAATCGGAAGTGTCCAGATGAGGCGCCCCGGCGCCGGGCCGGCAATCGCCCGGACTCCGTTGCGATCGCTCAGCGTGAAAGCGTCCGGCGGACGCTTCTCCGCGCGGTTCAATTCCCCGATGAGATCGACGATGCGGATCGGCGGCGTAGACGAATGTGTGCGGCACGCCGAAGCGAGCAGCAAGAGGATGCAGAGGATTTGCCGCGGCATCGCGGTGGTGACGGTGGGAATTTTCCTGGCGAGCGTCGCGAAATTCTACCATCGCGACACCGGCTTCACGTCGCTGATTGCATTCCCGGAGGGCAATGCGGACGAGGCGCCGGCGCTTCGGACGATTCCGCACGACGTCGTTCCCCTGTCGGGGAGCTACGACGGGCAGTTCTATGCACAGCGCGCGCTCGACCCGCTGGTGCGCGACCCGGCCGTCGATCGCGCGATGGACCTCGCCCCGTTTCGTGCGCGGCGGATTCTTTTCAGCTGGACGGCGTGGCTGCTGGGACTCGGCCGGCCGTCGTGGATTCTCGAAGCGTACGCACTGCAGAATGTCGTGAGCTGGATCGTGCTCGCGATCCTGCTCACGCGATGGCTCCCTGTCCGGTCGCCTCGCACGCTCGTGCTGTGGGCCGCGTCCCTGTACTCGCACGGCCTCCTCTGGTCCGTCCGGTTCGCGCTGCTCGATGGTCCGAGCCTCGTGCTGACGCTCGTCGTGGTGCGCTTCGCCGAGCAGGAGCGGCAGCTACTCTCGGCTGTGGTTGCGGGGGTGAACGGCCTGGGACGTGAGACGAACGTTCTCGGCGTGCTGGCCCAGCCCGTGCCGCAGTCCTCGCGTGACTGGCTCCGCGCAGCCACGGCCGTGCTGCTCACGCTGTTGCCGCTGCTGATCTGGGAGGACTACCTTCGATCGATCTATCGTTCGACCATCTTTGCCGGTGGTGACGCGTTCGCCGTTCCCGGTGCCGCGTTAATCGAGACGCTGCGCCGGACCGTCATGGCGGTTCGAACGGCGGGCGTGTTCACGACAGCAGGCCTGCACCTCTGCATCGTCATTTCGCTGTCCGTGGAGGTGGCGTACCTGCTGTGGCGGGCCGAAGTGCGGAACCCGTGGTGGCGCATCGCACTCGGCTACATCGTCCTCATGCTGATGATCGACCGCGTGCTGTGGGATCCCGCAACGGGCGCGATCACGCGCGTCATGCTGCCGCTGACCGTCGCGTTCAACGTGCTCCTCGCGCGCGAGCCGCGCACGTCGCGGTTTCTGCCATGGTTGGTCGCGGGTAACCTCCACGTCATCGCATCGGCCTGGGTGCTCTGGTGAGCTCGACGAATCGGGAACAACGAACCGCGAACGCTGAACCCGAACCCGACGCGAACGCCGAATCCCGCGACCCCGCCCTGCGGTAGCATGTGCCCGTCACTAAGAAGGAGCCGTCCTCGATGATGATTCGCGTCTTCCTCGTCACTGTCCTTGCCGTTGCCGGAACCGCTGCATTGAGCTCCAGAGGCCAGGCCCCCACCGCCCAGCAGGCGCAGCCGCCCGCGGCTGCCCCCGTGGAGTCCTGTCCGGAGCTGGCGACCGCGCTGCAGGCCCTGATGCGCAACGACATGCGGATGCGCGACTGGCCCCAGCTCGCGCGCTATCGTGACGCCAACCGGACGCTGACGGCGCCTGCGGCGGGCGACAAGCGCGTGGTCTTCATGGGCGATTCGATCACCGATCTCTGGCAGCAGCAGGAACGCTTCGGCGATTTCTTCGCCAACCCCTCGTACGTCGACCGCGGCATCAGCGGCCAGACGACGCCGCAGATGCTGATCCGGTTCAAGCCGGACGTGATCGATCTGAAGCCGAAAGTGGTCGTCATCCTCGCGGGCACGAATGACATCGCGGGCAACACCGGGCCGATGACGAACGAGGAGATCGAGAACAACCTTGCGTCGATGACGGATCTCGCCAAGGCGCACGACATCCGCGTGGTGCTCGCGAGCGTGACGCCGGTGAGCAACTACCACGTTGGCCCCACGGGCGTGCCGCAGACCACGTCGAGGCCGATGGCGAGGATCCACGCGCTCAACGAATGGATCAAGTCGTACGCAGCCGAGCACGACTACCTCTACCTGGATTATTTCTCGGCGATGACGGACGACAGCGGGTTGCTGCGCGCGGAGCTGAGCGCCGACGATCTGCACCCGAACGCGAAGGGTTACGCCATCATGGGGCCGCTCGCGCAGGCGGCAGTCGCGAAGGCGTTGAAATAAATCGATGAAAACAGCTCTTGTACTCTTCGTCGCGCTCAGCGCGCTGCCGCAGACGGGACGCCGTGCCCCGCAGGCGCCGTTCAAGACGCCGTTGACCATCGCGGAGATGAACGGCAAACAAGCGCTCATCGAGACGGCGGCCGGCATCGTCGTCATCGATCTGCGCCCGGACCTCGCGCCGAACCACGTCGGCTACTTCATGAAGCTCGCGGCGGAGCACGCGTACGACGGCACGGTGTTTCACCGCATCATCCGCGGCGGGATCGTCCAGGGGGGCGACCCGCTGTCCAAGGATCCTGCCAGGAAGGCGCAATACGGGACCGGCGGCCTGGGCGTGCTGCAGGCGGAGCACAGCGGCGAGCCCTTCACGCGCGGGACCGTGGCCGCAGTGATTCGGCCCGGCCAGCCGGACAGCGCGGGCGCGCAGTTCTTCATCTGCGTCTCCGATCAGCCAGCGCTGAATGGGCAGTACACGATCTTCGGACGCGTGAGCGAAGGCCTCGACATCCTGCAGAAAATCTCCGAAGCTCCTGCGGACGCGAAGGGTGCGCCGGTCGATCGCGTCGAGATCAAATCGCTCACGGTCCGCGACGCGCCGCCGCCAGAGCCGCTCGCCTTCTCGACGGAATCCCTGGAGCAGCTGGCGAGCTACCAGGCGGTGCTCGAGACGTCGGCCGGCAACGTGACGATCGCGTTCATGCCCGACAAGGCGCCCGAGCACGTGCGCAACTTCCTTCGCCTCGCGCAAGCGGGCGTGCTCGACGGGACGGCGTTCCATCGCGTCGTCCATGGGTTCGTCGTGCAGGCCGGATATGTTGCCACGCGCGGACCGCTGACCGAGACGCAGCAGAAGCTCGTGCACCCGCTCGCGCCGGAATTCAATGACACGAAGCACGTGAAGGGTATCGTCTCGATGGCGCACGGCAGCGATCCAGGCAGCGCGACAACGTCGTTTTTCATCGTCACTGGCGATGCGCCGTCACTCGACGGCAAGTACACGGCGTTCGGCCGTGTGGTGGACGGTATGGATGTGGTGGAAAAGATTGATGCCACGCCCGTCACCGGGGAAACGCCTGTCAGTCGAATAGATCTTGTGCGGGTTCGGGTGCAGGCGAGCAGATGAGGAGGTTGGAGGTTCCAGCCTCAAGCCTCCGGCCCCCACGTGGGATAATCATTAGATGGCCAGAATGGCCGGAAGGGAAATCGGAAGAGTTTGGCAGACACACGGTTCAAAATTGCAGTATTCATCGACTTCGACAACATCGAGATTGGCGTCAAGAGCACGCTGAGCGCGCAGTTCGACGTCGGGGTCGTTCTGGAAGCGTTGAAAGAGCGCGGCGAGGTCGTTTCGAAGATCGCCTACGGTGACTGGACGCGCGCGGGCGATTACAGCCGCTCGCTGACGCAGCACGCAACCAAGCTCGTGCAGCGCAATCTGACGCCGGGCGGCGACAAGAACGGCGCGGACATCAACCTGGCGCTCGACGCCCTGGAGATGGCGTTCACCCACCCGCACATCAACGCCTACGTGATCGTCGGGGGCGACAGCGACTTCATCTCGCTCGTCGAGAAGCTCAAACAGTACGACAAGCAGGTGTTCATCGTCGGCGGCCGCGCGTTTACGAGCGTCGTGATGCAGCGCAACTGCCATGAGTTCATCGCGTACGAGAACCTGACGAGCGGGCGGCGGCAGGAACGCGGCCGCGCGAGCGGGCCTGCGGCCTCGGCGTCGAGCATCGATCAGATCGTGCCGCTCGTCCGCCGCGCGCTGAAGCTGCTCAGCGATCGCGAGGTCTCGCCGCAGCTCGGGTTGCTGAAGAGCACGCTCCTGCAGCTCGACTCGACGTTCTCGGAGCGGACGTACGGCGCGAGCAGCTTCCGCGATTTCGCGCAGAAGCTCGCGTCCGCAGGCTACGTCACGCTGCGGGAGTCGGGGCGCAATGTCCTCGTCGAGCTGAGTGAAGATGGCCACGGCCAGCCGCGCCACGCACCGCCGGAGCCGGCGCGGCCAGCAGTCCAGGAGGAGCGTCCGACCGCCGAGCCTCGACTGGCAGACGGGATTCGCGAGGTACGCCGCCTGTTCCAGGCGGCGCAGAATCCGCCGCGGTGGCCGATGTACGTGCGCCAAGTGAAGCAGTTTCTGCGCGGGGTCGACCAGACGTTCGATGAGCGGCGGTTCGGGTTCGCTACGCTCAACGATCTGCTTCGCGCGTGCCAGCGCGAGGGTCTCTTCCGCATGGAGCGCGATCGCCAGGGCGTGATGCGGTTCTTCCCGGGCAACGTGATGAAGCCGATCGAAACGGAGCGTGCGGCCCCCGCAGAGCCCGAGGTGGTCGAGAGCGCAGGCGAAACGCACGAGGAAGCGATCACGGAAGGACGCCAGCCGGAGATCGTGGACGGCGACGTCGTGCAGGAGGTGGAGACGGCGCCGATCATCGACGTCGAGGAATCGCCGAGCGAGCCGGCGCACGCATCTGCTGAGACCCCTGAGGAGACCGAGCCGCAGCCGCCGCGCCGGCGCCGCGGCGGGAAGACGGGCGCCCGCGCGCCGAAGGAGAAGAAGGCGGCAAAACCGCGCGGCCCGAGGCGGAAAGCGCCCGTGCCGGCCAACGCCTGACGGGCGTGCGGGGGGTGCGTGGGCGTGCGGCGTTCCCCGTTTTGCGAGAATAGCGGCCTCGTATGCGCCGCATCCTCCACGTCGACATGGACGCGTTCTACGCGTCGGTCGAGCAGCGCGATAATCCTTCTCTGCGCGGACGGCCTGTCGCCGTCGGCGGCGATCCCGACAAGCGCGGCGTGGTTGCTGCCGCGAGCTACGAAGCGCGCGCCTACGGCGTCAGGTCGGCCATCCCGATGGCGCGTGCGGTGCGGCTCTGTCCAGACCTCGTCATCGTCCGGCCCGACTTTCACCGCTATCGCGACGCGTCGCAGGCGGTCTTTGCGCTCTTCCGATCCGTCACGGCGCTCGTCGAGCCGCTGTCGCTCGACGAGGCATATCTGGACGTCACGGAGAACTCGTGGGGAGAGCCGCTGGGCAAGGCCGTCGCTCAGCGGTTGAAAGCAGAGATTCGCGCGGCGACCGGCCTTACGGCCTCCGCGGGCGTTGCACCCAACAAGTTTCTTGCGAAGATCGCGTCCGGCTGGCGCAAGCCGGACGGCCTCACGGTGATCGCGCCGGAGCGCGTCGAGCAGTTCCTGCAGAAGCTGCCGGTCGACGCGCTGTGGGGCGTCGGCCCCGTGACCGCACAACGGCTCCGCGAGCGCGGCATCGAACGCCTCGTCGACGTTCGCGCTGCCGACCCGACGGTGCTCCGCGAGGCCGTCGGCAGCCAGGCCGACTGGCTGCGGCGTCTGGCCGACGGCATCGACGATCGCCGCGTCGAGCCGAACCGCGTCACGAAATCCTCTGGCAGCGAATACACCTACACGAACGATCTCACGAGCATCACGGAGATTCGCCGCGAGGTCGATGAGATGGCGCGCGACGCGGCGGCATGGCTCGCGCGGAAGGAGCTCCTCTGCCGCACCGTCACCATCAAGGTGCGCTACGCCGACTTCACGACCATCACACGCAGCCACTCCAAATCGCCCGCGACCCGTGAGGCCGATGATCTGGCCCAACGTGCGGTCGCGCTGCTCGACCGGACCGACGCCGCACATCGCGCCGTGCGCCTGCTCGGGGTCAGCGTGCACAACCTGGAAGATCCGTCAGCACCGTTCTTGCCCGAGGATCCTTTGTTGCCATTTTCGGAGATGTAGGGCACCTCGTTCGGAGATGTAGCGCACCGCTTTTACGGGTGCCGCATCGGATATCCTGAGGGGATGCAATACGTCCGGCTTGGTTCAACAGGACTGAAGGTCTCGCGCCTGTGCCTCGGCGCGATGACTTATGGCGATCCGAAGTGGCGCGCGTGGGTGCTGCCAGAGGAGCAGTCCCGCCCGTTCATCGAGCGCGCGCTGCAGAGCGGCATCACGTTCTTCGACACCGCGGACATGTATTCGCTCGGCCGCAGCGAAGAGATTCTCGGCCGCGCGCTCAAGGATTTCGCGAAGCGCGACGAGGTCGTGATCGCGACGAAGGTGTTCAACGCGATGAGCGACCATCCGAACGACCGCGGCCTGTCGCGCAAGCACGTGCTCTCGTCGATCGACAAGTCGCTCCGCCGCCTGGGCACGGATTACGTCGATCTGTACCAGATTCACCGCCTCGATCCCGAGACGCCCATCGAGGAAACCCTCAGCGCGCTGGAGGATGTCGTCCGCAGCGGGAAGGCGCGGTATATCGGCGCCTCCTCGATGGCGGCGTGGCAGTTCGCCACGACCTTGTATGCGGCGGACCTGCGCGGCTGGACACGTTTCGTCTCGATGCAGCCGCACTACAATCTGGCGTATCGCGAAGAGGAGCGCGAGATGCTGCCGCTCTGCCGCGCGGAGGGCGTTGGCGTGATTCCGTGGAGCCCGCTCGCGCGCGGATTCCTGACGGGGAACCGGACGCGGGGGGCCCAGCGCACGGCGACGCTGCGCGAGCAGTCCGATCAGTACGCGCACAACCTGTACTACACCGACGCGGACTTCGACGTCGCCGAACGTGTCGCGGAGGTCGCGAAGGACCTCGGCACGACGCCGGCGCAGGTCGCGCTCGCGTGGGTGCTGCGCCAGCCCGGCGTGACCGCGCCCATCATCGGCGCATCGAAGCTCGAGCACCTCGATCAAGCGCTCGCCGCGCTCGATCTGCAGCTCTCGGACGAGGATTGCCGCCGGCTCGAGGAGCCATACGTGCCGCACGCCGTGCTGGGGATGTGATGAGGAGGTTGGACGTTGGAGGTCGGAAGGTAACGCGCAACTTTAGTTGCGCGACATTCACTCCGCTCTGAGAGCAACCATCGGATCGATCCGTGCCGCGCGGCGAGCGGGCACATAACCTGCGATGAGCGCGAGCCCAATCATCAACGCCGCCGCTGCGCTGAGCGTCAAGACGTCGCGCGGCGGCAGACCGTAGAGCAGCGCATCGAGCAGACGTGTCCCAGCCAGCGCGGCGGGCACGCCGACGCCGAGACCGATCCCAGCCAGGACCAGCGAATCGCGCAGGATCATCCAGCGGACCGTCCGCTGCGCCGCGCCGAGCGCCATGCGAATGCCGATCTCCTGCGTGCGCTGGACGACCGAGTAGGCGAGGAGGCCGTACACGCCGATCGCTGACAGCAGCAGCGCGACGACGCCGAGCAGCAGCGCAAGCCTCGCGAACAACCGCTCGCGCTTGAGGAACGACGTGATCTGTTCCGCCTGCGTTGCCACACTCGCGACGGGCAGCGTTGGATCGAGGCTGCGGACGATCTCGCGGACCTCGCTCGCCATCGCGGTCGGTGCCGCCCACGTCTTCACCGCGAAGCTGGGCGTGCTCTTCTCATCCGGGCGCTGACGATAGTAGAAGTACGCCGTCGGTGCCATCGGGCGTCGCAGCGAGGTGTACCGCGCGTCCGCGCAGATCCCAATCACCTCGTACACAGGCGATTCCTGCTGAAGGCCGACCCGGAAGCGACGGCCGATCGCGTCCTCCGTGCCCCAGAGCTGTCGCGCGAGCGCGCGATTGATTACGGCGTCGAGCGCGCCGCCCACATCAGCCGTGCTGAAGGCGCGCCCTCGAACGATCGGAATCGACAGAGTAGAGAAGAACTGCTCGTCGACGGTGAGCATATAGACGCCGTGGTCGCGAAGGAAATTACGGGCCGCGGCCGATCCGCGCTCCGGCCTGGTCTCTTCCAACCTCGACGCCGCACTGAAAGACGACGAGTTGCTGATCAGACGATTGCTGGACAATGACGCGCTGCGCACGCCGGGGACCGCGCGCAACCGATCCAGGAGTTCGGCATACAGACGCTGCGTGCGTGCCGTGTCGTAGCCGTTCTTCGACGCGTCGACGCTGAAAAGAAGAATGTTGCTGGGATCGAACCCGAGCTCGACGTGCTCGAGGTTCCGGAGCGAGCGGACGAGCAGTCCGGCGGCCACGGCGAGGAGCAGCGTCAAGGCAATCTGGACGGCGACGAGGCTGGTGGAGAGCACTCGCCTCTGGCGAGAGGCGGTTGCGCTCCGGCGAGCCTCTTCGAGCCGCAGGGCGAGGTGCCGATCCGTCGATCGGAATGCCGGGACCAGGCCGAAGAAAACGGCGGAGAGCGTCGCCACGAGGACGGCGAATCCGAGGACGCGCAGATCGATCCCCGCAGCCTCGACGAGCGTCGGCGAATCACCAGCAACCGCGGGCAGCAGGGCGCCCGTCATCCATCGGGCGACAAGGACGCCCAGCGCGCTTGCGGCCGCGGCGAGCAGGAGCGCCTCGGTCAGCAGCTGCCGGATGATGCGCGAACGCGTTGCACCGATCGCGAGCCGCACGCCGAGCTCACGGGCCCGCGCGCGGCCCCGCGCGAGCAGGAGGCTCGCGACGTTCGCGCAGGCGACAAGGAGCACGATCAGCGTGACGGCCGCCATCGTGCGAATCACGGGCAGCATCTGCGCGCGATCCTCGATCTGGCCGCGGGAGCCAGGCAGCAGCCGAAGCCGCGGATAGTCGGCTACCGGGAGCTGCGGACGCGCCTGTGCGACCGTTCGCTTGAGCAGCACGTCGAGCGCCGCCTCCGCATCCTCCACCCTCTCACCGGGCTTGATGCGGCCCATCATCAAAACCCACCAGAAGTTGGGATCGGTGATCGGGTCATCGTTCGGCACGACACGCGTCCGCAGCGAGAGCGGCACGTAGATGTCGGGATTGCTTCCCGTCTGGCCCGTGCCGTGAAAGTCCGTCGTCAGAACGCCGGCGATCGTGAACGGAACAGCATTGACGGAGACGGTGTGACCGACCGCGTCCGCGGGAGGCGCGAAGTGCCGGGATGCGAACGCATGGCTGATGACAACGGCTGGCGCGGCCTCGACGCGGTCGTCCGCAGGGCCGAGCGCTCGTCCTGCCGCGGACTGGACGCCGAGCGTCTCGAAGTAGTTGCCCGAGACCGCGTGCGCCGAGCCCATCTCGCTGCCGCGGCCGATCGTGAGGTTCACGCTGTATAGATCTGCGAACGCAATCACGTCGACGAACCGCGATCCTTCTTTCCGGAATGCATCCAGGGCGGACGAGGAAAACGAGGTGCTGTTCAAGCCATCGGCAGTCTGGTCTCCGGTGCCGTTCAGAGAACGAAATGGAATCACCGGCCCCGAAAACCACTTCATGATGACGAGCGCGTCGGGATTACGGACGGCGAGCTTCCGGACGAGCACGGCGTCGGCGAGACTGAATACCGCCGCGCTCGAGCCGATTCCGATGGCGAGCGACAGGACGGCGACGAGGGTGAGCGCGCTCGATCGTCGCAGCGTCCGCACGCCGTAGCGCACGTCCTGCGCGAGGCCATCGAGCAGGGGGAAGCCCCACGTCGCGTGCGCGTCTTCTCTCAGCTTCGTGACGTTGCCGACGTCAATGATGGCGCGACGTTGTGCTTCCGCTTCGGAGAGACCATCCTCCAGATAAGCCTGCGCCTTCCACGCGACGTGCTGATCGAGCTCGCTCCGAAGCTGGTCATCCAGCGTGCGCCGCCGCATGGCCGCGAGAAGATGCCGAACGAATCGGAGTACTCCCATAGATTTTCTACTGGTCCGTGTATTCCGTGTCCTTCGCGGCTCCCCGGTCCGCGTGTTGCGTGGCTACGTTGTCCGCGGTTTCATGACGCGGCCGATCGCGGCAACCAGCCGGTCGAAGCTCGACTCGGCCTCGCCGAGCGCGCGCCGGCCGGCGCGCGTGAGGCGGTAATAGCGTGCGCGGCGATTATTTGCCGAGTGGCCCCACTCCGACGCCACGAGCCCCTGAATCTGCAGCCGCTGCAGAGCGGGATACAACGAACCCTCCTCGACATGCAGCACCTCGGCCGACACGGTCTTGATGTGCCGGGCAATGCCGTAGCCGTGCATGACGCCGAGCGACAGCGTCTTGAGGATCAGCATGTCGAGCGTGCCGGGCAGGAGCTCCTGACGGTCTCGCGAGTTTCCCATAGGTAGACTATGGGGGAGAGCCTACGTCCGACTTCGTGGTTGCGTCAAGTGAAATGCGGGGGAGGCGCTACGCGAGCACCTTTAAAGAGGTGCCCTCCATCCAAGGCGGCGACATCTGAGGTGGCCTAGATCTGAACTGCCGGCACAGCTACAGTGCATCCAGTTCCGATTCGACGCCTTCCGACATCACCTTGAACGTTCTGTAGGCCCGTCCCAGCGCGCGGGCGCCTTCCGTATCCATCAAGTAGTGCCGGCGGCGCCGTCCACCGCGCTGTGGCGTAGGCGGACCGACGTACGACACGACCATCCTCTTTTCTTCGAGCCGCTGCAGCGTGACGTACACCCCGCTGACCGAAACCTTGCGCCCGGTGCGATCTTCGATGTGACGCCGGATCGCCGCGCCGTACGCGCCGTTGCCGAGCCGTAGCAGCGCGATCAACACGATCTGCTCGAACTCTCCGATGGCCGCGGCATAGTAGTCCTGGATATGTTTCACATCGTTTAGTATATACGTGTCGATTTGGCTTGCCATTAACCCGGCTGCCGTGCTCATAATGAAGCCCTCAACGGCCGCGGCTTCATCCCCCTTCACCCACGGCAGAAAGGACGCACGCAATGGGCTCCGCATCATCGAGCGAGGCACGACGGAATATTACCGACTGGGGCATGGCGATCCGGAACGTCAACGTTTCCACGCAGCCGCAGGCGCCGCGGAAGGTCGTCGACGAGTTCGGATCGCTCACATTCAACGAAGAAGTCCAGCGCGCCCGTCTCCCGAAAGACGTGTTCCGCGCGCTGCGCCGCTCGATTGCGCACGGCGAGTCCATCGATCCCTCCGTCGCGGACATCGTCGCCAGCGCGTTGAAGGACTGGGCCGTGGAGTACGGCGCGACGCACTACACGCACTGGTTCCAGCCGATGACGGGCATCACGGCCGAGAAGCACGATTCCTTCCTGAATCCGACGCCGGACGGCCGCGCGGTCGCGGAGTTCAGCGGCAAGGAGCTGGTGAAAGGGGAACCGGACGCCTCGAGCTTCCCATCCGGCGGCATGCGATCGACGTTCGAGGCACGCGGCTACACGGCCTGGGATCCGACCAGCCCGCCCTGGCTCCTCGTCACGCCGCAGGGGACGACGCTCGTCATTCCAACGGCGTTCGTGAGCTGGACGGGCGAGGCGCTCGACAAGAAGACGCCGCTGCTGCGATCGCAGGAGGCGCTCTCGAAGCAGGCGGTCCGGATCCTGAAGCTGTTCGGATCGAAGGGCACGCGCGTCGTGACGACGTGCGGTCCCGAGCAGGAATACTTCCTGATCGATCGGCAGTTCTATTTCAATCGGCCGGACCTGATTAACGCCGGCCGGACGCTCTTCGGTGCGCGGCCGCCGAAGGGCCAGGAGATGGAGGACCACTATTTTGGCTCCATCCCCGACCGCGTCCTCGCCTTCATGATGGAAGTGGAGCGCGAGCTGTACAAGGTCGGCGTCCCCGTCAAGACGCGCCACAACGAGGTCGCGCCGAGCCAGTACGAGGTCGCGCCAATCTTCGAGAACGCGAACGTCGCCACCGATCATCAGATGATGACGATGGAGATGATGAGGAGGATGGCGCCGAAGTACGGCCTCGCGTGTCTGCTGCACGAGAAGCCGTTTGCGGGCGTCAACGGCTCCGGCAAGCATCTGAACTGGAGCATGAGCGATGATCTCGGGAACAACCTGCTGAACCCCGGCGATACGCCGCACGACAACATGCAGTTCCTGGTGTTCTGCGCGGCCGTGCTGCGCGCCGTGAACAAGCACCAGGGGCTGCTGCGCTTCAGCATTGCCAGTGCGGGCAACGATCATCGGCTCGGTGCAAACGAGGCGCCTCCCGCGATCATCTCGATCTTCCTGGGCGACATGCTCACCGATATTTTCGAGCAGATCGAGAAGGCGGGGAGCGCGAAGAGCACGAAGAGCGGCGGAATTCTCGACATCGGCGTCAACGTGCTGCCCAAGCTCCCGCGCGACGCGGGGGACCGCAACCGCACCAGCCCGTTCGCGTTCACCGGCAACAAGTTCGAGTTCCGTGCCGTCTCGGCGAACCAGAGCATCGCGCTGCCGAACGTGGCGCTGAACGTCGCCGTGACCGAATCGCTCGACTACTGCGCGACCGAGCTGGAGAAGGGGCTGAAGGAAGGCAAGAAGCTGCAGGCCGCGCTGCAGACGCTGCTCACGAAGGTGATCAAGGAGAACAAGCGGATCATCTTCAACGGTAACAACTACTCGGCGGAGTGGGAGAAGGAAGCGGAGAAGCGCGGGCTGCTGAACCACCGGACGTCGGTTGACGCCTACGGCGAGGCGATCAAGCCCGAGGTCGTGAAGGCGTTCGAGAAGTACGGCGTCCTGAACGAGCGCGAGCTGCGCGCCCGCTACGACGTCGCGCTCGAGCAGTACAACAAGACCATCAACATCGAGGCGCAGTTGATGGTGCTGATGGGGAACCGCTACATCCTGCCGGCGGCCTATCGGTATCAGACCGAGGTGGCGCAGACCGTGGCGGCCGTGAAGTCCGCGGGCGCAACGGCGAAGGAATCACGCGCACGGCTGACCCAGATGATCCGCCTCACGGATGAGTGCAAGGTGCGCGTGGATCACCTGCAGCACCTGCTCGAGCACGAGGGCAACGGCGACCCGATGAAGCACGCGAAATACTTCCGCGACAAGGTCATTCCCGCGATGAACGACTTGCGGGAGACGGGAGACGCGCTGGAAGCGGTCGTACCGCACGACATCTGGCCCTTTCCCACCTACAGAGAAATGCTGTTTGTGAAATAGCCAGGTAGTTGGGAGTTGGTCGGTGCTGGTTGAAAGGGCTCGGCGCAAGCCAGCCCTTTCTGCTCAGGCCCTTGCCTTCAATAACTGCTTGATCTCGTCGAGCTGCCGCATCACCTCCTGCTGACGCAGGGTGTCGTCGCTTGGCTTGCGTCCGATGAAGGTGAGTCCGCCCCCCGTCTCGAGGACGGCCCGTTCCACGAGGTCGAGTGACTCGAATCCCTGGCGGTGCGCCGCGGCCTCGAGCTCCGCCGTCGTAATCAGCTCCGCATCGAGTCGATCCTTCAGCACACGACCGTTCTCTACGAGGACTGCAGCTTTTCCTTCGATGACGCGGTCGAACCGCTCGTGGCGGTACAGGAAGCGCACTATGGCGTAGTTGGCCGCCATCAGTGTCGCGGCGCCGATGAGGCCGCCAAGCACGGAATTGTCGTTGCCGATGATCGCGTTCTGGACCGTGTTCGAGATCGTAAGCAGGACGATGAGATCGAGGGGATTGAGCTGTGCCAGCTCGCGCTTGCCGAAGAGCCGAATCAGAACCAGCAGCGCCGCATAGACCAGCAGCGGCCTGACGATCTTCTCGAGGATTGGAACGCCCGGAATCAGCAGATCGGACCAGATCATGTACACCCTCCGCGCGGAGAAGTGTACGCGAACGGCCGTGAATGCCGAACGCGGGATGCCGTACGTTCGGCATCCCGCACTCGGCATTGATATCGCGGGCGTCTAGTGGGTGGTGCGCCGCTTGATGTTCTTGTCGAGCGCCTTTGCGGCCGTCAGATGCGCCTGCGCGGTCGGATACGTGTCCGCCGCCCACTGATTGATCGACGCCGTGATCGGGTTGTCGCTCTTCTCCGGCAGCACGGTCGTGGCATTGCCCTTCACTTCGGGCTTCGTGCCATCGTCAGCCGATCCGCTGGTCTTCGACTTCCACTCGTCGACAGTCTTCTTGTCGATGCGCGATTCCAGCTTGTCGACGAAGTCCTGGTGGCCGTCCACCATCTGGCTCGCGTACTCCTTGTCGAAGTCGAGGCCCTTCTTCTCGGCGAGCTTGTTGCGGACGTCCTGGTGCTTGTCGTCGACCTGCGTCGGCACCTCGATGTTGTGCTGCGACGCGATGGACTGGAGCTGGTCGCCCGCCTTGGTGTGATCGTCGATCATCATCTGCGCGAACTTCTTCACGTCGGCATTCGTGCTCTGTTGCAGCGCCAGGCGCGCCAGGTCAATCTCCGCCATGTTGGCGATGGCGACGTCGTGCACGAAATCGCGGTCGCCCGCCGTCACATTATTGGTTCCGGCGGTCCCAACCGCCGACCCGCTGGCCGGAGCGGCCGCGCTGGTATCGTTGTTGGGTTTGTTGCTGCAGCCGAACGCAAGCGCTGTCGCGAAGACGAGGGACAGCAAACCGAAGCGTCTCATGACTCAACCTCCTCACTGCACATAGTCCAGCATGGATAGAGTGCAATCGGGGTGACCTGAGCCGCGTCAAAAGCTCAGCTTTCCTTCGCCAACCATCACGCTGCGGCCGCCGACGCGCACGCGTGTGACCTCATCGCCGGTGCCGGCAATCGAGACATACAGCCGGCTCGGCCGACCCATCTTTGCGCCTTGCAGACTGATGAAGCGGCGCAGCTGCTCCGTCGGCAGCAGCCGATGCGCGTAGAGGTAACAGCCCAGCGGTCCGCTCGCGCCTCCGGTTGCGGGATCCTCCGTAATGCCGAATCCCGGCGCCAGCATGCGGCTGTAGACCGATTCGTCGCCGTCTGATGCAGGCCGCTCGAGCGAGAAAACGAACACCGGCAGCTCCTCGAGCCCGGATTGGCGGAGCGCCGCAAGATAGGCCGTTCTGTTGATCGATACGCGGTCGACCGCCGCGCGGCTCTTCAGGGCAGCGAAGAGGAACGGAACGCCGCACGAAATCGCTTCGACCGGCAGGTTGCGGTGCATGTCGCTGCTCTCGACATCCAGCGCCGCCGCGAAGGCAGCCAGATCGCGAACGCGGCCGCTGACGACCGGCGGCTTCTGCGTCATCCAGACGAAATCGAGCGCGTCTTCCTTCCACGACAGTGACACCGGTGTTGGCCCGACGCCGAGACCGAAGACGAACTGCTCGCGTCCGCTCTCGATGACTCCATCTGCCGCCAGAGCGAACGTGCTGCCGATCGTCGGATGGCCAGCCATCGGCAGTTCCTCGCCGGGCGTGAAGATGCGCATGCGGATATCCGTGTCCGGAGACTCCGCCGGCAAGATGAACGTACTCTCCGAGAAGGCCATCTCGTTTGCGATCCGCTGCATCTCGGCGGTGCTCAGGCCGGCGGGCTCAGGGAACACGGCGAGCTGATTGCCTTGGAAGGGGCCATCGGTGAAGACGTCAAGGTGCAGATAGCGATAGACGCGCATGCTCGATCATGCTCCATCGCAATCCATCCATTCACTCCATTCCGTGAATGCTATTCTTTCCTTAACACATGGCGAAGAAGAGAAAGCCCCCCGACATTTCCTTGTTCGACGCGCCCGTGGACGTCGACGCTCCGTCGGGTCCGGTTGACGAAGCGGTTTCGCTGCACGAGGCAGCGCAGACCCGGTATCTGAATTACGCACTGTCCGTCATCACGTCACGCGCGCTGCCCGACGTGCGCGACGGCCTCAAGCCCGTTCAGCGCCGCATCCTGTTCACGATGTGGCAGCAGAACCTCACTGCGGACGCCAAGCACCGCAAGTGCGCCAAGGTCGTCGGCGATGTTATGGGCAGCTACCACCCCCACGGCGACGCGGCGCTGTACGAGACGCTCGTCCGGATGGCGCAGCCCTTCTCGCTGCGATATCCGCTCGTGGACGGTTCCGGCAACTTCGGATCGCTTGACGGCGATAGCGCGGCGGCGATGCGCTATACCGAGTGCCGCCTCGCCCGCGTCAGCGATGAGCTGCTCACCGAGATCGATCAGTCGACGGTCGCGTTCCGTCCGAACTACGACGGCACGAAGTCGGAGCCGGTGGTCCTTCCGTCGCGCGTGCCGAACCTGCTGATCAATGGCGCGACGGGCATCGCGGTCGGGATGGCGACGAACATTCCGCCGCACAATCTCACCGAAGTGTGCACGGCGCTCGTGAAGCTGCTCGACAACCCCGATCTGAGCAGCGTGCAGCTCTGTCGCTACGTCAAGGGACCCGACTTTCCGACGGGCGGCCAGATGCTCAATTCCGCCGAGGAGCTGAAGGAAATCTACAAGACGGGATCGGGGGCCATCCGTCTGCGCGCGACGTGGGAAGAGGGGCCGTCCACGCGCGCGACGAAGACCATTTACGTCACGAGCATTCCTTATACCGTCAACAAGTCGACGCTCGTCGAGCGTATCGCCGATGTGGCGCTCAGCCGGAAGCTCCCGCCGCTGCTCGACGTCAAGGACATCTCCACGGAAGACGTCCGCATCGCCCTCGAGCTGAAGCGCGAGGCCGACGAGAAGATGGTGATGGCGTACCTGTTCAAACATACGCCGCTCCAGACGAACTTCCTCGTCAATCTAACGTGCCTGATCCCTACCGAGAATCCCGAGGTCGGCAGGCCCGAACGGCTCGATCTCCATTCGATTCTCTGGCACTTCCTCCATTTCCGTCTGGAGGTCGTCACGCGGCGCCTGGAGCACGAGCTCGAGGCACTCAAGAAGCGCATCCACATCCTCGAAGGGTTCGAGAAGGTCTTCGACGCGCTGGACGACATCCTGAAGATCGTCCGCAAGTCGGAAGGGAAACAGGATGCTGCGCAGCAGATCATCAAGAAGTACGGCCTCGACGCGGAGCAGACCGACGCGATCCTCGAACTGAAGCTGTATCGCCTCGCGAAGCTCGAGATTCTGATTATCCGGAAGGAAGCGGAGGACAAGCGGAAGCGCGCGCGGCAGATCAGCGGGCTGCTCAAGAACGAAGACAGCCGCTGGGCGCTCGTGCGCGAGGAGATCGAGCAGATTCAGAAGGCGTACGGCGATCCGCGCCGCACCGCGATCGCGAGCGACGAAGGGGAAGCCGAGTACTCCGCCGAAGACTTCATCGTCGAAGAAGACAACGTCATCATCGTGTCCCGCGACGGCTGGGTGAAGCGGCAGAAGGAAGTCAAGGATGTCGCGTCCACACGTCTTCGAGAAGGTGATCAGGTTTTGGCGGTTCTGGCAGGCAGCACGCGCGCGACCGCGGTGTTCTTCAGCAATTTCGGCTTCGCCTACAGCGCGCGCATCGCGGACATTCCCGCATCGACCGGGTACGGCGAGCCGATTCAGCGGTTCTTCAAGCTGAAGGACGGCGAGCGAATCGTATCGGCCTTCAGCCTCGATCCGAGGGTCGCGGGTCAGATCAAACCGCACAAGGAAGGCGCCGAGCCGCGGGTCCAGGCCGTTGCCGTGTCCAGCGACGGATACAGCATGCGTTTCAGCCTCGAGCCGTTCGCCGAGCCGAGCACGCGTGCGGGGCGGCGGTTCGCGAAGGCGGGAGGGTCGGCGGAGTTCGTTGGGCTCGCGCGCATCACGGGCGACGAAATCCTCATCGCCGCCACGCGCGACGCGCGCGCGATCCTGACCAAGGTGGAGGAGGTCAACTTCCTCTCGGGACCGGGCCGCGGCGTCATCCTGATCAAGCTGACCGCGAAGGACGATCGCGTCCTCGGATTCATCGCTTCGTCAGGCGATCGCGATCTCCTGACGGTCGAAACGAGCCGGGGGGCGGAGCAGACGATCAGCACCGCGAAGTACGAGGTCACCGGCCGCGGCGGCAAGGGGCGCGAGCTCCTGCAGCGCGGCCAGTTCACGCGCATCGTGTGGCCGGTCCCGGAGGCGTTCCCAGTGTAGGGCGCATGTCACATGCGCCATCCGCCTGCGCCGGGTCTGAAGACCCGGCCTGCAAGCGCGCGGGCCCGGCGCCTGCAAATCTGCGCAAGATCCAGCAGTTACAACAACTTCCGGCCCGAAGGCCAGGTGCCTGGGTTACGATAAGAAGGTCATGGCATCGTGGCAGGAATTCGCGGGTCTCAACCGGGGGTACGTACTCGAGCAGTACGAGCGATTCCGCCGCGATCCCTCGCTTGTCGACCCGGAAACGCGTGCGGTTTTCGAACGCTGGACCCCTCCTGCGGAGATCGTCGAAGAGCTGCCCGCCGACGGCAGCACGCTCCGGACGGTCGTCGAAGCCGTCTACCTGGCGCAGGCGATCCGCCGCTACGGACACCTTGCGGCTCAGCTCGATCCGCTCGGCGCCCGTCCGGTCGGCGATCCATCATTGCTTCCCGAAACGCACGGCCTCGCGGACGACGATCTGCGGCGGCTTCCCGCGACGCTGATCTCGTCGCCGTTGGTCAACGAGTCGTCGACGATGCTCGATGTGGTCGAGGCGCTGAGGCGCGTCTACTGCTCGACAACGGGATACGACTACGCGCACATCTTCGTGCCCGAAGAGCGCCAGTGGCTGCGGCAGGCGGCCGAAGGCGGACGATTCCGCGCACCCGCGGATCCGATCGATCCCGTCGCGCTCCTCGATCGTTTGACGCAGGTCGAGGCCTTCGAGAAGTTCCTGCACCGCACGTTCCCCGGGAAGACGCGGTTCTCGATCGAAGGGCTCGACATGCTCGTCCCCGTCCTGGATGAAGTGATCGCCGAGGCGGCCGAGTCCGGGATCCGCTCCATTCTGATCGGCATGGCGCATCGCGGCCGGTTGAACGTGATGGCGCACGTGCTGAACAAGCCCTACCAGCAGATCCTCGCGGAGTTCAAGGACCCGCTGTCGTCGCGAAACTTCCGCGAGGACATGGCGTGGACGGGAGACGTGAAGTATCACGCCGGTGCGCATCGCGCGATCAAGGACGGCCGCGCGATGGAACTGGTGGTCTCGATGCCGCCGAATCCGAGCCACCTCGAGGCCGTCAACCCCGTCGTCGAAGGGATGGCGCGCGCCGCGGGAACGACGACGGATGCGCCGGGAGCGCCCGTCTTCGATCCGGCGCGCAGCGTGCCGATTCTCATTCATGGCGACGCGGCGTTCTCCGGACAGGGCATCGTCGCCGAAACGTTGAATCTGAGCCGGCTGCCCGGCTATCAGACCGGCGGCACGATCCACATCATCGTGAACAACCAGCTCGGGTTCACCGCCGACTCGCGCGATTCCTACAGCACGTCGTATGCGAGCGGGCTCGCACGCGGATTCAAGATCCCGATCGTCCACGTCAACGCGGACGATCCGGAGGCGTGCGTCGAAGCCGCGCGGCTGGCGATCGCGTACCGCAGGACGTTCCAGCGCGACTTCCTGATCGATTTGATTGGATACCGTCGGTACGGCCACAACGAAGGGGACGAGCCCGGCTTCACCCAGCCGATCATGTACCAGAGGATCGCGGAGCATCCGACGGTGCGCGAGATCTGGGCGCGCACCCTCGTTGACCGCGGCGTGATTCAGGCGTCGGTTGCGGAAGAGATGAACCAGCGCCGGCTGGCGGAGCTGCAGACGGCGCTGGACACGCTGCAGCCGGAGCAGCATTTCGTGGAGCCGCAGCCGGAGCCGCCGCCCCCGGGAGCGGCGGCGAAGGTGCAGACCGCGGTGCCGCTCGAGCGCTTGCGAGAACTGAACGAGTCGCTGCTGGCCCTTCCGGCCGGCTTCGCCATTCACAAGAAGCTGGAGCGCGCGCGCGAGAAGCGGGCGCACGTCCTGTCGGACCCGGAGGAGCGTACGATCGATTGGGCGACCGGCGAGGAGCTGGCGTTCGCCTCGCTTCTCGCGGACGGCATCAGCATCCGCGTGACGGGCGAGGACGTCGAGCGCGGCACGTTCAGCCAGCGGCATGCCGTGTTCCACGATGTGCAGACCGGCGGCGTGCACGTGCCGCTGCAGGCGCTTCCGCAGGCGCGCGCCGCGTTCGAGATTCACAACAGTCCCCTGTCCGAGAACGCGGTGGTCGGCTTCGAGTACGGCTACAACGTCCAGGAGCCGTCGCGGCTCGTGGTCTGGGAGGCGCAATACGGCGACTTCATCAACGGCGCGCAGGGGATCATCGACGAGTTCGTCGTGTCTGCGCGCGCGAAGTGGGGCCAGCGTCCGTCGCTGGTCCTGCTGCTGCCGCACGCGCACGAGGGGCAGGGCCCCGACCACGCCAGCGCGCGTCCCGAGCGCTTCCTGCAGCTCGCGGCGGACATCAACATGCGGATCGCGAACTGCACCACGGCTGCGCAGTACTTCCACCTGCTCCGTAGACAGGCTGCGCTGCTGCTCACCGATCCGCTGCCGCTGGTGGTGCTCACGCCGAAGAGCCTGCTGCGGCATCCGCTCGTTGCGTCCGCCCCTCGCGAGCTCGCGGAAGGGCGCTTTCGCATGCTCATAGACGACGAGGAGGCCCGCACGCGCGCTGGCGAGATTCGCCGCGTCCTGCTTTGCAGCGGCAAGATGTTCGTCGATCTCGCGGGCAGCGAACGGCGTGCGGCGGCGCGGCAAATCGCGATTGGCCGTCTCGAGCAGTTGTACCCGCTGCCGATGCGCGAGCTGCGCACGATGCTGGACGGCTATGCGGCGGCGGAGGAGATCGTCTGGGTCCAGGAAGAGCCCGAGAACATGGGGGCGTGGGAGTTCGTCCGGCTGCCGTTGAGCGACGTGGCCGGCGGACGCCCCGTTCGCTGCATCGCTCGGCCGCGGAGCGCGAGCCCTGCGGAAGGATCGGCGGCGCGCCACGCTCGTCAGCAGCGCGCGCTCGTCGAGGCCGCGCTGGCCCCGGCGCGACCGGCGAAGGAACGCGCGGCCCCGGGCGTCAAACCAACACCCGAACAGGTGGCAGGATAGTTGTCGGACACCTCTTCTGATGTAGAGCACTTCTGTAGAGGTACCTCAGCGGACACCGCATCATTCACACGAACCACCTATGTCTTCGAACATCGTCGTCCCTGAAGTCGGCGAATCGATCGTCGACGCCCGCGTCGCGAAATGGCTGAAGAAGGAAGGCGACGTCGTCGCCGCGGGCGATCCGCTCGTGGAGCTCGAGACCGACAAAATCGATCTCGAGGTGGCCGCACCGCAGGCCGGCGTGCTCAGCCGCATCTCGCATCAGGACGGCGCTGACGTGAAGGTCGGGGAGGTGCTGGGCGTGATCGACGAGAGCGCCGCTGCTGCGGCGTCGAAACCATCCGCGCCCCCAGCCTCTCCCCAGACCGCCGCACCCGCATCCGCCTCCGCGGCCGCACCCGCACTCGCCGTCGATCGCACGCGCGCCACACCAACCGCAAGGAAAGCCGCGCAGCAGAACGAGGTCAACCTGTCGCAGGTGCGTGGCAGCGGCGACGCAGGACGCGTCATGCGACGCGACGTCGAGTCCGTTTCCGCTGCGGCGAAGCAGCCCGCAGAGGCGACCGCGCAGACGGCAACGCGCGGCGGTGACGGACGCCCCAGCGCACCTGCGCTCGCACCCGAACCCGCGGCGCCGGCTGGCCAGAAGGCGAAGCCCACCCCACCGGTGTCCGAGATCCTGCGGCGCCCCGAATCGGAGCGGACCGAAGAACGCGTGCGCATGTCGAAACGGCGCGCCACGATTGCGCGGCGCCTCGTCGAGGCACAGAGCACCGCCGCGATGCTCACGACGTTCAACGAGGTCGACATGTCGGCCGTGATGGCGCTTCGCGAGCGCCACAAGCAGACGTTCAAGGATCGCTACGGCGTGGGCCTCGGCGTCTCGTCGTTCTTCGTCAAGGCCGCCATCGGCGCGCTCAGGGCCTTCCCCCGGATCAACGCGGAGATCCAGGGGGACGAGATGGTACTGAAGCATTATTACGACATCGGAATCGCGGTCGGCGCGAGCGAAGGGCTCGTCGTCCCGGTGCTGCGCGACGCGGATCGCATGACGTTCGCGGGGATCGAACAGAAGATCCGCGCGTTCGCGAAGGCGGCCGAGGACGGGACGCTGTCACTGGCGGATCTGAAGGGCGGCACATTCACCATCACGAACGGCGGCGTCTTTGGGTCCCTCCTGAGCACGCCAATCATCAACCCGCCGCAGGTCGGGATTCTCGGGTTGCACGCCATCAAGGATCGCGCGGTCGCGATCGGCGGTCAGGTCACCGTCCGGCCGATGATGTACGTCGCGCTCACCTACGACCACCGCATCGTGGACGGCTCGGAAGCCGTGCGGTTTCTCGTGCGGGTAAAAGAGCTCATCGAGGATCCGGGCGCGCTTCTGCTCGAGTAGCAGCGCGAAACTCGCCAGGATCGCGAGTTTTTGCGATACTCTTTGGAATCCAGAAGCCAGGAATCTAGAACTTTAGAACCAGAACCCGGGGTACCCCTGGAACCCGGGAAGCCCGGAACCCTGTCGCAAACGTGGCCGCAACCTACACCGCCAAAGACATTACCGTCCTCGAAGGACTCGAACCCGTCCGCAAGCGTCCCGGTATGTACATCGGCGGCGTCGGGAGCGCCGGTCTGCATCATCTCGTCTGGGAGATCCTGGACAACGCGATCGACGAGGCGATGAACGGCTACGCCTCGAACATCCGCGTCACGCTGCACGACGATGAAGCCTCGATCACCATCGAGGACGACGGGCGCGGGATTCCGGTCGACAAGCATCCGAAGACGAAGAAAAGCGCGCTCGAAGTGATCTTCACGACGCTGCATGCCGGCGGAAAATTCGAGGCGGGCAACTACAAGACCGCTGGAGGTCTGCACGGCGTCGGCGCGAGCGTCGTCAACGCGCTGTCGAAGGAGCTGGTCGCGACCGTCAAGCGCGACGGCGCGAGTTGGGAGCAACGGTTCAAACAGGGCATGCCGGTCGGCACGCTCAAGAAGCTCGGACCTGCGCGCGGCAGCGGGACGACCGTCTTCTTCAGGCCCGATACGACGATCTTCCCCAAGATCGAATTCGACGCCGGCGTCATCAAGGAGCGGCTCGAGGTCTCGAGCTACCTGCACAAGGGCATCCGCATCGCGTTCGAGGACGAGTCGAAAAGCGACAAGGCTGTCTTCCAGCACGAAGAAGGCCTCGCTGACTACCTGAAGAAGATTCTGACCGAGCGCAGCGCTGTGCCCGTGCACGAGGCACCGTTCACGCTCGCGCGCGAGAACGACGACAGCGGGATACGTCTGGAGCTGGCGCTGCAGTGGACGCAGTCCACGGACGAGCACGTGCGCAGCTACGTCAACGGCATTCCGACGGGATCGGGCGGCACGCACGAGAATGGCTTCCGGGCCGGACTCGGCAAGGCGGTACGCAACTTCATCGATACGCACAACCTGTCGCCGAAGGGAGTCACGCTGACCGCGGAGGACATTCGCGAGGGGCTCGTCGCGGTCCTCAGCGTCTTCCTGCAGGAGCCGCAGTTCCAGGGCCAGACGAAGGATCGTTTGAATAATCCCGAAGCGATGGCTGCGGTCGATTCGCAGGTGCGGCCGGCGCTCGAGCACTGGCTGAACACGAACATCTCGGTTGCGGAGTCGATCATCGGGCGCATCATCCTCGCAGCCCGCGCGCGCGAAGCGAGCCGCGCGGCGCAGCAGGAAGTCGCGCGCAAGACGGCAACATCAAATCGATTGACGCTTCCTGGAAAGCTGAGCGACTGCACCTCGCCCGGACGCGAGGACAGCGAGCTGTTCGTCGTCGAAGGGGATTCCGCCGGCGGCTCCGCGAAGCAGGGGCGGGACCGTACGCGGCAGGCGATTCTTCCCCTTCGCGGCAAGGTCCTGAACACGGAGAGCGTCTCGCTCGCGAAGGTGCTCGAGAACAAGGAGCTGTCGGACCTCGTGACCGCGCTCGGCTGCGGCCTCGGGAAGAACTTCGATCTCGCGCGGCTCCGGTACGGAAAAGTCATCATCCTCGCGGACGCCGACTCCGATGGCCACCACATCGCGACGCTGCTGCTCACGTTCATTTACCGGCACATGCCCCAGCTCATCACGTCGCGGCGCGTCTTCCTGGCGCAGCCGCCGCTCTATCGCATCGACGTCGCCAAGGACACGTTCTGGGCGCTGGACGATGCGCATCGGGATCGGCTGCTGAAGGTGCACAGCAACGGCCGCGGCACGCCCGAGATCACGCGGTTCAAGGGACTCGGCGAGATGATGCCGAAGGTGCTGTGGGAGACCACGCTCAACCCGCGCACGCGGCGCCTCCTGCGGGTCGACATCGCCGACCAGATCATCACCGACCGCGTCATTAACGAGCTGATGGGCAAAGATCCCTCGGCCCGCTTCCGTTTCATCATGGAGCGCGCGGAGGACGCCGTTGAGCTGGATGTGTAGAAAGCGCCTGCGCCCGGGGCGAGCGGGCGCAGCGAGACGAGCCGGAGCGCGCGGGGGTGGGCCCCGCGCGCACCGGGAAAAGATGTTTGATGGCCGGAGCTGAGTCGCGATGGCGCGTGCACAAGTTCGGCGGATCGAGCGTGGCGGATGCAGCCTGCATGGAGCGCGTAGCCGCGATTCTCGACGCGGATACCCGTCCGCGTATGGCCGCGGTGCTCTCCGCCTGCCGCGGCGTGACGGACGGACTGCTGCACCTGATCGCGGCCGCCGAGCGCAACGAGCAGATCACCGATCGCCTCGATGCGCTGCGTGATCGTCACGTCTCCATCGCACGTACGCTTCTCGAACGGCCGGCGGGCGACGACTACATCAGTGAGCTCGATTCGGGCTGCCGCGACATCCTCGGCATCCTTCAGACAGTCCGCCTGATTCGATCCGCGCCGCAGGCCGTCCGCGATCTCGTCGTCGGCTTCGGCGAGATCTGGTCGACGCGGCTCTTCACGCCTTACCTCGCGCAGCGGGGCCGACGCCGCAATGTCCGCTGGGTGGACGCCCGTGATCTGATCGTCGTCGAGTGGGGCGCGCTCGGGCCGTCCGTGCGCTGGACTGAGTCGCGCGCCAATACCGCGCGCGTCATCGGCCCTGAGGAGGACGTCACGCTCGTCGTGACGGGATTCATCGCCCGCAATCCCGCCGGGCTGCAGACGACCCTGGGACGGAACGGCAGCGATTTCACCGGCTCGATCGTCGGCAGTCTGCTCGATGCCGACGAGATCCACATCTGGACGGACGTCGACGGCGTGCTCAGCGCGGATCCGCGCCTCGTGCCCGAGGCCACGATCATCGACTCGCTCTCGTACGAAGAGGCAATGGAGCTGGCATACTTCGGCGCGAAGGTGATCCATCCCCAGACGATGGCGCCGGCGGTGACCAAGGAGATCCCGATCTGGATCCGGAACACGTTTGCGCCGGAGAAGCCCGGGACGCTCATCTGCGCGCATCCGATCTCGAACCATCAGGTCAAGGGAATCACCAGCATCGATCGGCTCGCGCTCGTGAATGTCGAGGGCGCGGGGATGATCGGCGTTCCCGGGACGGCGCAACGGCTGTTCGGGGCGCTTCGCGAACACGGCATCTCGGTCGTGCTCATCTCGCAGGCCAGCTCCGAACATTCGATCTGCTTCGCCGTACCGGAGGCGGACGCGGAGCGGACAGCGGCCGTCGTCCGAGAGACGTTCGCGGCGGAGCTCGAACAGGGGCAGATTCAGAATATCGACGTCGGTGCGGGCTGCAGCATCCTGTCGGTCGTTGGCGACGGAATGGCGGGGACGCCCGGGATTGCAGCGAAGGTGTTCGTGGCGCTCGCGAATGCCGGCGTGAACGTGCGCGCGATCGCGCAAGGGTCGTCCGAGCGGAACATCTCGTGCGTCGTCGATCAGCGGCAGGCGAGCAAGGCGCTCGGCGCCGTGCACTCGGGATTCTATCTGTCGCCGCACACGGTCTCGATTGGCCTCGTCGGTCCAGGACTGGTCGGGAGCGCGCTCCTCGACCAGCTCGCGTCACAGGCGGAACGGCTTTCGCGCGACTTCCGCCTCGATCTACGGCTGCGGGGGATCATGACCTCGACGCGGATGGCGCTGGCCGACGCGCAGATTCCGCTGACGTGCTGGCGCGAGGCGCTGAGCCGCGGCGAGCCTGCCGATCTCGCGCGGCTCGAAGCACACGTGAACACGGATCGCCTGCCCCACGCGGTGATCATCGACTGCTCCGCGAGCGCGGAGGTTGCGAGCGCGTATCCGCGGTGGCTTGCGGCCGGCATCCACGTCGTCACACCCAACAAGAAAGCGAACAGCGGCGCCCTTTCGCTGTATTCGGCGCTGAAGGACGCGCGCCGGCAGGGTGGATCGCACTATCTGTACGAAGCGACGGTGGGCGCCGGCCTGCCGATCATCCAGACGCTCCGCGATCTCCGCGAGACGGGCGACGAGATTCGCCGGATCGAAGGGATTCTCTCGGGAACGCTCGCATATCTGTTCAACGTCTGGGACGGCCGCGAGCCGTTCTCCGCGGTCGTGCGCGAGGCGAAGAAGAACGGCTACACGGAGCCCGATCCGCGCGACGATCTCTCCGGGACGGACGTTGCCCGGAAACTCATCATCCTTGGACGTGAGATGGGACGCCCGCTGGAGCTCAAGGAGGTCGATCTCGAAGGCCTTGTGCCTGCGGCGCTCGAGGGCTGCCCGGTCCCGGAGTTCATGGAACGGCTCCCCGAGCTCGACGCGCCGATGCTCGCGCGTCTCGAGGCGGCGCGGTCGAAGAACCGCGTGCTTCGCTACGTCGGCACGGTCGATGCGGCGAGCACGCGTGCGTCGGTCGGCCTCGTCGAGCTCGAGCGGACGCATCCGTTCGCGAACATCAATCTGACCGACAACGTCGTCCGCTTCGTGACGGGGCGTTACGATCGGAATCCCCTCGTCGTTCAGGGCCCTGGCGCCGGCCCGGGCGTCACTGCCGCAGGCGTGTTCGCGGATTTGCTCCGCGTGTGCGCATACCTCGGCGCGAGGCTGTGACATGAGTGCGGCTGCCCGTGGTTCCGACGAGGCGGTGGCGTTCGCACCGGCGAGCGTCGGGAATGTCGGCGTCGGATTCGACGTCCTCGGGCACAGCGTCCAGACCGTCGGCGACCGCGTGCGTGCCCGGCGCATCGCAGACCGCACGGTACGAATCGCAGCTATCAGCGGCGTGGCCCGCGAGCTTCCGCTCGAGAGTGGACGCAACACAGCGGGCGTGGCGGTGGCGGCGCTCGTCGAAGCCGTCGGGCTCGATTATGGCTTCGAGCTCACCATCGAAAAAGGCATACCGCTCGGCTCCGGGCTGGGGGGGTCAGCCGCGTCCGCGGTTGCTGCGGTGGTTGCGGCGAACGCGCTGATCGGCGAGCCGCTGCCAAAGCTGACGCTGCTCAAGTGCGCGATGCGCGGCGAGCAGATTGCGAGCGGCGCGCTGCACGTCGACAACGTCGCCCCGTCGCTCTATGGCGGGCTCGTCCTCACCGTCGGCATCGACGACCCGAACGTGAAGCAGATTCCGGTGCCCGCATGCGTGCGCTGCGTCCTGGTGCACCCGCACCTGGAGCTTCCGACGCGCAAGTCGCGCGAGGTGCTGAAAGAAAGCGTCACGCTGTCCGACGTGATCTGGCAGCAGGCCAATCTTGCCGGATTCCTCACCGGCTGCTTCACGGGCGACCTCGACCTGATCAAGGTATCGCTCGAGGACGTCATCATCGAGCCGCAGCGAATGCTTCTGATCCCCGGGTTTCAATCGGTGAAGCGGGCGGCGCTCTCGAATGGCGCGCTCGGCTGCTCGATTTCAGGCGCGGGCCCGACCGTGTTCGCGTGGTGCGAACAGGACCGCGCTGAAACGGTGCGCGACGCGATGGCCGCGGCTTTTCAGCTTCACGGGCTTGGCGCGGATCAGTGGATTTCCCCAATCGAATCAGCAGGCGCACAGGTTGTGCCGGGATGAAATTCATCAGCACGCGAAGCGCGGACACCCAGGTCAGCCTGAGCGACGCCATCACGCAGGGTCTCGCCCCCGATGGCGGCCTGTTCATCCCGTCCGAACTGCCGCGGCTGCCGCTCGAGGTGTTTGACGCATTGTCGGGGCTTGCCGAGACCGCGGCCGCACTCCTGCGGCCCTTTGCGGGCGGCGATCCACTCGAGGCCGATCTCGATGGGATCTGCCGCGAGGCGTTCAATTTTCCCGCGCCGCTCGTGCCGCTTGCGAATGCTCCTGGTCCGGTGAGCGTGCTCGAGCTGTTCCACGGCCCGACGTGCGCGTTCAAGGACTTCGGCGCGCGGTTCGTCGCCGCCTGTCTGGAGCGCCTCCGCTCGGGCACGCCGCACAAGCTCACGATTGTCGTCGCGACCTCCGGCGACACCGGAGGAGCGGTCGCGGCGGCGTTCCATGGCCGCCGTTTCGCGGATGTGGTCCTGTTGTATCCGAAGGGGCTGGTGTCGCCGCGACAGGCGCAACAGCTGTCGTGCTGGGGCGGCAACGTGCGGACGTTTGCCGTCCGCGGGACCTTCGACGATTGTCAGCGGATGGCGAAGGAGGCCTTTCGCGATGCCGAACTGGCGCGACGCTTCGAGTTGTCGTCCGCCAATAGCATCAACCTCGGGCGCCTGCTGCCGCAGGCCGCGTACTACGCGTGGGCCAGCCTGCAGATCTGGAACGCCGAAGGACGAAAGCCGAACTTCATCGTCCCCACCGGAAATCTGGGCAACGCGATGGCATGCGTGCTGGCGCGCGAGATGGGGCTTCCCATCGGCGACATCGTCCTCGTCACGAACGCCAACCTCACGATCACGGATTACGTCAACGAAGGTGTCTGGCGTCCGCGGCCGAGCGTGGCGACGCTGGCCTCCGCGATGGATGTCGGAAATCCGTCGAACATGGAACGGCTGCGCGCGCTCCTGCCGGACCTCGATCGTCTTCGGCTGCACATTTCGGCTGCGCACGTCTCGGACGATGAGATTCGCACGACGATTCGCGAGGACTGGGAGCGCTACGGCCGCGCATGGTGTCCGCACACCGCGACGGCTGCGTGGGTCTACCGCGACATCGCACGCACACGCGCCGACGAGCACTGGGTCATCGTCGCGACCGCGCATCCAGCGAAGTTCAACGAGATCGCCGAGCCGCTCATCGGCCAGGCGATTCCCGTTCCGGCCGCGCTCGAGCGGCTGCTACGGCTGCCGCGGCAGGAAGCAGAGCTTGACGCAACGGTTGATGCGTTGAAGATGGAATTGCTGCGATCATCACGGTCCTGAAAGCACCGCGCTACGATCGCGGACCTTGAACGGCCGCGCTATGTTGTTGCGATCGTCGGGCGGCGCTCTTAGGGCCGCCTAACTGTACACTCCCTCTAATGCGCTCCGGAACCGCACATCTTCCACTGCACAGCGGACGCGCCCCCGCCTGGCTCTTCTCGCGCATGATCCGGCTGTCGCGCGAGATCACCGCGCACGTCGTCGCTGAATACGGGAGCGACGAGATGCTGCGCCGGCTGTCCGATCCGTTCTGGTTCCAGGCGTTCGGGTGTGTGCTCGGCTTCGACTGGCATTCAAGCGGCGTGACCACCACCGTCACCGGAGCGCTGAAGGAAGGAATTCGCGGACTCGAGCACGAACTGGGATTTTTCGCCGGCGGCGGCAAGGGGGCCGTGTCGAAGCGGACGCCGTCGGAGATCGTCGCATACTGCGACAAGCTGTCGATCGACGCGTCGCCGCTGGTGTATGCGAGCCGCATGTCGGCAAAGGTCGACAGCGCCGCCGTCCAGGACGGCTTTCAGTTGTATCACCACGCGTTCTTCTTCACGCCGCGCGGCGGCTGGTGCGTCGTGCAGCAGGGCATGAACGACGACACCGGGATGGCGAGACGGTACCACTGGCTCGCGGAGAGCGTGCGCAGCTACGTGAACGAGCCGCACGCGGCCATTTGCGCTCAGGCGTCCGCGCCGACGCTGAACCTCGTGGCATCCGAGAGCGAGGCGGTCCGATCGGCCTCTGCGGAGCTCGCTCGTGAGAAGCCCCAGGTGGCGCTCTCCGCGCTCAAGAATCTTCCGCTGCTCTCGATGCCGAAGCGCCATGCTGTCCTCATCAGCGACGTCAGCGCGCAGCACCTCGAGCGCATTCTGCTGAAGACATACGACCGCGCACCGGACAACTTCGAGACGCTGCTCGGCATGGAGGGCGTGGGCGCGCGCACGCTTCGCGCGCTGGCGCTGGCGTCGGAAGTGATCTACGGGACGCCGGCGAGCACGCGCGACCCCGCGCGGTTTTCGTTCGCGCACGGCGGCAAGGATGGCACACCGTTCCCGGTCGACCTCGAAACCTACGACAGGACGATCGAGGTCCTGCGAGCCGCCGTCAACAAGGCGAACATCGACCGATCCGAACGGGTGAAGGCGTTGAAACGCCTCGTGGACTACGGGAAACAGAAGATCGCGGAGCGGACCAAAGGCACATCGTGATTCGCGTTCTGGCGATTGTGCTCGCCCTCTGGCAGCCCGTCGCGTTCGCATCGATTGCCGCAGCGTCGCGGTCATCGCTCGGCTTCCGCGGCGTGCTCGCCGTCGTCGAACTCGGGTTTGCCGCGTGCGTTGCCGCCATCGGGATGGCTGCGGCGTGGGCGGTGTGGACGAACGCGCCAGCCGCTCTGCCGCTCGCACGCGCTGCGCTCGTTTCAGGCGCCGCGCGGTCAGTGCAGTCGCTGTACTGGAGCCGCCTGCCCGTGGACGTCCCGCCCGGGAGCGCGTCAGTTCGCGCGGTCGCCGTCATCGCGCACGCGGCATTCTGGTTGTGGTACTTGTCGCGCTCCGCGAACCGCCGTCAACTGGGGCGGCCCTGAAAGGGCCGCTCTCAGGAACCCGGCGCGGCACGCGAGCGAGGCTGTAGGGGAGCCCGAGGGGCGAAGCGCGTACAGCAGCGAGTGAGCGCAGCGAACGAGCCAGCGGAGCGGAGCGCACCGGCGGCGCGGCGCGCGAGCGAGGCTGTAGGGGAGCCCGAGGGGCGAAGCCCGTGCAGCAGCGAGTGAGCGCAGCGAACGAGCCAGCGGAGCGGAGCGCACCGGCGGCGCGGCGCGCGAGCGAGGCTGTAGGGGAGCCCGAGGGGCGAAGCCCCTCGGATTAAGATGACGGGACACCGGAGCCCCCAAGCAACCGGCGTCCCGCCGTACCGGCCGAGAAACGCCCTCGGCTGGCAGCGTTCACCGGTTGTGCAATTGCGCTGCCCGCGGCAAGATTGCGCGACATCCTCGTGCCGTCACACCAACATGCGTGATTGCAGCGACTTGCAGGATCTGCCCGCCGCGATACCTAGCGCCGACGGCGCGCAGGATCGCCACATCGGGGCATCAAGGCACGAGCACCACCTTGCCGATGACCTCGCCTCCTTCGAGCGCGCGGTGCGCGTCCGCGGCGCGCTCCAGTGGAAATACCTTGTCGACGATCGGCCGTACTTCACCGCGTTCCAGCAGCGGCCAGACGGCGTCGTGCAGCGCACGCCCGATTGCTCCCTTTTCGTCAGGCGTTCGCGCGCGCAGCGTCGACCCCGTAATCGTGAGTCGCTTCTGGAGAATCGGGCTCAGGTTCACCGCGGCTCTCGCGCCGCCAAGCAGACCGATCTGCACGAGACGGCCGTTCATCCTCAGGCATTCGAGATTCCTCGACAGGTACTCGCCGCCGACGATGTCCAGGATGATGTCGACACCCTTCCCTTCGGTGAACTCGCGGACGACCTGTACAAAGTCCGTGGTGCGATAGTTGATGGCACGCGTAGCGCCGAGCCGCTCGCAGGCGGCGCATTTCTCGTCTGAGCCGGCCGTCGCGAGGGCGGTCGCACCAAACGCTCGCGCCAGTTGAATCGCCGTCGTGCCGATCCCGCTCGAGCCGCCATGGATGAGGACGATGTCGCCGCGCCGCAGGCCGCCGCGATCGAGCAGGTTCGTCCAGACGGTGAAGAACGTCTCGGGAATTGCAGCGGCCTCGCGCTCGTCGAGTCCCGCCGGGATTGGAAGGCATTGCTGGCGCGGCACGACGCAGAATTCGGCGTAGCCGCCGCCCGCGACGAGCGCGCACACGCGCAGGCCGACGTCGCCCGCGTCACTTGACACGATCGTGCCTGCGACTTCGAGACCCGGGACATCCGATGCTCCGGCCGGTGGAGGATAGTTGCCGAGGCGCTGGAGAATGTCCGGGCGGTTTACTCCCGCGGCTGCAACCCGAATCAGTACTTCACCGGCCGCGGGGCGCGGAACCGGCCGCTCGCCGGGGCGCAGCACGTCGGGTCCGCCAGGCGTGGCGATCTCGATGACGCGCATGGTTGCGGGAATTGCCGCTGGAGGGGGGCCTGGCATCGGAGTCATGGGCGTCTCCTTCCGCAGGATCTGCGCCCGCAGGCAGGTAGTAGCGTGTGAGCCATCGGCTCAGGCCATCGAGGTCGGGAAACAGAATCCGTTCGTTGACGTTCGCCTGATCGAGCTTGTCGCGAATCTCCCATTTGAGATCCGCCGGTACGACGACGCGCCGGCAGAGAGCCGGATGTCTGTGCAGCCACTCGTCCATCAGTGCGGTAGGGCTCGACATCAGGGAGAAGAGCGCGAACTGATTGAGGATGCGACGATCGATCGCCGGTGGTTCGAGAAAAACGAGGAAGGGATCCCGTGCGAGCGCGTCGAATGCGCGCAGCGTCTCGAACGCATTCAGCATGTCGACGGTAAGCGTTTCGGATCCTTCCTGCTCGAGGATGCGCTTCAGCCGCGACGGCAGGCGCTTGTTCGCCTCGACGAAGTTGACGCACCAGACGACGCCGTCGGCGTCGAAGTCCGCCGGATCCTCGGTCGCGAAGTGCAGCGCGACGAGGGGCGAATACGTCCAGTCGAGCAGTCGCGTCGGCAGGCCACGATGCTGCCCGAGCGCGAGCCAGTCCCAGATGGAGTCGGCGCCGAAGCCCTCCGAGTGTGCGTACTTGCGGAAGTTGCGCAGCAGCGCCATCTCGAGCCGTGCCGCGTCGGCGCGGCCGCCGGCGAGCCGCACGAGCGAACTGGAGAGCGAATGATCCGCGCGCGACAAGCCGCGGAACGCGAACGGAGATCGATAGCGCTGAATCGAGGGGTTCCAGGATTTCGCGTACAGAGCCTCGAGGATCTCCGTCCAACCGGCCGGGTTTGTCAACGCATTGCCTCCCGTGTTACCCGCGTGTTCGCCACCATTCCCACGCGTTGGTGGCTTTCCGCTGTCTGTTTTCCGCTCATCTGTAGCTTCCGGCTTAAGCCGGAAGGTACCGGGCGGAAGCTATGTTAAATGTCACAGGGTTTGTATGCCAGCGGGAGCGCTCGCCACCGACTTGTATCAGCTCACGATGATGGCGGGTCACTTTGCCGCGGGACGCCATCGATCGACGACGGCGACGTTCGAGCTGTTTGCCAGGCGTCTCCCCCCAGGCCGGCAATATCTCATTGCCGCCGGGCTCGCGCCGTTTCTCGACTACCTCGAGAACCTGCGGTTCACCGCCGATGACGTGCGCGCCCTCCAGGCGGCGCCAGCGCTGGCGACCGCGCCCCGGGAGTTCTTCGATTATCTCCGGCAAATCAGGTTCACCGGAATCGTCCGCGCGATGCGTGAAGGGACGCCGGTCTTCGCGAACGAACCGCTCCTGCAGATCACGGCGCCGATCACGGAGGCGCAGCTCGTCGAGACGGCGGCGCTGGCGTTTCTCAATTTCCAGACCTCCGTCGCGAGCAAAGCTGCGCGCGTGGTGAGCGCCGCCGCGGGCCGGCCGGTGATGGAGTTTGGCGCCCGGCGGGCCCACGGGCTGGAGGCCGCGCTGTTCGCCGCGCGCGCCGCGTTCGTGGCGGGGTGCGCAGCCACGTCGTATGTGGACGCGGGGGTGCGTTTCGGGATCCCGCTCTCGGGAACGATGGCGCATTCGTGGGTGCTGTCGGGCGCCGACGAACTGACCGCGTTCCAGGATTACGAGCAACTGTTCGGCGCGCATGCCGTTCTGCTCCTCGACTCGTTCGACACGATTGCGGCGGCGAAGCTCATCGTGCGCGCGGGCATGCGCCCTGCGGCCGTCCGCCTCGACAGCGGCAACCTCGACGCGCTCAGCCGCGACGTCCGCGCGATCTTCGACGCCGCAGGGCTGCGCGATACGCGCATCCTTGCGAGCGGCGATCTCGACGAGCACAGCATCGCCGCGCTCGTCGCGAGCGGCGCACCCGTCGACGGCTTCGGCGTAGGCACCAGCATCGTGACGTCCATCGATGCGCCGGCGCTCGGGGGGGTCTACAAACTCGTCGAACTGGAGGAGAACGGGCGGATCCGCGGTGTCATGAAGACGAGCCCGGGCAAAGCCACCTGGCCGGGCAGGAAACAGGTCTGGAGAATCCTCAAATGCGGCACTGCCCTGCGGGATGTCATCGCGTGCGAAACAGAGCCACCGCCGGGTGGTGCGGTCCCGCTGCTGCAGGTCGTCATGCGCGATGGCAGGCGGGTGGAGCCGCAGCCGTCGCTGCGAGAGTCGCAAGAGTGGTGTGCCGCGCGCCTGGCGGAGTTACCGAAGTCGGTGCGCGATCTTGCGCGGACAGAGCCTTACGCAGTTACGCCGAGTGAAGCGTTGAGACAATCGATCGGCATCACGGTCGACGATTGATCACGAAGATCACTAAGGCCCAGAGAAGGACCAAATGATCTTGATGATCTTTGTGCGCTTAGAGTTGTTCGTGAATAGCCGTCTGCCGACCATGAGATTACTGCAAACCCGAAGGCAGCCTTGGCGACGAGAGCAGGCGCTCGAACTCCTGCCACCGGCGCTCGGGATTCGCGGCCGTCCCGCCGCGTGATTCGATGTAGCGCCGCACCATATCCTTGCCCAGGTTGTAGTTGATCACGTAGCTGCGGTACTGGTCGAAGAAGCGCACGCGCTGGACGGCGCGGTCATGCGGCGTCAGCGCGTACTTTTCCAGCCAGGCCGCGGCCGCGTCGCGATCGATCTCGCCGTTCAGGTAACGGCGGGCCGCCTCGTTGCCCGCGTACGACAACTGATCGACGAGCGCCTGCACCTCGTAGTACGTGGCGGCCCTGGACGCATCGAGCCCGGCGAGCGGGAAGAGCTGCCTCGCCTCGAAGTCGACACGCTCGTGTCCGGGAAACGCGACTTCGATCCCGAAGTTCGCGGTGCCCTCGGCAATCAGGGACTGCGGCGAGAAGAGCGGATAGACGGTGAACTCAATCCAACCGCGATCGCGCACGAGGTGCTGTTCGAGCAGCGTGTTGTAGACGTGATGTCCGGGGTAGCCCTCGTGGCAGGCGAGATCGATCGCGCGATCGATGTAGATCGGCAGATCGGTGTTGACCTGAATCAAGCTGCGGAAGTTGCCCTGATACCAGTTGTAGCCGCTCCAGGATTTATTCGTGACGTACTCGACGGTGAACTGTTCGCCGGGCGGGAGCTGCACGTGCGCGAGCGTCCGCGTGCGGCAGCCGTCGATCGCAGTCTTGAACACCGTGTCGAGCCGTTCGCGCGGAATCACGAACGCGCGGCGCCACTGCTCATAGCGTTCGACGAGCGGTCCCGCTCCAGGAAACCGTGCGTCGAGCTTGTCGAGGATCCCCTTGAAATGCGCTTCAGAGTTCGTCGGGGCGACGGCATCGTAGAGTGCGCGCGATTCTTCATCGAAAGAAAGTCGCTCGCCTTCGAGCATCCGTACGCGCGCGATCATCGACGAGAGCTGGTGATCCAGGTACTGATGCCGAAGCTGTCGCAGCTCGGCGTCCTCGCCATCGCCGGCCGATGCCTCCGATCGCCCGTCGGCCACGCCCACGATCTGCTTGCGCAGATCCGCGGCCCTGTCACGAATCGTCCGCAGATCGAGCTTGGATGTCGCGGCTTCTTTCTTCCATTCCGGCGGTCCGTAGTACGCGTCGACGTAGTCGTGATCGTGCTGGCCGAGCGCGAGCACCAGCCGTACGTATTGTTGTGCGATCGAATCCATGGACGTCCGTGGAAGGGGCGCTGTGCGCTGCGCGGCGACGGTCAACGCCAGTGCAATAAGGACGGCAGCCGCCGCGCGGAGCGCCGGCCGAGCCCGAGTGCTGTGCATACGACGTTGTACTACGCTGGGGCGGCGCCAGGTTTGCTTCCAGCACGCCGGATGCGTGCGCTCTTCTTTTCGGTGCTTGCGTGGTTTCTCACACCGCTCGGCGTCATTCTGATGGGGATCCTCGACGCATCCCTGGTCTTTTTCCTCCCGCTTGGAATCGATTTCGTCGTGATCGTCATGACCGCGCGGAAGCCGGACCTCTTCTGGCTGTATGCGCTGCTGGCGACCGTGGGATCCCTCTTGGGCGGCCTGGCGACGTTCTGGCTGGGCAGGAAGGTCGGCGAGGTCGGACTGACGCGCTTCGTCAGCCCGAGACGCCTCGAACGCGCCAAGGCCCGCGTCGGCCGCGGAGCGGTCGTCGTGGCCGCGCTGGCCGTGATTCCACCGCCGTTTCCGTTCACGCCGTTCGTGCTCACAAGCGGGGCGCTCGCGATGAATCCGTGGCCCTTCTTCGGCACGCTCGCCGGCGCGCGCGTGCTTCGGTTCGGTGCGGAAGCGGCGCTCGCCGCCCGCTACGGCTCGCAAATCCTGCGATGGATGAAGACGCCGATGTTCGAGGGAGTGATCGGCGTCCTTATCGCGCTTGCCGTCATCGGCACGATCGCGTCGGCGATCGCTCTCGTCCGCGGCACGCGAGGCGCTAGATCCGGTAGCGGAGCAGCGCCGCGACGCCGCCGTACGGCCTCAGCAGGTCCGGGTCCTCGATGAACGTGACACGGGCGCCGGTCTGCTGCGCTCTGGTCACGAGGTCATCGGCCAGCCGCACCGTCCCGATGTCGCGACCGGCAGGTTCACCCGCGACTGTTTCGTCGACCGCGGGCTGCGCGAGACCGGCATCGTTCGCGAGCGCCATTTGCGCGGCGCGCGATCCTTTCTGGAGGCCGGCGAGCTGCGCAACCGAGGCCGTGATGAGGAGCTCGTCGACCTGACCGTTCGTCAGCGCCAGCAGCGTCTCGTCGGGGCCGATCACGCCGAGGCCTCCCGCGCGGTACGCGCCAACGGCGGCCTCCACCCGCTCACGATCCGTTCTCTCGTTGAGCTTCCGCATCGCCTCGAGCGATGCCTCGATCACTTCGTCGTCTGCCGCGCCGGCGTCGACCGAGATCCGATCGGCGATCTTTTCCGCCAGGTGCTTCGGCATCTGCTCGCGCAGCAGCGGAATGACGACCGGATCGCCCGCCACGAGAATCCGATCGATCTTCTCGCGCGCGACGATGCGATCGAGCGCATCGATGACGTCTTTGATGTGCTGCAGGTGGTAATTCTCGACGTGGCGCTGATAGCGTGCCTGCGACCAGCCGCCCTGGGACTGCCGCTTCGTCTTGACGCCTTCGATTGAGACGGCGTCCGCGACGCGGCCCTGCGCGACGACCAGGATGCGGGCGGAGGCGGTATCCGCAAGCAGCGCGGCATACTGCGGAAACTGCGACGCGATGCGCGCCAGCGGATACAAGTGGGGGCGGTCTCCGACGTACAGCCAATGATCGTCCAGCGGCGCGTCCAGCTGAATCGCGTCGAAGAGCTCCGCGGCGTCGCACGCGAAGATCGCGACGCCGTTCGCGGCGGGCTGAAGCTCAGATTCCAGGTATCTGCCGATCCGATCGAAGTCCCGGTCGAGCGATGCCCGTTCCGGAGAGTTCGGCGCGTACGTCTGAGCTCTGGCTTTGAACTCCTTTCGAACGAAGGACTGATAATGGTCACGCCCGTGCTGATTGGGCTGGGTATTCAGATACAGACTGACGACGGGGTAAGGGGCCGGTTCAAAGGCTGACAACCGCTCGAGCTGCTCGTTTAGAGGCATAGGATTCTCTCGGGTGCGGTTTACGCAAACCCCGTGCTTGCGGCGCGCGACCTCAGCCGATCGCGGTTGACATAGAATCGGCTGGCGAATGCGGACCGCTCCGTACTTTCTCGATACCTTCCCCAAATCCCGTCGTCCCGACTACCCGCGCTTCAAAGGCGAGGAGCAGTCGACCGTGGTGATCGTTGGCGGCGGGCTGACGGGGTGCGCGTCCGCCCTCGCATGCGCCGCGGCTGGCGTTCGGGTCGTGCTCCTTGAGGGTGAGCGTGTCGGTCAGGGGATGACCGCGCGCAGCGTAGGCCTGCTGAGGCAGAGCTTCGACGCGTCGTTTCATGAGACGACCGCGCTCTATGGGCTCCGAACGGCGCGCCACCTGTGGACCGCGATGAGAAGGGCGTCGCTCGACTTCGCCGCTGCCTTCCGTCGGTTCGGCATTCGAGCGGACCTGAACGAGCAGGATCTCCTCGTCTTCGCACGCGACGGTGCCGAGCGCCGGCTCAAGCGCGAGTATCAGGCGCGCCGGGACGCGGGCCTGGACGTCACGTGGCTCAACAAAGCAGCAACGCGGAAGGAAGCCGACATCGACGGTGATGGCGCGCTGCGGACAGAGGGCATGGCGCTCGATCCCTACCGCGCATGCGTCGGGCTCGCGGCGGCGGCGGCCGCCCGCGGTGCAGCAATCCACGAGAAGAGCCGAGTCCGACGGATACGCTTCGATCGCAAGTCGGCGCAGGTGATCTGCGAATCGGGCACGATCACTGCCACGACCGTTCTCGTCGCCACGGGCGCGCCGACCAGCGGTCTGGGCGCGCTGCGGCGTCATTTCAGGTCTTCGGAGTGCTATGCGGTCGTGACGGAGCCGCTGCCAGCCGCCGTCCGTCGCGAGGTTGGCCGACGGATGGCCGCACTCCGCGACATGCACGCGCCGCCGCACGTGCTGCGCTGGATGAAGGAGGATCGCGTGCTCTTCTCCGGCGCGGATCAACCGCCGGTCGCGTCGCGCCTTCACGACAAGGCCGTCGCGCAGCGATCGATGCAGTTGATGTACGAGCTGTCGACGCTCTATCCGCCGATCTCAGGCCTCCAGCCGGCGTGGGCGTGGAGCATGATGCAACACGAGTCTGCGGACGGGCTGCCGATCATTGGACCGCATCGAAATTTTCCCCATCAATTTTTCTCGCTCGGGCACGGACGGCATGGCGCCGGGCTGGCGTGGCTGACGGCCCGAGTGCTGCTTCGTCACGTGACGCGCGAGCCGGCGCGGGGAGATGAGCTGTTCGGATTTGCTCGGATTTTGTGAACAGGTCGTGCCGGGGATCGGGGATCGGGGATCGGGAGTCGGGGATCGGGAGTCGGGATGGCGGATTAGGGATTAGGGATTCGCGAAAATCCCGCGCAGCGCAATCTCGATCTCGGGATACCTGAAATGGAATCCCGCTTCCTGCGCGCGGGCGGGGAAGACGCGCTGACCCGTGAGGAGCGCGTCCGCCATCTCGCCGACGACCGCCCGGAGCATGAAACCGGGGACGGGGAAGAGAGCGGGCCGATGGAGCACGCGGCGGAGCGCTCGCGTGAAGTGCGCGTTCGTGACGGGGTGCGGAGCCGTCGCGTTGATCGCGCCGCTCAAAGACGGCGTGTCCACGATCCACCGCACCATCTCGATCCAGTCGAGGCGGTGAATCCACGCGAAATACTGGCGGCCGGACCCGAGACGCCCTCCCGCGAAGTAGCGGAACAGACGCGCCATCTTGGGCAGCGCGCCGCCTGAGCGTTCGAGGACGACTCCCGAACGAAGGGTAATGACGCGTACACCCGGACTGCTGGCGCGCTGGGCTTCGGCCTCCCAGTCGTGGCAGAGCCGCGCGAGGAAGTCGCTGCCGGCAGGCGATGACTCGGTAACCGGCCCGTTGCCGGTATCGCCGTAATACCCGACGGCGCTCGCGTTGACGAGCACGGCGGGCCGGTTCGCCGCCGCGGCCACAGCCTCTACCAGCGATCGCGTCGGGAGCAACCGGCTCTCACGCAGCACCTGTTTTCGGGCTCCTGACCACCGTCGCCGGTGCAGCGGGTCCCCAGCGAGATTGACGATCGCTGCGGCTCCGTCGATCACCGGCGTCAGCATGCCCGCAGTGCCGTCGGGACTCCATCCGACACGGGTGATGCCGGGCACCCCCGTACCCGATTCGTGCCGGCTGACGCCAGGCGGGAGCGCACGCGTCAGCATCCGCACGTCGTGTCCGTCTTCGGCCCACGCCTCGCACAGAGGCGCGCCGAGAAAGCCGCTCCCGCCGGCGACGATGATTTTCATTGCCTCTCTTGGACGAACCCGCCGCTGCCGAAGTTTGCGCCGCGGCATTGTTATAATGCGTCGTCACGCTTTCCCCAGCAGCCTTTTTTCGTACAGGCCGCCAATGCATCTGTTCCGCATCGCGGTCCTCGCGCTGGTGCCGTCGGTGGCCGCCGCGCAGGCCCGTGTCATTCCGGTTCCGGACAAGATCAAGGCCGAAGGAGTTCCGGCGATCCCCCAGTCGATCGCCGACGATCTGAGCAGGTATGCGAACTTTCGTGAAGCGCAATTGGTCGCGTGGAGCCCGTCGAAGCGGCAGATCCTGATCCAGACCGCCTTCGGCAACTTTCCGCAGCTTCACCTCGTCGAGGGTCCGGGCCGCGCGCGCACGCAGCTCACGTTCTTCCCTGACGGCATTTCGCGCCAGGCTGCCTGGGCGGAATTCGATCCCTCCGATTCGACGAGGTTCGTCCTGCGCAAGGATCTGGGCGGCGGCACGGAAGCGAACCAGCTCTTTCGGTACGAAATGAGCGCGGGTGCGCCGACGCTCATCACTGATGGGACGTCACGGTACGGGTTCCCCGTCTGGTCGCGGCAGGGACAATGGATCGCGTACACGTCCACCGAACGAAATGGTAAGGATTACGACCTGTACGTGATGCAGCCGTCGGATCCGAAAACGGCGCGGCGCGTGGCGGAGACGTCGGGGAACTGGGAAGCGCTCGACTGGAGCCCCGATGGCACGACGCTTCTGGCCGAAGAAACGGTCGGCGACGCCGAGACGTACCTCTGGCAAGTCGACGTCAAGAGCGGCGAGAAGAGAGCGCTGACGCCGAAAGGAGCCGACGCCGCGTTCTGGGATCGCGCGCGATTCAGCGCGGACGGACGGTTCGTCTACGCGCTGAGCGACAAGGGGAACGAACGTCAGCGGCTCTGGCGCGGCGATGTCCGAAAGGGCGCGTGGATGCCGCTGACGAGCGACTCTGAATCGGTCGATCAGTTCGGTCTCTCGTCGGACGGGCAGATGATCGCGCTCGTGTTCGATCGCGGCAGCGCGAGCGAGCTGCAGGTGCTCGACGTCGCGACGATGAAGCCGCGCACGCTTCCCGCTCTGCCGGTGGGCGTCATCACACGAATCGCGTGGCGTCCGGGCTCGCGCGAGCTGGGGTTCACGTTTGCGAACGTGAAGACGTTCGGCGATGTTTTCTCCATCGATGCGTCGCTGGGCACGCTCACGAGGTGGACGTCGAGCGAGGTGAGCGGGTTCAATCCGGACTCGCTTCCGGCCCCGGAGGTGGTCGAGTGGAAGAGCGTCGACGGGCTGCCGATCAGCGGGATTCTGTATCGTCCGCCAGCGAAGTTCGCTGGCCCACGTCCCGTCATGGTCAACATTCACGGCGGCCCAATCGACCGATCGCTGCCGCGGTTCATGGGTCGGAGCAACTATTTTCTGAACGAGCTGGGGATCGCGATCATTCTGCCGAACGTCCGCGGCTCGGGCGGGTTTGGACGTCGGTTCGAGCAGGCCGACAACGGGCTCGCGCGGGAGGGGGCGATCAAGGACGTCGGTGCGCTGCTCGATTGGATTGCTGCGCGCCCGGATCTCGATAAGGACCGCGTGATGTTGACCGGGGCCAGCTACGGCGGCTATCTCTCGCTCGAGGCCGCCATTGTCTATGCGGACCGGATCCGGTGCGTGTACGAAGCGGCGGGCATGACGAACCTCGTCGCCTTTCTCGAGGAGACAGAGCCGTCGCGACAGGCGGAGCGCCGGCCCGAGTACGGCGACGAGCGGGATCCGCAGATGCGCGCGTTCCTGACGTCCATTTCACCAATCAGTCGCGCGTCAGAGCTCAGGAAGCCCGTCGCGGTGATCCATCCGTCCAAAGACACGCGCATCCCGGTCGGACAGGCGGCCGACTTCGCGAAAGCCGTGCGGGCAAACGGTGTCCCGGTGTGGTACATCGAGTACACGGATATCGGGCACGACAATTTTCCCGGGTCCGCTGCCAACGCGAACTTCAACTTCTGCTGCTGGATTCTGTTCGTGAAGACATATCTTCTGAACTGATCATGGCGCGGTCCCTTTGCACGGTCCTATTCGTGAGCCTCTTGCTCGTTTCGCCGGTGCGCGCGCAGAATGCCGACGCATCGGCGATGGTCAAACAGGGCGAGAAACTGCTCGACGAGGGCAATCTCGATGCGGCGCTCAAGCAGTTCCGCGCGGCCGTGACTGCCGATCCCCAGCGGTATGACGCGCAGGACGGCCTTGGCCGCGCGCTCGATCTCGCCGGCAGCTACCAGGAAGCGCGGCAGCATCTCGAGCGGGCGATCGCGCTGGCGCCGGAGGACTCGAAGAACCAGGCGCTCGCGACGATGGCGGTGTCGCTGGCGTTCGAGGGGCGCGCCGAAGACGCGGCGCGGTACTACCGCCGCGCGTTCGACGCGCAGATGCAGGCGAAGGACTCTGCGGGTGCCGCGGCAACGGCCAACGCGCTGGCGCGCGTGTACCTCGAGGCGGGAATGCTCGACAAGGCGGAGCAGTGGTACCGCACGGGATATGAAACGTCGAAGCGCCTGTCGCATCGGCCCGCATCGCAGGCGCGTCTGTGGGAGCTGCGATGGCAGCACGCGCTCGGCCGGATTGCTGCCCGCCGCCATCGGCGGGCCGCCGCGCTTCAGCATGCGGCGGTCGTCAAGCGGCTTCTCGATGAGGGAGGCAACGACAACCAGCGCCCGGCATATCCCTACTTGCTCGGGTATATCGACTATCACACGCGTCACTATCGCGAAGCGGTGGCGGCGCTGACCCGCGGCGATCAGAACGACGTATTCGTGCTCGGGCTGATCGCGCAGAGCTACCGGAGGCTCGGCGACCGCGCCCACGCGCGCGAGTACTTCGAGCGCGTGCTCGCCAGCACGGCGCACAATCTGCCCGCCGCATTCATGCGGCCGGTTGCGCGCGAGTACCTGAAATGAGATAAGCGCCGGGGATCAGGGGTGGGTAATCGGGGGATCGGGATTGGAGATTAAGGATTCACCTCGGCCGCGCGTGCCGCGCGGCGGCCGTCTTCGACATCGACGAACGTCAGCAACGCCGCCCCGATGATGAAGAACGCGATGACGGACAGCACCGCGCTGCGGCTCGTGCCGCTGTGCTGCACGACCCACGCGAAGATCGCCGGACCCAGAATGCCGGCGTAGCGTTCGAAGACGCTGAAGAACGCGAAGAACTCCGATGATTTGTGCCGGGGGATCATCGCGGCGAACATCGACCGGCTCAGTGCTTGTGTGCCTCCCTGGACCATGCCGACGAGAATCGCCAGCGTGAAGAACTGCGCTGCGGATTGCAGGTAGTATCCCAGGATCGTGATGACGGCGTATACGGCGAGCCCGACGAACACCGCCGCCTTGGCGCCGATCCAATCCGCGAACAACCCGAACAGAAACGCGAACGGAATGCCGACGAACTGCGTCACGAGCAGCGCGCCGATCATGGCGTTGTCGTCGACGCCCACCTCGGCGCCATAGATCGTGGCCATTCGAATGATCGTCTGGATCCCGTCGTTATAGATCAGGAACGCGAGCAGGAAGACGAACGCCTGGCGGTAGCGCCGCAGCTCGAAGAACGTTTCGAGGAGGCGGTGGAAGGCCACCTTGAAGGCATTCTCCGCGGGGTGCTCGCTGGCTTCGAGATGCCGCGGAGGCTCCGCGACGTGGCGGAAGAGCGGAATCGAGAACAGCACCCACCACACAGCCACACTGGCCAGACTGGCGCGAACAGCGACGCCGCGATCGGGTAGCCCGAACAGCGCGGGCCGGCTCATCATCAGGATGTTGATGGCCAGCAGAACACCGCCGCCGATGTAGCCGACCGCGTAGCCCGCGGACGACACGCGGTCGAGCTCCTCTTCACCTACGAGGTGCGGCAGCAGCGACTCGTAGAAGACGATGGTCCCGGCGACGCCGACGTTGCCGATCACGAACAGCACGAGCGCGAAGAGCCACTCGCCGCGCGTGATGAAGTACATCGCGCCGGTCGCGGCCGCGCCAATCGCCAGGAACACGCCGAGCAGCTTCTTCTTGACAGCCGCGTAATCGGCGACCGCCCCGAGCACCGGCGTGATGACCGCGACGATGACAATCGACCATGTCGTCGCCCAGGCGAAGCGGCTGGTGGCCAGTGGTCCGGGAAGATCCGCCGCCGCGACCCTCTGGTAATAGATGGGAAAGATCGCCGCGATGATCGTTGTCTGGAACGCGGAGTTCGCCCAGTCGTACATCGCCCATGCGCGCAGGTCGCGCCGTCCGAGCCCGAGGCGGTTGAGAAGAGCGCTCACATTGAAATGGTTGAAAGTTGGCGGTTGGGAGTTGGGCGTTCGGTTCAGTAAGTCCTGCGAGCAACCCACTCGCGCAGCAGCGAGTCGACGACGATGTATCGGCCGCCTTCGCGCGACAGCACGTCGTCGCGCACGAGCGCGGCGAGCGACGCCTGCACGCTGGACGGTCCGCTCAAGCGATGGCGCGCACGGACGTCTGCGCTCAACAGCTCGCGGCCGTCCTCCAGGACGACGGCCCGAAGGGCCCCGCGCTGCGGCACGGTGAGGCGCTGCCACATCGCCTCGAAGATCGCATGGTGCTCGTTGAGCAGACGGCGCAGCGTCGCGTGGAGGTCTTCGAGGCCTACTCTCCTCGCCCCTTCCGCCCTCGCATCGTCCCACGTTTCGTGCGCGAGCCGCTGGACGTCGTACGGCAGATTGCCGGCAAGCTCGACGATCGCGCCGCCCAGCCCGGGATCCGGCCTGAACCCAGTCTTCTGAAATCTCTCATCGACGAATTCGGCGAACTGGTCGCCAGGAATCCTTTCGAGCCGCAGCACCGGTCCGGCCTTGTAGAAGGGCCGGCTGCGGCTCAGCATTCGTTCCATGAGCGTCGGCTCGGAGCCGGAAAACACGTAGCCGACCTGACGTTGATGCTGGATCGCGGCGCGCAGCGAGTGCTCCACCTCGTGCGATCCTTCGTCGAACGCGTTGATGGCCTGGAATTCGTCGAGTGCAACCGCGAGTGGACGACGGCGCATGTCGGCGATTCGGGCCGGCAGCGCGAAGACGGCCTCGGCCAGGCGCGAGATGTCACTCTTCGTGCGCGCGGCCGGGAACGAGAGCGACAGCCGCGATCCCGCTTCGACGCGCAGCTCTGGGTGCAGGCTGCCCAGCAGCTCCGACAGCCACGCCCGGACGCGATCCGCTTTGGCTTCGATGGTCAGGAGCGCGCGCGCGTAGCCCTCGAGGAACGCCACGTACGAGCTGTAGCTGCTGACGGTGACATCGACCGCGAGCGCGCCGCGCTTCGCAGACGCGCGCAGTGCCTGTTGCACCAGGGACGATTTGCCGTATCGTCGCGGCGAAATCAGGAAGATCTTCTGCGCCGCGAGCAGATCGCCCGTCAGCCGCTCCAGCTCCTGCTCACGGTCCACGAACGCGGAGGCCGGTACGACCTCGCCGTAGACGAACGGGTTCTGCATCGATACGTTACTTCACGTAACGGATACGTATCTTAACGTAACGGTGGGACTGGCGCAATCACAGCCGGTGGCGCGAGCACCCAGCCGATGCTGAGGCTCCAGACGGTGTGCTCCTGGGGCAGCCATGGCGGGAGGCTCTGCCATCCAGATCCGCCAGGATACCGGCTCGAGTACACGACGGCGCGGGTGTCGCCGAGTGTCGCGTCTTTTCCCTTCGGGAAGGAGGCCCGCCAGGTCAGCCCGTCGGCCGGCACCGCAATGAATCTCGCGCGCCATCTCCCGCGCGAAACGATGCCGGGGAGGTTGCTGCGTGCCGCTTGAATGCCCGAAGGCAGAACGAATGATGCGGTGAGCCCGGGCGCCTGCGGCACGATCGTCATCGACAGCTCCGTCCCGGCGGCGACGGGCGTCAGCGCAAAGTTCGCGATTACCGCCGGAGGTGGACCGGGGGGCGCGGCGGTCGTGCGAAACACGAACGGGGATACGAGCTGCCCCCATGGAATGCTGCCCGCCGGCGCATCGGTCACGCGATACCAGCCTGACGGTGCGCTCGGATCGAGGTCGAGGCCTGGTTCGAGCGAGGCGACCTCGTACGTCGCCAGCGTGGCCACTGGCTCGACGAGCACGCGGGCGTGGCGCCGCTGCGGCGCGGCGGGCGTGTACGCCGGCGCCGCGTAGGCCAGAGCGGCAGTCGCCACGGTTACAACGAAGAGCGCCGCCGTGACGAGTGGCGATCTCACCGTCGGTCGGACGGCAGCCGTGGACGCAATGAAAGGAGGCGCGACCATTGCGGCGCACGCGGTGACGAGCGTGGCGTATGCGAACACTGGCGTGATGATCGGCAGCCGCCCCATGACCGCCACCATGAACTGCAGAAGATCGATCGTGGGACGGACCCAGAGCGTCCCGGCGACGGCGAATACCACGACGGAGACGGCGCGGATCGCCGGCACGACCGAGACGGGGACCGCCAGCAGACCCATCCCCGCGACAAGGAGCGGCAGGCTCCAGAGAAAGCCCGCTGCCGGCGCAATGGAGGCGCAGAAACCACAGAGCGCGATCCAGACGGGGAGCGTGAGGCTCCAGACGAGCATCGGGTGCCGCGGGGCGTGCGCACGCGAGGGCAGCCAGGCGCCGGCGCGCATTGCGAGCCATGCCGCGAGAATTCCGATGGACGCGAGCAGCAGAAAGAGACGCCGCGGATGGGCGTACCACGGGTGGTACACCGTGCGTGTTTCGCGCAGCGCCCACGTCACCGCAATCATCGACGCGATTACCAGCGCTGTTCCAAGCAGCGTCCACGCGAGATCGAGCACCCATCTCCACAGGCCCAGATATCTGACGCTCGCTGCAAGCACCTTGAACCAGGCGAGCACGCCGCAGGTGAGCGCCGCAAGCGCGAGCAGCCACGCGACGACGGGCCCCCACGACATGCCCGACGCCTGTCCGATGTCGAAGTAGGTCGCATCTGACGCAGAGCGCGCCGTCAAATCCATCGCATCGAGCGCCTCCATCGTCGTCACTACGTTCTCCCCGCTGCGGCGCAGCGTGGCGTCCGCGAGGCGATCCGGTGTATCGCGCGCGGTGTGATACGCGTAGCTGTCGCCGATCGGCGCGAAGTTCAGCCCCGGGATGTCGTAGCGCTTCAGAATGGAGAAGTCTGTGTCGTTCGGAAGCCGGCGGTAGATTTCGAGGGCATATGATGCGCCCGCCGGATGCGGCGCCTTGCGCGCCCACGGCTTCACGATCCACGAGTTTCCCGGACCTGTCTCGAAGAGCATGGCTGTGCCCGAGGATCCAACCGCTTCGACGTTCACATACGCCTGAACGCGCTCCATTACCTCGCGATCGGCGGTCAGTCCAGCGGCCCCCATGAGGCCTGCTTCTTCCGCGTCCGTGACGAGCACCATCAGGCTGTGCCGGCGACTCGTTCGAGCGCCGAGCACTCGCGCGGCTTCGAGCGACACCGCGACGCCGAACGCGTCGTCTGCAGCGCCGGGCGCTTCGGGCACCGAATCGTAGTGCGAGACGAGCGCCATTGCTCCACGGTCCGCTCCTGCCTTCACGCCGATGATGTTCGCGACGTGGGCGGTGAGCCCAAGCTCCGGGCGCCGCGCATCCGTCTCCTGGACGCGGACGTCGAATCCGAACAGGCGAAGCTGGTCGATGATGTACTGCCTGGCGCGGGCGTTCTCAGGTGTGCCCGCCGGCCGGCTGCCAATGGTGCCGGCGAGCATCTCCACATGCGCGCGCGCGTTATCGAGCGAGAAGAGGGCCGCGGGCCGCGCACAACCGGCCGCGGCTGCGGTCATCAGCACCGCGGCCATCAGACACACGCGTCTGAACATGCCGGAAGAGTACATCACCCTCAAGACGGGGTGCGGTATGAACCTCACCGGCTCGCGAATGCTGCGAGCGCGGTCTCGTCGACCGGCACGCAGTCGAGCGTGGCGCGCCGTGAATGGGCTTCCCAGAAGTCACGCCGCAGAAAGGCAGCTCGATCCATGCGATCGTACGGCCCGTTGCGCACGAACACGTACTCGCGTTGGAAGCGCGGCGACGACACCATCTCGAGAATCATCTTGCGGCGGCGCGCACCGATGATCTCGTCCGGACTGCCGCCGCGGAGAAGCGCCAAGCCCGACAGGTAGCCCTCGATAATGTCCGGCCGCTGCTCGACCACCCAGCGCATGTCAGTCTTGGAATCCTGGGGCCCATCGGGATCGAATGTGCCGTGGCGTGCGATGTAGGGCGTGTTCAATCCCAGCGCGTCGATATGGACTGCGTCTACAACGAAGGGGAGCGCGCCTGCGTAGCTGCTGGAGATAGTCGTCGTGGGCGTCGCCAATGAGGCGAGCCAGGCGACATAGTCCGCGTTGCCAGGTCGCGGACCGCCGCGTTCCTGCACGAGAAGGATGCCGGCGTTGGCGGCGAGCGCGAGTCCGACGGCGGCAGCGACCTGTCCCCATCGACGATGGCGCACAACCCTCGTGAGACCGGTCATCGCCACGAGTACCCAGGCCGGAGCTACGTGCACGAACTGGCGCCAGACGGGGAATGCGGTCGGTGGGTCTCCGCCCGCGCTCGCCATATACAGGACGTACAGGACGAATAGCGCGATGCACGTCAATCCACGCTGATCGCCGGCGCGCCTCACCGCGACGCCACCAATCGCCAGAAAGACGACTACTACCGCGTGCGCGAGCATCCAACCGCCGACGTACACCAGGCCGAGCTTCACGTGTCCAACGCCGCCGCCCGCCACTTTCGCGTAGTACGTGTTGGGCGCGAGCGCGTGATAGCTCACCCAGCGGTGAATCGCGATCACCGCAAGCGTCAGGGTGCCGAGAATCGCCGTCGCGAGGATCCATCGCCGACGCTCGCCCCGCCAGGCGAGAGCCAGCACGTCGATTCCCGCGACGAGCACGCCTTCGGGCCGCATCGCGACGAGGAGCGGTGCGACGATCGGCTGCCACGCGGCTGGACCGACCAGCGCAAGCGTGACGAGGCCGGTGAACGCCACGGCCTCCATTCCCGACGCGGCATACAGCACGAACGGCGCGTACACCGCGAGGAAGAGGCCCCCAAGGAAAGCGGGGCGATCGTCGCGGCGCCGGAGGAGGACGGCTAGTACGACGAGCGCCGCCGCACCACCCAGCACCTTTGACGCCAGGCGAACATCGATGCCGAGCCGAGCAGCGCCCGCGAGGAGCAGGGTCCACAGCAACGACGAATAGCCTTCGACGCGCTCGCCGGTGTGATTCCATGCACCGAGGCCGTATCCTTCGGCGAAATGGCGTGCGTACCGGAAGGTGATATAGGCATCATCAAGCGTCAAGCGCGACAAGAGCACGATCAACGACGCGGCGACGGTCATCGCCGCTGCCGCAATCAGGATTGCTTCGAGCTTCGAGAACATGGCGCCCGACAGTTCGCCTTTATTCACGACCGGGATCCGGTCTTCGCGAGTCAATGGGCAGCCGTCCGGTATAGACAGCCATCCCTACTACGGCGTCGATACCGAGCGAGTCGAGCCAGTCGATCTCTTCTCGAGTAGTGATCCCCCCGGCGGCTGTAATCTGACGCTTCGTCGCGGCGCGAACCTGCTCGATCGCTGCCCGATCCGTGCCCTGCATCAGGCCCTCCACATCGACGTTCGTGAACAGGAACTCGCCAAAGAACGGCTCCAGGATGTGAATGGCCTCGACAGGTGAGAGATCGAGCGCCGACCGCCAGCCGTGCACGACGACCCGACCGCCGCGCGCGTCGACCGCCGCGATGAGGCGATCCTCTCCCAGCGTGTCGGACAATGAGCGCGCGAGATCGAGGTCGGGCATGCCGTCGCGGAAGAGGGCGGAACCGAGGATCACTTTTCGCGCGCCGTTGACGATGGCCTCCGACGCGCGCTCGATCGATCGAATGCCGCCGCCGACACGACAGGGGAGGCGCCGGCAGATCGACTGCACGAGCGCGCCGTTGTTGCCCTCTCCCTTGGCGGCATCCAGATCGATCACCTGGACCTTGGGGAAGTTCCCGAACCGCTCGATCCAGCCGTCGAGGTCATCGGACGCGAGCGCCAGCTGCTCACCCTGCACGAGTTGCACGACGCGCCCGCCCTGGAGATCGATCGCTGGAATGAGCATGAGAGGTCAGATGCGCACGGGGACGCCGCGATCGCGGAGAAACTGCTTCAGCTCCGAGACGGCGTGCTCCGAGAAATGAAACACGGATGCGGCGAGCGCAGCGTCTGCCTTGCCCATCGTGAACACCTCGTGAAAGTGCTCGAACGTCCCAGCTCCGCCTGACGCGATCACCGGGATGTTCACCGCGGACGAGACAGCTGATGTCAGTCGGCAGTCGAAACCGCTGCGCGTGCCGTCGCGATCGATTGACGTCAGCAGGATCTCTCCCGCCCCCTCCGCTTCCGCCCGTCGTCCCCACTCAATGGCATCGAGTCCCGCAGCCTCGCGTCCGCTGCGCGTGAATACTTTCCACCCGTCGCCCGTCTGTTTCGCGTCAATCGCCACGACGACTGCCTGCGATCCATAGCGTGATGCGAGGCGTCCGATCAACGACGGCTCGTTGACAGCGGCCGTGTTCAGGCTCACCTTGTCGGCACCCGCGTCGATCGCCGCCGCCGCATCGTCCTCCGAGGCGATCCCGCCGCCTACCGCGAGGGGGATGAAGAGCTCCGCGGAAACCGCACGAATTGTACGCGCCATCGCACGCCGCTTCTCGACCGTCGCCGTGACGTCCAGAATGACGAGCTCGTCGATACCTTCGACGTTGTAGCGGCGCGCGAGGGCAGCCGGATCGCCCGCGTTGCCGAGATCCTGGAAGTTGACGCCCTTCACGACGCAGCCGTCGCGGACGTCGAGGCAGGCGATCAGGCGCTTGGCGAGCACAGGTCGACGAAGTTCCGGAGGACGCGCAGCCCGGCGTCGCCGGACTTCTCCGGATGAAATTGAACGCCGAACGTGCGGCCGCGTTCGACGACCGCGGCAAACGGCGCCGTGTAAATGGTCAGGCCGACGCAGGCGCCTGTCACTGGCGCTGCGAACGAATGCGTGAAGTAGAACGCGGTGTGGCTCGCCAGGCCCTCGAGAATCGTGGATGGTCGAACGAGCTCGACGGTGTTCCAGCCGACGTGCGGCACCTTCTGCGCGGGCGGCAGGCGGAAGCACCGTCCGGACAGCAGCGAGAGCCCGCGGTTTTCAGGTGCCTCCTCGCTGCCGTCGAAGAGAAACTGAAGCCCGAGGCAGATCCCGAGCAGCGGGACGCCGCGCTCGAGGGTGTCCTTGATTGCGCGCGACCAGCGCTCGTCGAGCGCGCTCGTCGCCGAGAAATGGCCCACACCCGGCACGATTACGCCGGACGCGCGCGACAGCTCATCGGGACTCGCCGGCGTGAAGAGCGCGGCGCCCGCAGCAGCAAGCCCTTTTCGCACCGACGTCAGGTTCCCGGCGCCGTAGTCGATGAGCGCGATCACAACAGCCCTTTGGTCGACGGGAGCATCTTGCCAAGCTGCCGATCGCGCGAGCACGCGACGCGCAGCGCCCTCGCGAACGCCTTGAAGATCGCTTCAATCTGGTGATGGCTCGAGCGTCCGTAGAGCACCTTTACGTGAACGTTGGCGCGCGCTCCCTGAGCGAAGCCTTCGAAGAAGTCCTGCACGAGCTCCGACTGCAGATCGCCGACGCGCTCGACGGCAAGCTGCAGATCGACAACGGCGTGCGTGCGTCCGCCGAGATCGATCGCGGCAACCGCGAGCGCCTCGTCCATGGGCATGACGAAGTAGCCGGCACGATTGATGCCCCGACGCGTTCCGAGCGCGGCGGAGATCGCCTCACCGAGCGCAATCCCGCAGTCCTCGACGGTGTGATGCTGATCGACGTCGAGATCGCCGTCCGCCTTCAGCGTCAGGTCGAACGCGCCGTGCCGCGCGACGAGCTCCAGCATGTGATCGAGGAAGCGGATGCCGGTGGCGATGTCGTAGCGGCCGCGTCCTTCGATAGCGACCTTGATGCGGATCGACGTCTCGCGTGTTGCCCGTTTCAGCGTGGCGCGCCGCACCAGACCTCCTCGATAGCGGTGATGAGCCGCTCGGTATCGGCGACCAGGCCTGTCGTCATCCGGATGCAGCCGGCACATCCGGGATCGGACGACCGATCGCGGACGAACACGTGCCGTGCCGCCAGCGCCTCGACCAGCCAGCGCGCGCGCGCGCCGGCGTTGACGAGCATGAAATTCGCGACGCTGCGCGATACGGGAAATCCGAGCCGGGCGCACGCGTCGCTCAGCATGCGTCTCGATTCCGCCACCTGCGCAACGTACCACTCGCGGTACTGTCGATCGCCCAACGCTACCGGCAGTGCAACCGTTGCGAAGATATTCAGCGTATACGGCGGGACGATGCGCCGGATGGGCGCCAGCGTGTCAGGATGCCCGAACAGCGCGCCAACGCGCAGCCCCGCCAGCCCGTACGCCTTGGCGAAGGTGCGGCCGACGACCACGTTCGGCAGGTCGCTGAAGATGCGAGAAGAAATCAGCGTTTCGTCCGTGAAGTCCGCGTACGCTTCGTCGACGAACAGCATCACGGGCGCGACGGCGCGAGCAAGCGCGACGATGTCGTCGAGCGCAAGCGACTGCCCGGTAGGGTTGTGCGGATTCGTGACGTAGACGATGCGCGTCCTGTCGGTTACCGCCGCTCGAAGCGCGTCCCACGGATATGCGTAGTCCCCGTCCAGCGGCAGCATGACCATGCGTCCGCCCAGAGCCTCCGTGCAGACTTCGTACATGTCGAACGCCGGGAACACGCCCAGACCTTCGGGTATGCCATTACCGCGATCGCGAAACGCCGCGCCAGTCGCAGTGAGAATCCCTTCGTCGAGTCCGTTCGTCAGGACGAGGTGATCCTCCGGTACACCGAATGCGTACACGACGGCCTGGTATGCGGCCTCGTAGTCGGGATAGAACGCCGCATCCTTTTCGGTGAGCGAACGAAGTGCGGCAAGAACCGCCGGGGAACAGCCGCCGGTGTTCTCGTTGAGGTGCAGGCGGATACCCCCGCGATCCGCACGGGGCCTGTCGTACTCACCTGTCATCGTCGTTCCTGCCTTCATCGAACCGCATCTGAATGGACGCCGCATGCGCGTGAAGCCCCTCGGCGTTCGCGAGCGCCACGCCGGCAGGCCCGACGCGGCGCAGCCCGTCCGCCGCGATCTGCTGAACCGTCGACACGCGCACGAAGTCGGCGGCGGTCAAGCCCCCACGGGCGCGCGCCGCGCCGCTCGTCGGCAGGACATGGTTCGATCCCGTCACGTAGTCGCCGCACGCCTGCGCGCTGAGCGGCCCGACGAACACGGTTCCGGCCCGTCTGATGCGCTCCGCCTGTGCGAGTGAGTCGCAGACCGCATGTTCCGGTGCCATGCGTTCGCTGACGGCGAACGCTTCATCGAGGCTCCGCGTGACGACGATGGCGCCGTTGGTGGCAATCGCGCGTCGTGCTGGTCCATCCGGCGGCACCTGACGTGTCACCTCGGCCGCGACTTGCGCGGCAAGCCGGCGGCGCGGCGTGACGAAGATCGCGCGCGCATCCGGATCGTGCTCCGCCTGCGCGAGGAGATCCGCCGCAATCCAGTCGGGCCGGCCGTCGGTCGAAAGCACGAGAATCTCACTGGGCCCGGCGTAAAAATCGATCGCGCAGCGCGAGGCGACCATCGCCTTCGCCGCCGCGACGTACGCATTTCCTGGGCCCACGATCTTGTCCACGCGTGGAATGCTCGCCGTCCCGTAGGCAAGCGCAGCGATCGCGTGTGCGCCTCCAATCCGCAGCAGCCGCGTCACGGCCGCTTCGCGCGCCGCGCACATCACAGTGGCATCCGGACGCGGACACACGGCAACGACTTCGGGCACGCCGGCGATTCGTGCGGGAATCGCCGTCATCAAGAGAGACGAGGGGAGCGGGTACCGGCCGCCCGGCACGTAGCAACCGACGCGATCCAGCGCCTGCACACGCTGCTCGATCTTCACGCCCGGGATCGGACAGAGGGCGAAGCCGCGCGGCACCTGCCGCTGGGCGACGCGCCTGATGTTCTGCGCCGCAAGCCGAATCGCGTCGCGCACCTCGGGAGCCACGGCCGCGCTCGCGCGATCGATCTCCTCGTCCGACACGATGACCGGTTCCTTTAGGCCGTCGAACTTCTTCGCGTACGCGAGGACGGCGCGGTCCCCTTCCCGCCTGACGCGGTCCACGATGGCGGCGACACGGCGTCCAATCGCCGGATCGCGGCGCGGCTCGCGATCCAGCAGGGCGGCAAGCGCCTTCGCGTTCGACGACTCGACGATGGCAATCGAGGATTTCTTCACAGCACGATCTTGTTGAGCGGATATTCCACGATGCCCTGCGCCCGTGCGTTCTTCAGCCGAGGAATGAGATCGCGAACCGTGCGCTCCTCGATGATCGTGTTGATCGCCACCCACTCCGTGTCGCTCAGCGGCGAAATCGTCGGACGCTGCAGCGCGGGCAGGAGCGCGAGCACGGTCTCCAGATCCGACCGACGCACGTTCAGCATGATGCCGACGCGTCCCTGTGCTTCGATCGCTGCCCTCAGAAGCAGCGCAATGTTCTCGAGCTTCGTGCGCTTCCATTCATCGCCGAGCGCACCCCGGTTTGCAATGAGCTGTGTGTTCGATTCGAGCACCGTGTCGATGATGCGCAGGCGGTTGGCCCGGAGCGACGATCCGGTTTCCGTGACCTCGACGATTGCGTCCGCCAGCACCGGGGGTTTTACTTCCGTCGCCCCCCACGAAAATTCGACGCTCACCTTGATGCCGAGCCGAGAGAAGTACGCCTGTGTCGCGCGAACCAGCTCGGTGGCGATCGTGGCCCCTTCGAGGTCCTTCGGTGTCCGGTACGGCGAGTCCTCCGGGACCGCGAGCACCCAGCGGACCTTGCCGAAGCTCTGCTTCGAGTAGACGAGATCCGCGAGCGGAGCGACCGTCGCCCCGCCGTTCGCCTCGTGCTCCGCGATCCAGTCCATGCCGGTGAGGCCGGCGTCGAGCACGCCATCCGCGACGTAGCGCGCCATCTCCTGCGCGCGAATGAGCATGCACTCGATTTCCGAATCGTCGATAGTCGGGAAATACGATCGCGTGCTCGCGTAGATGTTGAACCCGGCGCGCGCGAAGAGCTGAATCGTGGCGTCCTGCAACGACCCCTTGGGCAATCCCAGCTTCAGCTTCATCGGGTCTCCAGCGGCCGGAAGAAGCAGGAGCGTTCACCCGTGTGACAGACGTTTCCATCCCCGAGCCGCCTCACCTTGAGCAGCACCGTGTCGTCATCGCAATCCACCAGGATCTGCGAAACCTGGAGCCGGTTCCCCGACGTCTCTCCCTTCGTCCACAGCGCGTTGCGCGTGCGGCTGAAGAACGTCGCGAAGCCCGAATCCACGGTGCGATCGAGAGCCTGCTGGTTCATGAAGCCGACCATCAGGACCTCGTTGGTGTCCTCGTCCTGAATCACGGCGGGGACGAGACCCCCGAGTTTCGTAAAGTCCATATTCAACCGGGGGGCTTCGCCCCGCCGGACCCCCTGCGTCGTCGCTCGCGGGGATTCCCGTGCCCCGCTCCGCTCCGGCGGCGCGCCCGCGGCGCGCTGGTTTCGCAAACAAAAAAAGCCCCGCGCGGCAGTGCCGGCGGGGCTTGATGTGCTGTCGTGTCGCGTCTTCAGCGCGCGCGCAGCTCACCCGTCCCGCCAAAGCGGACGTGATGGGCGCGATGGTGCGTGACGCTGCAGGACACTTCTTTGAGCCTATTGTGGGCTGCGGGCGGAAGTCAAGCCTGCACCCGCGGCGGACACCTTTCCCTCCGGATTTCGCAGATCGTTGGCGCCGCTCGCGACGCCGGACGCGTCGATGCCGATGGAGTTCGCATCTCCCTGTGTGCCCTCCATCGTGACCACGTGGCCCATCGCTCGAAGCTGACGCACGACCTCCGCCGAGGCGCCGTTCTTCTCGATCGTCGCGCAATCGGGCAGCCATTGATGATGCAGGCGCGGTGCGTCGACCGCCTCACGAACCGTCATCCCGAACTCCGTGACGCCGAGCACGACGGACAGCACGGTATTGATGATCGTGCGGCCTCCGGGCGAGCCCGTGATTAGGACGACTTTCCCGTTGCGCTCGACGATGGTCGGCGTCATCGAGCTCAGCATCCGCTTGCCGGGATCGATGAGATTCGCCGGCGTGCCGATGTCGCCGGTCGTATTCGTGACGCCCGGATTCTTGTTGAAATCTCCCATCTCGTTGTTGAGCAGAAACCCCGCGCCCTTTACGACAACGCGCGATCCGAAGCCGCCTTCGAGCGTATACGTGTTCGCGACCGCCATCCCGCGCGAATCAATCACCGAAAAATGCGTCGTCTCTGTCGACTCAGTGTCCGCGCGCGTGACAATGTCGGCGCCGAGATCCACGCTGCGGGTCGCCTTCGCCGGGTCTATCGAACCGGACAACGTGCGCGCGTAGTCCTTGGACAGAAGCTTTCGTTCGGGAACGTCGACAAAATCAGGGTCGCCGACGAACCGTGCGCGATCGAGGTACGCGCGACGCATGGCTTCGATCTCGAGATGGATCGCGTCCGCCGACCCACGGCCTTTCTCCTTCAGGTGCAAGGGCTCGAGGATGTTCAGCATCTCGATCAACGCAATCCCTCCGGAGCTGGGAGGCGGCATCGAAATGATGTCGTAGTCGCGATAGCGCCCTCGGACGGGTGTCCGCTCTTTCGGTTCATAGGCTGCGAGATCTTCTTTGGTGATCAGACCGCCGTGGGCTCTCATATCGGCGTCGATGCGGTCCGCGATCCACCCCGTGTAGAACGCATCGGGCCCATCGTCGGCGATCGCGCGCAGCGTCCGCGCGAGATCCTTCAGCACGATCCGATCGCCGGGCGCCCATTTGCCGCCACCGGGCTTTCCGTACGCGTCGAGCGACGCCGGGTAATGGCCCATCACGCCCTCGATCTGGCGGTTCAGAGCTTGCGCGAGCGTCTCGGAGCACACGAACCCGCCGTCGGCAAGCGTGACCGCGGGCATCACGAGGTCGCGCCAGGGGCGCGTGCCGAAGCGCTTGTGTGCGAGCGCCAGGCCGCGCACGGTTCCCGGAACGCCAGGGGCGAGATAGCCCTGGTTGGTGAGCGAGATATCGATATGGCCGCCCCGCAAGTACATCGTTCGCGTAGCGGCGCGCGGCGCTTTCTCGCGGTAATCGAAGCTCGTCGCCTGACTGTCCGGCGTGCGCACGAGCATGAAGCCGCCGCCTCCGATGTTGCCGGCGCTCGGATGGGTGACGGCGAGCGCAAACGCGGTTGCGACCGCAGCGTCCACGGCGTTTCCGCCGCGCGTGAGAACGGCGGCACCCACATCACATGCGGGCGCCGAGGCGCAGACGACCATGCCGCTGCGCGATATCGTCGGCGCCAGTCGCGGCTCGCATGAGACGACCGCGAAGAACAGCAGAAGAATGAAGGGCGTTCGGGCAACTCGGCGCATGTCCGAAACGATAACGCAATCCTGGCAGTCGCCGGGTCGACGCGTGGGCACAGGAATTGCTCGAGCCGGGAACCCGGAACCCTGATCGTGATGCAAATCTGGCCAGGCACGCCGTATCCGCTCGGCGCCACCTACGACGGCGTCGGCACCAACTTCGCCATCTTTTCGGAGATTGCCGAACGGATCGAGCTCTGTCTGTTCGACGAAGCGGCCAACGAAACGCGCGTCGATCTGCCGGAGATGACGGCGCTCTGCTGGCACGGCTACGTGCCGAACGTGAAGCCAGGCCAGCGCTACGGATTTCGCGTGCACGGCCCATACGCGCCCGATCAGGGGCAGTGGTGCAATCCTGCGAAGCTCCTGCTCGATCCGTACGCCAAGGCGATAGAAGGTGAATGGAAGTGGAACGAGGCGATGTTCCCGTACCACTTCAAGGAGCCGGAGAACTCTCGCAACGATCTCGACAGCGCGCCGTTCATCCCGAAGTCGGTCGTCATCAACCCGTTTTTCGACTGGGGCAACGATCACCATCCGCGCACGCCGTGGCACCGGACGATCGTGTACGAGACGCACGTCAAGGGCTTCACCAAGCGGCATCCTGACATTCCCGAGGAGCTTCAGGGGACGTACGCCGGCATGGCTCACCCGACTGCCATCCGCTACCTCCAGTCGCTCGGCATCACTGCGGTGGAATTGCTTCCCGTTCACCAGTTCGTGCAGGACGCGCACCTGCTGGAGCGCGGGCTTCGAAACTACTGGGGCTACAACTCGATCGGGTACCTCGCGCCGCACAACGAATATTCCGCGCGTGGACAGCGCGGCGAGCAGGTGCAGGAATTCAAGCACCTGGTGAAAACGCTGCACGAGGCGGGCATCGAGGTCGTCCTCGATGTCGTCTACAACCACACCGCTGAAGGGAACCACCTCGGCCCGGTCCTGTCGCTGAAGGGGATCGACAACACCGCGTATTACCGCCTCGTGCCGGACAATCGGCGCTACTACATGGACTACACGGGGACGGGCAATACGCTGAACATGCGCAACCCGCACGTGCTGCAGCTCATCATGGACAGCCTGCGGTACTGGGTGCTCGACATGCACGTCGACGGGTTCCGGTTCGATCTCGCGGCGACGCTCGCGCGAGAGCTGCACGACGTGGACCGGCTGTCGGCGTTCTTCGATCTGATTCAGCAGGATCCCGTCGTGAGTCAGGTGAAACTGATTGCCGAGCCGTGGGACGTCGGCGAAGGCGGCTATCAGGTCGGCAACTTCCCGCCGCTGTGGACGGAATGGAACGGCAAGTATCGCGACTGCGTGCGCGACTTCTGGCGCGGAACGGATCGAACGCTTGCCGAGTTCGGATATCGGTTGACGGGCAGCTCCGATCTCTATCAGGGCACCGCGCGGCGGCCGTACGCGAGTATCAATTTCATCACGGCGCACGACGGATTCACCCTGCGCGACGTCGTTTCATACAACGACAAGCACAACGAGGCGAACGGCGAAGACAACCGCGACGGCGAAAGCCACAACCGGTCGTGGAACTGCGGTGAGGAGGGCCCCTCCAGCGACCCGGCCGTCCTGGCGCTCCGCAACCGGCAGGCCCGCAACTTTCTCACGACCCTCATGCTGTCGCAGGGCGTCCCGATGGTGTGCGGCGGCGACGAGATCGGCCGCACCCAGCGTGGAAACAACAACGCGTACTGTCAGGATAACGAGATCTCCTGGTACGACTGGGAGCATGCCGATCCGAAGCTGCTCCAGTTCACGCGGCATCTGATTACGCTGCGCAACAAGCATCCCGTGTTCTGCCGCCGGCGCTGGTTTCAGGGACGGCCCATCCGCGGAAGCCAAGTCAGCGACATCGGCTGGTTCACGCCGGCGGGCAGCGAGATGTCGGATCAGGACTGGCAGGCCGGCTTCGCGAAGTCCCTCGGCGTCTTCCTGAACGGTTCCGCGATTCCGACGATGGACGAACGTGGAGAGCGGATGGTCGACGACAGTTTCTACGTGATGTTCAACGCGCATCACGAGCCGCTCGAGTTCATCCTGCCCGAGGCGAAATGGGGCGATCGCTGGGAGCTGATTCTCAACACCGCCGAGGCCGGCGATCATCTCGCCGGTGAAAACGGCGGAGGCGAAGTCCAGGCGCGCGAGAAGGTCAGCGTGCAGCCGTGGACGCTCGTGCTCCTCCGCAGGCTGCCGTCCCTATCCGCGTAGGTCCCGGCCCGGAGCGCGCGCGTATTAAGCTGTAACCATGCTCCGAGCGCTCGCGCTGCTGCTGGCGGTCGCCGCCGCGGCGCGCCAGACGCCTCCGTCGATCACCGTGTCCGCAGCCATCAGCCTCACGGACGCACTGACGGCTGCCGCGGAGCAGTACAAGTCCGACGGCGGCGGGCCGGTGCTGTTCAACTTCGGCGGATCCAACGTGCTCGCGCGGCAGATCGTCAACGGCGCGCCGGTGGATCTCTTTATCAGCGCGGACCAGGCGCAGATGGATCTGGTGGCGCGCGCAGGGCTCGTCGCCGAAGGGACGAGGGTCAACCTGCTCACCAATCTCCTGGCGGTGGTCGTGCCGGGCGACAGGCCTCGCACGTTCTCCAGCATCCGGGACCTGCTCGATCCTGCCTTCAAACGCATCGCAATTGGAGACCCGGACGCGGTGCCGGCCGGTGTCTACGCGAAGGAGTTCCTGCAGCACGAAGGCCTCTGGGAGGCGCTTCGCCCGCGGATCGTCGCGTCCACGAACGTCCGTGCGGCGCTGACCGCGGTCGAGACAGGGGCGGCCGATGCAGGCATCGTCTACCGGACGGATGCGCGCACTTCCACGCACACGGCCGTCGCCTGGACGGTACCTGCCGAACGCGGTCCGCACATCCTCTATCCGGCGGCGATCATCCGCGGCGCTGCCGGATCGGACCAGGCCGCAAGATTTCTCGCGTACCTCCGCGGCGCCGAGGCGTATCGCATTTTCGCGCGCTTCGGCTTCGAGCGTCCGCCGGCGAACCGCTGACGCATGGATCTCTGGCACATCACGGTCTTCACGCTGGCGTGTGCCATGGGCGCCACGATCCTCATGCTGCCGCCCGGCGTGCTGGTGGCCTGGGTGCTGGCGCGTCACTCGTTTCCCGGCCGAACGCTCGTGGAAACCGTCCTGACGCTGCCGCTGGTCATGCCGCCGGTGGCGACCGGGCTGATTCTGCTCGTGCTCCTCAGCCGACGCGGGTTGCTGGGCCGGCCATTGTCGGCGGCCGGCATCGACGTCGTGTTCACGTGGAAGGCCGTTGTGATTGCGATGGCGATGATGGGGGTGCCGCTGCTGATTCGCACCGCGCGGGCCGGCTTCGAGCAGGTGAACCGCCGCTATGAACAGGTTGCCGCGACGCTGGGGGCGTCGCCGGCGCGCATCTTCGTCACGATCAGCCTGCCGCTGGCGTGGCCGTCCGTTGTGGCCGGAGCGGTGCTTGCCTTCGCGCGCGCGCTCGGGGAGTTCGGCGCCACGATGGTCGTCGCCGGAAGCATTCCGGGCGGCACGCGGACGCTCGCGGTCGCGATCTACTCGTACGCGGAGACCGGACACGACCGCGCGGCGGCATTGCTCATCGCCGTGTCCGCCGCGATTGCGTGCGCTGCGTTGTGGGTGGCGAATCGCCTGAGCGAAAGACCGACCGCGTGATCGCGCTCGACTTCGAACTGGTTCAGGGTGCATTCGTATTGCGTGTGGCCGCGCGCGTGACGGGCCGCACGGCCGCGCTGTTCGGCCCCTCGGGCGCAGGCAAGACGACAATCCTCGACGCGATCGCGGGACTACGCACGCCGCGATGCGGGCGGATTGCGGTGGACGATCGCGTCCTCTTCTCGTCGGCGGATCGCGTGAGCCTGCCGCCGCGCTTGCGCCGCATCGGCTACGTGACGCAGGACGTGGCGCTGTTCCCGCACATGAACGTCCGCAGCAATCTCATGTACGGACGGCATCCCGGGTCCTCGCCGGAGCTGTCGCGCGTGCTGGAGATGCTCGAGATCGCGCCGCTGGTCGATCGGCGCGTCGGCCAGCTCTCGGGCGGCGAGCGTCAGCGCGTGGCGCTCGGGCGCGCGCTGATGTCCGGACCGTCGCTGCTCCTGCTCGACGAGCCGCTGGCGGCCGTCGACGTCGCGCTGCGCCGCCGTATTCTTCCTTACCTCGAACGCATCCGCGACGAGATGCACGTCCCGATTGTGTACGTGTCGCACGATCGGGACGAGGTGCAGCGCCTCGCGGATCACGTGCTTCTCATCGTGCGGGGGAGGGTTGTCGCCGAAGGGGAGCCGTCAGTGGTCCTGCAGGCGGCGGTCGATGAGTAGTAGCACGCGTACTGCTCCTTCGCGGCCCTGAAGGGCCGCGTTACGACGGCGACGCCCCCGCCACGGCGCCGTGCTCGATGCGCGCGCTACGACGCCGGCGGTCCTCTCACAGCCGCCTCAGCTCTTTTTCCAACGCGCAAGCGCTGCGGCGCGCGCGATCTCGCGCCGACGTCGTGCGCTGAGGGCTGCGGCGCGGGCAGGCCCTCCCCTGAGGCCGCCGAGGCGGCCGAGCGCCGCTGCATGAGGATTTGGAACCCTGCTCATCGGCTCGAGAACGGCGACACGCTCGGTCGGGGCGTGACAGAGGTCGCAGAGCGGTCCAATCTCATCGGTATCGACGGGTTCGGTGACCTCGGCTTCCGCTTCGCAGACGAGGCAGCGCCGGCGCACACGCCACGACCGTTCGGTCATGCTTGACCGCTTATGAAACCCGCGTGCCACACCCGTGGGCAACGGGATGGCCACGCGTGCGGCAGGTCGGGGGCGGCAGCCTCCGCGCCGGCGCCGCAGAAGCGGCTAAATCGACCTGGCCCTGCTTGACCGCTCACATATCATGCTTGAGCGCTTATGTATACGGCACGCAGGTTGAAATATCCCCTGTATGGACCGCCGGGTAACCGTCACGATTGAGACCATGGAGCAGCGGCTGCGGGATCCGCTCACGATCCGCGAGCTGGCGGCCGCCGTCAACGTTTCCCCCTCGCGGTTGGCTCATCTCTTCGTCCGCGAAACAGGGACGTCGCCGACGCGCTTCCTGCGGGCGCTGCGTATGCGGCGCGCGGCAGCGCTCCTCGAGCGGACGAGTCTTCCAGTCAAGAACGTGATGCTGGAAGTCGGATGCGCCGACCCGTCACACTTCTCCCGCGACTTCCGCTCGCACCACGGCGTCCCGCCGACCGAGTACCGTCACCGCAATTCGCTGATTGGCGTCCAGTACTCCGGCGAGAGCGGCTGAAGGGGATGAGCCGAGCTATCACCGTACCCGAAGCTCGGCGACGCTCCAGTCGTGCGTCCCGAATCCCGTCTGCCGCAGACGGATGTAGCGCACGCCGTCTCGATCGATCGGGAAGACGAGCGGCGCCTCTTTGGGATGGCGGACGGAACCGTAGTAGGCGTGCAACGCGGTCTCTCCAGCCCACGCGGTCGTCCATTCGTCGCGTACGGCCGCGACATCAATCTGCAGGCGAACAGGCCAGTCGGTGATGTAGGGACCGAGCACGAGGACGACCTGATGGACGCGTCCGGACGCGGCCAGCTCGATCGTCAGCTCCGATGACTGCTGCTGCGGACCGCCGCTCCATCGCGTCCACAGATCTCCGTCCGTGGTGCGCTGTGCGTGCGGTGCGCTGGGGTATGCGTCGAGTGCCTTGATCTCCAGCGGCTCCCCTTCTTCATCCGGCAGCGGGTGGACCGTGCTCTGCGGAATGCGGTAGCTGTTCCAGTCCCGCTCGGCATGTACGAGGGAGGCGCCAGGCATGCGCATGACGTACGCCTTGAGCGCGCCGTCGGGATCGCTGCCGTTGTCGACGACGACCCCGAGCGAACCGCGGGCGGCGAATGCGTGCAGGATCGCGGGATCGCGGCGCGCGAGCAGCTCGCGCATCGCGTAGTAATGCGGCGCGAAGTAGCCGCTGTAGCCGTTGTACAGAGGTACCGGCGCGCGCATCTGCTGGTACATCGCGAGCGTGTCATCCTGGCCGACCGGAAGATCGAGCCTGGCCGAGACGCCAGCAGGCACCGGCCGGGGCTCGCGGGCCTGCACGACTTTGAAGACGCGCGGCCAGCCGTCGAGGAGCATGCCGGCGGCAACCACCGCGAGCAATATCCGTCGTCGCCGCTCAGCGATGTGGTTAAACGCGATCGACGCGGCCGCGCTCAGGCACACGAGCGCCATCATCCAGAAACGCGCCGGAACGCGCAGCGCGTCGAAGCCAGGCAGTCTCGTCAGCCAGCGATACGGCGCCTCGTAGATGACGCGCGTCTCCTGCAGCGCCGGGACAGGGCCCAGCGCGCAGATCCACATGAGAAAGGCGGCGGCGATGTAGAAGATGAACGGCGACCGACGGTGAATGGCGGCACGCGGGCGAGGCAACGTGGCGAGCCACCCCAGCCCGAACACCAGGGCAAGGGTCAATGGCTTCTCCGCGCGGCGGATCGAGATGAGGCGCACGCCCGCGATCGTCAAGCGCCATGCGCCGCCACTGAACAGCGGGAGCAAGGCGCAGGCGAGGGACGTGAGGAACGCTGCAAGCAGCACGGGCTGCGCCCACGTGCGGGACGGCATGCGCCGCGCGCCGCCTCCGGCTGCGTGGAAGGCGGCAATCCCGAGCAGCAGAACGATCGTCAGGCCCGGAAACAGCGTCGACTCCGGCTTCGTCGTCACGTGCAGCCATCCCCAGACGAGCAGCTCGTCGTGCGCGAACAGCAGACCGGCGATGTCCGCGCTGAACGCCTCGACTTCGAGCGGCTGCCGTCGAAACCCGTACGTGTCGCGAAGAATGTGCTGGTACCCCGCAAGGAGTGGAACGAGCAGCAGCAGCGGGACCGTCCAGATCGCGATCAGCTCGATCGTGCGGCGGAACGGCAGGCGTCCGGCGGCGAACCACAAGACCCAGAGCAACAGGAGCACCGAAAGGAAGAAGAGGTAATAGCCGCAGGCCAGTGCCTGCATCAGCCAGGCGAGCGCGGCGAGAGCCGCCCATCTGGTCCTGTGCTCGCGCACGTAGATGTGCAGCGCCGCAAGGCATGCAGGTGCCCAATAGGACGACAGCACCTGGATGTGTGGCACGTGAGCGAGACGGTACGGTGCGAACGCGTAGGCGATCCCGGCGATGAACGCCGCGTCATGACGCCGCGTCAGCGTGTACCCGAGTGCGTACGCGGCAAGGGCGCTCAGGACGAAGCTCGCGAGCAGGGCCACGTTGTAGCCCAGGAGCGGCTGGTGGGTGAGTACGATCAGCGGCGCCGAGATCGGCGCAAGTCCGAGCAGGTGTTCGGAAAACGCGAGCACGCCGGGAGCGGGAAAGAAGATGGGCGCGTTCCACCACGCCACCGTCAGCGGCACAGCGCGGGTGGACCACCACAGGATCCATGTATTGAGCAGCGGGTCGCCGACGTCGTGGGGGATGCCGTCCGAGAGGTGCGCCGCAAGCGGCCAGGTGTACGCCAGCGTGAGCGCGACATACAGCGCTGTCGCCGTGGCAATCGGCCGATCGAGCGCAGCGCGCGCAGCTCGGGGGACGGTCATCCGATCACGCGCAGCTCGACGATCGAGCGATGACGACCGCCTCGCCCATCAAGTCGTCAGGACCACCTTGCCGATGTTCGACCGGTTCTGGATGAAGCGGTGCGCCTCCGACGCTTTCTCGAGAGGAAACGTCCGCGCGACGATCGGCTGCAGCCGGCCTGCGCGAAGTTCGGTCATGAGGAAGTCCATCAGCGGAAGGAGCTGCGGCCGCTCGTCCCACAAGTGCCCGACGTTGAGTCCGAACACGCCACGGTTCCTGTTGATGAGGGACAACGGGTTGAACGAAGGCATGCTCCACCAGGTTCGCAGCACGCGCCACACGCTGCGGCGCTCGCTCGCCATGGATGAAATGCCAACCATGATCAGACGGCCGAGCGGTGCGAGCATCCGATAACTATCGCCGAAGCTGCGGCCGCCTATCGGATCCAGGATCACGTCCACGCCGCGCCCGCGTGAGAGCCGATGCACCTCCTGCGCGACGTTCGCGTGGCGGTAGTCGATCACATGTTCGACGCCGAAGCTGCGCAGGGCGTCATGCTTGCCCGCGGAGGCCGTCCCAATCACGGTCGCACGCCTCAGGCGCGCGAGCTGCGTGGCCGCGATTCCAAGGCCGCCGCCCGCGTTGTGCACGAGGACGGTGTCGCCAGCGCGCAACGCAGCCATGCGATACAGAGCGATCGCGGCCGTCAGGTACGTCACGGGGACCGCGGCCGCTTCCGCATCGCTCAGCTCTTCGGGGATCCGGAAGGCGAGAGGCGCCGGAACGACAACGCGATCGGAATAGCCGCCGAACCTCGTCAGCGCGACCACCCGGTCTCCATTGTGCGCAGAAGTGACACTCTTGCCGACGGCGTCGACGATGCCCGCGACCTCGTAGCCGACCACGAGCGGCGGCTTCGGCGCGTCCGGGTACAGGCCTAAGCGCGCGAGGATGTCGGCGAAGTTCACGCCCGCGGCGCGCACGCGAATCCGCAGCTCTCCATCCGCCGGCACAGGATCGGGTGCCTCGCGCACTTCGAACACCTCCGGCGGCCCGTGCCGCGGGATCACGACCTGCCGCATGCTTCCGGGGAGCCTACTGCAAAACTCTTCAGGACGCGAGGAGCGCGAGAAGCGCTTTCTGCACGTGCAGGCGGTTCTCGGCCTGGTCGAACACGACGGAATTGGGCGATTCGATCACCTCGTCGCTGACCTCCTCGCCGCGATGCGCCGGCAGGCAATGCATGAACAGGGCGTCCTCCGGTGCGCGCGCCATCAGGGCCGCGTTCACCTGGAACGGCGTGAACAGCTCGCGGCGAACGTCCGCGGTGTGTTCCTGTCCCATGGACGTCCAGGTGTCCGTGTAGACGGCATCGGCACCCGCGACTGCTTCGGCAGGATCGTTGGTGAGCGTCAGCGTCGCGCCGAGGCGCGCGCCGCGCACCGCGGATTCGGCGATCTCGGCCGGCAGCTCGTAGCCGTGCGGCGACGCGAGCGCGAAGCTGCCGCCCAGCATCAGCACGGCCTGCGCGAGCGAGGCGGCCACGTTGTTGCCGTCTCCGACGAACGCGACCCGTCTCCCGCGCAGCGAGCCCCACCGCTCCAGGAGCGTCATGACGTCCGCGAGCGCCTGGCATGGATGTTCCTGATCGGTCAGGGCGTTCACGACGCGCAGCTTCGGCGCCGCAGCCGCCAGGCGCTCGATGCGGTTCTGCTCGAATGTGCGCATCACGACGCCGAACACCCAGCGTTCGAAGTTCCGCGCGACGTCCTCGATCGTCTCGCGCGTCCCGACCACCGTGTCGGCGGGCGGTTCGACGATATCGCCGCCCAGCTCGCGGATCGCAATCGTGAAGGTGCACCGCGTCCGCAGCGACGGCTTTTCGAAGAGCAGCGCGATGTGACGGCCTGCCAGCGGGGCGGCGTGCGGCCGGCCTGCGTGCCGCGCCGCCTTCAAGGAAGCGGCCAGCTCGAGGCACGTCTCCACCTCGGCCGGCGTGAGATCCGGTACGGAAAGGAATTGCGTGGTGCGCCAGGCGGAGACCGCCCGGGCGGTGGCGTGTGCCGTCATGTCCTGTACTCCGCGTTGATCCGCACGTACTCCGCGCTGAGATCGCACGTCCACATGCGCGCATGGCCCGCTCCGCCGGTTCCGAGATCGACGCAGACAAGGACGTCACGTCCCTGCAGATGCTCGGATGCCTCCGGCGCGCGTTCGTCGAACGGCCGTCCCTGCGCGAACAGTTCCACATCGCCGATCCGTACGCGCGCCGCGTCGAGCACGAAATCGACGCCGGCGCGGCCGGCCGCGGCGACCAGCCGTCCCCAATTCGGGTCCGCGCCGTGGATCGCTGTCTTTACCAGCGGCGAGTTGGCTATCGCGCGCGCGGCTCTCTTCGCCTGCTCGTGCGTGCGCCCACCGCTGACCTCGATCGTGATCAGCTTCGTCGCGCCCTCACCGCCGCGGACGATGCCCACCGCAAGCGGTTCGCACACCTGGCGCAGTGCTTCAGTCAGGACGCCCATGTCGGACTCGCGGATCGTGACGCCGCTCGCTCCCGACGCGAGCGCAAACACGCAGTCATTGGTCGAGCATTCGCCGTCGACGCTGATCGAGTTGAATGTCGTCTCGACGGCCGCTGCGAGCGCACGCTGCAGCAGCGCCGGCGGCACCTCCGCATCCGTCGTCACCACCGCGAGCATGGTTGCCATCATGGGCTCGATCATGCCGGAGCCCTTCGCCATCCCGCCGACGCGGAAGGTCCCGGCAGGCGTTGCGACTTCGACCGCCGCCTCTTTGGGGAACGGATCCGTCGTCATGATCGCCCGCGCGGCCGCAGCACCGCCGTCGCTGGCAAGCGCGCGCGCAGCGTCGGCAATCCCCGACGTCACGCGATCGCGATCCAGCGCGACGCCAATCACGCCGGTAGACGCGACGAGCACGTCAGTCGCATCGCAGCGCAGCGCGGCGGCCCCGGCGTCTGCCATTGCTCTCGCGGTCGCGATCCCTTCCTCGCCGGTACACGCATTTGCGCAGCCGCTGTTGATGATGACCGCCCTCGCGTGCCCGCCCGAGGCCCCGATGTATTCCCGCGCGATGAGCACAGGCGCAGCCTGGGCCTTGTTCGTCGTGAAGACTGCCGCGGCGGACGCACGCGCGTCTGCCGCGACCAGCGACAGGTCGAGGCCGGACTTCTTGATGCCGCAGGCCACGCCCGCCGCGCGAAAACCGGCCGGCGCAGCGACGCCGCCGGCAACCGGCGTGACGCGCAGATCGGCGACCGTCACGCGGGCACTTTCTCCGCGACGGGATCATTCAGGTCCGCGGGCGCAGGCGTCAGCGTCAGCCTGAGGCGCTCGACGCTCGCGCGCGGCTGCGAGACGCCTCGCGCCGGCATCGACCGATCGGCGCCGCGGGGCGCGGCCCCGGGCCGGAGCGCGAGCGCGACGGCGTACTGGCCGCATCGGCGGAAGTGACTGCACGTCACGCAATCGTGTGCGATCTTCTCAGGCATCCAGACGTGCGGGACGAGCGAGAACCCCATACGGACGAAATGCGACGGCTGATGCGTGAAGGCGCATAGCGTCGCAAACCCCAGATCGCGCCCGCGATCGGCGAGCGCGCGGACGATCGACGTCCCGGTACGCCGTCCGCGGTGCGCGCCGCTCACGACCAGCGAGCGCACTTCGGCAACCGCATCGCTCAGCGGCGCCAGCTCGGCGCATCCGATGACCTCGTCATCCAGGTCCGCGACGAGGAAGCGCTCGGCATGGGCGGCGACGTCTTCGAGCGATCGCGGCAGAAGATGGCCGGCCGCCAGATTTGCCGAAATGAGCTCGTGAATGGCGGTCGCGTCGGCCGGCGTTCCCATGCGAAGGGTCATCGTCATGCGTGTGGTCCTTCCGTCCCGGCTGCGATTGCGGCTTCGAGGAGCGGCAGTGCCTCGTCGACAGTTCCGCGGTCGATGATGTACGGCGGCAGCAGGCGAATCACCGTATCGGACGTACGGTTGATCAGCAGCTTGCGCTCGAGGGCGGCCTGGACGACGGGTGCCGCCGGACGATCCAGCTCGAGCCCCCACATCAGTCCGGCGCCTCGCACCTCGCGCACTGCACGTTGACGGGCCGCGATCGCACGCAGACCCGCTTCCAGGTACGCGCCTGTTCGGACGATGTTGTCCAGCAGGCTGCTTTCGAGCTCGTCGAGAAACACGAGCGCCGCGCGGCAGGCGAGAAGATTTCCGCCGTACGTGCTGCCGTGATCGCCGGGCTGCACGCTGGCCGCTACGCTTTCGCTGAACAGCGCCGCTCCGATCGGGACGCCGGCTCCAAGCGCCTTTCCAAGCGCCATGAGATCCGGCTGGAGACCGAGAACCGGTGCGTAAAACGGCTTGCCCGTCCTGCCGAGGCCGCACTGCACCTCGTCAGCAATCAGCAGCGCACCGGTCGCGCGGCACGCGGAGGAGATCGCGTCCGCGGTTGCACGCGGAATGGGGCGGAGGCCTCCTTCACCCTGAAGGGGCTCCAGGATCACGGCCGCGGTCTCGTTCGTGATCGCCGCGGTCACCGCCCGCGGATCGGACGCGGAGACGAACGTGACGTCCTGAACGAGCGGCGCAAACGGAGCGCGGTAGTGGGCGTCCCAGGTGACGGACAGCGCGCCCATCGTGCGCCCGTGAAACGAGTGCTCCAGCGCGACGAAGCGCGTGCGCGCTTGACGTCCTTCCGCACGCCAGTACCGCCGCGCGAACTTCAGGCACGCCTCCACTGCTTCCGCGCCGCTATTACAGAAAAACGCCCTGGGCAGACCCGACAACGCAGCCAGCCGCGACGCCAGCTCCGACTGCAGCGGATGGTGAAAGAGATTCGACGTGTGAATCAGCGTTGCCGCCTGATCCCCGATCGCTCGCGCAAGTGCCGGATGCCCGTGGCCGAGCGACGCGACGCCGATCCCGGAAATCAGATCGAGGTAGCGCTGGCCTTCGCGCGTGAACAGCTCGCAGCCCCGACCGGACGCGAAGACGACGGCAGCGCGCCGGTAGACCTGAAGCACATGCTGCGCGTCCAGCGCAATGGGATCAATGGCATTGCTAATCATGGGTGTCATCTCGCACTCCGCGGACGCTCACGCGCACTCTCACGCACACGCGCACGCACACGCTCACGCGCACGCGCACGCGCACGCGCGCGCACCAGCGTCGTCCCCGGCGCGTTCGCGTAATCGCCACGCTGTCCGTTGACGATGCGGACATCATCGACGCCCGCATGGAACGCGTCCAGCACCGCGGCGAGCTTCGTGACCATGCCGTCGCGCGCGGTGCCCGTCGCTACCATCGCGCGCGCCTGCCGCTCGTCCAACGTCGCGCATGGCGATCCGGCGGCGTCGAACACCCCCGGCGTCGACCCGGCCACCAGCAGGCGATCCGCTCGAATCGTCCTCGCGATATGGGCTGCGAGGACGTCCGCATTCACGTTGAGCAGCTCACCGTCCGGCGTAACCCCGATGCTCGCGACGACCGGCACATATCCGAGCGTCAGAAGATCGGACACGAGCTGTCCGGACGCATGAGGCGATGGCACGCCAACGAACCCGAGGTCGACCGACTCGCCCCGCGTCGACTGAAGCGCCGGGGCCCGATCCGCGAGACCGATCGCCGCGTCGGCGCCGGTCAGGCCGACGGCTCGCACACCGGCCGCCCCGAGTGCCGCCACAAAGGCCGTGTTGACGCGCCCGGCGAGGACGCCGACCACCGTGGCGAGCGTTTCGCGATCGGTCACGCGCAGGCCATCGACCATCTTCGGTGCCGCGCCGCGCGCGCGCAGATCCGCGTCGATGGCGCGACCGCCGCCGTGTACGACGACGAGCGGACCCTGGGCACGAAGCGCGGCGACGGCGGCCGCTGCAGTGCGCAACGCTGGCGCGTCGTCCAGCAGTTCGCCGCCAAGCTTGAGGACCGTCGTCAATTCAGGCCCAGCCTCTCATCGAACCCGAACGCCACGTTGAAGTTCTGCACCGCCTGTCCGGCGGCTCCCTTCACCAGGTTGTCGAGGCAGACGACCATCACGAGCTGCCGCGACGAGCTGTCCACGCGCCAGCCGATGTCGCAGAAGTTCGTGTGCGCGACGTGCTTCACTTCGGGAAGATCCGCGCCAGTCAAGCGCACGAAGGGCGAGCAGCGATACGCGCTCTGCAGCACGCCGGCCACGTCCGTGTCCTCGCGGTCCTGACGCAGCCGTGCGTAGATCGTCTCGAAGATGCCGCGATCGAGCGGCACGAGATGCGGGACGAACGTCACGGGCGTCCCCAGCTCTTGTTCGATTTCGGCCGCATGGCGATGCGAGAACACCCCGTACGCGGACACGCTGTCGTGGCACTCGCTGAAATGCGTGCGCTCCGTCGGCTTCTTGCCGGCCCCCGAGACGCCCGACTTCGCATCGATGATGATCGGCCCGTCGATCATCTCCGCTTCCACGAGCGGCTGCAGCGCGAGGATTGCCGCGGTTGGGTAGCAGCCTGCGCACGCTACAAGCGGTGCATCCGCAATCTCGTGGCGATGCCGTTCGGTCAATCCGTACGCGATGGCGGCCGGCGGTTCCGGCGTGCGCGGATACCAGCGACGGCGCTGCGCCGCGTCGCGCAGCCGGAAAGCGCCCGAGAGATCGAACACGCGCTTGCCGTACGCCAGCAGCTTCGGCGCGAGATCTGCCGCCGCTTCGTCCGGCAGCGCGAGGAATACCGCATCCGTCTCTGCCGCGAGGCGTTTCACATCGAGCCCGTCGATGGCGGCGTCCCAGATGCGTCTCAGCGCCGCGACGTGGCGAGGCTCGGCACCCGGCGCACCCATCGCAGCCACGATTCGCGCGCGCGGATGCCGCGCAAGCAACCTCATCAGTTCCACCCCTGAATACCCCGTCGCTCCCGCGACGCCGACCCGCACTGCCTGGGCATAAGTATTCATCGGAATGTTTAGATATACAGCAATTGCCGTGCCCAGTCAAGAAGTTAGCTCGCGTTGATGTATGCATATTGTGTATAATGATTGTTGCCTCGGGTCCTGAGATTTCTGCCGGCGACCAGGTCGGCGACCACGTGGGGCGTCCCTTTGAGGTCCGCCACGAATTTATGAAGTCCTACCGCCAATCGCTCGTGCTCGAGCTGGTCGATCGCGAACCGATGACCAGCCAGGAGCAGTTGCGCGCGCGGCTTCGTGACCGCGGCATTGCGGTCACCCAGGCGACGCTGTCGCGCGATATCCGCGACCTCGGGCTCGTCAAGCGCGCGGGCGACGGCGCCTACAGCCGCCCTGGCGTGAACAACGGCGGTGCGCACGTGGAGCAGCCGATCGTGCTTCGCCGCGCGGTCGCCGAGTTCCTGCGCCGCGCCGAAGCCGTCCAGCAGCTCGTCGTGCTCAAGACGGATCCGGGCCAGGCGCAGCCGCTCGCTGTCGCGCTCGATCACGCCCACATGCCGTCGGTCGTGGGCACGATCGGCGGCGACGACACCATCCTCGTGATCTGCCGCGGCGACGAGGAAGCACAGCAGTTCACGCGACAGCTCGAACAGTGGGCCCGGAGCTAAATGGAGCGAATAGTTCTCGCCTATTCTGGCGGCCTTCAGACATCGGCCGCGATCGCCTGGCTCGCGGAGCGATTCACTGCCCAGGTCGTGACGGTGACGATCGATCTCGGGCAGGAGCGCGATCTCGCGGATGTCCGTGAGCGCGCGCTCGCCGCCGGTGCCCTGCGCGCCCACATCGTCGATGCACGCGATGAGTTCGCGCGCGAGTTCATCCTGCCATCGCTGAGGGCCGGCGCGCTCTACGAAGGGCAGTATCCGCTGGCGACCGCGCTCGGCCGGCCGCTGATTGCGCGCAAGCTCGTGGAGGTCGCCCACATCGAGGGCGCGCCCGTGGTCGCGCACGGGTGCGCGCCGGGTGAGAACGATCGCGTCCGCCTCGAGCTGGGGATTCGCGCGCTCGATCCCGATCTCGAAGTCATCGCGCCGTCCGAGCTCTGGGGCCTCCGGCCCGAAGACCTCCTCAGCTATGCGCGCGCGCGGGGGCTCTCGCTTCCGTCTCCATCGTCGTCCGCGTGCACGATCGACGCGAACCTCTGGGGCCGATCGATTCAGGGGCCGCCGCTCGAGGATCTCTGGCACGAACCGCCAGAAGATCTGTACGCGCTGACGCGCGCGTCGCAGCACGGACCCGACGAACCCGCCTACATCGAGATCGACTTCGACGCCGGCGTCCCCGTCCGCGCGAACGGCATCGAGATGGCGCTCATCGAGCTGATCGAAAGCGTCGAGACGATCGCGGGCGCTCACGGCGTGGGCCGCATCGACATGGTCGAGAACCGCGTCGCCGGAACGAAATCGCGGGAGATCTACGAAGCGCCCGCGGCGGTGCTGCTCCACGCGGCGCACCGCGAGCTGGAGAAGCTGGTCATCCCGCGCGAGCTGGAGCGCCTGAAGCGCCACATGGCCGCGGCGTACGCGGATCTCGTCTACAACGGCCTCTGGTTCTCGCCGACGCGCGACGCCATTGACGCGTTCGTCGCATCGATCCAGCCGCGTGTCGCCGGCTCCGTTCGCCTCAAGCTCCTCAAAGGCGGCTACTCCATCGTCGGGCGCCGATCACCGTTCGCATTGCACGACACAGGCGACGGAGTTGGCGAGGGATCGGCCATCGATCAGGTCGAGGGCGGGGCGCGCTGAGCGATGGCGCACCTCTGGTCAGGACGATTCGAAGGGGATCCCGACGCGACGCTCTTCGCGTTCGGCGCGTCGTTTCCGTTCGATAGGCGCCTCTTCGAGGACGACGTGCGAGGGAGCATGGCGTGGGCGGGAGCGCTTCGAGGCGCAGGCGTCCTGTCGAAGGAAGATGCGGATGCGATTGCGCGCGGCCTGACACAGATTCTGGCGCGCGGCGTTCCGTCGGACATCGACGAGCAGCGCGACGAGGACGTGCATTCGTACGTGGAGCGTGAGCTCGTCGCGGCGATCGGCGAGCCGGGGCGCCGTCTGCACACCGGACGCTCCCGGAACGAACAGGTTGCGCTCGATCTGCGCCTTTACCTGAAGCGCCGGATTCCCGTCCTTCAGCGGGCGATCGCGGACGCGGTCCACGCCCTCGTGGATCTCGCATCCCGCGCCGGCGATGGCCTGATGCCCTCGTACACGCATCTCCGCCGCGCGCAGCCGGTGCTGATTGCACACTTCCTCCTGTCGCACACGGCCGCGCTGCGGCGTGACTTCGAGAGGCTCGCGCGCGCCCTCGACGACGCCGATGATCTTCCGCTCGGGTCCGGCGCGATCGCGGGCACCAGCTACCGCGTCGACGTGCATGCGCTCGCTGCGGCGCTCGGCTTCTCGCGCGTCGCGCGGAACAGCATCGACTCGACCGGCGATCGCGACTTCGTCGCGTCTTTTCTCCATGCGGCAGCGCTCGGCATGGTGCATCTGAGCCGCTTTGCTGAGGACTTCATCCTGTTCACCTCTGAAGAGTTTGCCTTCTTCGACATGGCGGACAGCGCGGCGACCGGCAGCAGCCTCATGCCACAGAAGAAGAATCCCGATCCGCTGGAGCTCGTACGCGGCAAGACGGGGCGCGCGATCGGCGCGCTCACGGGATGGCTTACCGCGATGAAGGGGTTGCCTTCGGGCTACAGCAAAGATCTGCAGGAGGACAAGGAAGCGCTGTTCGACGCGGAAGATACATGGCTCGCGTCGCTTGGAGCCGTCCGCCGCGTCGCGGAGGCACTCACTCCGCTTGTCGAGCGCGCCGGACGCGCGGCGTCAGGGCTGCTGCTCGCGACAGATGTCGCCGACTATCTCGTCGCGCGCGGCATGCCGTTCCGCACCTCCCACGAGGTCGTGGGCGCAATCGTCCGCCGGCTGCTGCACGAAGGGCGTACCTTCGATGAGATGTCCATGGACGAGTGGCGTACGCATTCGCCACTCTTCGGAGATGACGTGCGCGCCGCGATCAGCGCGCGTGCATCCCTCGAGAAAAAACAAACGCCGCAGTCGACGAGCCCGGAGGCTGTCGCTGCGGCGCTTGCCGAAACGCGCGAGTGGGTCGCTAACTTAGAACTTGAATGACACGCCCACCGAGCCGCGCCAGAAGTTGAAGTCGCTCAAGCCCAGCGAGGTCGCGTTGTCGCTGCTGCCGCGGAAGCCGCGGAAGTAGCGCACTTCACCACGGAAGCCGACGTTCTGCGACACGAACCCCATCACGCCGGCGCCCAGGTCCATCCCGAAGTCGTTCTTGCTGGCGACGTCGAAGAACTGCCCGGCGTCCTGCACGTTGCTCCGAATGAGACCCACACCGCCAACGGCATAAGGGCGGATGGATCCGGCGTGCCCGCCGAGTGGCGCCCCGACGATCACGTTTCCGGTGAGCGTCGTGACGTTGCTGTCGTTCGTGAAATTGAACGCGTTGTTCGTCGCGGTGCCGGTCTCGAAGAAATTCGGTGAATAGCCGAAGTCCACCTCGAAGCCGATTATGCCCGCGCCCATGTTTGCGAGCGAGAGACCGTAGTCCAGCTTGTGCTCGAACTTATTGTTGAAGGAGACTCCCGCAGTATTGTTGTGTACGTCCGCCGACCCGTTGAAGTTCCACCCGAGAAACGGGGTCAACACCCAGTCTGCCGACGCGGTCCGCGGCGCCGCTGCGCACAGCAGAGCGCTCATCGCCGAGATCACGAGCAGTTTTCGGAAAGTCATCTAAACACCCCTCGAATCATAGTTTGCGGGGCTGCTGGACCCCGCACCAAATGTGTCCGAGAGTGAGTGGTGCAATCGGTATGCCCCGCAGCTGCTGCGAATGGCGGAGCTAGGGAAGCTAAATGGCATCGAGAGCGGCTGAGATCCGCGCCATTGTAGCGGCCTTACTGCTCCCGTTTCTCCACCTGAATGGTCACGGGCGAGGAGAGACGAACCGACACGATCGATCCGGTGTTGACGGTTGCCGGGTTGCGATCGCCGGCCATGACGATCGCAGTGCCGCCGGCCGCGCCGGTCGTTCCACCAACGACCGCGCCTTTGCCGCCGCCGAGAATGCCGCCGAGGATCGCGCCAACCGCGGCGGCACCGCCGATCTTCTTCGCGCTCTCACCCGACGGAGAATCGCCGTCGCGGTAGAACGGCTCCGTGTTGAGCGGTACTTCGCTCCCGTCGGCGAGCACGAGCGTGTGGAATCGAATCCCGAGTCGCGCGCGCTCTTTCATCTTGCCTCCGCGATCAACAAGCGTTACGGATCCGAGCACGCGCGATCCTGCGGGGATTGCCACGTGCCCATCCCCCATGACGTCTCGCGTGACCCTCGCCTCCACACGATCCTCGAGACGGGCGCGTTCGGATGAGAGCGCCGTCTCCATCTGCAGGCCGATCACCGAGGACGCCGGCAGGACGACTTCCTGGAACTGCGGCGTGCGCGGCCGCTCGGGCTGTAGATCCGGAACTCTCGGAGGATCGACCGGGGCGGGGCTCGCGGTGCTGCCAGCCGTGTTCGGCGCCACGTCAGCCGCCGGAGTTGGCGCCGCTGAATCGAGCACCGGCGCCGTTCGTCGCGAAGGCGGCCGCTGACGAACCGGTTCGGGCGTCGGCGCGGTCTTCGCCGACGGGACTGAACGCGACGGGGCGGCGGGCTTTGGCGGTTTCGCTGGTGCGGCCGCGTCGTTGTGCTTCACGGACGTGGCGTGGCTCGACGAGTCGTCCTCCTTCGCCTCTGCATCCTTCGCCCGCGGCGCGGCAACTGGCGCCTCGGTTTCGGCGACCGGAGCGGATGTTGGTTGTGCGGCCGTGGTCTCCACCGCCGCCGGCACGTGCGTCGCGGTCTGTACATCACCGGCGTTGTGCCGGCTGGCGAGATACGCGCCGCCTGCCGCGGCCGTGATGCAACCCAGGGCCAGCAGTCCAAGCGCCAGTGGTTTCGAAAACATGAGAAAGCTCCTGACTGTGCCGCAATTTTGAGCAATTGCTGTGCCCTGAGGCAAGGGCCAGTTCGACTGGTATTTCGGCCGATTTCCCCGCGATCTGGATACCCCGGCCGTCGGCCGCCATTCGGGGGGGACACCCGTGTGTCCTCATCGGAGTTCACGGTCTACAGAAGCTCCAGAGGCCGGTAGGGAATTAGAGGCACCATCGTTGCAGCGAACGTAGAATACGTCGAGGAGGAACCCATGCGCCGGATCGTTATCGCCGTCATCGCGTTTCTATCGCTGCTGGCGTCGAGGGCCGACGCCGTGACGATCCGCGATCTCATCGAGCTGTCAAGGGCAGGGCTGAGCGATCAGGTGCTCGTCGCGCTCATCCAGGTGGATCGCAGCGTGTACACGCTCGACGCGGCGACGCTGAAGGAGTTGAAGGATGCCGGCGTCAGCGATGCGGTCGTCATCGCGATGATCCGCAACGGCCGCGACAATGCGGCCCCAGTCGCCGAGGAGTCACCCGTCGAGCCCCCGGCTGTTCCAGCGCAAGATCCCCAGCCCCAGGTCGTCGTCATCGATCACCACGATCCTGTCGTGCAGGAGGTGCCGGTCGCTGTGCCCGTGGCGGTTCCCGTGTTCGTGTCGCGGCCGCACGCGCATACCACCCGCGTCGATAACGGCGTCCTCGTTCCCGCAAACGTGCCGCCGCTGCATCGCGACGGCAGTACGGTCGTGTTCCCCGACGCGAAGCCGCACTGTGTCGAACCGATCTACTGGGGATTCGGCGGGAAGCTGCGTCCCGACGCGTGGAAGCCCCCGTCAGCGTGCCGGTGAACGCCGCGAGCGTTATGCCGTCTTCTCGAGCTCGTCTTTCTTCAGGTCACCCTTGACCTTCTTCGCGAGCGTCAGCGCAGCCGGGACGAGGGCGATCGCTCCGATCAGCAGCTCGCTCGGACGCGGCTCGACGTGTTCGACGACGCCGGGACGATCGACATCGCAGTTCACGCCTTCGGGCATCGGCTTGACGGGCACCTCGCCCTTCGCGCGCTTCTCTTCGTAGAGCCGCTGGGCGCGCGCTCCGACCACCTTCTTTTCGCCGGGCACCCGTTCGCCAGGATCCTTGCCGTACGGCGAAGCGTGCTCGATTTCGGCATTCAGCTCCGCGCCGGCGAGCAGCGCGAGGCCGGAGCAGTAGAACCACAGCATCAGGACCATGACGCCGCCGATGGTGCCGTACGTCGCGTTTGCGTTCGGCACCATCGTGTAATACAGCTTCAGGCCGAGTGAGACGAGGATCCACAGAACCGTCGCGACGACCGAACCAGGGGTGATCCAGACCCAATCCTGTTCCACGTCAGGGGCGAAGTAGAACACCATACCGATCGCCGTGACGACCAGCACGAACACGATAGGCCACTGCAGCACCCACCACGTCCACTTGAACGCGGCGCCAAGATGCATCGTGTTCGCGAGATGCTCCGCGAACGAGGGCCCGGCGAGCACGAGAAACATCGACGCGAGAATGAAAATCGCGATCCCTATCGTCAGGAGGATCGCCGTCAGCCGCGTCTTCCACCACGGGCGCGACTCGGTCACGTCATAGGCGGTATTGAGCGTCGTGATAATCGACACCATGGCGCCGGAACTGCTCCAGATCGTCACGAGGAACGCGAACGTCAGGAGGCCGCCGCTGTTCTGGTTCGACAACTGCTGCATCTGGGTTCTGACGATGTTGATGACGTCTCGGGGAGCAACGCGCGAGAGCGTATCGACAGTGTTGTCGATGAGGTTCTGGAGCGGGAAGAAGCTGGCCACCGAGATCACGAAGAGCAGCGCGGGGAAGAGCGCGAAGAAAAAGTAGTAGGCCTGTTGAGCTGCGAGATCGAAGACGTTGTCGTCGAGCGCTTCCTTGCCCGTCCGCTTCAGCAGCGGCATCCAGCCGATCGGCACGTGAAGATAGCCCAGCATGACAGCGTTGGTAGCAAACTACTCGCCAGCCTGGCTGTCCCTGACGCGGAACCCACCCGTTTTGACTTTGCATTACAAAGATAACGTGCGCTACACTAGTCCGTCGGAACTTAGATGGCAGTTGCCCCGGTCGAGGTCACACTCGAACTGACGCCGCGCGCGCGGTTCGACATCATCGACGTTCGCGAACGTCTTCGAGCCGCCCACGGCGATCTTCTCGACGGCTACTCGCGCCATCTCTATCATTCGTTCCACACGACTGCCGGATACCTCGAGCAGAGCCTCGCCGCGCGGTTGACGCGCGGCCGGGAGACCGTCGCCCCGTACGTCGAAGTGTTCCGCGCGATGTTCCCCGAGGGCGCCGGCTACGAGCACGACAAGCTGCACCGGCGCGAGGACCTGACCAGCGAGGAGCGCGCCGTCGAACCGCGCAACGCCGATTCCCATCTCGCGTTCATGGCGGCGGGTCTGAGTACGTGTGTCACCTACGTGAACCGGCGGCAGGAACCCGTCTGCTTCGTCGATCTGGATGGCATCACCGGCGGGCGGCCGCGGCGGCGGTTGACCAGCATCGTTGGCTTCAGCCGCGAACGGCAAGTCAGCCAGCTGCGACTTGCGGTGCCGGTGTCGGGTCACCCGGTCGACTCCGTGAACCTGAAGGATCCCCGGCTCGGGATCTACGACCAGATTCTCGAGCTGCTGCAGGCCCACGGCATCACGAACGGGCGCGTGCGGCTGGAGCTGCCGCGCGGCGAACGTCAGGCCGGCTTGACGGTGAACGAGTACGAGACGCTGCTGATGCGTCACGATCTCGCCGAAGTACTTCGCAATCCGTTCCGCTTCGCGGCCGAGAAGGGGCGCCACCTCCTGACGCACCCTCGATCGATTCCCGGCAAGGCGCTCGACTATGCGAAGTACGACATGGTCCGGGCGCTCAACGAGATGCTGGATCTCACCGGGCTTCGCGAGTCGCTCCTCGAACGTCTGTTCGCCCGCGCGATTGCGGTGCCTGCCGGCCGCTTCCTCCGGATGAAGCGGAGCGTCAACCTGCGCGTCCGCGAGAGCGCGGGGCGCGGCGTCATCGCGGACGGCCGCTATCAGAGCCCGATCCTCGTCCAGTGGCATCGCGCCGATCAGCGCGTCCGCACGATCGAGGTCACGCTCACGCGGTTCGAGTGAGCGCGCGTCCGCAGCGCACGTGAACCCTCCTGTTCTCGTCATCGGAGCCGGCATCATCGGGTGCGCGGTGGCGCGCGAGCTCTCGGCGCGCGGCATCGCGGTCATCGTCATCGATGACCGCATGCCGGGCGGCGGCGCGACGCAGGCGTCGGCCGGCATGCTGGCCCCTTACGTCGAGGCGCACGAGGAGGGGCCGCTGCGCGATCTCTGCGTCCGCAGCCTCGATCTGTACGACGACTGGATTGCAGCGGTGCGCCGCGAGAGCGGGCTGGATATCGAATACCGACGCATCGGCACCCTCGAAGTCGCGCTCGATCCCGATCACGCCTCGGACCTCCAGCGTACCGCCGGAACCGATCCTGTAGCCCGGGTATGGCTTGATTCTGACAGCGCTCGAAGGGAGCACCCGGCGCTTGGATCGATTGCAGGCGCTCTGCACACGCCGGTGCACGGCTACGTTGCCGCGCCTCAGCTGACCGCGGCGCTCGTGGCGGCCGCGGAGGCGCGGGGCGCCACGTTCAGGCGCGCGCGGGTTCGTCGCGTCCACCGCAGCGGGCGCGAGATCGAAGTGGAAACGTCAGCGGGCCCTGTTCGCGGCGGATGCGTCGTGCTAGCGGCGGGTGCGTGGATCAACGACATCGAGGTAGAAGGGGCGCGGCTGCCGCCCCTCAAGCCCTGGCGCGGACAGCTCCTGCACCTCGATTGGCACGGACGGCCGATCGACACAATCATCTGGGGACCGGAGTGCTACATCGTCCCGCGAGTCGATGGGTCGCTGTTGGTCGGCGCGACCGTCGAGGACGTCGGATTCGATGAGCGAGCGACGGCCGCGGGCATCCGCGATCTGCTCGACGCGGCGTGCGAGCTGTTGCCGGAAGGATGGGGCGCGACGTTTTTAGGCGTGCGGGTCGGCTTGCGGCCCGCAACGCCCGATGAACTGCCGGTGATTGGGCCCGACCGCGCCATCGATGGACTGATTCACGCTTCGGGGCACTTCCGCAACGGTGTGCTGCTTGCGCCCATTACGGCAGCGGTGATTGGCGATTGGATCCAGAACCAGACGCGCGATCCGGTATTCGACGTTCTGAGCGCGGACAGATTCCCGTAGGGCTGCCCCCGCTACTGAATCCCGCCGGGTCCGCCGACGCCGGGCACGGTCGTGGCGGTCGACGTTGCATTTCCGGTTGTCGGCGCCGTACCGCTCGCGGTGGTCGTCGGTGCTGTGCCCGACGTCGATGTGCTGCTGTTCACGGATGCCAGTGCCGTCGATGAGGTCCCGCCAATCTTCTGCGCCGTTTCGAAGTCGATTAGCGCCAACTGATAGTCGAGCTGTGCTCGAAGCTCGCCGTTCCTCGCCTCGGCCAGATCGCGCTGCGCCTGGATGACGTTGAAGTTGGTCGACATCCCGACATCGTACCGTTTCTGCTCGGCGTCGAGGCGCTGCTCCGACAGCTCGCGCGCAACTCTCGTCGTCTCGATCCGCTGACGGTTCTGATCGAGTTGCAGCGCGGCGTTCCGAATCTCGCGGACGGCTTTATACTCGTCGCTCCGGAGACGCGCCGCCGCCTGCTCGCGTTCGAGGCGCGTGCGCGCCAGCGTCGATTCCTCCGCGCTCTTCCCGAGCGGATAGCTGATGGTGAAGCCCACGGCCCACGTGGGGTAGTCGGCTGCGAATAGCTGTCGAAGGACGTCGCCGTACGCGGTGAATTGCTGACCGACGATGGTTCCAGGGAACCCACCGGAACGCAGGAGCTCCGTCCCGCCCAGGCCATTGGTGAGGTACGACGCCTGCACGCGGACGTCCGGCAGGATCTCGTTACGCGCGAGGGAGACGGCAGTGTCGGCATTTTCGATCTGCTTGCGCGCTCGTGCGAGATCCGTGCGCTGCTGCAGCGCCGCGCGCACAGCGGTGTCGACGTCCGGTGATGGGCCGACGGGCGGAACGAGATCGGCGGGGTCGAGCCTGACGGTCCAGTAGTCTGGACGGTTGGGATCGAGAATCAGGATCCGAAGCTGATCTTCTGCCTGGCGCACGAGCGTCTGCGCCACAATCAGATTCTCGCGGCGCTGCGCGACCTCGGCCTGCGCCGAGACGAGATCCAGCGGCGGCGACTGGCCGACGTCGACGCGTGCCCGGTTGTTCCGTTCGAGCTCCTGGGAAAGCTCCAGCGATCGCTGCTGCACGTCGACCGCCGCCCGCGCCAGCACGAGACCCCAGTACGCCCGCTCCGCGTTGGCCGTTGTCGAGACGCCCAGCTCCTGCAGGCCTATGTTCGCGATCTCTTCATCGCGCCGCGCGGTCGTGACCTGCGCCCGCAGCGGATCGATCTTGAACCCGCGCAGCAACGGCTGCGACAGTACGGCCTGCAGCTCCGCCGTCACGGCCGGATTGAAGTTCGACAACGACGTGCTCGCGTTCGTCCGTGCGGACAGCCAGTTCAGTTCGTAGGAGCCGCCACCCCAGGGAAGCTGCTGCGACAGTCCTGCGGATCCCGTCCAGAGATCCGTACGAATTCCCTGAGTACCGAGGAAGATGCTGCTCGGCGGCGACTGCTGCACATTCCGCTGGATACCGCTCTGCACGCTCGGCAGGAACGCCGAGCGCGCCTGCGCCAGACGTTCGGCACTGATGCGCGGATCGAAGCCGCCGGCGCGAAGATCCGGATTGTTCTCGGTCGCCATCCGCACGACTTCCGGCACGCTGAGATGCAGCACCTCACCGACGGGCGCCTGGACGGGCTGCACCGCTGGCGGGTCCGGTGTCTGCGCCGCGGCGCGGTCCGACATTACGCCGAGCAGCAGCGCAGCGCTCGTTGCAGCAGCGGCAGCCGCGCGCCCCGGCCGCACCCACGACCTGAGCCGCACCTTTGAGAGATCGTCGAGCAGTGAATACGCCACGGGCGTGACGATCAGCGACAGCAGCAGCACCATGGACTGCCCGCCGATGATCACCGAGCCAATGGCGCGGTTCGTGCCCGCGCCGATCCCGCTCGAGGCGACGAGCGGAATCATGCCTGCGACGAACGCAAGCGTGGTCATCAGAATCGGCCGCAGCCGGTCGCGGCTCGCCTGGAGAATTGCAGAATCGCGGTCCATGCCTCGCTCCCTGAGCTGATTCGCGTGGTCAATCTGAAGAATCGAGTTTTTCTTGACGACGCCGAACAGCACGAGCAGGCCGAGCGCCGAGAAGATGTTCAAGGACTGCCGTGCCACGATGATCGAGAGCAGCGCGAACGGCAGCGTGAGCGGCAGCGACAGCAGAATCGTGATCGGATGCAGCCACGACTCGAACTGCGCAGCGAGGATCAGATACATGAAGACGAGCGACAGAACGAACGCGATCATGAAGTTCTGCGCGGCACGTCCCAGCTCGCGGGAGCGGCCGGCGAAACGCGTGCTGTAGCCGGGCCCCATGTTGAGCGATTCGGCGACGCGCGTCATCGCGTCCATCGCCGGCGTCTGTGATACGCCCGGCAGCAGCCCGGCGAACACGGTCACCTGCCGCTGACGGTTGAGGCGATCGATTGCCGCCGGAGACGTTCCCGGCGTCAGATCTGCGACGTTCTCGAGCGGCACGCTGCCGATGCGGGTCGAAGGGACGGTCAACTGTCCGATGGCGGCGGCGGACGATCGGTCGTTCGCCATCGCACGGACGTGGACTTCGTACTGCTCGCCCCCCTCATTGTACGTGGTGACCTGATCGCCGCCGACGAGGAGCCGCAGCGCCTCAGCCGCGTCCGCGATCTGAACACCGAGGTCAGCCGCTTTGAGCCGGTCCAGATGAACGGACACCTCGGGCTTTCCGGTGTTCAACGACGTATCCACGTCGACAACGCCAGGCTGCTTGCGCACCTGATCGACGATGGTGTTCGCGAACTGCTCGAGCTTTCCCAGATCCGGTCCGTTGATGGTGAACTGGATATCCGCATTCTGGTTGCCCCCGCCGCCGATCGTGGCAACCGGGCGCACGCCCGTCCGCAGGTTTGCCGACGCGAACTGCGGCAACACATGGTCGCGCACGTCGTTCATCACGGCGAACTGATCTCGGGTGCGCTTCTTCAACGGCTTCAGCCGCACGTACACCGTCCCGAGGTTCTGCGTCTGCGACGGATCGTCCGCCGTGGTGACGAGGGTGTACTCCACCTCCGGCAACTCGCGGACGCGCGTCGCGATGCGGTTCGCGACGAGCTCCGTTGCATCGAGACTCGTGCCTTCCGGAGCGCGGAGGCCGACCTCGAACTCGGACTGGTCGTCGTTCGGAAGGAAGTTCTTGTTCGCCAGCATGAAGAGCGGAACGCTGCTGAGGAGGACGAGCACCGCAAGGCCCGCGACCGCCGCGCGATGGCCGAGCGCCCAGGCGAGCAGGCGCGAATAGCCCTGATCGATAGGCCGGAAGAACCGGCTTTCCTTCGAGCCTTCGCCTGCGGTTTCGCGACCGTCGGCGTCCTGACGCCGCGGCCGCATCTTGATCCAGCGTGCCGCGAGCATGGGCGTCAGGACGAAGCTGACGAGCAGCGACACCATGATCGCGAACGACATCGTCAGGCCGAAGCTCTTCATGAAGCGGCCGACGATGCCGCCCATGAAGCCGACCGGAACGAAGATCGCGACGAGCGAGAACGTCGTAGCCAGGACGGCAAGACCGATCTCGCGCGTGGCCTCGATGGCGGCCTGGAACGGCGGGCGTCCCTTCTCCTCGACGAACCGGTAGATGTTCTCGAGCACCACGATCGCGTCGTCGATCACGATCCCGACCGCCAGCGTCAGCGCGAGCATCGTCATCGAGTTGAGCGTGAAGTCCTCGTACCAGATCAGCCCGAACGTCGCGATGATGGACGTCGGAATCGCGATCGCCGCAATCAAGGTCGATCGCCAGTTCCAGAGGAAGACGAGCACGACCAGGGCCGCCAGAATCGAGCCGAGCACGAGGTGCTCCTCGACCGTGTCGATCGAGGCCTTGATGAATTCCGACAGATCGCGGACGACCCGGACGTCGTATCCGGGCGGCGTCACGGCCTCGAGATCCGCGAGACGCTCCTTGACCGCATTCACGACCTGCACCGTGTTCGTGCCCGACTGCCGCCGGATCGAGAGCAGAACGGTCGGAACGCCGTCCACGTTTGCCTTCGTCTCCGGATCAGCCATGCCGTCTTCGACGAGGGCGACGTCGCGGAGCAGCACGGGATGACCCTGTCGCTCGCTGACGACGATGTCGCCGAATTCCTGGACCGACTGCACCCGTCCGCGCGTGCGCAGCGTGAGCGCGCGCGCGCCCGCCTCGATACGTCCGCCCGGCACTTCCGCGTTCTGCGACTGGAGCGCGTGTGAGACATCCGTGACGGTCAGGTTGTACGCCTGGAGGCGGCCGGGATCGAGCGTCACGTTTACCTGACGCTGGCGTCCGCCCATCACGAGTACCTGACCCACGCCGTCGACGCTCTCGAGCTGCCGCCGAAGGGTCTTGTCTGCGTACTCGGTAATGTCGCGAATGGGCTTTGGAGCTGAGACCGCGAGCGTGAGCACGGGCGCTGCGTCGGGATCGAACTTCTCGACGGTCGGCTGCTCGATGTTCTTCGGCAGCAGCGGCAGCACGCGGTTGACGCGGTCGCGCACCTCCTGCGCTGCGATGTCGACGTCCTTCTCGAGCAGGAACGACACGATGACCGTCGACAGGCCTTCGGAAGATGTCGACCGCAGCTCGTCGATGCCGCTAATTGTGTTGACGGCCTCTTCGATCTTGTCCGAGATTTCCGTCTCAACTTCCTCAGGTGCCGCGCCGGGCAGGCGCGTCAGCACGACGATCGTGGGGAAGTCGACCTTCGGAAACCGATCGAGGCCCAGACGGGTGAATGCGAAGGCGCCGATGACCGTGAGCGCCAGGATGATGACGCTCGCGAAAACGGGACGCCGAACGGAGATTGCCGCTAGCCACTGCATGAGAGCTTCTCAGGCTTCGAGCTGAACGCGCGTGCCGTCGGTCAGCTTGCCGCGCGGGTTGATGACAACGCGCTCGCCGGACTTGACGCCCGTTGCGAGCTCGATTCGATTGCCGACACGCTCGCCGAGCGTGACGATGCGCTCTTCGACCTTCTCGCCGTTGACGACGTAGACGCGGCTCGTGCCTGCCACGGTCTCGACCGCCGATGCATCGACGAGGAGCGCCGGCTGCGGATCGGGCCGCTGCAGGAGCGCTGTCGCGAACAGCCCTGGCTTGAGCCGGCCGTCCGCATTCGGTGCAACCGCCTCGACGGTCAGCGCCCGCTGATTCGTCTGCAGCGCGGGCGATACGAACCGGACCTTCGCGTTGAAAATCGTGTCCGGGTACGCATCAACGCTGAGCCGGACGGCTTGTCCGGCTCTCACCTGAGCGAGGTATTGCTCCGGTACGGTGAGCTCGACACGAAGCGGATCGATGTTCACGACCGTTGCGACCGGCGTTCCGCGCGTCACGTAATCGCCCGTGCTCACCAGGCGTTCGGCGACGAGACCGGCGAAAGGCGCCCGGACCGTCGTGTCGGCGGCAGCCTTGCGCGCGAGATCGATGCGTGCGCGTGCGGCGATGAGCGATCGGTACGACTGCTGGGCCGCGTTCTGCGCGCTCACGTACTGCTGTCGCGCCGCCTGGACGGCGGTGAGTTTCTGGTCGTATTCGGCCTGCGAGACGACTTTTTGATCGAGCAGCGCCTTGATGCGGTTGAAGTCCGCTTCCGCCCACTCGAGCGATGCCTTCGCGTTGAGGACCTCGGGCACGCGCGCCGGATCGAACGTCTCCCCCGTGTTCAAACCCAGGCGAGCTTCGATCTGCGCAGCATTGGCCTCGGCTTCGCGTAGCTGAGCGTCCGCTTCCGTCCCCGAGATCCTGATCAGCACCGCCCCCGCGGCCACGCGCGAGCCGCGCTCGACAGGGGTGGCGATCACGCGCCCGCTCGTTTCCGCTGCGACTTTGGCTTGCTCGTCAGCGGTCAACGAGCCGGTGACGCGGAGGAAGCGTTCGATGGACTGGCTCTGCAGCGTGACCGCGCGCACCGCGACCGTCGAGGGAGCAGGCGCCGCGGCGGCGGTCGTTTCAGACCCGCACCCGGTAAGACCGACTGCCGCCAGCGAGAGAATACCCGCGGCGGCGAGATATGGAATGTAACGGCCGTTCATGAACATCAGTCCTTTTCGAGACACATCGAAGAGCGTTGAGAGGCGGCGGGGAACCCGCCGCGAAGGCCCTGCAGCGCGGCTTCGAGCACGTCACGCGCGAGCGCATCCCCGTCCTCGCCCTGGCCGAGCCGGTCGCAGAGCGTCATGGTCGCGGCACCGTGCACGGCCGTCAGGAGGAGGCGGAAGATCGCGTGCGGCGAGGTGCCGGCCGGAAAAAGACCGGAGTCGATCGCCTGCTGAATGCGCGCCTCCGTGTCCTGCTTCATCTGACCGACGAACTCGAATCGCTGCCAGTCGCGGCTGATCCGCGGAACGCTGCGGTCGAGGAACATCAGCGCGAAATACTCGGGATGCTGCCGGCTGAACTCGTAGTAATGCAGGAACATGGCGCGCAGCGCGTCGAGCGGATCGTCGTGCGCCACGCTGCTCTTGCCGGAGCCGAACAGGAGCCGGAATCCCTCCTCGGCGAGGGCGAAGAAGATGTCGTCCTTGCTTGGGAAGTAGCCGTAGATCGCCGCCGGGCTGTACTCGATGCGTTCGGCGATCTTCCGGATCGAGACCTCCTGGTAGCCGTGGCTGACGAAGAGGTCGCGGGCGGCATCCAGGATCGCCCTGGTGACCGCCTCGCGCTCACGCTCGTGTCGTTCCTTGAGACCCAAAACCCCTGCTTTCAGTGGTTTACAGCAGAGATCCCGGTTCTGCTGAACACTGTTCACCATTCTAACGGTGTTAGACGACGAAGACAAGACGGTGGTTCCGCGGGCGTGAAAACCCGCGCTACCACGACCGAGGGCCGCCCTTTCAAGGCTCCGGGCGATATCCTCAGCGGATGGCCAAACTGACCGACCCCGAGATTCAGGAACAGCTGTCGAAACGGCGGGACTGGCAGCGCGAAGGAGAGGCGATTCGGCGGCAGTTCACGTTCGGGTCATTCCCGGACGCGATCGCGTTCATCGGACGGCTCGCGTTCGACGCGGAAGCCGCGGATCACCACCCCGACATCCTCGTCAACTACAAGCGCGTCACGCTGACGTACTCCACGCACAGCGAAGGAGGGCTGACGCAGAAGGACTTCGACGGCGCGGCGGCGGCGGACGCAGTTGCCGCCCTGCTGCAGTCGCGCGGGTGAGGCGCCGCTCGCCTAGATCTGAAAATCACCCGATCGGGAAGATCTTGTCGAGGCCGTCGGCGGGACGCGGAATGACGTGAACGCCAACGAGCTCGCCGACGCGGCGTGCGGCCGCCGCCCCGGCATCGGTGGCCGCCTTCACCGACGCGACGTCACCGCGCACGATCGCCGTCACGAGGCCGGCGTCCACCTTCTGCCACCCGACGAAGACGACGTGCGCGGTCTTGACCATGGCGTCGGCAGCTTCGATCATTCCGACCAGACCGCGGGTTTCAACGAGGCCGAGTGCCTCGCCGGGCAGATTTGGCATGCGGTGATTCTACAGGAAGCCAAGGCGCCCGGGATCCGAGAACCCCGGAAAGATCGAACGGACATCCGAGACGCCGAGATGCGCGCGCACCACCTCCGCGAACACGTCACGGAAATCAGTCGTGACCGCGAGGTCGCGTCCCTCATAGCGCTGCTCGCGTGCGATACCGGGCCAGCGGCCGTAGACTTTACCGCCGCGCACGTTCTGGCCGCCGATGATCATCATCGCGTTGCCGTGTCCATGATCGGTGCCGCGATTGCCGTTCTCCGCCACCGCGCGTCCGAACTCGCTCATCGTCAGAATCACCACATCGTCCATGCGATCGCCGAGGTCGCGCGCGAGGGCGGCGATGCCTCGGGAGAAATCGTCCAGGCGCGCGGCGAGCTGGCCGTTCGACGATCCCTGGTTGACGTGTGTATCCCATCCGCCCGCTTCGGCGAACGCGATCTCCAGCCCGAGATCCGCCTTGATCAATTGGGCGATCTGCCGCAGCGCCTCGCCGAACGCGGACCGCGGATAGATGGCGCCGTTCTCCGGCTGATACTTCGCGGGATCTGCGGACTTCAGCATCCGCACGGCCTCGAACGCCTCCGTTCCGGTCCGGTTCAACACGCGGTCCGCCGCGGCCGCGTACTCCGCTTCGAACGACGACTGCACGATGTCGGACGCCTGCTCGGCACGGACGCCGAACTGGCCGATCTGCGTGATCGCGAGCGCAGGTTCGACGCCCTGCAGCGACCGCGGCAGCTGCGGCGTCAGCGCGACCGCTCGGAATGGCGCCGCCATCGCATGCTCGCGTGCGTGGAGGTATCGATTGAGCCATCCGTCCTGCGTGCTCTTCACTCCGGGCGTCGCCGTTTCCATATAGTCCTGCGCGTCGAAGTGCGAGCGCGTGCCGTCCGGCGATCCGCACGCGTGGACGATCGCGAGCTGACGCGAATTCCAGAGCGGTTTCAGCGGCGCGAGGCGTGGGTGAAGCCCGAAGAACCCGTCGAGATCGACGGCGCCGTCCGCGCTGTTCGGAGCCGGCACGGCGATGCTCGGCCGGCACGCGTAGTACTCGCGCTCGCCAAACGGCACGATCATGTTCAGCCCATCGACGGCACCGCGCTGAAAGATCGTGACAAGAACCCTCCGACGTGCGGCGGCCGCCTCCGCGGCGCGCGCGAGGAATGCCGGCGCAAATCCGAGGCTGACGAGCGCCAGCCCGCCGTTCTTCAGGAATACACGTCGCGAGATCATGGCTGTTGGCTCAACGTGAGCGCCTCAACGGCGTTGGAATTCCGGCGACCCAAGCGTCAGCGCGGCGATCTGTCGTGCGTCAACGGCGCGCGCCAGCGTTGACGTGGTCGAGGCGGACGCGTCGCCGGCGAGCGCCGCCGCGAGCATCTGCGTGCGCGCGAGAACAGGCGGCGCCTGCAGCGCCGGTGCCGGCGGATCGACGCCGCGCATGCGTCCGCTCACGAGGTCGAGCGCAAAGTTCATGCGGTTCAGCAACGATCCGGTGTTGACCCATGCGTCGGCGCGGTCGGCGTAGCCCGTCGGCGGCTGACAGAAGTAGAGCGGCATCCCGAGCTGGCGGACGGCCTGCACGAGTGCCTGCGCGTTGCTCACGTCGGCGCCGGTTGCACGGACGGAAGAGACAACGAACTCGAACGGCGTCTTCACCTTTGCGCGGTACGCGTCAGCCGTAAAGAACTCGGGCGACGTGAGGATCGTACGCAGCACTTCGCGAATATCGCCGTTCGTCTCCCGGAAGCGCGCGGCCGCGCGCGTGACGAGCGACTCGGGCGGCGTATCGGAAACGAACCGGCGCACCAGTTTCGTGCTGATGAAGCGTGCAGTCGACGGATGCTTCGTCAGGATGTCGAGTACGTGCTCGCCGTCCTCGCGCCCGCCGCCAGCCTTGATCTTCTGTCCGAGCACGATCTTCTCGCCCACGTCGTGCAGGCGCGGCTCGAACCTGAACCCACCGCCCTGTCGCGGCGCCGCGATCGTCCAGCCCGTAAAGGAGCGCGCCACGGCGATGACGTCCTGCTGGGTGTACCCGCCGTCGACGCCAAGCGTGTGAAGCTCGAGCAGCTCGCGTCCGTAATTCTCGTTCAGTCCGCGTCCCTGCCGTTGGGCGTTTGGATCCTGAGCGCGCGGCATCTCGGGCATCGGCGGCGGCACGCGGGTGCGGGTGCGGGTGCGGGTGCGAGGGGCGAAGGGATCGACGAGCGTGCGCGGGCGCATCGCTCTCCCCTTGAGCGTTGTTGCGGCGTTCGGATCGGCGCTCTGCCAGTTATCGAGATAGAGCAGCATCGCCGGGCTTGTCGCGGTCGCTTCGAGCAGGTCGCGGAACTTGCCAAGCACGTGCGGCCGGATCGCATCGCGCTCGTACTCGGTCACGTAGATCTGCGTCGCCCCCTTGCCGGCGAACACGTTGAAGTGATTGAACCAGAAGTCGGTCATCACCTCTTCGAGCTGCTTCTCGCTGTAGGCCGCACGCAGGATCTTCTGCTCCGACAGCTCCTCGATCACGGCGCGCGCGCGGCGCTGCGCCTCCATCTGCTCGGGCGTCCGCTGCGGTTTTTCTTGATCGTCTGTCGCCTGACTCGGGCCTGAAGGAGCCGCGCTACGTCCGTGGGGCGGCCCTTCCAGGGCCGCCGCCGCATCCTGCTTCGCGTTCCGCCGCGCCTGCATCGCGGGGATGAAGTACTCCTCCGCGATTTCACGTGCAGACTTGTTCAGCGTTGAAAGATCTCCGAGCCGACCGTTCATCGCGTTGTCGGGGATGCGCTCGGGGTGAAGCTGCTGGTCGATGTAGGTGTCCAGACCGATTCGTCTGACGCGCTCGATGTCTCCGGGACGCGCGCCAAAGCCAATCCGGTTCAGCACGTGAAGGATGGTCTTGTCGTCGGGATTCGCGATCACGACAGACGAGGGCTTGGACGCACCCGCGAGGCTCGCCCCCGCAATCGCGCAGAGGACGACGAGAGCCGTCGCCGGCCGTAAGTGCCTGATTCTCGACGGCCTCATTCTTTGAACCCCCGAGCCTTAGACCGCTCCCGCGGCGCCCCGGTTTAATGGCCGGTTCGCAAAATCTCGCGCGCGGCGTTCTGGCCCGAGCCGCCGGTGAGGCCGTTGCCTGGATGCGTGCCGGATCCGCACAGATACAACCTACACAGAGGCGTTCGGTATTGCGCCCACCCAAGGGTCGGGCGCATCGTGAAGAGCTGGTCGAGTGAGAGCTCCCCATGGAACGGGTGCCCGCCGGTCAAGCCGTAGGTCGCCTGGAGGTCGGCGGGCGTGATGACCTGCCGCGCTTCGACGAGCGCGCCGATGCCGGGGGCGTACTGTTCCAGCGTCTTCATGACGGTATCGGCCAGGACCAGCTGACGCATGTCCCATCGTCCCCTGTCGCGCAGGTGGAAAGGCGCGTACTGGACGTACACCGACATTACGTGCCGTCCGGACGGCGCGAGCGCGGGATCGACGATCGAGGGAAACGCAATATCGAGGTACGGGTGCTCCGAGATCGTGCCGTACTTCGAGGCGTCGAACGCGCGCTCGAGATAATCGAGATCCGGACCAATGTGAACTCGCCCGCGCAGCTTCGAAGCCGCATCGTTTCCGAGCGCGCGAAATGTCGGCAGCGCGCTCAGCGCGAAATTGATTTTCGCCATGGTTCCGTTCGTGCGGTAGTTGCGTACGCGTCCGATGAAGCCTGGCTCGAGATCCACGGGATCAATCAAATCGAGGAAGGTACGGCGTGGTTCGACGGCGGAGACGATGGTGGGCGCACGGAGCTCGGTGCCGTCAGCGAGGGCGACGCCGACGGCGGTGCCATCCTTCGTCAGGATGCGTGTGACATCCGCGTCGGTCCGGATCTCCGCACCCGCTTCGCGAGCCGCGTCGGCCATCGCGCGCGTGACGGCGCCGGGGCCGCCAATCGCGCTCACGCTGCTCCCGCCGGGCAGCGGGTCGGAGGCCGCGGCAAGGAGCAGCACCGCGCCCGTGCCGGCCGACCACGGTCCCATGGCCGTGCCGAAGATGCCGCGCGCGGCAATGCTCGCCTGCAGCAGATCTGTCTCGAACCACTCGCCCACGAGATCTGCCACCGCCATCGGGCCCCAGCGCAGGAGTGTGAACGCGTCCTTCTTGCCAAGGGCCCGAAAGCCTCGTCCTGTCCGGAGGAGCGCCCAGAGATCCGAGGCGGATGGCGCGTCGATGGACGGCGGCGTCAGCTGGAGCAGGCCGTCGAGGAAGGATCCGAGGCGTCCGAGCAGCGCGCAGAAAGCGGGATACTTCTCAGCATCGGTGGGCGAGAGCGTGCGAATCGCGTCGCTCGTGCGCGCCGCATCGCCGGAGAAGATCAGTGCGCGCCCGTCGGGAGCGAGCGCAACGAGCCGCGGATCCGGCGCGACGAAGCGGACGCCGCGGCGCTCGAGATGCATGTCGTGAACGATTCCGGACCGAAGAGGCCCGAACGAATGCGCGAGCGTCGCGGTCCGGAATCCGGGCCGTAACTCCTCCGTGATCGCGCAGCCGCCCACGATAGGACGCCGTTCCAGCACGAGCGGCTTTCGTCCGCCCTTCGCAAGATAGAAGGCCGTGACGAGCGCGTTGTGCCCGCCTCCGATGATGATCGTGTCCATCATCGCCCGCCTTCTTTGATCATGCGCAGAGCCGCGTTGCGGCCTGGCGCTCCCATGATCCCGCCGCCCGGATGCGTCGCCGAGCCGCACATATAGAGATTGCGAATGGGCGTTGCATAGCGCGCCCAGCCAGGGGCGGGCCGCAGGAAGAAGAGTTGCTCGAGCGTCAGCTCTCCCTGGAAGATGTTCCCTTCGGTGAGGCCCCACTCGCGCTCGAGGTCCAGCGGCGTGACCACCTGACGATGCAGGATGATGTTCTTCAGGTTCGGGGCGTACTCCGAGAGCGTGTTGACGACGGTATCGCCGAAACCGTCGCGCTGCTCATCCCACGTCGCGTCCTTGAGGTGATACGGCGCGTACTGCACGAAGCAGGACATCACGTGCTTCCCTGGCGGCGCAACCGAAGGGTCCGTCAGACTCGGAATCACGATGTCGATGTACGGCCGCCTCGAATAGTGCCCATACTTCGCGTCGTCGTACGCGCGCTCCATGTACGCGACGCTCGGCGAGATTGAAATGGCACCGCGCAGGTGGGGGCCTTTGCCGGGAAGGCACGTGAACTGGGGCAGGGCGTCCAGCGCCATGTTCACCTTGCCCGAAGAGCCGCGGAACTTGTACCGGCGGACGTCATCGACGAACTCGTCCGGCAGGTGCTCGGTGCCGACAAGCTTCAGGAACGTCTGATGCGGATCGAGGCTCGACGACACGATGTTGGCGGTGAAGTAGTCGCCGTTCTCGAGCACGACACCGACGGCTGCCCCCTCCCTGATAAGGATCTTCGACACGGGCGTCTGCAGGCGAATCTCGGCGCCCGCTTCGCGCGCCGCGGCCGCAATCGCGTCCGAGATCGCGCCGGTGCCCCCACGCGAGAGACCCCACGATCGGAACGCCCCGTCGATTTCCCCCATGTAGTGGTGCAGGAGCACGTACGCGGTTCCCGGCGACCGCACGCCGAGGAAGGTGCCGATGATTCCCGACGCCGCCATCGTCGCTTTCAGGACGTCCGTCTCGAACCACTGATCCAGGAAGTCGACCGCGCTCATTGTCATCAACTGGATCTGGTTGTACTGGTCCGCGTCCGGGAGCGCCTGAAAGCGGCGTACGAGGAAGAGCAGGTCCTTCAGGCCGCGGGGTTCGAGTGATGTCGGGTCGGGCGGGGTCATGTTCAGGATCGGCTTGACGAACCGCGCCATGTCGACCATCGCCCTTCCGTATTCGTCGTACGCCTCGGCATCGACGCGCGAGTGGCGCGCGATCTCGCGTCTGGTGCGCGCGTGGTCGTTGACGCGCCACAGGTAGTCGCCGTCCGGCATCGGCGTGAACGTCCCGTCGAGCGGCAGAATCTCGAGCCCGTGCCGGGGCAGATCGAGCTCACGAATGATCTCCGGCCGGAGCAGCGAGACCACGTACGAACAGACTGAATACTTGAAGCCCGGAAACACCTCTTCGGTGACGGCCGCGCCGCCGACGAGATGGCGGCGTTCGAGCACGAGCACCTTACGGCCCGCACGGGCTAGGTAAGCGGCGTTCACCAGCCCGTTGTGGCCGGCGCCAATCACGATTGCGTCAAAATGCATGGCCAATTGCCGATTGAAGACTGCCGGTTGACGATTGCCGAGTGATCGGCGATTGCGAGCTTACGCCAGGCCGGCGGAGCGGATCTCGTTCCCGAGCAAGAGCGCGTGAAGGTGAGCGGCGGGCCGCATGCGGGCCGTCATTATAATGCACCATGCCGATCGGGACCGCCGTACACGAACGCACGTTCGCGCTCTGCGAAAGCCTCAACTACCGCGAGTGGTCCGGCTACTACGCCGTCAGCGCGTACGAAAACCACCACGAGCACGAATACAACGCGATCCGGAACGCGTCGGCGCTGATCGACGTGTCCCCCCTGTTCAAGTACATGATCACGGGGCGCGATGCGGCACGGTTCGTCGACCGTCTGATCACGCGCGACGTGCCGAAGATGGCGGTCGGCCAGGTGTTCTACACGCCGTGGTGCGACGAGCACGGACGCGTGATCGACGACGGGACCGTGTCCCGGCTCGACGATCAGGTCTTCCGATGGACCGCCGCGGACCCCAACCTTCGCTGGTTCCAGCAGAACGCGCACGGTTTCGACGTCCGCATAGACGACGTCTCCGAGCAGATTGCCGCGCTTGCGCTGCAGGGGCCGACGTCGGCCCGGCTGCTCCGCGCCGTCGCGCAGGCGAACGTCGATTCGCTGAAGTACTTCCGCGTCACGAGCGGATCGATCGCGCGGGTGCCGGTCGACATTTCACGCACCGGCTACACGGGGGATCTCGGCTACGAGATTTGGATGCCTGCCGAGCGCGCGATCGATGTGTGGGACGCGCTGATGGAAGGCGGCCGCCCGTTCGACATCAAACCGGCGGGCATGCTTGCGCTCGATGTCGCGCGGGTCGAGGCCGGACTCCTGCTGATCGAAGTCGACTTCTTCAGCAGCAAAAAGGCCCTGATCCTGTCGCAGATGTACACGCCATTCGAGCTTGGCCTCGGGCGGCTCGTCCAGTTCGACAAGAGCCGGTTCATCGGCCGCGCCGCACTGGAGCGCGAGCGCGCACGCGGGAGCGCGCGTCAGATCGTCGGCCTCACAATCAATTGGGACACCGTTGAGCGCCTGTATGACGACGCTGGTCTGCCGCCTGCGGTGGCGGCCACGACGTCGCGCGTTCCGGTGCCTGTGTATCGAAACGGGCGTCAGGTGGGGAAGGCCACGTCAACGACCTGGTCGCCCGTCCTGAAGCGCATGATTGCGCTCGCGACCGTCGCCAGGCCGCATTACGCAGAAGGTACCGATCTGGAAATGGAGATCACGATCGAGGCCGTCCGTCACCGCGTCCCCGCACGCGTGGTCAAGACTCCGTTTTTCAATCCGCCGCGGAAGATGGCCACGCCGCCTGCATGATGACCGCCGTGCGCCTGTTCGCGTTCTTTCTCGCACTTTACGCGCTGACCTCCTCTGGAAACGCATTTCGCGTCCCGGACGAGTTCGAGGTGTATTTCCAGGCCGAGCACCTGGTCGACGTGGGAGATCTTTCCGTCCCGCAGGCGCTCGCGGTCTCGCAGGGCGGCCAATCGATCTTCTTCGGCAAGTTCGGGCGAGATGGAAAGCCCTACGCGCCGTACGGCCCTGGCGTCGCGTTTCTCATCGCACCGTTCCACGCACTTGGACGACTGGTCGCGTGGGCGGCCGGCGTTCCGCGGCGTCCGCTACCGGACGGCATCGCGTGGGAGTTCCTCGTCGGCGGCATCACGACGCTGGCAATGGCGTTCGCCGCGGCGCTGGCGGTGAGCGGCTTCTACCGCGCCTGCCGGGCGGTCGGCGCGACGGCAGCGCGATCCCTCGCGCTCAGCGTCCTGCTCGGCGCCGCGACGATGATGTGGCCGTACGCGACGACGCTGTACTGCGAGGCGTGGCTTGCGGCGCTGTTCGTATGGGCCGCGGCGCTGTTGTTCGAGGCGAGGCGCGCACCATCGCGCGGACGCATCGTCGCTGCAGCCGTACTCCTCGCGGTAGCAGGCCTGACGAAGCCGACGGCTCTCGTGATTGCCCCGGCGTTCGTGGTCGCGGTGTTGCTGGAGCGCACACTCGAGCCCGACCGCCGACGCACCGTCGCCCTCGCGCTGATGGCGGGCATTCTTGCAGCTGCGGCGGCGCACATCGCGTGGAACATCGCGCGCTTCGGCGCACCATTGGACTTCGGTTACAACCTCGGCGGGATGATTCTGCGCGAGCCGGCGCACTCGTTTCGCGTGCAGGAGATTCCCCGCGGCCTGTTCGTGCAGTTGCTGACGCCTGGCAAGTCGCTCTTCGTGTGGGCGCCGCCGGTCCTTCTATCAGTTCTGTGTCTGCGCGACGGCCGGCACCGCGAGCGTGCGCTCGTCGCCGGCCTTCTCACCGCCACGGCAGGCGCGCTCGTCTTTTACGCCGCGTTCCTGTTTCCGGAGGGCGGGTACGCGCACGGTCCGCGACACCTGCTGCCTCTCGTGCCGCTGCTCATGCTGCCGCTCGCCGTTGCCGATGCTTCCGTGCCGCGGCGTGCCTTTGCGACGGCAGCTGCCATTGGTGTCGCGGTGTCTGTGCTCGCCGTGTCCGTGTCCTTTTTCGAAGATCAAGCGCCGCTGCAGGTTGATCCGCGTTCGACGGGTCCCTATTACGAGCGGGTCGACCCGCCGCCCGGGCGTCCCTGGCTGCGCTACCGCCTTGATTACGTGCCGTTCAGGACGACGTTCACGAGCGGGCGCTGGCTGGCGCAGGCACGGCCGGTCGGGAACGGTCCAGACTTCTTCGCATTGCACCTCGCCCGTGCCCGCACGCGAATGCCGGGCGGCGCCGCGATCCCGGCATGGCTGCCGTGGGCCGCATCACTGCCGTGGGTCGTGGTCCTCGTGCTGACGGGATTGCCCCTGAGCAGGGGTCGGTAGCCGCGGAACAACACGGACACCACGGAGGTCGGTAGCCGCGGAACAACACGGACGACACGGAGGTCGGTAGCCACGGAACAACACGGACACCACGGAGGTCGGTAGCCGCGGAACAACACGGACGACACGGAGGTCAGTAGCCACGGAACACACGGACGACACTGAGGTCAGTAGCCACGGAACACACGGACGACACGGGAAGCCGGTAGCCGCGGAGCAACACGGACGACACGGGCGGAGTCGGTAGCCACGGAACAACAGGGACGGCACGGGAATCGGTTGCCGCGGACAACACGGGAAGTGGGTAGCCGCGGAACAACACGGACGACACGGGGGGAGTCGGTAGCCACGGAACAACACGGACGACACGCGAAGTGGTTAACGGCGTCGCGCACGCGGGCGTGACCTGGTTTGGGCAGCTTGCACGATCCACGATCCTTCCCGCGACGTACGTGTGCAGATTGCGCGTACAGACACGTCCGCCAATGCAGAATGCGACCATTCCGGGGCGGCTCGCTTCGGAACGAGTTATGCGAACAGCGAAAAGATGCCCTTGCTGCATGAAGCTCTCACGAAGCGTGTCATCGACGTTTTCTGCGACGTGTACGCCGAACTGGGCCACGGGTTTCTGGAGAAGGTTTACCAATCAGCGATGGTTATCGCACTCACTGAAGCGGGACTCGCCGTCGCTCAGCGGGTGCCCTATGAAGTCTGGTTTCGCGGACGTCCGATCGGAGAGTTCGTCACGGACATCGTCGTCAACGAGCTGCTTCTCCTCGAGCTCAAGGCGGCCGCCGCCCTGAATTCCTGGGATGAGGCTCAGACGCTCAATTACCTCCGAGCCTCGCCATTGGAACTGGCACTGCTCATGAACTTCGGCCCGCGAGCCGAGTATCGCCGCAGAATCTTCACCAACGATCGAAAGAGGCCGGACCAAAGAACTCGGCAGGTTCAGAGTTCACATACGCTCATCAGCCATGGGAGGTGCATCATTGAGCCATCCAGTCCGCGTGATCCATGAATCCTCAACGAGCGACAACGATATTTAAGTAGAGGCATTCCGCGTTGTTCCGCGGCTGGCGAATATCCGTGGCGTTCCGTGTTGTTCGCCGGTTGAACGACGATCCGTGGTCTTCCGCGTTGTTCCGCGGCTGAAGACGATCCGTGGTCTTCCGTGTTGTTCCGCGGCTGAAGACGATCCGTGGTCTTCCGCGTTGTTCCGCGGCTGAAGAAGATCCGTCGCCTTCCGTGTTGTTCCGCGGCTGAAGAACATCCGTGGCCTTCCGTGTG
>JBKPQB010000028.1:0-128589 GCA_046733875.1 Acidobacteriota bacterium
AGAGGTGACTATGCCGACCGAGATACGACGACGTTGCCGTCAGGTTTGTCGTCCGGCGGCGCTTTACGACCGGAGTTCACGGTCTTGCGTACGACGTGCGTGAAGAAGCCACGCGGGTGCAGCACGAGCAGCCACAGCGCATCGACGGCGGCGCTGCGGAGCGCCGTGCGCGCCCGCACGCGCTGGCGAATGCGCTCGGCCAACTGATCGCTGTAATAGCCCCGGATGCCGCGAAGCCCCTCTTCGAGGGCGGCGCGTCGAATCGCATGCTCCCGCACGTACGGCCGTTGCTGGCGCACGACACGGGATATCGTCCGGAGCATCAGGGCCGCATCGAGCGACATATTGTCCGTGTGGCGCCGGTACTCCGCGACCGACGTGCCGTGGAACGCGACCGGGAACAGGCGGCTCACCCGGAGATACACGTCGTAGTCGGCGCACGCGTCCACGCTGCTATCGAACAAGCCGGCTTGGTCGAAGACAGACCTTCGGAACATGACCATCCCGGGCATCCGGATCCGGTTGCGCCGGAGGAGAGCCGCATAGATGTCGCCGGTCGGCCACGGGCGCGTGTCGGTCTCGATCTTCGCTCCGTCGCGCGTAATGAAGTGGCTCGCTCCGGCGACGAAGCCGAGCGCCGCGTTCGACAGCAGCAGCGCGGCGTTCACGTGGAGCGCACCGGGCAGCAGGCGATCGTCCGCGTCGAGGAAGACGACGAATTCGCCGCGACTCTGGGCCAGGCCGGTGTTCCGTGCCGCGGCGAGGCCTCCATGTTCCTGCTCGATATAGCGGACGCCAGCGTAGCGCGCCGCCACGGCACGCGTGTCGTCTGGAGACCCATCGTCGATCACGAGAACTTCAACGGATGGATAGCTCTGTGCGAGCGCGCTCTCGATCGCATCTGAAAGGAAATGCGCCTGCCGATAGCACGGAATGATCACGGAGACGAGAGGAGACGACGATGGACCTGGCACGACGCGCGCCGTATCGCCGGACAACTCGCCGGTCGCGTCCAGAGGCATCTCAGGACACCAGAGCCGAAGACGAATGCGCCGTGACGGACCAATGGCAAGGCAGCAGGAACGCCCCCGCGCGCCGTTGCTTGCCCTTCCAGTACAACGTCGTCCGTCCGAAGCGATCGTAAACCGCGAGCGTCACCTCGAGGTCGCCGAACGGCAGCTTCAAATTCTCAATCCGTCGCATGGAGCGAGCCTGGAACTCGGAATGTCGCGCGGGAAACCGACCGTGGTGATGAGCTGTGCCTGGCCGACGAGGGCGTTCGTCGAGTTCAGGCTCGTGGAAATAAAGCTCCACAACAACAGTCCCGAATAGGCAAAGAGTGCGTATGGAATGCCGTCCGTGGGCACATGCGCGATTCGGCTGAACACGAGCGTGAAGACCAGCCTCATGGACACCGGCTGGAGCCGAACCCGAGGATCGACTGCTTGTATGTCACCCGAATCCGGTGTTCGGTGAGAGTACGGAACAAATCCGCGTATTGTGCGAGCTCGCGGATGTTGCCGGCCGCCTCCCACCCTCGCATGTGCGGCCGCCGGATGGTCATCGGGCGCTTGTCGCCCGGAAGCGCAGCGGCCGGCGGGAAGCTCATCGCTGGTGGACGTGCAAGAGAAATACCGTGATACTGCTGAGGTGACACAGGCCCTTCTTTAGAGGGGCCGCAGCGAAGGGCGTCGCAATTTCACATCTGCGAATACGCGGCGGGGCGCAGGAACACTGCCGTGATGTTCGACACGATCTCCGCGTCAGTGAAGCCAGGCGTCGCCGCGAGCTTTCGCCACTCGGGATCGCCGCCGAACGCGCTCCAGCTCTTCTCACGCGCCGCGAGGTTCTCGTGCACCAGCATGTAGACCAGGCTGGGCATGCGCGCGCCGACCAGCGTGCGCGAGAAGAATACCGGCGTCAGGCCGACGCGGCGGAAGATCTCGATCTCCCCCATTTCCGCGAACATCCGGACCTTCGCCCGGTGCGCGCGCTCGCTCGGGCTTTCGTACGTGCGCAGCTCGAAGAGGCGCGGCCCGCTGTTCGCCGTCGCAGCGGGTACGACGATGTGCGGGAACTTCTCGAAGGCCGTGAGCAGTGTCACTTCCTGACGGACGAATGCGGGGTCGACCGCAGTGGCTTCGAGGTAGGCGGCACCTGCCCGTGTGAACTCTTCATCCTGCTCGAGCCGAGCCTCGAGCGTGCCGACGGCGTCCAGGGACGCCAGCGGCGTCAAGGTAAAGATCGTGGGCGTGGTCACGCCGGCAACGCCTTCGAAAACACCAATCGGCTTGTGTCCGAGGCGATTCAGCGCCGGAATCATCGCGTGCTGCAGGAAGTCAGCGACTCGGCGCGGCTCCGTCCCCTGCCGAAGCACGTATTGCCGCCAGAGATACACGTCGGGGGCCGAGCTGCCGCTTCCAGACTGCTGTCCGCTGCCGCTCTGCGATTCCGCGGACGCCCACGCGCCTGCGGCAAGTGTGGTCCCCACCATGGAAGTCATGAACGCGCGTCTCTGCAATCGATCAGAAGTCAATGGCAATCACCTCGTGGACATCGACTGACGGCACCATCAGGCTGAGCACACCGCGCAATTCCTCGAACGGCGGACGGCTGCCCTTCGTGAGCAACTGTACCTGCCGCGCGTGCACGCCCTGCGGCAGGCGAACGCGGACGTGCTGGGTGCCGATCGGAATCACCTCGCGCAGCGGACCCTTCATCATCATCGGATTCGTGAGGTTCACGAGGTGCACCGTCATCGATTGCCGTTGGCGCCAAACAGTCACGTCCAGCAGTCCCGGCCCCTGGACGTCAGCCGGCGGCGCCTCCTCGGACGCCCAGAGGACAGCGTTCCGCAGCAGCCGCAGATGATCGACGCACAACACCTCCCAGAACGTGCGGTCGATGTCCCACGGGAAGTACGCGACGCGGGCTTGTCCGTGTTGCCGCAGATACACCTCCCGCGTCGCCGTGTGCGGGACACGCGGGTAGACGTCCTCCATCGGCAGATCCGGATAAGTCGGAATGAGCGTCAGCGGCGATGGAAACTCCGCTTTCGGTTCCACGTCGATGCGGAATACGCCGTTGATGATGCGCGAGGTCTCGCCAAACCCGTCGAGGATCGGGTGGCGGGCGCCGCCAGCGGCATCCAGGCTCAGATACGAGTTCTGCATCGGGCCGTCCACCTTGCCGGTGAACGAGACGCCAAAAAGATCGGCAAGACCGAAATCAGGCCGGCGCTGCCCGCGCTCGTCGCAGAGCGACGAGCCGAACGTCGCCAGCACGCGTCCGCCTCGGCCCACAAAGTCACGGATCGCGCCGCACTGCGCGTCCGACAGCGCCGCCGCGTCGGCGAGCACGAGGAGGCGATACCGGTCGAGGCGATCGGGCGTGAGGAACGCTTCGTGGACGAGCTCGAAGGGGATGCGGCTCTCTATCAGCGCGTGATACATCCCGAGCACGTGATCCTCGTGACGATCGCCCTGCGCGAGGCCTCCGGCAAACGTCGACGTCTGTTCGGAGTGCAGCAGCGCGACGCGCGCGATCGGCGCCTCGTTACGCAGGTAACGCTCGTGCCGGTAATGCCAGTCGTAAATCTCTTCGACGAACGGCAGCCACCGGCGGTCGTACAGCACGCCGGAAAACTTCGTGACCCACGGGCGCATGCCGTTCGCGCTGCCTTCGGCGACCCACAGCCGGACTTCCGGCGCGCTCTGGACGGAATCCTTCCAGCGATACGGCTCCTCGAGCCCGACGCTGAAGATCCCTCCGATCGGGCGCCTGCCCATGACGGATCGGTACTCTTTTGCGCGGCGCCCGTTTGCCCACGGCGGCATCAGCCCGCGGCGCGCCTGGTTGTCGGTGAACTGGATGTCCGCCAGTTCACCAGCCGTTTTCAGGTCGGGTGGGCCGTTCGGGATGAATCGCGCCTCGGGATTCGCCGCGCGCACCGTCGCGTCCCACTGCCTCCACAGCTCCGTGAGTCGCGCCTTGCGCCATTCGATGAACGCGCGCCTGTCGGGATCCGCGCGGTCGTTCGTGCGCGGCAGCTCGCGGCCGGTCGCGCGGCGGAAGTTCTCCTGACAGTGAACGCAGTAGCAGTCGCCTCCCTGCGGCGCCCACCGGTTCGAGAAGATGCCGTCGATCTTGTAGCGCGACACGATCTCGCGGTGGACCTGATCCATGAACTCGAAGTTGTACGGTCCGAGCGCGCAGGTGACCCACAGATCCGGATTCGCCCAATGACGCCGCGGCGTCCCGTCGGCGTTCGCCGCAATCCAATCCGGGTGCGCCGTGCGCACGTCGTCGCGCGCGGCGTGCGGATCGGTGCGCGCCACGACGCGCATCCCGAGCTTGCGGCAGCCCGCAAGCAACGTCCCGAACGGATCGGTGGCGCCAAGCCACGCGCTGCGATGGTGCAGCGGGACGTCCGTCGGGTAGTACGCCACGATGCCGCCCGCGCTCAGCGTCGCCGCGTCGGCGTGAAGCCTGCGGAAGTAATCGAGCCAGAACGCAGGGTCGAAGCGGCCCGGATCGTTCTCGACGAGCGTCAATTGCACCCAGCGCATCGGCTGATCGAACCAGCCCGACGGAAGGGGATCCTGCGAGACGAATGCCTGAGACATGGATGGCGACGTCGGCGGGACTTTGACCGTCGAGATCGCACCCGCGGCTGTCGTCACCTGCAGGAATTCCCGCCGCGAGACATCGCGCGTCATCGCCGATCCCCGTGGCTTCCGCCTTCAGGCGGAAGACTCCGCGTCCAGTACCAGTAGAACGGCAGCCCGCACGCCATCAGACCGAGACCTGCCAGCGCCCGTCCCGGCGTTGCCATGAGCGTGTTCACCACGAGCCAGCCCACCACGATGAGGAACAGAGCCGGAACGACTGGATAACCAGGCGTCCGGTAGCCGCGGTAGTCCGGATACCTGCGGCGAAAGACGAAGACCGATGCCGTCGCGAGCGCGAGGAAGATGACGACCGCGAAGATGGCGTAGTCCGTCAGCGTGTCGTACGAGCCTGAGAGCACGAGGAGCGACGCCCATCCTGCCTGTGCCACCAGTGCTCGAATCGGCACACGCGTTCGAGGGCTCAGGGCTGCAAGCGTCCTGAAAAACATGCCGTCGCGCGCCATCGCGTACGGAACGCGAGCGCACGCGAGCGACTGGATCATCAGGGTTCCAAAAATCGACGCCGCCATCGCGCCGGCCATGATGTTCGCGGCCGCGCTGCCGACGACCCGCGTCATCGCAGATGTCGCCACCGATGCCGATGCGGGCAGCCCCGCGATCTCCGTCGGCGTCAGTACGTAGAAGTACGCGATATTGGCGAGCACGTACAAAAGCGCCACGACTCCAAGGCCACCGATGATTGCGAGTGGCAGGTTCCGCTCGGGATTTTTCACCTCTTCCGACACGTAGGTCAGCTCATTCCATCCGTTATAGGCCCACATCGCGCCCAGCATCGCCGCGCCGAATCCGGCGACACCGCCCCGAGCGGACGCCGCGACGCCATCGCACGCCACCCCGGCTGCCGACAAGCCGAATGAGTCCCACCTGCCTCCGGCGAAGAACGCCGCAACGAGAGCGACGCCGCCGACGAGCACGACCTTGAGCGTGCTGAACGCGACGGCGAGCTTGCCGCTGACGGACACGGCGGCGCAGTTGGTGAGCGTCACGATGGCAATGGCAAGGAGCGCGAGCGCCTGCAGGCCGCTGATCGAGGGCGACCATGGACCGAGCGGAAGCGCGACGGACCACGCGCGCAGCGCCCCGCCCGTCACGATGTTCGAGAAGATCGCAAAGCCGGCGGCCAGACTTGCCGTGGCGCCGGTGTTGGCAACGAAGAAGCGCGTCCACCCGTACAGAAATCCGGCGAGCCGTCCGTACGCCTCGCGAATGTAGACGTAGTCGCCGCCCGCACGCGGCAGCACGGACGCTATTTCGCCGTACGTCAGAGCGCCGGCAAGGCTCAGGAGCCCAGCGACCACCCAGACCGCGATGACCGTCACAGGCGAGCCGACGTTGCACGTCATCACGCGCGCCTTCAGGAACACGCCCGTCCCGATGACGTCGCCGATGAGGAAGGACGTCGCCGCCAGAAAGCCCAGTCCCCGGACGAGGCCGGCCGTTGTCGTCAGTGGCGTGGAAGCAGTGGCGGGCACAGTGGCGTCCCGGATTCTACCCACAAAGTCACAACGCGGCACTATAATCACGCGCCCATGACTCAGGAGATCGGTCGTCGCCGCTTCCTGGAGCGCACGCTGTCGCTTCCGGTACTGCTCGCACTCTCGGGTGATGTGCGCGCCGAGTCAGCTCCGCCGCAGAACAGCTCCACAGCGCAGAGCGTCGTGTGCGTCGGCGGACATCCGGACGATCCGGAATCCGGCTGCGGTGGAACGCTGTCGATGTACGCGGCGCGGGGCCATCGCGTCACGATCGTCTACCTCACGCGCGGCGAGCGCGGAATCGCGGGCAAGTCGCTCAGCGAGGCAGCGGCGATCCGCACGGCGGAGGCCGAGACCGCCTGCCGCCTCATTGGAGCAAAGGCCGTGTTCGCGGGACAGATTGACGGCGACACCGAGCTGACGCGATCGCGCGTGGACGATATGGTGCGCATTCTCGACGCGGCCGCCCCCGACGTCGTCTTCACGCACTGGCCGATGGACACGCACCAGGATCACCAGGTCGCCAGCTTTCTGACGATGCGCGCCTACGTCGTGCGGCAGCGCCGGTTTCCCATCTACTTCTTCGAGGTCGATCTCGGCGATCAGACGATGGGGTTCCGGCCGACCGATTACGTGGACATCAGCAGCGTGCGGGAGAAGAAGAAGGCAGCGCTCTTCGCGCACAAGAGCCAGGATGGCGAGGGGATCTACCGTAACCACCACGAGGTGATGGAGAACTTCCGCGGACGGGAGGCGCACGTGCCTGCGGCGGAAGCGTTCGTCGCCCTCGCGTCGCCGCAGCACGAGACGATGTTGCCGGGAACTTAGACGGCGAAGCTCACTTGGCTTGCCGGTGTTGCAGCGCGACAAGGGGTTCGATCCCGGCGCGCGTCAGTACAGCGTGAACGCGTACAACGTGTCGCCGACGGCGACGAGTAAATACTGGTGCCCGTCGAGCATGTAGGTCTCTGGCGGCGCGGTCACGTTTCCAATCCGCGAGTGCCACAGCGGATTGCCGTTGGCAGCGTCGAACGCCACGACGTTGCCGCCGCCGTCGCCGCCGAACACGAGGCCGCCAGCCGTCGCAAGCAGACCGCCGCCGCCACCGCTGCCCGGGCCCGGATAGCGATGCCGCCATGCGGCCTTGCCCGTCAACGGATTGATCGCGGTGAGGAAGTTGCCGCCGTTACCGACATGCACTTCTTCCTTTCCGCCCAGCCCCATCGATCCGCGCGGGTCGGGATCCGTCAGGTAGAAGACCGAGTAGCCATTGCTCTCGTAAACGTAGAACAACCCGGTATCAGGCGAGTAGGCCGGCGGCTCCCAATTGACGGTGCCGCCTGCGGGCGGCGACACGAGCGAGCCGCCAATCGCTGCATCCTTGTCAGCGTTGCGGATCGGACCGCCCTTCTTGTTGAGTCCTTTCACCCAGTTCGTCGAGGAACCGTAGGTGCTCGTCACGATCGATTCGCCGGTCGTGCGATCGAGCGTGAAAAATACGCCGTTGCGGGCCGCGGTCGAGACGAGCTTGCGCATGCGGCCGTTGACGCGCGCGTCGAACAGCAGCGGCGTCTGCGCCGAGTCCCAGTCGTGCATGTCATGAGGCGACGTCTGGAAATACCACGCCATCTTCCCCGTATCCACGTTCACCGCGAGGAGCGAACATGTAAAGAGGTTGTCTCCTTCACCGCGGCCGACGGTGTAGGCGGGGGTCGGGTTGCCCGTTCCGAAGATGTACAGGTGGGTTTCGGGATCGTAGGCGCCCGGCATCCAGGGCTGTGCACCACCGTGGCGGGCAGCCTCGAGGCTCGGCCACGTGTCGAGCCCCGGATCCCCGGGGTTCATCGGAACCGTATAGAACTTCCACTGCAGCTCCCCTGTCTCCGGATCGAACGACTGCAGGAAGCCTGGCGAATCGATGTCGTTTCCGGTGCCGACGAGCACATCGTTGCCGACGATCACGGGGGCCGTGGTCGAGAAGTACTGAAGGCTGAAATCGGCGATGACCTTGTGCCAGCGCTCCTTACCGGTCTTCGCTTCGAGCGACACGATGTAGTCGTCCGGCGTCTCCATATAGAGATAGTCGTGCCACATGCCGAGGCCGCGATTGGCGATGTGAGTGCCGCCGCGAGTCTTCCAGAAGTAGTGCCACAGCTCGCGGCCATCCCGCGCGTCGATCGCCCAGGCGTTGTCCGGCGTCGAGATGTAGATCGTGCCGTCGACCATCAGCGCGGACGCCTTGATCGTCGTGTTACCGCCCGAGAACTCCCCCGTGCCCTCCCCGCCAACAATCAGCGGAACGCCGCCGCCTCCCCCGCGTCCCCCTCCGAACCCGCCGGGCCCGCCGGGCCCGCCTGTGAGGTTGTGGACCCACGCGAGCGTCAGGTTCTTCACCGTCGATTTGTCGATTTGCTTGAGCGCGCTGTAGCGCCGTCCTGTGTAGTCGCCCGAATGGGTCGGCCAGGAGTCGGCCAGGGGCTTCAGGAGATCCTGCGGATCGACGCCCTTGCCTTGACCGGCGAGCAGAACCGGAATCGCCAGCAATGAGATGGTAACGAACGTTTTTTTCAAGGTCATTTCAGCGTCACCAGATAGGCCGTGACGTCGTGCATGTTCTTGTCCGTCATTTCGGCGAGGAGCTTGTGATGGCCTTCGAGCGGATCGTGCAGCTCGACGCTCGGGTTCTTCTCCCCGTCGCGCCGGAACGTCCGGATGGTGCCATCCGGCTGGAGCACGGAGACGAGGAAGTCGTCGACGCGGACGAGACGTCCTTCGACCTTTTCACCAGAGGATGTCGTCACCGTCGCCGTCAACGCGGGGCCGGTTTGCCCGGCGCCGCCGCGGCCGCCTCGCCCCGCGCCGCTTACGACGCCGCCGGAAACCCACAAGTTCTGGAGCGCCTTTGGATCCGGCACTTTCGTCGCGATCCCCTGCAAATCCCCGGTCGCCGAATGGCACGAGCTGCACTTCGCCGTGAAGTACTCCTGCCCGGCGGCAGCATCGCCCACGAGAATGTTCGGCGGCGGCGCTTCGACGACTGGCGGAGCGCCCTGTCCGCGGCTCGCGCCGGTGAGGCTGTGAATGAACTCGACGATTGCCTTCACATCATCGTCAGCGAGCTGGGGGAACGGCGGCATGCCCTTGTCGGGCCGTCCATTGCGCACGACCGGCATGATCTGTTCCCCGTTCTCGTCGGCGAGCACGAGCTGCGATCGCAGCAGGTTGGGACCGCCAAGCTGACCGCCGCGTGCGTCGGCGCCGTGGCACGCGCTGCAATTCAGACTGAACAGCCCTCGACCGCGCTCGATGACGGCGGGATCGCCGGGAGGCCGCTGCATTGCGGGAAAGACGCCGCGTCCGCGACCCTGCCCTCGTCCGGCGGGAGGCGGTGCCTGGGGTGGCGGCTGCGGAGCCGTCGTCGGCGGCGTCTGCGGAGCGGGAGCGGGTAGCTGCTGCGCGGCCTGTCCGACCGCGAACGTCAAGGCCGCAAGCGCGGCGCCCAGAAGACCGGTTCGAATCTGCATGTTGTGAAGAAAGGCATACAACCCCGAGATCGGCGAAGCTTGCGAGCAGTATATGCTGACGCAGCCCGCTGAAAGATCATGACACAGAACCCACGACTGTTTCGGACGACGCGCGGATGGATCCTTGAACGCGGGGGCGAGTGGGTCGAGGTGCCTCGAGACGCCGGCACCTTCCTCGAACGCGACGATCTGCCGGCCTACCTCGCGGACCTCCACGGGCTTGCGGCCGATGCGCCCGGCGAACTGCTTGCGCCGATTGTCCATCAGGAGGTCTGGGCGGCGGGCGTGACGTACTTCCGCAGCCGCACTGCACGTATGGAGGAGGCGAAGACGGGATCGGGCGGACACTTCTACGATCTCGTCTACGCCGCCGATCGTCCCGAACTGTTCTTCAAGTCCGCGCCCTGGAGAGTCGTGGGACCGGGCGGAACGGTGCGCATCCGTCGCGACGCGACCTGGAACGTCCCGGAACCGGAGCTCGCGCTCGTCATCTCGCGCGGCGGCCAGATCGTCGGTTACACCGCAGGCAATGACATGAGCTCGCGGGACATCGAAGGCGAGAACCCGCTGTATCTACCGCAGGCGAAGGTCTATGACGGCGCGTGTGCGCTGGGCCCTGCGCTGGTAATCGCGGAAGGATCCCCGCCGCGCGACACGCGCATCGCGCTCGAGATTCGGCGCGCGGGTGAGACGGTGTTCTCCGCGTCGACGACCCTTGCGGAGATGAAGCGGGAGCCAACGACGCTCGTCGACTATCTATATCGCGAGATGACCTTCCCGCACGGCTGCGTCCTGCTGACCGGAACGGGCATCGTCCCTCCGGACGACTTCACGCTGCACCAGGGGGACCAAATCGACGTCACGATTGACGAGGTCGGGACGCTGACGAACGTGGTTGGTGATTGACGACGCAGTTCGCGCAACGGCAGTTGCGCGCGACGAGGATCTCGTCGCGCGGACTTCGGGCCCGCGGAGAGCGGCCGGAGCTCGGCCGCTGCAATTGGCTCACTAAAGCGCTAAAGTAGTGTGATCGTGTTAGGATTCGCCGACCGGCAGACCAGGTCCCAGAGCGAGGAGGTTACTGTGGCAAGCGACGAGAAGGACAACAGCGGGCTTTCACGACGCGACTTCGCGTCGCGGCTCGGAGCGGCCGCGGCAGGGCTGGTTATTGGCGGCGAGTTCTTCCGCCCGACCGCGCACGCGGCACCAAGCGTCGGCAGCAGGATCCTTGGCGCGAACGACCGGGTCGTCACGGCCAGCATCGGGATTCGCGGCCAGGGCAACGCGCTGAAGCGGGGCTTCGCGCAGCTCAAGAACGTCGAGATCAAGACGCTCTGCGACATCGACGAGAACCTCTACGCGTCACGGGCGAAGGACGAAGCGGTGCTCGCGAAGGTGCCGACCTTCAAGCCGGGCTACGTCCAGGATCTGCGCCGCGTGCTCGACGACAAGGACATCGACGCGGTCGTCATCGCCGTGCCGAATCACTGGCACGCGCTGGCGAGCATCTGGGCGATGCAGGCAGGCAAGCACGTCTACGTGGAGAAGCCCGCGTCCCATACTCTCGTGGAAGGACGCCGGATGGTGGACGCCGCGAAGGCCTACAACAAGATCGTCCAGGTCGGCACGATGAACCGCAGCCGTCCGGAAGTCAAGCAGATGATCAAGTTCATCCAGGACGGCGGAATCGGGAAGGTCTACATGGCGCGGGGCCTGTGCTTCAAGCCGCGGCCGAACATTGGCAAGTATCCCGATGGCCCGATGCAGCCCGGCGACGACAAGTTCTCGTTTACCGTCGGGGGTCAGGGCTCGGAGGGACCGTACACGGCCGAGTACCTCTCGAAGGTCGACTACGACCTCTGGATCGGCCCGGCGCCGAAGAAGCCATTCAACCGGAACCGGTTCCACTACAACTGGCACTGGCAGTGGGACTACGGCAACGGCGACACAGGCAACCAGGGTCCCCACCAGTTCGACATCGCCCGCTGGGGCCTCGGCAAGAACGAGCACCCCGTGAAGGTCAGCTCGATGGGCGGCTACTTCGGTCCCGAGTCCGCGCAGGAAACGCCCGACACGCAGACGTCACTGTTCGAGTACGCCGACGGCACCATTCTCGAATTCGGCACGCGCGGCGAGCACACGAACGACGAAGGCGGCATCCGCATCGGCGACCTGTTCTACGGCTCGAAGGGTTGGATCTCGATCGAGGAAAGCGGCCGGCACTGGCAATCGTACATCGGGCCCGTCGGCGCGAAGAACGAGAAGGGACCTGGGTCGGAGACCGAAGCGCAGGAGCAGGGGCTGACGACGATGGAGTTCCCGCATTATCAGAACTTCGTCGATGCGATTCGCGCGGGCGATCCGAAGATGCTCGCGTGCGACATCCTGGAGGGGCATCTCTCGGCTGCGCTCACGCATCTCGCGAACGCGTCGTATCTGGCCGGACACTCGCTCGTGTTCGACCCCAAGACCGAGACGTTCAAGGATGACAAGAAGGCCGATACGTACTTGACGCGCGAGTATCGGAAGGGCTTCGAGCTGCCAAAATCGTTCCCTGCCGCTACGACGACCGCTTCGCGGTAGCCGGCGCGTAATGTTAGATGGCAAATGTTAAATGTTAAACGTCACTGACGAATGCTGAGTGGGGATCGCGACAGTCAGCGTCTACGTTTAACATTTAACATTTAGCATTGAACATTCACAGCGTTCACCCGACATCCACCCAGTTCAGCGTCCGTTCGACGGCCTTCTGCCAGCCTCGGTAGGCCGTCTCTCTTTGATCCGCCGACCATCGCGACTCCCAGCGGCGATCCGCTTTCCAGTTCTGACGCAGCGCGTTCACGTCCTTCCAGAACCCCGTCGCGAGCCCCGCGGCGTATGCGGCGCCTAGTGCCGTCGTCTCCGCGACGACGGGACGAACGACCGGCACGCCGAGCACGTCCGCCTGAAGCTGCATCAGCGTGTTGTTCACCGTCGCGCCGCCATCGACCTTCAAGACCTCGAGCTGCACGCCTGAATCGTCGACCATCGCGTCGAGGACGGCGCGTGTCTGAAAGCAGATCGCCTCGAGCGTCGCGCGCGCGAGGTGCGAACGGTTGTGGAAGCGCGAGAGGCCGACGATCGCGCCGCGCGCGTCGGATCGCCAGTACGGTGCGAAGAGTCCCGAAAACGCGGGGACGAAGTACGCGCCTCCGGCATCCTCCACGCCCGAGGCGAGCGCTTCGATCTCCGATGCTGTCGAAATGATCCCGAGCTGGTCGCGCAGCCACTGCACCGCAGAGCCTGTCACCGCGATCGAGCCCTCGAGCGCGTAGATCGTGTCTCCTTCGCCGAGCTTGTAGCAGACGGTCGTCAGCAGCCCGGCCTTCGAGGGAACGACCTGGCGGCCGGTGTTCAGCAGCATGAAATTGCCGGTGCCGTACGTGTTCTTGGCTTCGCCCGGGTCCGTGCACACCTGTCCCAGCGTGGCCGCCTGCTGGTCGCCGAGATCTCCCGCAACCGGAACTTCGCCGGCGAACGGGCCCTGACGCCGTGTCGTGCCGTAGAAGTGCGGGTATGACGACGGTCGAATGGCGGGCAGCATCGCGCGCGGAACGCCGAACAGCTCCAGCAGCTCGTCATCCCAGTCGAGCGTGCGGAGATCCATGAGCATCGTGCGGCTCGCGTTCGTGACGTCCGTCACGTGCGCCCCGCCGTCCGGTCCGCCCGTGAGATTCCAGATCACCCAGGTATCGATCGTCCCGAAGACGGCTTCGCCGCGGCCGGCCGCCGCGCGGACGTCCGGCACCTGCTCGAGGATCCACTGCAGCTTGCCACCCGAGAAGTACGTCGCCGGCGGAAGTCCCGTGCGCTCGCGAATGAGCTGGCCCTTCTTCGACTTCTCGAGCGCGCTCACGATGCGATCGGTGCGCGTGTCCTGCCAGACGATCGCGTTGTACCAGGGGCGGCCGGTCTTGGGATTCCAGACGACCGTCGTTTCGCGCTGATTGGTAACGCCCACCGCGACGAGGTCGGAGGCCTGCAGGTTGGCAGTTCGCAGCGCGCCCGCGATGACGGTGTTCGTGCGCTCGGCGATCTCCAGCGGGTCGTGCTCCACCCAGCCGGGCTGCGTCATGATCTGCTCGTGTTCGAGCTGGTGCCGCGCGACCTCGCTGCCCGACGCATCGAAGATCATGAATCGGGTGCTGGTCGTCCCTTGATCGATCGCTCCGACGTAGTGCCGCATGGTGTCTCCTGGATGATGTCAACGCCTGTCGCGCGTCACGACGACCTCACGCGGAGCTCGCAAGAAGCGGAGAACGCGAAAACGGTGCCGCGAAATGCGCAAGGGCCCACCGCGGCCTCTGCGTGAACCCCCGGAACAGCGTCAGAAGCCAATCAGCGCGTACAGCCCCGCGCCAATGATGCCGCCGATGATCGGACCGACGACGGGGATCCAGGCATAGGTCCAATCAGAAGGCCCTTTGCCCGGGATCGGCAGCAGCGCGTGTGCGATACGCGGACCGAGATCGCGAGCGGGATTGATCGCATAACCGGTGGGACCGCCGAGCGAGAGACCAATGCCGAGCACGAGGACGCCGACGAGCAGCGGCTGAAGCCCGCGGCTGAACACGACGGAGAGATCGATGTCGCCGGGCCGCGCGAGCGTCTCCGCATTCGCGGCGATCGCCAGAATGCCGAAGAGTAGAACGGCGGTGCCGATGATCTCGGTGATCAGGTTCGGGACCGTCCGCTGGATCGCCGGACCCGTCGAGAAGACACCCAGTTTCAGCGCGCGGTCGTCCGTGGGCGCCCAGTGCGCGTAGTACGTGAGCCACACGAGGACGCCGCCGGCGAAGCCGCCAATCAACTGCGCCGCGATGTAGCCAGGCACCTGTGCCCACGGGAAGCTGCCGATCACGGCGAGCCCAATCGTCACTGCCGGGTTGATGTGCGCGCCGCTGATCCGACCGACGGCGTACACCGCGATCGCGACTGCGACCCCCCATCCCGTGGTGATCACGATCCACCCGCTGTTCGCGCCTTTGCTTCGCGCGAGCAGGACGTTGGCGACAACCCCGTCGCCGAGCAGCACGAGGATCATCGTGCCTATGAGTTCCGCGAGCAGCGTCTGCATGTAGTCTGTGCCTCCAGGCTGCGCGCGATTATATCCGCCTCGTTCGATCTACTTCGCCGCGGCGGGCGCGGAGGCGGGCAGCATGTTGCGGATCGCGCTGATCTGCCAGGGCGCGTTGCGCCCGTCTGCCCGAACGAGGACGAAGGACGTCCACATGGCGCGGCGGCCCTCCTGCGCATTCGTGAGCTCGTAGCGGCCATCCGCGATCGCGACACTTGCCGCGGGAATGCGGACCGTCTCGATCGTGATCGTCCGCGTGCCGCCCGTACGTTCCGATGAGAGGAGCGTCCCGCGGACGATCGCGTCGCGCCCGCGGCGCCACTCGCCCGACGACGTGAGCTGATCGGCATCCGCCGTGAACAGCGCGCCAACTGCGGCGGCGTCCCGGTGTTCGCGTGCGGCGAGATACTGCGCGACGACATTCTTGATGGCTGTTTCGTCGGACACCGCCGGGCCGGCGCTCTGCAGCCCGACGATCAATCCCAACACGGCGGCGATCGATATACGCATCACGTCCTCCAAAGGGCCGCAGTGTAGAATGAATGTACCCACCAGCGTCAGGATTGTTCCTCCGCCGTGGCAGCCGCGCGGTGAGACGAGAGCGCGCTTCAGCCCGTTTTCCCTAGCCCAGTTGTACTGTGATGCACAGCGAACCTGTCGACCGGCGCGGATCCGGCCGTCCGTCGAACGGCGACACGGCCCGTTGCCCGCGCTGTGGCGCCGGGGCGATCGAATTCAGCGAGCGGTATCGAATCGTGTACGCCGGACAGAGAAAAGCCGTACCGGCGTGGGTGTGCGACGTGAAAGCCTGCGGCTACTTCGAGCTCGCGCGCCGGCGCGATCGCGCCCTCATGGTCCGCCGTCTAGGTGCCAGCAAGACCGATCTCGCTCCCTCGGCTGTGGAACCCCAAGCCCCTCGTCAAACCAGATCCCGCCCCGTCCGGCGCAAAAATCCGCGCTGAAGGATTGACGACCGTCGTGGTCGGATATAAGCTGGGCTTCTCCGACTCGAACGGTCGGATTTCATTCAGATGCGCACGCGCCGGCTGTCACTCTCCAGAGTCGCCCTCACGCTGTCCGCTGCGGCCGTTGCCGCCATCCTGGTCCTCCAGGTGCTCCGTACCGGCGGCCTCCCCGACCCGCTCGGCCACGGTGATTTCGGTGCGCGCGTGCTGGACATCGCGGTTCTGGTCTTCCGCGAGGGGCTGGAGTGCATCCTCGTGCTCGCCGCCGTCACCGCAAACATGGTGGGGCCCCGCCGCTCGTATCAGCGTCCGGTTGCTGTCGGGGCAGCGGTCGCGCTGCTCGTCACCGCGCTCACATGGCGCATCGCGATCGGCATCATCGACAGCCTCGCCCAGAACGTCCCCGCCCTGGATATTCAGGCGGCCACCGGTCTCCTCGCGATCATCGTCCTGCTGATCGTGATGAACTGGTTCTTCCACAAGGTGTACTGGACGGGCTGGATTTCAATGCACACGCGCCGCAAGCAATCGTTGATACACGGCGGCGGCTCGAGTGCGAGGCTGTGGTGGGGACTGGCGCTGCTTGGCTTCAGCTCACTCTACCGCGAGGGTTTCGAGGTCGTCCTCTTCCTTCAGAGTTACCGCCTGAAGCTCGGGCCACGGCCGGTCCTGTACGGCGTGTCGGTTGGCCTCGGGCTCACCGCGATCGTCGGCGCGCTGACGTTCGTCGCGCACCGCCGCCTCCCCTACCGGCGCATGCTCGTCCTGACCGGCGTCCTGCTCGGACTCGTGCTTCTCGTGATGGTCGGCGAACAGGCGCAGGAGATGCAGCTCGCGCGCTGGCTGCCAACGACCCCGGTCGCGCCGCTCGAGCGAATCATCCCGGGCTGGATGGGATTGTGGTTCGCGGTATTCCCCACCGTGGAGACGCTTGCCGCGCAACTGCTCGCGGCCGCGCTCGTCGTCGGCTCCTACTTCCTCGCGCGCACGCAAATCGAATCGCGCATTGCAGCGTAGGCGGCCCCTGGCCCCCAGGGCCGCCCATTCAATCTCCTCCACACGCGCACGATTGCCACGTGCGTTTCGGCCGATCTGCGGCATCCGGGCGCTGCCCTGGCGTGTTCACACTTCGGCAACATCGCTGTTGCATAGTGTCAACGGGCGTGGGCGAACACGGGCGGGCTCGGCAAGGCGGCCTGATCATTGCTCATCGAGGAACCGAGGCCCTGCGAATGTCAAAAGAGGACGTTCTCAAACGGTACCAGGACGAGATCCGTACGTTGAAGGAAGAGAACGAGATCCTTCGGCGATCCGCCTGCGCCTTCGGTGCGCTGGCCGAACGGCTGCACGTCTCGCTCCAGGAAGAGCGTCGGCGCGGCCAGGACCGGCGCACGGAGCCGCGGCCCATGGCGGATCGGCGGCAGGCCGCAGTCAAACAGCCGGAGTTGTCATCGAAGCACTGAACCAGCACACTTCCGTTGCGCCGGTTTCAGTACTGTGAGCTCAGGCGCGCCGGCGCTCGATGCGGCGGTGGGTCTCGACCGCATCACGACCCAGGTAGTCCTTCAGCCAGACGCTCTCGACCACCGGATACATCGCGGCGAGCGGCAGCGCAAGCAGCGCCCCGACGATCCCCCCGATTTCGGCACCCACGGCAAACGCGAGAATCACGGCAAGGTTGGACAGCCGCAGGCGTCCGCCGTACACCTTGGGTGCGATGAAGTAGTTCTCGATCAAGTGGTACCCGACGTAGAGCGCGGCGACGAGCAGCGCGACGGCTGGCGACACCGCGAGCGCGAGCAGCACGGCAGGGACCGATGAAAAAATGAAGCCGAGGACGGGAACGAAATCGAAGAGTCCCGCGAGCATGGCGAGGAGCAGCGCGGCGGGCACGTGCAGCAGCGTCAAGCTGACGAAGACGAACGCGAACGCGAACGCCGAGGTCGCAATGTTACCGATCACGTACCCGAGGATCCGCTCGTGCGCCTCGTGTGCCGTGACGTGGGCCCGCTCGCGATGACGCGGGTGAACGTACGCGATCAGCCAGTCATACGTCATCCGACCTTCGATGAGCAGGTAGATCGTCAGGATCAGCGCGAGCGCCGCGAGGACGATCGCGGTCGTCAGCAGCTTTCCGGCGTTGATCGCATAGCTCGCGATGACGGACGCGTCCGGTGTGCCGCCGTACCTGGCGCGAACCTGATCGACGAGCACCCGCGGCAGGTGCCGCAGGAGCATCTGCTCGGCGTCGATCAGGCGTGCGCTCAGCATGCGCGCGTCTCCGGCGAGCGACGCGCCGGTAATCCAGAAGAAACCGCCGATGATGACGACGAGAACCGTGACCACCACCGCGGAGGCCACGCTGCGGGGGATGCGGTGTCGACAGCTCCAGTCGACGATCGGATCCAGCGCGATCGCCAGCACGACGGAGACGACCACCAGCATGAGAAGCTGCCACAGGTGCAGCCACAGCCAGACGATGACGATGGCCGCGAGCACCTTGATGATCGCGCCAGGCGCGATGTCGAACACGCGTCGAACATCAGCCATGGTTGAAGCCTGACGCTTGCCGCGCTACTCGGCGCGGAGCGTCGACGGCGGATCCAGCCGCAGTACACGCAATGCCGGAACGAGGCTCGCGGGCAGCGCAACCGTCAACACCGTCAGGTCCCTCACCCCGTCCCTTCCTCGCTTCGCTCGTCCCAGACGCTCGATTCCGCAATCGCGCGAATGGCGGGATGATTGCGCGCCTGGCGCACCAGCTCGGCGCGCGGATCGGAGAACCCCCATTCGCGCGTATCGATCGTGAAACTGAACCGCGAGATGAGCGTGCCTCGAGTGACGTCCGCCGCCTCCTCTTCGTCGCGACCGATATCCGCGCGCGCCTGTTCGATGAGCTGCTCCATCACCCATGCCGGGACGTTGCTGCGGTAACCCGGATAGACGAAGCTGAAGGTCTGGAGTTGTGCCAGCAGCAGCGGCCAGTGAGGGCCGACACGCATTATCAACCGCTCCCAATCGAGAGTATCGCCGACGCAGACGAGTAGATGAAGGATATCGGAGACGTCGTGGCGGTGCCGCTCGCTGATGAACAGCCGATGCCAGATGAGCTCTTCTGCGGGAGCGATGCGAACCTGCTGGGCGGCGAGGACGCCGGGGCGGCTGTGCTGGAACCACTGACCGTCGATTTGTGCGATGCCGTTCCCCATCCCATAAATAAGGTCCACAAAGCGGTCGCCGATCATGCCTTTCGCGAGCCAGTGCAGGTCCTCCAGCCTCGTCTTGAAGCCGGCGGCGCGCAGCGCGCGAACGGCGGGCAGCACCGCGGAGGGCTCGAAAAAGAGGTCGAGATCCTTGGTTTGCCGGTAAATCCCCGTGTGCTCGTAGATCGCATACGCGCCGGCGATGACATAGGGCACGCCGGCCTCGTTGACGGCCTGGAGGGCGCGCCGATACACCTCGCGCTCTTCTTCGGGAATCCAGAAATCGCCGTGGGTCAGCGACTTTCGTTCTTCCGGTGACAGGCGCCTCGGCCGGCGTCCGCGCACGCTGGGCAAAAGGTTTCCTCCGGTCGACGTTCAGCAACACACGGGCCAAACATGTGCGTCGTCCGATACAGTAAATCTCTAAGAGACTATGGCGATTCCGGTCTACCGCCCGCAACTTGCCCAGCTCGTCAAGACGCCGCCATCAGGGTCCGAGTGGCTTCACGAGCTCAAATACGACGGGTATCGAATGGGGTGCCGGATCGACAAGGGACGCGTAATGCTCGTCAGCCGCAACGGCAAGGACTGGACGGCGGCGTTTCCGGAAGTGGCGCGCGCCGCCGGGCAACTCAGGGTGGAGAACGCCCTCCTCGATGGTGAAGTGTGCATCGTGCTTCCCGATGGGAGAACGAGCTTTCAGGCGCTGCAGAACGTCTTCAGCGGCGGCGCACGTGACGGCCTGGTGTACATCGTGTTCGATCTGATGTATCTGAATGGACGGTCGGTGCTGCGCCAACCGCTGACGGAGCGCAAGGGCGCGCTGCGGCGGATCGTAACCGGAGACCGCGTGCAATATGCGGATCACCTGGACGCCGATGGGCCTGCCGCATTCGCGGCGGCGTGCAGCCACGGCGCGGAAGGGATCGTCTCGAAGCGGCGGGACGCGCCTTACGAGAGCGGCAAGCGGACGGGCTGGCTGAAGACGAAATGCGTGCACCGCCAGGAGTTCGTCATCGGCGGCTTCACGGATCCGGAAGGGGCGCGGCAGGGCATCGGCGCGCTGCTCGTCGGGTACTACGATGGCGAGCGGCTCGCCTTCGCGGGCAAAGTCGGGACAGGCTTCACGACTGCGAGCGCGCGCGACTTGCGGAAGCAGCTCGAGGCGATTGAAATCGGGACGTGCCCGTTTTCTCCGCAACCGGCGGGCTGGCTTGGACGCAACGCACATTGGGTCGCGCCCAGGCTCGTCGCCGAAGTGGTCTTCACCGAGTGGACGGATGAGGACAAGATTCGGCATCCGTCATTTCAAGGCCTCCGCTCCGACCGTGCCGCTCGGACCGTCGTGCGCGAGCAGCCGGCAGATGCCGCGGGGCCGGCGCGCAGCCGCCGTAGCCGCGCGAGCGTGGGGAACTCCCCTGCCGCTGCTTCATCGGACGCGACGGTGCGCGGGACCACGATCACACACCCCGATCGCATCATGTACGACGAGCCGCGGCTCACGAAGCTCGACGTTGCTCGTTATTACGACCTCGTCGCCTCCGCCATGATGCCGCACGTTAGTGGGCGTCCCCTGACGCTCGTCCGGTGCGGCGGCGGAATGCGGGGCGGCTGCCTCTACATGAAGCACTCGAAGGTCTGGTCTCCTCGCGCGCTCACGCGGATCCGAATCCCGGAGAAGACGAAGATCGGCGAGTACCTCGTCATCGAATCACCGGAGGCGATCATCGCACTTGCGCAGATGGACATCCTCGAGATTCACACGTGGAACACCTGCAAGGATCACATCGAGCACCCGGATCGCATCGTGATCGACTTCGACCCCGGCGCGCACGTGCCGTGGCGGCGTGTGATCGAGTCCGCCCGCCGCGTCCGCCGCATGCTGCACATGCTGGACCTGGAAAGCTTTGTCAAGACGACGGGCGGCAAGGGGCTGCACGTCGTGGTCCCGCTCGCCCCTCGGCAGGAGTGGCAGGCGTGTCTCGAGTTCGCGAAGGCGATCGCCGAAGCGCTCGCGCGGCACGATCCGGAGCTGTTCACGTTGAAGTTCGGCAAGTCCGGCCGCGAGAAGCGAATCCTCATCGACTACCTGCGGAACAACCGGACGAACACCTCTATCGCGGCATTTTCGACGCGCGCACGCGAAGGAGCGCCCGTATCGGTCCCGATCGCGTGGACGGAATTGAAAGAGAGCCTGGATCCGCGAAGCTTCACTGTGGCATCGGTCCCGCGCCGGCTCGGGCGGATCAGAAAGGACCCGTGGGAAGAGTATTTCAGGCTGCGGCAGCGCTTCACACCGACGATGCTGAGCGCACTGCGGGCCGTGGAGTGAGGACGTTGGAGATTGGGAGTTGGATGTTGAACACTTATCCAGCTAATTCGTCCGGCGACGGGAAGCCGTGCTGCTCGCGGCCGACATCTCCGTCGTGCTTGGCTGTCGTCTTGTACAGCTCGAACCGGCCGTCGCTTGCGAGCGGCGACATCTTGTAGCGCAGGCGGTCCATCTGCGCCGTCGATAGTGGCCTGAAGGAATCCGCGATGCGCACGTGCTGGCGGAGGACTTTCATCGAGTCGATCCCGCTGACGGTCGTCGCAACGGGCAGGCTCATCGCATAGCGAAGCGCGTCTTCGACGCTGACGGCGCGCTTTCTCACCGCGGTTCCCTCACCGCACAGACTCTTCATCCCAATCGGAGCAATCTGTTGACGCTGCAGCTCCGGCAGGACCCGCTTTTCGAAGCTGTGAAACGTCGCATCGAAGACGTTCAATGGAAGCTGGCAACTGTCAAATGGATACTCGCGCGCGAGCATCTGGAGGTGTATTTCGGGATTCTTGTGGCCCGTGAAGCCAACGAAGCGCACCTTGCCGTCGCGTTTCGCGCGCTCCAGCGCTTCCACCACGCCACCGTGGGCGAAGTGGCGATCGGGCTCGTTGTAATACACGCACTCGTGAATCTGCCAGAGATCGAGATGGTCCGTGTGCAGGCGCTTGAGCGACTGCTCGAGTTGACGCATTGCGACGTCTGCGCCGCGCCCGTGAGTGCACACTTTCGTCATCAGGAAGACGCGATCGCGCCGATCGCGGATCGCCCGGCCCATTCGCCGCTCGCTCTCTCCTTCGTGGTACTCCCACGCGTTGTCCATGAAGGTAACCCCAGCGTCGATCGCGGCGTGCACGATCGCCACTGCTTCGCGAACAGAGGACGTGAGGCCGAGATGGTAGCCGCCAACGCCTAGAGCAGAGATGGAGACGTCCGTATGCCGTCCGAACGCGCGTTGTGGGATCGCCATGATGGCGAATGATAGCAGGAGGGTGGATGTTGGAGGCTGGATGTTGGAGGTTGGAGGTTGGAGGTTGGAGGTTGGGGATCCCTTTAGCCGCCTCTCAAAGCGGCGCCTGCCAGATCGCGCGGCCCACGAAGAACGGACCGAGACGGTCGAGGTAGAGCGCCGTCTGCTGCGTCTTGCGCATCGCCTGTACGATGGCGGACAGCGGAAACAGGTCCTTCCCGATGAGGCCGATGATGAAGTCGTTGTCGTCCCTGTCCAGGCCGTGACACGCGAGGCGGATGTCGTGCGCGTAGTCGGCCGCCCCGAAGGTCATCCCAATCGCGCCGTGCTCCGCAAGAATCCCGCGCTGCTCTTCGGTGGGAAGCTGAGCAAACCGCCCGCTCCGCCGCAGCGGATACCAGACCGCCCATGGCCAGGCAGGATTCAAGACCGTGCGTCGAGGCCGTTCGATGAGCGCATCGTGCAGATCCGGTTCGTACCCGAGCGAATACGTCCGGCCGAGCATCGTGTACTCGCGTTTGACCGTCAACTCCGCGCACGGATGCGCGTTCAACACCGGACGCAGCTCATCGAGAAACGTGGAGGGATTCTGCGTCACGGCGAGGATGGCGATCCCGCGCGGATCGGCGACGTCCTCGTACACCACGCCTTCAACGCCCGCGTCCTCCAGGCTGGCGCCAACCGCCGCTGAATCTCTGCATCCGCCGAACGCGAGCAATTGCATGAACAGCCGCTCATCGGATCGCTGCGGCTGTCCCCCTTTTGGGCCTCCTTTCTCGCTGAGGTCCGGCGGCTCGATGCGCGCGCGCCCGCGTGGAACGTCGGACGTCTGCTGCTCGCTCATGCATTCACTCTATCAAGCTCGGCTCGAAAATTGGATGAGGCATTCGCGTGCTGATCTACCGCGACCAGGCGACCAGCGTGGAGACGCGGCGGGAGCTTGGCCGCCTGAGAGATGCCGCCGTTCGAGTCGGTGCGCGCTGCACTTCCGAAGAGGCGATGGCGTTGCTGATTGGGATAGGCGAGCTCGAATCGGCGATAGCAGATGCGCCCGGTGGCGAGGGCATCCGCGCGCTCCCGCGCTCGAGCGCACGCGACGCAACGGTCGAAGCAGCGCGCGTGTGGATCTCGGCGTGGCGCGACGGAGCCGGCGAGACTGATGCACTATGCGCGTCGCTGATGCGATTGGCCGTGTGTACGCTCCCGGGTTCGGTGACTCTGCGCGTCTCCGAAGGGTTCGCGTATTACGCGCTCTTTCCGCAGACGTATCTCCGTGCTGCGGAACGATACGCGGCGGAGGAACGGCCGCCCTCTGTCGTCGTGCTGGGAATCCGCAGTATCGGGACAACCCTCTCCGCGGTGGTCGCGGCGGCGTTGGAGGGACAGGGTTGTCGTACCACGTCGTGGACGGTTCGTCCCACCGGACATCCATTCGATCGGCGGCTGTCCGTCGAGCCAGACCTTGCACACGAGCTGAGGACGCGCGCTGCAGAGGGAGCATCGTTCGCGATCGTCGACGAAGGGCCGGGTCTCAGCGGATCGTCGTTCGCGTCGGTCGCCGACGCGCTGCAAGCGCTTGGAGTCGAATCGTCCCGCATCGTTCTCTTCCCCAGCTGGGAGGCAGACGCCGATCGCCTGCGTTCGGCGTGTGCCCAGCGTGTGTGGCGCACGTACAAGCGCTATTGCGTGACCGCCTGCGAGGCGGGAGTCGCTCCCGAACGTCTGTTTACCAGCGCCGGCCCCGCCCAGAACTGGTCAGGAGGACGCTGGCGTGAATCGCTGTACGACCATCGCGCGCAGTGGCCGCCCGTGCAGCCCCAGCACGAACGCTGGAAGGTGTGGCTCGATCACGGACAACGGGTGATCAGATTTGCGGGACTCGGTGGGTACGGTCAGCGAACAGAGCTGCGCGCGCGCGCTCTGTTGGACGCAGGACTCGCCGACCGTCCGGGCGATCTGCGCAGCGGTTTCCTCAATCTGCCGTTCGTGACTGGCACCCCGCTCGTCAGCGGCACCGTGAGCACCTCGGAGGCGTCGGCGATCGGTCGCTATATCGGATGCGTCTCGAAATTGTTCCGCATCGATGCGGAAACGGATGCAACGACGCTCGCGCCCATGATCGAGACGAACGTCGCGGAGCTGCTGCAGGAATCGGCCCCGGTGCCGGATTTCGTGCCCGGACCCGTCGTCCTCGTGGATGGACGGATGCTCGCCCACGAATGGCTGCGCACAGAACACGGACTTCGCAAGATCGACGCGCTCGATCATCACGACGATCACTTTTTCCCTGGTCCCACGGATCCCGCCTGGGACCTGGCGGGCGCGGCAATCGAGCTGGCGCTGGCGGAGCGATGCGAGCAGGCGCTGCTGACGGAATACGTACGCGTGTCCGGGGACACGCACGTTTGTACTCGTCTGCCCTTCTATCGCGCGGCGTACTCCGCATTTCGCGGAGGGTACTGCGCGATGCAGGCGGACGCGCTCGGCGGCGCAGAAGGCGAACGGTTCGCGCGCGCGCGAGAGCAGTACGTCGAGGTGCTGCGGCAATCGCCGAAGGACATCTCGCTGCTGCACTGGGAGACGTAGGGCACCTCTAAAGAGGTGCCCTACGTCTCCCAGTGCGCCTTGAAGCGCGCAATCTGTGCGAGGGCGTCGTCGAAATCGCCGTTGAAGCAGACGGCGCGGTCGTCAACGAAGACGTGTGCCGCCGGCTTCTTGCGTGTGATCGCGTCGACGGCATCGTACAATCCGTGCTCCCGCAGCCAGCGCCGCACCCCGACAGGGTGCCTCGTCGTGAAGACGACGATGTCGAAACCGCGGGAGCGGAGCGCCTCGAGGAAGGCGCGCGCACCCGGGCGCGGCGGATCCCAGTGCTCGGGATGGCGCCAGCCCGTGTAGCTGTCCAGCACCCCGTTCAGATCGACGCAGACGATGGGGCGCACCGGGTTTTCGAGGTCGAGGCGACGCATGCTATAGAAGAAGGATCATGGCCAACGACGCACGTCAATCCGCCCAGCAGCGGGTCACCGATCTGATCACACTCGTACGTTCGCTCCCGCCAGATCACCATCTGGGCGACCTCGTCGCGGAAGCAGAAGCGCTGCACCGCGCCATTGCCGCGTTCCATATGGAAGGGATCCGGTTCCGGATGTACAACGTCGACCGGCTCGTCTCGCACGGTCCGGTTGCGCTTCCGCCTGAGGCGCTTGCGGCGGTCAACGATCTCCACAAGCATCTCGAAGCGGCCGGGTTCCACACGCGATCCCACCAGGCGCCCACTTAGACGTCAGGGCTTCGCCCCGGCCGTTCCTTCGGCGTCTCATTCTGCCCGACAATACGCACGTTCGGAACACCGCTTGCAGTTTTTCAGCACATTACGGAGGTATTCACATGGCTGACGAACTGCGTGGCAAGCGCATCGCCGCGCTCGTCGAGAACGGTTTCGAACAGGTAGAGCTCCTGGAGCCGCGCAAGGCGCTCGAACGGGCTGGCGCGAAGGTCGACGTGATCTCACCGCAGAAATCCGAAGTGAAGGGGTGGAACCACACGGACTGGGGGCAGACGGTGAAGGTGGACGTGCCGCTCGATCAGGCGCGTCCCGAGGACTACGACGGCCTCCTGCTGCCCGGCGGGGTGATCAATCCCGACAAGCTGCGTATCAATACCCAAGCCGTCGAGTTCGTGAAGGCGTTCGCGACGAGCGGGCAGCCGATCGCGGCCATCTGCCACGGCCCGTGGACGTTGATCGAAGCGGGCGCGGTTCGGGGCTGCAAGATGACCTCGTGGCCCTCGCTGCAGAACGATCTCCGCAACGCGGGCGCACAGTGGGTCGATCAGGAAGTGTGTGTCGATGACGGCCTTGTTACGTCGCGCAAGCCCGACGACATTCCTGCATTCAACAGGAAGATGATCGAAGAGTTCGCGGAAGGCCGCCATACGGCGCGCCGCGGCCAGACCATCGGCGCGACACACTGAGCGGATCTACGGTCGGGGCGGACCGTTCGCCCCGGCCGTTCGCCCCGTTTCGCCGCTGTGCTCGATTCAAGCGGCGGCGGCTAGTACAATCATTCCATCCCATGTCACGCTTGAAACCCGTTTCGGATTTGTCGGAGCTCGATGCTGTCATTGCCGAGTCGCGGGAGCGCCCTGTCCTGCTCTTCAAGCACAGCCGCCACTGCGGCGTGAGCTGCGAGGCGCTCGATGAGCTGCACGCGCACCTCGAACGGTCGGATATGCCGGCGAGCTACCGTCTGATCACGGTTCAGACCCATCGTCCGATTTCGGACGCGGCCGCTCAGGTGCTCGGTATCCGGCACGAGACGCCGCAGGCCATCCTGCTGCGCGGCGGCAAGGCTGTCTGGAATGCCTCGCATTTCCGGATCACAGCCAACACGCTCGACGAAATCACGCTGCGTCACACCTCCTGAGGCCAGAGCCACGCGGCACCGCGCACGCCGCTCGCGTCGCCGTGCATTGCGCGGCGCAGCCGTGTGTCCACGCGATCGGAAAACACCCATTCGCTCCAGATCGCCGGCACGCGTGCGTACAGCGCATCGATGTTCGACAATCCGCCGCCGAGCACGATGACGTCCGGATCCAGCACGTTGATGATGCTCGCGAGGCCGCGCGCCAGCCGGCGCACGTACAGCTCGATCGCGGCCGCTGCAGGTCCTCCGGCGACCGCCTCCGCGGCGATCGCTCTCGCGTCCTTGTCGCTCGTGCCGCCGCACTCGCGATAGGCGCGCGCCAGTCCAGCACCGGAAAGAAACGTTTCGAGGCAGCCGCGCAGCCCGCAGTAGCAGGGTGGGCCAGGCGTCTCGTCCGCGCCCGGCCAGGGCAGCGGGTTGTGTCCCCACTCTCCCGCAATCGCGTTGGCGCCGGTCACGGGACGACCTTCGATCGCGATGCCACCGCCGGTGCCGGTCCCGATGATCACGCCGAAGACGACAGCCGCGCCCGCGGCTGCGCCGTCGGAGGCTTCCGAGAGCGCCAGGCAGTTGGCGTCGTTGGCGAGGCGCACGGGCCTGCCGAGCACGCGCGCGAGATCCTCGCGCAGCGGACGTCCGTTCAGCCACGTGGAATTGGCGTTCTTGATCAGACCGGTTGCGGGCGACACCGCGCCGGGAATGCCGACACCGACGCTGCCGGATGCGCCGGATGCGGCTTCCGCCGCGCCGACCAGATCGGCGATCGCCTGCAGGGTCCCGTCGTAGCTTCCACGCGGCGTTGCATCGCGCCGGCGGAAGATCTCCTCGCCCGACTGCGCGAGGGCGAGGGCTTCAACCTTCGTCCCTCCGAGATCGATCCCAATCCGGATGCCGGAGCGCCGATCACCCATTCACGCGCTCGTGCTGCAGCAGGAGCGCAACCACGCGCTCGGCCGGTGTGAGGGAATCGAGCTCGAGGACCTGGTCTCCTTCAGAATGGGCAGGCTTCGGACGCCGCAGCGGGTTGAACCAGATCGCCCGGATGCCGGCGCGCTGCGCGCCGACGACATCGGCCGCCCACGAATCGCCGACCATCACGGCGTCGCCGGCAGCGGCGCCGAGGCGCTCGAGCGCAATCCGGAAGATGCCGGGCTGGGGCTTGGAGATCCCGACATCGCCGGAAACGACCAGCGCGTCCACGTACCCATCGAGCGCGCAGAACTCCAGCTTGTCGCGCTGCTCGTCAAGCAGGTTGTTGGAGACGATGCCGATTCGGACGCGCGGGGCGAGCGCCTGGAGAAGCTCCCTGGCCCCCGCTGTCGCACGGCGTTCTTCGAGATAGCCGGACCGATAGGAGGACGCGGCCGCAGCCACCGCCGGTTCGCTGATCTGGAGGCCGAGTGCGGCAAAGACGCGGCGGAAACGCTCGCGGCGCGCCTCGTCGAGATCGATCCGTCCGGCGAGTACTTCGACGTGCATCTCTTCGAGGTACCGGATGTGGTGCGCTTCGAAATGCTCGAATGCGACCGAACCGGCAAACCGCTCGTGCACGCGCGCGAGCGCGGCCGCCGCGGACCGGTGGTGATCGAACAGCGTGTCGTCCAGATCGAACAGGACCGCGCGTACCATCACGCGGTCGTCGCGGGCCGCGCACCAAGCGCCACCCACGCCAGCCGCGGGCCGAGGCGCGGAAAGTGCCAGAGCATCCGGCGGCGCGCCGCGCGATAGGAAATCCTGCCGCTCGCGTAATCCACGAGCAGTCGCGAGAACTCGGGACGCAGGTTCGCGCCGCGCACGACTCGGTCCATCCGTTGCGGTGAGTGAAACAGGTAGCGCTGAATGAGGACGGAATCGCGCAGCTCGGCGCCGATCTCGCGGCGCCAGTTCCGCCGGTACTCCCGGCTCGCGACCCCAGGCCGGACCAGCCCGTCGCGCCTCGCATCGAGAATCGCTCCAGCCGCCAGATCACCGGTCACCATCGCGTAGTAAATGCCTTCCGCCGAAAAGCCGTTCACGAATCCGCCCGCGTCTCCCGCCAGCAGCACGCGGCCTGCCGTCGTCCGCCGCAGCGGACCGCCGATCGGAATCAGGAACGGCGTGAACCGATCGCGGCGCGACTCGCCGTCCATGAGGCCGCGTTCGCGCAGGTCCGCGACGAAACGGCTCTGAAGTCTGTACGGCGCCTCGACGACCTTCTGCTGGAAGTACGACAGCACGTATCCGATGCCGACGTTGACGTAGCCGCACTTCGGGAAGATGTAGGCGTAGCCGTGTGCGCCGCCGTAGCCATAGAACACCGACAGCGTCTCCGGCTCCGCCGCGCGCAGCGTCTCGAGCGGCGTTTCCTCCATCATGTCGAGCGCGAGATTCGCAGGCGGCCATCCGGGATTCAACCCGAGGCGCCTCGCGATGACGCTGTTGACGCCGTCGGCCGCCACCACCATCGGCGCCGACACCGTGCGCCCATCGCGCAGCGTGAGGGTCACGCCGTCCGCATCCTGCTGCACCTGCGCGATCGCCGCCGGCGCGAGCACGCGCGCTCCCGACTCGATGGCGAGTCTCACGAGCAGATGGTCGAACTCGATCCGGCGTATGAGGATCACCGCCGGTCCATCCGATCGCATCCGGAACACCCCGCCGGACGGCCCTTCGAGGTACAGATTCGAAATCGGATGTACTGGAATGCGCTCGAGCGCCCGCGCGAGGTACGGAAACCGTGAAAACACGCGCGTGCTGATCCCACCGCCGCACGGTTTCTGCCGCGGCAGCGAAAATCGTTCGACCACGAGCACGCGCATGCCCGCGCGGGCGAGGCGGCGCGCTGCGGTCGCGCCCGCAGGCCCTGCGCCGGCGACGATGACGTCCACGTCGTGCGTCGGGGTCATGCTAGACTCACCTGATGTCCGCGGATGCGCTGGTGATCGCTGCTCACAACCTCATGCCGGCGCTGTGCGAGCGCATCGGAGTCGACGACTGCCTGCAGTTCCAGGACACGGAACCCATTCAGGCGCTTCAGGCGATCCTCGAACACCGCCCCTCTCTCATTGTCCTCGAACGCCTCTTCGCGGCAACGCCGCGCGGGGCCGCGCTGATCAACCGCATCAAAAGCGATCCGCAGCTCGGGACGTGCGAAGTGCGCGTGATGTCGCACACGGGCGACTACATGCGGCAAGTGGTCAAGCCCGCGCCGGTCGAAGCGGCCTCGGTCACGCATGCGGGCAACGCGCAGCTGCCCGGCAGCGGCGTGGCAACCGCAGAGGCCCCGCGGCCGCTCGATTGGCATGGCACGCGGCGCGCGCCGCGCGTTCGCGTGCGCACCGGCGTCGAGATTCAGCTCGACGGCAACCCCGCCACGGTCGTCGACCTCTCGATCGTCGGGGCACAGGTGATCTCGCCGACGGTGCTGCGGCCGAACCAGAAGGTGCGTGTGAGTCTTCCGTCGAACGACTTCGTCATGCGCTTCCGCGGATCGGTGGCGTGGGCGAAGTTCGAACTGCCGACGGAGTCCGCGGCCGCACCCCAGTATCGGGCCGGCGTCGAGTTCAGCGACAGCGATTCGCGCGCGCTCGAGGACTTCTGCGAGCGCAACAAGGCCTGACGCATTCATCGCACCGACGCCGCGCGCGAAAACCATCGTGCCGCGACCGAATCCTCGCGAATGATCGTGTCTTCGCGCGATGAGCCGGTCGAGACGATCGCGGCCGAGACGCCGGTCAGCTCCTCCAGCCGCCGGATATATCGCTGCGCCTGCTGTGGCAGATCTGCAAACCGCCGCGCACTCTTGGATCTTGCCGTCCAACCGGGGACCGTTTCGTACACCGGCTGCGCCGCTGCCAGCTGCGCGATGTCGGCCGGAAACTCCGTCAGCGTCGTCCCGTTGCAGCGATAGGCGGTGCAGATCTGCAGTTCGTTCATCCCGTCAAGGACGTCGAGCTTCGTGAGGGCGAGCGCGTCCAGGCCGTTGACGCGCACCGCGTAGCGCATCGCGACCGCGTCGTACCAGCCGCAGCGGCGTGGTCGGCCGGTGACGGCGCCGAACTCCTGTCCGCCCTCGCGGAGGCGATCGCCGATCTCGCCGGTCAGCTCCGTCGGCAGCGGCCCCTCGCCCACCCGCGTCGTATACGCCTTGGCGACGCCGAGCACGCCGTCAATCGCGCGCGGCGGTATGCCAAGCCCCGTGCATACGCCGCCGATCGTCGCGTTCGACGACGTCACGTACGGGTACGTGCCGTGATCGATGTCGAGCAGCGTCCCTTGCGCCCCCTCGAACATGATCGAGCGGCCTTCGGCGCGCGCGCGCGCCAGAACGAGCGACACGTCGGCCACCCAGGGCGCCATGCGCGTCCAGGCAGCGCGCAGATCGCTCAGCACCTGGTTCGCGTCCATGACCGAATCGCCGATGAGACGATTGCGCGCGTCCACGTTGTGCTGGATCGCGTCTCTGAGCGCGTCCGCGTTCGCCATGTCGCCGACGCGCACGCCGCGCCGGGCGATCTTGTCCTCGTATGCCGGTCCGATGCCGCGCGAGGTCGTTCCGATCTTGCGTTCGCCGCGCCGCGCTTCGCTGAGCAGATCCAGCTCGCGGTGATACGGCAGGATCAGATGCGCCTTGTCGCTGACGACGAGGCGGTCGCCGACGGCGATGCCCGCCGCGGCAAGCTCGTCGATCTCGGCAAAGAGCGCCTGCGGATCGACGACAACCCCGTTGCCGATGACGCACGTGATGCCGTCGTGGAGAATGCCCGACGGCAGGAGGCGCAGGACGAACTTCCGGCCGTTCGCGTAGACCGTGTGTCCCGCGTTGTGGCCGCCCTGGTAGCGCGCGACGATCGAGAAGTTCGGCGTCAGCAGGTCGACGATCTTCCCTTTCCCTTCGTCGCCCCACTGCGCACCCAGCACGGCGATGTTCAACGAGTGAGATCCCGAATCGGCGTTCATCGGTGTTCCGTCCACGCGGGCAGTATTGTACCTTCAATCACATGATTCATCTGGACGGCGCGAGCTTGTCGCTCGAACAGCTCGACGCGATTGCGGCGGATTTCGAACCCGTTGCGCTGTCGCCGTCGGCGGCGCGCGCCGTGGACGCCGCGCGCGCGGTGGTGGATCGCCACGCGGCGGACGAGGCGCCCGTCTACGGGATCAACACAGGCTTTGGATCGCTTGCGGAAGTGAAGATTCCGCACGATGCGCTCGGTGATCTGCAGCGCAACCTGTTGCGGAGCCACGCCGCGGGTGTTGGGGAGCCGCTGCCTGTCACGACCGTGCGCGCGATGATGGCGCTTCGAGCGAACGTGCTCGCGAAGGGGTATTCAGGGATCCGCCGCGCGACCCTCGAGCACCTGATCGATCTGCTGAACCATCGCGTACATCCCGTCGTGCCCAGCCGCGGTTCGGTCGGCGCGAGCGGCGATCTTGCGCCCCTCGCGCACCTCGCGCTCGTGCTGATCGCCGAAGGCAGTGCGATCGCCGATGATGGCAGACCGTTTCCGGGACGCGACGCGCTCGCCCAGGCGGGCCTCAGCCCGGTCGACCTCGCGCCGAAGGAAGGGCTCGCGCTCATCAACGGGACGCAGGCGTCCACGGCCGTGGCCGCCTTGACGCTGCTCGGCGCCGAGCGTCTGGCGCGCGCGGCCGACATCGCCGCGGCGCTGTCGATCGATGGTCTGCGCGGTTCGTATCACCCGTTCGAGCCGCGGCTGCACGACGCACGTCCGTACGACGGCCAGCGGACATCCGCGGCCAACCTGCTCGCCCTCCTGCAGGACAGCCCGATCAACCGGTCGCACGAGAACTGCGGGCGCGTGCAGGACGCGTACTCGATGCGCTGCGCGCCGCAGGTGCACGGAACGGCGCGCGACGCGCTCGCCTACGCGCGCCGCACGCTTGAAATCGAGGCAAATGCCGCAACCGACAACCCGATGGTCTTCGCCGCGGACGGCGACATCGTCTCCGGCGGCAACTTCCACGGCGCTCCGGTGGCGCTCGCCGCGGACGTCATCGTCCTCGCGCTCCTGCAGCTCGCGACGATCGCGGAGCGGAGGGCCGATCGCCTGGTCAATCCGGCGCTGAGCGGCCTCGAACCGTTCCTCACGCGCGACAGCGGCCTGCAGTCGGGCTACATGATCGCGCAGGTCACCGCGGCGGCGCTCGTCTCCGAGCTGAAGACGCTCGCGCACCCCGCGAGCGTGGATACGATCCCGACGTCGGCGAACCGCGAAGACCACGTGAGTATGAGCATGGGCGCGTCGCTCAAGGCTCAGCGCGCGCTCGAGCTGGCGACGCGCGTGATCGCCATCGAATTGCTGCTGGCGTGCCAGGCGATCGATCTGCTCGCGCCGCTCACGACGTCGCCGCCGCTGGCGCGCGTGCACACGTTCGTACGATCGCAGGTGCCGACGCTCACGGAAGACCGGCCGCCGGCACCCGACATCGAATGGATCGCCGCCGCGATCGCGCGCGGCGTGGTGGAACGCGCGTGCGCGTCAGAAGTCAAGTAAGAAATTTTCATTTTCAATTTGACAACGCGCGCGTACGTTCTTAGATTGCTAACCTTCGCGCGCGCGGCTGCGACGTATCGCGTGCGAGAGCGTCCCGGCATCCGCCGTCCATGAGCATTCTCAGCCGCCAGATCACCGCGCCGCGCGGTACGACGATCTCCTGCAAGGGATGGCCGCAGGAGGCCGCGCTGCGCATGCTGATGAACAACCTGGACCCCGCGGTCGCGGAACGGCCGGACGATCTGATCGTCTACGGCGGATCCGGGCGCGCCGCGCGATCGTGGGACGCGTTCGAAGCGATTGTGGCAACGCTGCGCCGGGTGGACGCGGACGAAACGCTGCTCGTGCAATCCGGAAAGCCGGTCGGAGTCTTCCGCACGCATGAGTGGGCGCCCCGCGTGCTGATCGCGAATGCGCTGCTGGTGCCGGCGTGGGCAACGTGGAAGACATTTCGCGATCTTGAAGACCGCGGTCTCACGATGTACGGCCAGATGACCGCCGGGAGCTGGATCTATATTGGTACGCAGGGCATTCTCCAGGGAACCTACGAGACATTGGCCGAAGTTGCGAGGCGCCACTTTGGCGGGTCTCTTGCTGGTCGACTCGTAGTGACCGCCGGGCTCGGCGGCATGGGCGGCGCTCAGCCGCTGGCGATCACGATGAACGAGGGACTGGCGCTCGTCGTGGAAGTCGATCCCGAGCGCATCCAACGGCGGCTCGCGACGCGCTACGTCGACGAGTGCGCGCGCTCGCTCGATGAAGCCTTGTCTCGGATCGATCACTATCGGACGCGGCGCCAGGCGCGCTCGATTGCGCTCGAGGGCAACGCCGCCGACGTGCTGCCCGAGCTCGCGCGCCGCGGCGTGGTGCCGGATGTCGTGACGGATCAAACGTCCGCGCACGATGCGCTGAACGGCTACGTCCCCAACGGCATGTCGCTCGCGGAGGCGACCGCGCTGCGGCGGACGAATGCCGACGAGTACATCCGCCGATCGATGGCCGCGATGGCGGAGCACGTCCGCGCGCTGCTTGATCTGCAGGCACGGGGGGGCGTCGCGTTCGATTACGGCAACAACCTCCGTGCGCAGGCGCGCGAGGCGGGTGTCGACCGCGCGTTCGAGATCCCCGGCTTCGTGCCCGAGTACATCCGTCCCCTGTTCTGCCGCGGCAAGGGACCGTTCCGCTGGGCGGCTCTGTCGGGCGAGGCGGCGGACATCGCCGCAACAGACCGCCTCGCGCTCGAGATGTTCCGCGACGATGAGGCGCTCTGCCGGTGGATTCGCCTCGCAGCGGAACGTGTCCAGTTTCAGGGGCTGCCCGCACGAATCTTCTGGCTCGGCTACGGTGAGCGCGCAAAGTTCGGGCTCGCGATCAATGATCTGGTGCGGCGCGGCACGATCACCGCACCAATCGTGATCGGCCGCGATCACCTCGACGCGGGTTCCGTCGCCTCGCCGTACCGCGAAACGGAAGCGATGCGCGACGGCAGCGACGCGATCGCGGACTGGCCGATCCTCAATGCGCTGCTGAATACTTCGTCCGGCGCGACCTGGGTGTCCGTGCACCACGGAGGCGGCGTCGGGATCGGCAACTCGATTCACGCGGGCATGGTCGTGGTGGCCGACGGCACGCACGAAGCCGACGAACGGCTCGAGCGCGTCCTCACCTGCGACCCCGGGATAGGCGTCGCGCGGCATGCCGATGCGGGATATCCTGACGCGATCGCAGCCGCCCGCGCGGCAGGCATCGACCTGCCGATGATCGCCCCGGCGCCCCGCGCGTCAGGGTCGGCGTCTTTCGGAAGGAACGGGAAGTCTCATTAAGGAGCCGAGACGATGATGATTCCCGAACGGCCCGCGCTCGAGCGCCGGATCCTCGACGCACTCGACGCGTCCGCCCGCGGCGCGGTCATGCGCATTCCCGTCGTGCTCGGCGGGTGCGGCAGCGGTCGTACGTCGCTGCTGCTGCGGCTGCGCGATCTGATCGGGCGGGATCAGACGCAGTACATCGACACCGAACGCATCGCGACGACGCCGGAACGGTTTCTGCAGGCGCTGCGCGTATCATCGCCGTTCGCCGTGCAGCCGCACGGCGGAACCGCGGCGGCCGCGTCCAGCGCGCGGGAGGCGTTCGACGCATCGCTCGCCTTCCTCGACACTGCACGTGTCAACGGGGCGTCGCCGGCCACGTTTCTGATCGACGAATTCCTCGAGCTGCGAACCTTCGAGAGTTTCCCCGGGCTGCGCAGCGTGCTTCGCGATCTGTTGTCCGCGCTCGCTTCGAGCGGCAACCGCTTCGTCCTGACCACGCGCTACAGCGCGCGTGCCCACCGGCTGCTCCGCGACGCGCCGGCACTCTTCGAGATCGTCGAGGTCGAGCCGCTCACCGCCGAGGAGATTCGCGCCACGCTGCCCGGCGCCCACGACGACGAGCCCCGTGTGGAGATGGAAGACGCGCGCGATCGCGAGCGCGACGAGCTCGCGCACATGGTCCAGGCGCTCTCCGATGGCCGGCCGTCGTACGCCCGCAGCATCGCCGAAGCGGCCACGACGATGGCGCCCAGGGGCGGGGCCGACCCCGTGAGCGCGCTGGCGTCACTGCTCGCGCCTGGCGGTCAGCTCGCCAACTCGTGCCGCTTCTGTTACGAGCTGCGGCTCCATCGCGCCCGCGGATACGGCGCCCTGAAGGCAATCCTGGAAGTACTGGCGGAAGAAGAGCCGCTGACGCTGACCGAGATTGCCCACCGGCTCCATCGCACGCCGGGCTCGACGAAAGACTATCTGTCGTGGCTCGAAGACGTCGATCTAATCGTTTCGCACCAGAAGCGCTACAGCTTTACGGACCCGCTGCTGCGGCTGTGGGTGCGGCTCCACTGCCGCGCGGTACCGCCGTCCGACGATGACATTGCCCGAGAGCTGCACGCGTACGTGCTGGTGAGGCTCCCGCACGCGGAGCCGGCGCTCGCGCTGGCGGGCGCTCAGGCCCCTGAGCGCGAGAAGAGCTGGGGCATCATCGAGATCGACTGAACGACTCGAGCGCGGTCTTCGCGGCCGACTGCGCCGCTTCCTTCTTGCTGCGCCCCTCGGCCTGCGCGACCGGTTCACCGTCGACGACGACTTCGACGCGGAACCGCTTGCGGTGGTCTGGGCCGATCTCCGCGGCGAGCCGGTAGGCCGGCAGGCCGCGGCCGTGCGACTGCAGCCATTCCTGCAGCGCCGATTTCCAGTCCTCCGTGAACGCCGCGGCGGCGCCCGTGCGGCGCGCTTCCTCGATGTGCCCCGCGAACTGCCGCTCGATGAAGGCGCGCGCCGGATCGATATCCCCATCCAGATAGATGGCGGCGATGAGCGCCTCGTAGCAGTCCGCGATGATCGCGTGCTTGCGCCGCCCGCCAGTCTTTTCCTCGCCGCGGCCGAGGATGAGGAACTCACCGAGATCGAGTGCCTCGCCGAGGCGGGCCAGCGAGGCCGCCGACACGATCGACGCCTTCAGTTTGGACTTCTGCCCTTCGTTGTGCTGCGGAAACTCGCGGAACAGCATGTCCGCAATGACGAAGCCGAGGATCGAATCGCCGAGGAACTCCATCGACTCGTTGTCGAACACGCCCCCGCTGGCGTCCTCGTGAACGCGCGAGCGGTGCGTCAGCGCGTGCTCGAGCAGGCCGCGATCGCGGAAGCGATACCCGATCCGGCGCTCGAGCGGCTCGAGCTCCGACCCGAACGGGACGACCCGGCCTCCCTTCACCTCGTCGCGATGGCTGTCGATGATTCGGACCGCATCCGATGCCTGCTCGGCGCTGACGGCGATCCGCCGCTCCCAGGACAGATCGTTCAGCGCCAGCGGGAACGCCGTCCGCGAGTTGTCGCTCAGCACCGCGGACGGGATGCCGTGGGTCTCGAGGAGGCCCCGGATCACATTCGCCTCGATCTCCGACGGCGTCCGGAAGATGATGACCAGATCCGTCACACCGCCACCTTCTGCGCCGCCGCGGCGGTCTGCTCGACCTTGATGAGGATCATCGTCATGTCGTCGTGCTGATCGGCAGCGCCCACAAAGGACTCGACCTCCCGGAGAATGCGCTCGCGCAGCTCGCCCGAGTCGAGATGACCGTGTTCGGCTACGAGCCGGCTCAGGCGGTTCTCGCCGAAGAGATCGCTCTCGGCGTTCATCGCCTCCGTGATGCCGTCGGTATAGAGCACCAGTACATCATCCTTGCTCAGTGCGATGCGATCCTCCTCGAGGAGCTCCGCGAACTTCTCCATCGCGCCGGGGATTCGCAGACCCACGACCAGGCCGCTCGGGGCGAGGACCTGCACGTCGCGATCGCCGTCCCCCGCCGGCAGGTAAATCATCGGTGTGTGGCCGGCGCGGGAGAACGTCATCACCGACGCGCTCAGGTCGATCACGCCGTACGTCATCGTGATGAAGCTGCGCGTGTCCAGGTTCTCCGAGATGATGCGGTTGACCTCCAGCAGCAGCTGGCGCGGCGACTGATAGATCTGGCTCAACGAGAGCACGAGCCCCTTCAGCTCCGCCATGTAGAGCGCGGCCGAGGTACCCTTTCCCGAGACGTCCGCAATCAGGACGCCAAGGCGGTTCTCGCCGAGCGGGAAGAAATCGTAGTAGTCGCCGCCCACCTCGCGCGCCGGGACGCAGAGCGCCGTCACGGCTACGCCCGGAAAATCCAGCGGACCGCGGGGCAGCAGCGACATCTGAATCTGCCGCGCGATGCGCAGCTCTTCTTCCAGCCGCTTCTTCTCCGCGGCCGTCTGGAGCAGGTTCTCGATGCTGCCGGTCATCTGGTTGAACGAGTCGGCCAGCTCGCCGAGCTGATCGCGCGACTGGATATTGATCCGGTGGGTGAAGTCTCCGTGTCGCACGCGCTCGGTTCCCATGAAGAGCTCGTGCACGGAGCTCGTGATCGAGCGCGCGAGCGCGAGCCCCATCACCAGCGCAACGGCTTCGATGATCAGAAACAGGACGCCGATGCCGACGAGCACGAGCAGGAAGACGTACGCGAGCGGCATGCCGCTCACGAGGATCGACTGCGCGTTGGAGAGCTGCTTGTACAGCTCGCCGAGCTTGTACGTCATCAGCATCGTCACGCGCTGGACCGCGCCCGTGTTCCAGTCGCGGCAGTCGACCTGCGCGACGGTCTTCTCGAGCACGAGCGACATGCGGCCGTCCGCAACCGTGCCGCTCCCGCTGGGTGCGGGCGAGAGCCGTTTGAGCTGACCCGCCGCGTAGACGCTCGCCAGCCGCACGCCGGTTGCCTGATGCAGCTGCTGCACGACCTGTTCGTCGATCGGAATGTCGACGACGACCGACCCCGCGCCTCCGCCGACTTTGGCGACCGCGCGAACGACGAGCGTCTGCTCTCCCGAAGTTTCCGGAATGGCTACCGAGATCGAGCCGGTGAAAAGATCGTCGCGCAGCCAGTCGGGAATGCGCGACGGCGGGGCGAGGTGATCCCAGGGGCCGACGCGATCGATGGTCTGGTTCGGCCTCACGAACGCGATCGACAGGCCGGGGTACTGCCGGCCGCGGATACGGTGCACGCGGCGAATCGTTTCGTCGGCCGTCTGCGGATTGCGGGCGATCTCAATCGCGGCCGCCTGCGCCGCCACCCTCGCTTCGTCCACGACCTTATCGTATCCGTCCTTGAACAGATACGCGCTGACGTTCATGAACACGAGGCTGCCGCCGAACAGGAAGAACACGAGGATCAGCAGCGACGGGATGACGCCGATGAAGATGTAGGACAGGATCAGCTTGCGCCGTACGCGCCACAGCAGCCGGCGCTTCATCAGGACGAAGAGGCGCCAGACGAATGCGCCGACCGCCACGATGAGCGCCAGCGTTGCGAGGCTGCTGACGAATCGGATAGGCGCGGGGAGCTCCGCGACAGCGCGCCACAGCGCCACGAGCAGCTTCAGGCCCGCAGCGAAAAGGAAGAGTCGACCGTACCACGTCGTAAAAAGGATGTCGCGCGGAGATTGGCGCGGTACGTCGTCGTCCTGCAGCGCGGCGCGTACGGGCAACGTCGGCATCTCCCTCCGGCGTCGACCTGACTGGTGCGTCTCCGGAGGTCGTTCGCGCGCCATGTGCGATTGAAAAGCGAATGATAACAGAGTACCGTCACAGCGAGATGAAACTCGGCGCTGACGCACGCTTCTCCACCATCTGTATTCACGCTGGTCAGATCCCCGATCCTGCCACCGGCGCGATCATCACGCCGATCTTCCAGACGTCCACGTACGTACAGGACGAGCTCGGACACCACAAAGGCTACGAGTACGCGCGCACGCAGAACCCGACGCGCGCGGCGCTCGAGGCAAACGTGGCGGCGATCGAAGGCGGGCGTACGGCAGTCGCCTACGCATCGGGTATGGCCGCAATCGGCGCCATCGCCAGCCTGCTGCAGAGCGGCGACCACGTCATCGTCACCGAGAACACGTACGGTGGAACGTACCGATACTTCGAGAAGGTGCTCACGAGGTATCGGATCGAGTTCAGCTACGTCGATACCGCACAGCCGGAGCTTGTCGAGCGCGCGATTCAGCCATCGACGAAGATGATCTTCATCGAGACGCCGACCAATCCCGTCATGGGACTCACAGACATTGCTGCGATCGCGCAGATCGCGCGTGCGCATGGGCTCCGCGTCGCTGTCGACAACACGTTCGCGAGCCCCGTCGTGCAGCGGCCCATCGAGCTTGGCGCCGATCTCGTCATGCACAGCACGACGAAGTATCTGAACGGCCACAGCGACAGCGTCGGCGGCATCGTCATCGCTGCGCGCGAAGACGATGCGGAATGGCTGAAGTTCTTCCAGAACTCGGCCGGCGCCATCCTCGGCCCGTTCGATGCGTGGCTGGTCCTCCGCGGGACGAAGACGCTGCCGGTGCGGATGGCTCAACACAATGCAAACGGGCTCGCGCTCGCCCAGTTTCTGGAATCACACCCGAAGGTGAAGCGAGTGCTCTACCCAGGGCTGCACAGCCACCCGCAGCACGAGCTGGCGCGCCGCCAGATGCACGGCTTCGGCGGCATGCTCGCCTTCGATCTCGGCTCGTTCGAGGAAGCGCGGCGTGTCTGTAATCGCGTTCGTTTGATGGCGCTCGCGGAGAGCCTTGGCGGCGTGGAGACGCTGATTTCTCATCCGGCATCCATGACCCACTCGTCCGTGCCCGTCGAGCGCCGTCACGCGATGGGCCTGACCGACAGCCTCGTCCGGATCTCGGTCGGGATCGAAGATATCGAGGATCTCGTCAGCGACCTTCGCCAGGCGCTCGATTGATCGCGCGCCGGCGGTGCCGGAGGAACTCCACGGCCATCGGCAGCAGTGAGACCGCCACGATCCCGATGGTCACGAGCGAGAAGTTGTTCTTGATGACCGGCACGTTGCCGAACAGCCAGCCCGCCCCGACGCACAACACAACCCAGGCGAGCGCTCCAACGAAGTTGTAGAACACAAACGACGCGCGCGTCATCTGGGCCGCGCCCGCGACGAAGGGGACGAACGTGCGGACGATCGGCACGAATCGCCCGAGTACGACGGCCTTCCCGCCGTATTGCTCGAAGAACGCGTGAGCGCGCTGAAGATGCTCCCGGTTCAGCAGACGGTTCGAGATGCCGGGTCCTTCGGCGGCATGAAACGCGCGCGGCCCAATCATCCGGCCAATCGAGTAGTTCACTGCGTTGCCCGTAAACGCCGCCGCGAACAGCAGCGCGATGGCGATCGGCGTGCTCAGGTAGCCGCTCGCGCACAATGCGCCGGTCGCAAACAGGAGGGAATCACCCGGCAAAAATGGGGTGACGACGAATCCCGTCTCGGCAAAGACAATGGCGAACAGCAGCGCGTAAATCCAGGTGCCGTAGGTGCTGACGAAGTCGAGCAGGTGCTTGTCGCTGTGGAGGAGGAAATCGATTATCGAAGGCACGATGTTGGAGGTCTGAGCTTGGATGTCGAGTTGGGAATTGGGAATTGGGAGTGGGCCGTTGGAATTTGCGGCAGCCCTATCGCGTTGATTCGGTGATCCAGCGCAGGTACGCGTCGTTGCCATCGGTAATCGCAACGACGACGAATTCAGGAACTTCGTACGGATGGAGCTCGCGCACGCGGTCCCACAGGGCCGACACCCTCGCGCGCGATGTCTTGATGATGAGCTGACGCTCGCTGTCCCGTTCCACCCGCCCTTCCCATCGATACACGGAGTCCATCAGCGGCAGCAGGTTGACGCAGGCGGCCAGACGCTCTTCGACCAGCGTCCGTCCGAACGCCGCCGCATCGGCGTCGTTGGGCAGGGTCGTGAACACGAGGACGTTATCGGCAGACATGGGATCGGTCGGACGCTAATCCAAAGGGGGCGATCGGACGAAAGTATTGTACAAAGGAACCTCTCCCGCGCATGCCCTCACCTGTTGATCCCAGACGAGTTTCCGGCCGTCCGCAGGACTCGGTTCCGCTGCGGCGGCGCCGCCCCGAGCCGGCGCCGACGTCTTCGTCGCCGGTACGCAGCCGGATCGTGAATTACGTGCTCGCGCTCGTCACCATCGTGCTCGTCGTGGACGCGCTGGTCGGCGACAAGGGGTTGCTGGAGACGATTCGCGCCCGACGCCAGTATGAGGCCGTGGAAGCGGCCCTGTACGCAAGGCGTCAGGAAAACAACCGCCTCCGCGAAGAGATCCGCCGCCTGCGCGAGGATCCCACGAAGATCGAAGCCATCGCGCGCGAAGAGCTGGGCCTGATCCGGCCGGGCGAGACGGTCTTCATCCTGCACGACGCCGATCGGCATTAGTGGCGCATGACTCGCTGTCTTCCGCCTGAAGGCGGAAGCCACGAGGGCTCTATTCCGGCGGGTTCTATTCCGCGGCGGCTTCTATTCCGCGGCGGCTTCTATTCCGTGGCCGCTTCTATTCCGTGGCGGCTTCTATTCCGTGGCTTCCGCCTTCAGGCGGAAGATTCTACCCGCGTGCGGCAGGAACCGGGGCTTCCCTGCCATAACCGCCACATACTCTGCGTGGCCATGAAGCACGGATTCCTCGAGCGCAATACGCCGCGAGAGAACCCAGGCGTGCACGGCTGATCCCGTGGCCGCGGTAATCCACGCTGAGTGGATCAGCGGCAGCGCCGCAAGCTCCGCGAACACCGCTGCGTAGTTCGGGTGGCGCACCCAACGAAACGGTCCCGACGCCACTACTCCGAGGGTCGACGAATCCATCACTTCGACGTTCCAGTGACGCGCGAGCGTGCGAATCACCCACCATCGAACGGCATTGGCGAGCAGGAACAGCGCCAGGGCAATCGGCCCCAGCATCGGGATGAACGGCCTGTGCAGCACGGTCGTCTCCACGACAGCGCCCGTCAGGATGGCGGCGTGCGTGGCGACCATCGCGGGAAAGTACGGATCGCGCGCCTTCCGCGCGCCGCGGCCTGCCAGGTACTGCTGGTTGCGGCGCGAGATGCGCAGCTCGACGAGCCGAAGGAGCGCGACGCAGACGACGAGCGCGATGAAGGCGGCGACGCTCAGGTCCATTGGAGGAGCAGCAGTTCGGCGCTGAAACCCGGGCCGAAGGCGGCCGCCAGCCCGTAGCTCCCCACGCCCATCGGCCGCTTCGTCAGCCACTCGTGCAGGATGAACAGGATCGTCGCGCTCGAGAGATTGCCGTACTGACGCAGCACCTCCCACGAAATCCGCGTGTCGTATTCAGTCAGGCCGAGCTGCTCCTCCACATACGAGAGCAGCTTCTGCCCTCCAGGGTGCAGCAGGAATGCTGACAGATCGCGGCGCTCGAGACGATGGCGTGCGAGGAAGCCGTCCACGAGATCGGCAATTCGATCGCGGATCAACTGCGGGACATCCTTCGAGAGCACGATGTGAAAGCCCGTGTCGCGCAGATCGAAGCCCATCGCGTCCAGCGACTGCGGGAACGTGTACGTCTCGGCATCGAGAATGTGCAGCCCGCTCTCCCGGCGGCCGGTGACCAGCGCGGCCGCTGCGCCGTCGCCGAACAGGACGCACGAGATGAGATTCGCCTGCGACGGATCGTCGCGCTGGAACGTCAACGTGGGAAGTTCGACCGAGATGATGAGCGCGGTCTTGTCGGGGAACGCGCGGACGAATTCCCAGGCACGCGAGAGCGCCATTGCTCCGGCCGCGCACCCGAGCTCCGTCACGGGCAGCCGCCGCACATTGGACCGGAATCCCATCAGGTTGATGAGATGCGCATCAAGCGACGGAATCATGAATCCGGTGCAGGACACCGTGATGATCATGTCCACGTCTCGCGGGGTGATGCCGGCGCGCCGGAGGCACGCGTCCGCGGCTTCGCGGCCGAGACGAATCGCATGCTCCTGATACTCGAGCGTCGTCTGCGCCAGCGGACGGCGCTCGACGATGTATTCGACGGGAAAGATCGCGCGGCGGCGATCGACGCGGGCGTTGTCGATGACGGCCATCATCGCGTCCAGGCGCCGGCCCTCGAGGCCGAACACCCGCTGCATGTAGAGCTTCACGCTGTCGCGCGTGAGCGTATGGTCGGGGAGCGCCGTCGCAGTTCCCGTGATGGCAGCACTCGACGTGGTCGGTACGGCTCCGTTGGCGTGTGTGTGAACGCGAGAACGAGGCGTGTCGTGCATCAGCACCGGAAGAAAAACGCAAAATCGCGTCCGCGCAGTTTCCCGTGAAAATCGCCGGAGGGGCCGCCCTTCAGTTTCGCTGGATTGGCGCCGCTTTCACAATTAGTAAGGATGCCGTGCCCTGCGCGTCATCGCGTCTCACCCTGGCACTCCGGGCACTGGTGCTGGACGTGCTCGAGCCAATCGACGAGCTCCCCGATGCTCGGGAGCGCGCGCACGGACTGCCCGGTCACGATGAACTGGATCTCTCCCCAGCGATCCGCGATCACCACCGATGCCGGAGGCAGTCCTTGGAGCGAGTCCGCTGTCACGATGCATGCGGTGTCGTGCGTCGCCAGCAACGGCTCGTCGCTCAGCAGCTCGGACGCGTACGCGGCGGCGGATCCATCCGCAGGAACCGTGAGGAGCACGATGTTCTTCCGCTGCCACAGATCCGCGTATTGGACGCGATTGCCGTCAACAGTGATCACGCCGAAATGCGGGAGGGGATCGCCGCGGCGCATGATACCTCTCGATATTCTAGTCCGGTGGGCTTCGCCCCGCCGCGCCCCCCTGCACGCGCGCTCGCGGGGCCCGCACCCTGCGCCGCGGGCGTGGCTCACTCGCGAGGCTCGTTCGCGTTTCTCTCAGGCCAGCTGCCGGGGCGGTGAGCGTTAGAAGTTCAGCTCACGGGCACCTCGCTCGTGCCCACGCGGACGCCGACGTCCCCCTGTTTGGCGGTCACCGAAACGCGCGCCCCGGTAGTGCCCTGCTCGAATTCCAGATCGACGGTGCCCCCGGGAACCGCAAGGCCCGAAACCGTCAGATCTTTGAGAAACGGCGGCAGCATCGGCCGTTCCACGAGCAGCTCGTGCGTCGAAGGATCGAAACGCAGGCGGAGGCACGACTGAAGCAACTGAAAGACGACGCCCGCCGCCCACGCCTGCGGCGAACATGCGACCGGATACAGCGTCGGTCCCTCTCCCGACCTCCGGTGAAACCCGCAGAACAGCTCGGGAAGGCGACGCGATTCGAGCCAGACGCTGGCGTCGAACAGACCGGTGAGCGGCACGGACGTCAGATCGTCGAAGCCGTAGCGGGAGAACCCCGCGACGATCATGCCGTTGTCGTGCGGCCACACCGAGCCGTTGTGGTACGACATCGGGTTGTAGCGCGCTTCCGTCGAGGCAACCGTCCGGATGCCCCATCCCGAGAACATCTGCGGCGATGTGAGCAGCTCCGCAACCCGGCGCGCGCGATCCCGCTGCGCAATCGCGCTGAACAGCACCTGACCGGCGTTCGACGTCCGGACGCGGCACGGCTGCTTGCGTCCGTCGAGGGCGATCGCGTAGCACGACAAATCCTCGCACCAGAACTGCGCCTCGAACGCCTGCCGCAGCTTCTCCGCCTCGCTCCGCAGCCGGTTGGCGCGCGGCGTGTCGCCGAGCGCCGCAGCCAGGACGGCAGCCTGCTGCTTCGCTTCGAACACGTAGCCCTGCACCTCGCACAACGCAATCGGCGGCTCCGCCAGCGTCCCGTCGGCGTGAAAAACCGAATCCTGCGAATCCTTCCATCCCTGCTGCACGAGCCCGGTGCTCGAGCGTCGCGAGTACTCGACGAATCCGTCGCCGTCAGCGTCGCCGTAGCGGTCGATCCATTCGAGCGCGCGCTCGACGTGGGGCCAGATCGTCCTGACGAATGCCACGTCTGCGGTGCGCTGGTAGTACGCGCCGGCAAGCGCGACGAACAGCGGGGTCGCGTCGACGCTCCCGTAGTAGCGACCGAACGGCACCTCGCCGACGCGCGCCATCTCGCTGGAGCGTGTCTCGTGCAGAATCTTGCCCGGCTCCGCGTCCTCCTCCGCCTTGAACGAATCGGCCTGAGTCGCCGCAAGATAGCCGAGGACGCCGCGCGCGAGCTGCGGGTTGATCCAGAGCAGCTGCAGCGCCGTGATGATGCCGTCCCGCCCGAATGGCGTCGAGAACCACGGGACTCCCGCGTACGGGTATTCGCCGTACGGCGTGTCCGCGACGAGCATCCGGACGTCCGCCGCAGACCGGCGCATCCACTGATTGAAGCGCTCACTCGAGGATTCGACGCGGGCGTAGTGACTGCGCGCGGCCTCGAGCGCGGCCATCGCGTCCGCGAGGGCGAGATCGTACGCGCGCGGCGCCACTCGGCGTCCCGCGCGCTCGCACCGGATCGACAGCGACACGCAGGTCGGCTGCTGCGGCGGCAGATCGAATTCGAAGCGCGTCGAGGTCGGGCTGATCGCCGCGGGACGGTCGCTCCAGTCGAGGACGGTCCAACGATCCTCGCCGTCCAACCCACGGTATCCAAGTCGCACGCTACGATCCCCGACATCCGCCGGCAGGATGGTGCCGCGCCGCTCGCGGCGCATCCCGCGCACCTCGAAGATGTCGGCGAAGTCCGCCTCGTAATCGAATGTCAGGACGATGTGGACGGGCGATTGTCCGTAATTCCAGAGCCGAATGCGCTCGTGGGAGGAGCCTTCCCAGATGAATCGCCCGCGGAACAGGTGGACCAGATCCCGGGCGAGCACCTGGTCAGGATCGGACAGCGGAATATCGGGGTTCGTCAGATCTGCGCCGAACAGCTCGTTGTCTTCCTTGACGCGCGCGCTGAGGAGGAGCAGCCGCTTGTCGTTCAGCCGGAGGCGGAACCGCGACAGATATCGCGTGCCCTCGTGATACACGCCTTGATCGCTCGACCCCAGCGCACCCATGTCGCCGTACAAGTCGAACAGGGCAAAGGTGTCGCCCTGCTGGAGGACGAGGCGCTGTTCGCCGGCTTTCGACGCCGTGGCCAGGATATAGAACTGATCCTGGACCTGAATTACATCTTCCATGCATCCCCTCGGGCGGGTGCACGGCTCCCGAGTTCCTCGGCGGCGCTCCACGCAGCCGCCGAGGCGTTGCGCGCGAGCGCGCGCTCGTAGACGCGCATGTACCCCTCCATCATCCGCTCGCACGAGAACCGCTCGTCGGCCCATGCGCGGCACGAGTCGGGTGCAATCGGAGAGGACGCCGCACGGAAAGCCATCTCCTCCACGTCGCCGCAAATCCAGCCGCTGACGTCGTTCTTGACGATCTCCGGGACGGATCCGCCGTTGAAGGCGATCACGGGCGTGCCGCACGCCATCGCCTCAATCATGACGAGGCCGAACGGCTCGTCCCACTGAATCGGGAAGAGGAGCGCGCGCGCGCGCGAGAGCAGTTCGTTCTTCTGCGCGGGGCCGGCTTCCCCAAGATATTCGATGTCACCGCCAAGCCGCGGCGCAACCTCCTTCTCCCAGTACTCGTGAAACACCGGTTGAATTTCGCCCGCGAGCTTCAGCGGCAGGCCCGCGCGGCGGGCCGCGTCGATCGCGAGATGAGGGCCCTTGCAGGGCGCCATGCGGCCGAGGAACGCGAGGTAGCCCTCCTTCTGCCGCTGAAAGGTGTACTGCTCGAGCGGCAGCCCGTGATGCACGACGTGGATGCCGCGCATGGGCTCCTGCTTCGCCTGAAACGCGCTGATGGCGATGTAGTGCATGTCGGGATACCGCCGGTACTGCTCGCTGAGCGCGGGCTCGTGCGGATGGTGCAGCGTGTGCACCATCGGCACGTCGATGAACGTCGAGAGCGGCACGCCGACGATATCGTTCACGTGAATCACGTCGGCCGTGCCCGCCGCGTCCCGAACGGCCCACGCGGTGTGATCGGCGTTGAGCAGATGGGCGGACCCAGGATCCTTGATGGGCCATTGGGCGCGGCGGTAGCGCCACTTCACTTCCGCGCGGACGCGGGACTCGCCGTTGGCGTACACGGTGACGCGATGGCCCGCGTCCGTCAGTGCTTCCGCCAGATGGGCGATGAACAATTCCGTGCCGCCATACGCCACTGGCGGGACCGGAATGAAAGGGGGAGCGATCAATGCGATATGCAAGGTAGAAATCCTCCGCAGGTCACGATCCGTAAGAGATCAAGATTCTTGCCAGCCGATGCGAAAGAATCCCGGCAACTGGCCAGCTCGCAGCTCTGGCGTTCGTGACACATTGCCGCCATTCGCGACAGCGACCACGGCCGCGGGAACGCCGGTGCGCGCTCCGTCATCTGATGAGGAGAATCGTTACGGAGTTGATCATGCGACTACTTGCTGCCCTGCTCCTCTCGGCATCCGTTGCCGTCGCCCTTACCGCCCGCGGCTCATTCGACGACAAGGCGTCGCAGCCGCCGCGAACGTTCGATGACGTCATCCGCCACAACGGCGAGCGCATGATCGAAGAGGGCCGTCGCATTTTCCGCTACGATACGTTCGGCGACGAGGCGTTCTGGGGCGACACGCTGAAGCTGCACACCGCGATCGAAGGCGCGCAGCACGGGGGTGTCGGGCCCGGCGTCAGTCCTGCCACGGCGCTCGCGGTCGGATTGAAAGTGGATGCGGACGCGCTGTCGCCGAGCGTGCTCAATGCCATCACGCACGGCCGCGTGAACCTGAACGACCCGGCCGTCACGCTCGCCCTCCTCGACGCCAACGCCGTCGTCGGCGTCACCGGGCATCGTGCGGCGGACGGAAGCCTGAGCTCGGTCGGCATTCAATGCGCGCTCTGTCATTCGACCGTCGACGATTCCGTTGCGCCCGGAATCGGCCGAAGGCTCGATGGCTGGCCGAATCGCGACCTGAACGTCGGGGCGATCATCGCGTTGTCGCCAGATCTGAGCGCCGTCGCGAACCTGCTGCAGACCGATCAACAAACCGTTCGAGCGGTTCTCAACAGTTGGGGACCGGGGAAATTCGACGCGCAGCTCTTTCTCGATGGCAAGGCCTTCCGGCCCGATGGCAAGTCCGCGGCCACTCTGCTGCCCGCGGCATTCGGACTCGCGGGTGTGAACCTCCACACCTACACGGGATGGGGAGGCGTGCCGCACTGGAACGCGTTCGTCGCGAACCTCGAGATGCACGGCCGCGGCACGGTCGTCGACGCGCGCCTTGAGGATCCGATTCAGTTTCCGGTCGCCGCGCGTGCGGGGTTCGCCAACGTGCGAAACGATCCGGATCTGATCACGTCCAAGCTGCCGGCGCTGCAGTTCTATCAGCTCTCGATTCCGGCGCCGCGTCCCGCGCACGGCACCTTCGACCCGACGGCCGCCGCACGCGGCAAGGCGGTGTTCAATGGCGCGGGCGGCTGCGCGACGTGTCACGTCCCGCCGATCTTCACGGAGCCGGGCTGGAACATGCACACGGCGGCGGAGATCGGCATCGACGATTTCCAGTCGTCGCGATCCCCCGATCACCGTTACCGGACCACCCCGCTCGCGGGCCTCTTTACTCGCCAGAAGGGCGGCTTCTACCATGACGGCCGGTTCCCGACGCTTCGGGCCGTCGTCGACCACTATGATCAGTTCCTGCGCCTGAATCTGAGCGAGCAGGCGAAGAGGGATCTGATCGAGTACCTGAAGTCACTGTGACGGAGTGATGCAGCCGCGATGAAAGCCGGTCTGACCAGCGCATGCCGCCGGTGCTCGACGGGCTCGGTGCGGATCCCGACTGAAACGCTCAGAGGTCGCGTTCGTCGGGAGGGCCTTTCAGGCCCTCGGTTCGCCTCTTCTTGAGCGCCGCTCCCCGGACCAGCAGCGCGGCAGCAAACCATGCGGCAATGAGCGCAACCGGGTAGGCAAAGCCCCGTGGAAACGTGACGATGAGCGCGGCGAACCCCAGCAGGAGCAGCCCCGCGATCATCGCGATGTGGGCCTCGACGGGCTCGAGCACCCGCCGATTCGTAATCGCAGCCGTCACGGTGTTGCCGATGCGTACCGCGCCGCTCACTGCACGCCCGCTGCTTCCACCAGCGCGGGCGCGCGGCGTGCTGCGCGACATGCCGGGCGCCTTGACGCGGTTGCGTGCATCGAGGACGACTTCCGTCGCGTTCGTGAGATCAGCGAGGAACATGGCCTCGACGGCGCGCGCGAACGGCTCGTCCTCCACGATGACATCGAGTTCGCGATTCCCCATCCAGCTCGCAAGGTTCAGGTTCGTCGATCCAACCCGCGCCCACCGCCCGTCTGCCGCGGCGGTCTTCGCGTGCAGCATCGATCCGTTCCACTCGAATACGCGAACGCCGGCTTCGAGCAGCGGCCGATAGCCGGCGCGTGAGAACAGCCGGAGGAGAGGGATGTCGGACGATCCGGGGACGAGCAGTCTGACGTCCACGCCGTCGCGCGCCGCGGCGCACAGCGCCTGCACGTACGGCGTGGTGCCCGCAAAGTACGCGTCCGTGAGCCACAGCGTGCTCCTGGCCATCGCGGCGACGAGCTGATCGACGCGAAACAACCCCGCCGTGTTGGGGACCGTCGCGACCACACGGACGGAGATGTCGCCGGCAGGAGGCTGGCGCTCGGACGGCGGCGGGGTCTCGAGCGCGAAGGGCTCGCCTGCCGCCGACCACGCGTCCGCGAACGCGCGCTCGCAGTCTTCGACCGCGGGCCCGCGCAGCTCGACGCCCGTGTCGCGCCACGGCTCGAAGCCACGCGACGGATTGCCGACCCATGCCTCGCCGACGCACAACCCGGTCACGAACGCGACCGACCGATCGACGCAGATCATCTTGCGATGATCGCGGCTCAGCCACCCGAGCGGACGGTCGAACCGCGGCGGGTTGTAGCAGCGGACTGCGACTCCGCCTGCGCGCAGGCGGTTCCAGAACGCTCGCGATGTCTTGTTGAACCCGCCCATCCAGTCGTACAGCAGCCGGACCGTCACGCCTTCGCGCGCCTTCGCCAGCAGCGCGTCGGCGAAATGGCGGCCCTGCTGGTCCTCGTGGACGATGTACATCTCGAAGTGGATCGTCCGGCGCGCCGAGCGAATCGCGTCGAGCCAGCGTGGGTAGTTCTCGGCGGCGTCTCTCAGCAGCGTGACGCTGTTGTGATCGCGCAAGGGGGCGCCGGATGCGCGGGAGAACGCCTGATCGGCGAGCTGCCGGACGAGGAGCGTCCCTGCGGGCTCCGTCGAGGTGAGTGCGCTGCGGATCATCGCTCGTCGGCCTTTGCTCGTCCGGCAGCCCTCGAGATCAGAGCGCCGCGCGCCGCAGGCGCAGCGCGTTGCCAATCACCGACACCGAGCTGAACGTCATGGCGGCGCTCGCAATCATCGGGCTCAGAAGAAGGCCGGAGATTGGATACAGGAGACCGGCGGCGATTGGAACACCCAAGACGTTGTACACGAATGCGAAGAACAGATTCTGCCGGATGTTGCTCATCACGGCGCGGCTGAGATGCCGGGCGCGCACGATCCCGCGCAAGTCCCCTTTGACGAGCGTCACGCCGGCGCTCTCCATCGCCACGTCTGTGCCCGTGCCCATCGCAATCCCGACGTCGGCCTGCGCGAGCGCGGGCGCATCGTTGATCCCGTCGCCCGCCATCGCGACACGTCGGCCTCCCTGCTGCAGTTGCTGCACGATTGAGGCCTTGCGGTCGGGCAATACGTCGGCCTCGACGCGATCGATCCCCAGCGTTCGGGCGACCGCCTCTGCGGTTGTGCGGTTGTCCCCCGTCAGCATGACGATCCTGACGCCGTCCTCGTGCAGCGCGCGAATGGCGTCAGCGGCGCTGTCCTTGATCGTGTCGGCGACGCCGATCAGCCCCGCCGGTCGGCCGTCAATGGCGACGAACATGACGGTCTGGCCTTCGCGTCGGAGGGCTTCCGCGCGATCGTCGAGCGCGGCGTCGCCGATCTCCTGCATGAGCGCCTTGCTGCCGACGGCGACGGTCCGGCCGTCCACGGTGCCCATGACACCCCTGCCGGTGAGCGATTGAAAATCTTTCACCTCGCCCAGCGGAAGGCGCTGTTCGAGAGCGGCCGCGGCGATCGCCGATGCCAGCGGATGTTCGCTCACGTGTTCCACGCTCGCGGCCAGCCGAAGCACGGTCGCGGCGTCCACACCGCCGGCCGGCTCCAGTGTCACCAGCCTCGGTCTGCCTTCCGTGAGCGTCCCGGTCTTGTCGACGACGATCGTCGTCACCTTCTCCAGGATCTCGAGCGCTTCGGCGGTTCTGATCAGCACGCCCGCTTCCGCGCCCCGCCCCGTTCCCACCATGACCGACATCGGCGTCGCCAGGCCGAGCGCGCACGGGCACGCGATGATCAGCACAGCGACGGCGTTCACGAGCGCATGTGCCAGCTTCGGCTCTGGTCCGGCAGTCGACCAGATGATGAAGGTGATGACGGCGACCGCGATCACGATTGGAACGAACCAGGCAGACACGACATCGGCGAGCCGTTGAATCGGCGCGCGCGATCGCTGCGCCTCGCCGACCATCCGGACGATCTGTGCCAACAGCGTGTCGCTGCCCACGCGATCCGCGCGCATGACGAACGTCCCCGTTCCGTTCACCGTTCCGCCGGTGACCCGCGCGCCGGGAGTCTTTTCAACGGGAATCGGCTCCCCCGTCACCATCGACTCGTCCACTGTCGCGGATCCATCCAGGACCGTTCCGTCCACTGGGACTCGCTCGCCCGGCCTGACGCGCAGCCGATCGCCGACGACGACCTGCTCGAGCGGGACCTCCTCCTCCGAACCATCGCCAACGCGCCGCGCCGTTTTGGGTGCGAGCGCCAGCAATCCCCGAATCGCGGCGCTCGTGCGGCTGCGCGCGCGCAGCTCGAGCACCTGGCCAAGGAGTACGAGAACGACGATCACCGCCGCCGGTTCGAAGTACACGGCAACCTCTCCGCCCGATCGGAAGGACTGCGGAAAGATCTGCGGTACGAGCGTCGCGACGACGCTGTAGCCGTACGCCGCGCCCACGCCCATGGCAATCAACGTGAACATGTTGAGGTGCCGGTTCACGATCGAGGCCCAACCGCGTTCGAAGAACGGACGCCCTCCCCACAGAACGACGGGACTCGCCAGCGCCATCATCGCCCAGTTCATGGCCGCGTGCGGCAGCAGATGCTGCAGCGGCTGCCCCGGAACGAACTCCGATACCATGACGGCGAGAATCGGAGCGGTGAGCAGCACGGACACGCGGAACCGGCGCGTCATGGCGTCGAGCTCGGGGTTCTGCTCCTCGACCGTGACGACGCGCGGTTCGAGCGCCATGCCGCAGATCGGACAGGAGCCGGGCTCGCTGCGCACGATTTCCGGGTGCATCGGACACGTCCACTCGGTCTTCGTCAGCGGCTCCACGCTGACCGGCTCGAGCGCCATCCCGCACTTCGGACACGCGCCTGGGCCTTTCTGACGGACCTCCGGATCCATCGGGCAGGTGTATTCGCGCTCGCTATCGCCGGCCGCAGGCGTGCGGTCGCCGGCGTGCAGGAACCGCTCCGGATCGGCGCGGAAGCGCTCGAGGCAGCTCTTGGCGCAGAAGTAGTACCTCTCCCCTTCGTAGTCGGCATGTCCAACGGCGTCTTCCGGACTGATCGTCATCCCGCAGACAGGATCGACGACTTCAGCAGACGCGCCGGCAGGAGTCTCAGTGTCGGGGCTCATCGCTGATGTGATCATATCCAGCCATTGGAGTAACCTGACGATGCGCGCCACTGGCGCGCCCGCCTGAGCCGGAGCGGGGCACGGTGGCCTCGAGCGCCGGCGAGGGGAGACCGGCGGGGCGAAAGCCCCGCCGTGAGATAACGCTATGGACGTTCTCGATAATTTCAAAGCGGCGCAGCGTGCGGGGTGGGCGCATTTCGCGCCGCTCGCAGCGATGACGACCGTTACCGCCGCGCGGCTCGTGAAACATGCCGGCATCAAGCCTGCCGATCGAGTGCTGGATGTGGCGTGCGGCACCGGCGTCGTGTCCGTGACGGCGGCGCGCCTCGGCGCGCGGGTGACCGGGCTCGACCTGACGCCAGAACTGCTCGCCGCCGCACGGGACAACGCGCGCATCGCGTCCGTCACAATCGAGTTCCAGCAAGGGGACGTCGAGAAGCTCCCCTTTCCCGACGGCGCGTTCGACGTCGTCGTCAGCCAGTTCGGCCACATGTTCGCACCGCGTCCCGAGGTCGCCACGTCAGAAATGCTGCGCGTCCTGAAGAAGGGCGGGACGATCGCGTTCTCGACCTGGCCGCCGGAGTTGTGCGTGGGCCGATTGTTCGTGCTCGCAGGCAGCTACATGCCGCCGCCCCCACCTGGTGTCTCGCCGCCGGTACAGTGGGGTGATCCGGCGATCGTACGCGAGAGACTCGGGATGGCCGTGCGCGATCTCCTGTTTGATCGCGACACCATGCTCGCGCCTGCCCTGAGCCCGGAGCACAATCGTGAGCTGACCGAGCGGACCGCCGGACCGCTCATCAAGCTCGTGGAAGGGCTCTCCAGCTCGGATCCGCAGAGACTCGCGGAGTTTCGGAAGGCCTATGACGAGCTGACGTCGCAGTATTTCGAGGGAAACGTCGTGCGTCAGGGATACCTGCTGACGCGCGCGACGAAGGTGTGAGGGGGCTCAGCTCGCGGCCTTCTTCTTCCGCATCTGCAGTTCGCTGCCGCCCGCGGCGAAGCCAACTTCGTCCATGAGGTTGTTGATCAGGAAGATGCCGCGGCCGCTCGACTTCAACTGGTTCGCGGGTGCGAGCGGGTCGGGAATAGCGCCCGGATCGAAGCCGGTGCCCGGATCACGGACCACAATGAGGATCTCGCCGCCGTCGTCGAACGTGACGCAGCACTGCACGGATTTCGTAGCGTCGTTCCCGCACCCGTGACGGATGGCGTTCGCGACCGCCTCCTGCAGCGCCAGCTCCACGGCCATGATGTCGCTCTCGCTCCAGTGCTTCGCGTGAAGCAGCTGCGTGACGCCGTCAGTGATCGTGGGGATCGCTGTGGGGTCCGCCGGAATCGTCATCTCGAACTGCGTCTTCGAGCAGAACGGAATGAGGGCGCTGAGCTTCTCGACTTCCTCATGCGAGCTGCGAAGCTGCTCGATGAGCGCCGCCTGCGCGGCCTCCGCGCCGTCCCGCGCCGCCAAAGCGTCCTGCAGCTCCAGCAGGTTGCGCCGCAGCTCCAGCTGCCCCTGCACCTGCCGCCGCAGCGCGTCGAGCGCCTCGATCTGTTCGGGCGACAACGTCCGCGAGACGCAGTCGGCCACGCACAAGGTGCCGAGCGCTTCGCCCTCCGGCGTGACCAGCGGCGCGCCGGCATAAAAGCGGATGTGCGGCTCGTTCGTCACGAGCGGACTCTCGCTGACGCGCCCGTCCTGGCTGGCATCCGGAATGATCAGCACTCCGCGCTGGCAGATCGCGTGCGTGCAGAAGGAAATCGCGCGCGACGTTTCCGTCATCGATACGCCGACGCGCGATTTGAACCACTGTCGATGCGCGTCCACGAGGGTGATGAGAGCGATAGGCGTGCCGCAAATCTGAGACGCCAGCAGCGTGAGGTCGTCGAACGCACGCTCGGGTTCCGTATCGAGGATCCTGTACCGGCGGAGCGCCGCAAGGCGCGCCGTTTCGTCGGTGGCCACGGAAGGCATGTCAAACCCCTAGCGTGTGGGTGTCGAGCACGGGGCTGATTATCGCCGAACGGATACCCAAGTCAAACGTCATGGGCCTTCGCCGCTCTGCCGCTGCTGGTAAGATTCGCACTCGAAATCACCGCTCATGCCTTATTCGGACCGAACCGTGCTCGTCGGCCAGGCGCTTTCGCATTTCGCAATCACCGGACGTCTGCGCGCCGGCGGGATGGGGGAAGTGTGTCGGCGACCGACAACACCCTCGGCCGCGAGGTGCCATCAAGGCCGAAGTGGCGCGGAGACAGCAAGGAGCTGTATTACGTGGCGCCGAACCGTAAGCTGATGGCCGTACAGATTCTCCCCGGCAACGAGCTCGCGGTCAGGCTCCCGAAGCCACTTTTCGCGATCGGCGATCTCGAATCCGACTACGACGATTACCCGCCCGCCGGACGGGCAGCGATTCCTCGTCAAGCTACCGATTGAACCCGTCGAAACCGTGCCCATCCACCTGATCCTGCACTGGGACCCGCCGAACGCCTCGCGGTAAACCCCTCCGCCCCGAGACGATGCGTCCGCAGGCGCACTCGGAAATTGGGGTATGATCCCAATTCTCTCCGTCGCGGTCGACCGTCACCTGGTGAACGGCGATGCTTTTCCCTATGGCCACTGTCCTCATCGCCGACGACTCCCCCACGATCCGGCGGATGGTCCGTTTCTCGCTGAACACCGTGCCGGGCCTCAGCTTCCATGAGGCCGCGACGGGGCTGGAGGCGATTGAAACGCTGGTCATCCAGCCCGCCGATCTGATCGTGCTCGATTTGAACATGCCGGATATGCACGGGCTCGACGTGCTGAAATTCGTCCGGTCCCAGGCTTCATTGAAGAATCTCCCCGTCGTCGTGCTCACGACGCGCGGCGACGAGGCAAGCCGGGAGGCGGCGCTTGCCGCGGGGGCGACGATCTTCCTGGCGAAGCCCTTCTCGCCCACGGCCCTTGCGCGGGACGTGCGGACGCTGCTGGGCGTGGCCGGGACCGTGACTGCGCCGGTGCACCGGGAGGAGCGTTCGTGACCGACCGCGAACCGGGCGCACCGGAAGACTTCATCGCCGGTTTTATCGAAGACTACTTCGCCGAATGCGAAGAGCACCTCGCGATCGTGCGCCGCGGGCTGCTCGCGCTGGAACGCTCCGACGACGGCGCGGCCGAGGCCGGCGTGCTCGACGAGCTCTTTCGCAGTTTTCATTCGCTGAAAGGCATTTCCGCGATGGTCGACGTGCGCGAGGCGGAGCGCGTCGCGCATGAACTCGAAGCCTACCTGCGGCGCCTGCGGGATCGCGAGCTGACGCTCGGATCCGAGGCCGTGTCGGTGCTCATCGACAGCACCGCCGTCCTCGAAACCGTGATCGCCGCCCGGCGAGCGGGCGCGCCGCCGCCGTCGATTGCAGAGGCGGTGCGACGGCTCCGGACACTGACGCTCAGCGCGCGTGCCGGCGGTCCGGAGGCTGAAACTGCTTCGCGTGCGTCATCGAAATCCAGGAACTGGCGGTTCACGTTCGTACCCTCCCCGGCGCTGGTCGATCGAGGCATCAAGGTGGACACGATTCGCGCACGCCTCGCGGGGGTCGGGCGCATCATCCGCGCTGCTCCGTACGTCACACCCGGTGCGGGCATCGTGTTCGAGTTCGTTGTCTCGAGCGCCGCGGATTCGTCCGCATTCGACGAGTGGCGGAACGATGGCCTCACGTGGGAGCCGCTGGAACCGGCGGCTGCGGCACCAATGGAAAGCGACGGGGCCCTCCCGACGGCGGCGCTGCCCGAGAGTGTGATTCTGGCGCCTTCTCATTACGTCCGCGTCGATCTCGGCCGGCTCGACGAGGTGATGCGCCGCGTTGGCGATCTCGTCATCACGCGCGCACGCCTCGAGGAGCTTCTCGCGCACCTCGAGGGCGCGATTCCCTCGACCGAACGGCGCACGCTGCAGGAGTCGATGCTCACGTTCGAGCGGCACCTGCGCCGCCTGCGGCACGACGTGATGCGCTTGCGGCTGGTCCGCGTCGATGAGATCTTCCGGCGCATGCCGTTCGTGGCCCGCGATGTGGCGCGCGATCTCGGAAAGCACGTGCGGGTCGCGCTCAGCGGCCCCGAGACGGAGATCGACAAGTTTCTCGTCGAACGCATGATGGACCCCGTCCTGCATCTCGTGCGCAACGCCGTCAGCCACGGCATCGAGACGCCGGAACGCCGCACCGCCGCCGGAAAGTCCGCGGAAGGCACCATCACGCTGAACGCGTCGACCTACGGTGAGATGGTCGTGTTGCAGATTGCCGATGATGGAGCCGGCATCGACGCCGCATCCGTGGTCGAGAGGGCACAGAGCGCCGGTCTGGCGATACCGCAGGGGCCGATCGACGCCGCCGCATTACTCGATCTGATTTGCGAACCGGGCCTCTCGACGCGCGACGAGGCGGATCGCGCGAGCGGCCGAGGCTTCGGCATGTCGGTCGTGCGGACGACCGTCCGCGAGCTGGGCGGCGCGATGACGCTGCAGAATGAGCCCGGACGCGGCACGACGTTCCGCATCACACTGCCGCTCACGCTCGCGATCACGGAGGCCCTCATCGCCGTCGTCGGCGGTCAGCGCTTTGCCGTTCCGCAAAGCACGGTTGAGGAGGTCATCGAGATCGATGAAACCCTCGTGCGGCGAACGGAACGGATCGAGCTGATTCCCTATCGCGGCCGATCGCTGCCGTTGGTACGGCTCAGCGGTGTGTTCGGGCTCGACGCCAACGGTTCCATGAGGCGGCACGCGTTCGTCCTGGGTACGGGCCAGGACGCCGTCGCCCTGACCGTCGATCGAATTCTCGGGCAGCGTCAGATCGTCGTGAGGACGATGGGCGACGCGCTGCTGAAGGTCGACGGCATCAGCGGCGCGACCGACCTCGGCGACGGCCGTGTCGTGCTCATTCTCGACGCCGCGGCGCTCGCGCGCAGCGCTCGTAGCGTGCCGCGGCCCGTCTTGCCGCCGCGCCCGATCGGCGCCGCGGCCGAACAGTCCAGCAGCGGAGCGATCGCATGACGAGCGGCGCGACCTACATCCTTTTCTCCATCGCAGGTACGACGTACGGCATTCGAAGCGAGGAGGTCCGGCACATCGAGATGGTCGAGCAGATCACGCCCGTGCCGAACGCCAGCCGAGACGTGGACGGCGTCGTGTTCTCCCGGGGGCAGATTGTGCCCGTGGTCAACATGCGCAGCCGATTTGGCTTCGAGCGCCTTCCGCACGACCTCGCGACCCGGCTCCTCGTGGTACAGGCGCGGGAACGGTGGGTCGGTCTGCTCGTCGACAGCGCGCGCGAATTCGTGCGCGTTCCCGCATCAGCGATTCAGCCGCCGGGACATGCCATGGCCGACGCGAGATATCTCGACGGAGTCGCGACGCTCGGCGAGCGGCTCGTGCTCCTGGTCAAGGTCGAAGCACTCCTGGAGGGATCCGTCCTGGAGACGCCCGCCGCCGCTGGAACGCCCGACGTGATCGCAGCGTCAGCACCAACCGCACATCTCAGAGCCTAGAACAAGGAGACGGTCATGGCATCGCGCCGCAACGGGATCAACGGAAAGCGTGTCGAGGCAGTCGAGGCGGGCCGCACAAACGGCAGACGTGCGAATGGTGTCGATCCAGTCGTGCTGCGTGAAGAGGCCGACTCCATTACGAAGACGGCCCACACGATCGCGCGCGTGGCGCAGGGCGTACTGGAAGGCGCCGAGAGCCAGGTGCGATCGCTCGAGGATGCGGTGAACGGCGGCACGCAGATGGCGGCGTCGCTGACGGACACCGCACGCCAGGCGGAATCCGTCGCCGGATCCGCCGAGGAGCTCGCGTCCTCCATCAACGAGATGGCGGCGTCGATCGAGCAAGTGACGGCAAGTACTGCCAGCCTTGCCGGATCCGTCCGCGATACGGCCGCGGCGATCCAGCAGGGCGACGCCGCGGTCAAGAGCGTGACGCGCATTGCGGAATCGATGGCGACCTCGGCCCAGCAGGTGACCGCGTCGATGGCGTCGATGGTGTCTTCAATCCGGCGCGTCACTCTTGACGGCGAAACGCTCGCCTCTTCCGTCAACGAGACGGCGGCGGCGATCGAAGAGATCACCGTGTCGGTGCAACGCGTCGCCGGCAACGCGGACGATCTCGCCGCGGCGGCGGAAGAGACCTCGTCGGCGATCAACGAGACCGCAGCGTCGATCGAGGAAGTCACGGCGATGACCGAGTCGCTGGCGACGTCCATCGAGCAGAACGCGACATCCACCGAGCAGTTGGCCCGGTCAGTGGAAGCGGTCGCCCAGAACGGACAGCGCATCAGCGAAGCCGCCGCGGTCGCCGCGAGCGGCGCCACCGAGCTCGATCGATCGGCGGAGTCGGTCGCCGCGCTCGCCAGACAGGCCGACGAGATCACCAGGCGCGTGGCACGCGACGCGGAGGAAGGCGCCGGTGCGATCCAGAAATCCATTCATGGTTTCGGCCGCGTCCGCGAATCGATGACGAAGTCGAGCGGCGTCATTCGCGACATGGGGAAACGCGCCACCGACATCGGCACGATCGTCAACACGATCAATCTCATCGCCGAGCGCACGAACCTGCTGTCGCTGAACGCGTCGATCGAAGCCGCCCGCGCGGGCGACGCCGGTCGGGGCTTCGCGGTGGTGGCCGAGGAGATTCGCAACCTCGCGGATCGGGCGGCGAAGGCGACGGCCGACATCGATGCGATCATTAGGGCCCTGCAGGAGGTGGCGCAGGAGGCGGTTACCGCATCGTCGGACGCGCTGCGCACGGCCGACGAGAGCAGCACGCTCGCGGAGGGGGGCCGCGCGGGGCTGCAGAAGATTCTCTCCGGCATCAACGAGTCTGCACAGATCAGCGGGCAAATCGCGCGCGCAACCGAGGAACAGCGGGATGCGGCGCGCTCCGTTGTAAGCGCGATTACGAGCACGGCCGAACAGGCCCGCCACGTGGCCACCTCGACCGCCGAACAGCGAACGTCTGTGACTTCGATCGTGCAGGCGAACACCGCGATGCGCAAGACTGCTCAGGAAGTCCGGAAGGCGATCGGGGAACAGGCGCGAGCCGCGCGAGACATCCTGAAGGCCGCGCAGAGCACGAAAGAGCTCTCGACGCACGTTCGACGGGCAACCTCGGAGCAGGCGAAAACGGCCCAGCAGATCGGACAGGTGACGGACTCGATGCGGCGCACGGCCGCGAGCACCGCGCGGGCCCTCGCGGAGCAGAGTACGGCCGGCGATCAGGTCTCGAGCGCCGCGGAAGGGCTCGCTCGCATGATTTCGACGGTGACCAGCGCCATGGGGGAGCAGGCCACCGCGATGAACCAGATCGCAAAGGGGGCCGAGATCGTGCGGGTCCAGTCCGATCAGACGGCAAAGGCGCTCAAGGAACAATCCCGCGCAGTGAAGGACATCTCCGACGCCGCGACCAGCACCGCGAGACAGATCAAGCTCATCACCACGGCGAATCGGGAGCATTCGGTTGTATCCGCGCAGCTTCTCAACACGCTGAAGCAGATCCGCGAGATCACGGACCGCAACGCCCACGGCGTCCAGGAGACACGCGGCGGCACCAACGATCTCCTGCAGCGCGCCGCGGCGCTCGCGTCGATCGCCGAAGGCGGGACAGGACGCCACACCCGCGGAAACGGTGCACATCGCGGTGGGAGATAGCACCCGGGACCGAGCGTCCCGCGATGCCGTGCCGACCGCGTCGGGAATGGGTGTCTTCACGACAGACACTTCTCTGATCGTTCGTACGTGGGACGGCTGGCTGGCGGAAACAACGGGCATTCCGTCCGATGCGGCCCGCGGACGCGCGCTCGCTGAGCTCATTCCGGATCTGGCAGATCGAGGACTGATCGCCGCGTTCGACCAGGTACTCTCCCGCGGCGTCGTGGAGATTCTCGCGCCGGCATTTCACCGCTATCTGATCGCGTGCCCGCCAGCCACGGAGTCGACGCGATTCGATCGCATGCAGCAGCGTGTGACGATTGGCCCGCTGCGCGAGGACGGGCAGGTGATCGGGACGATCGTCGCGGTTGAAGACGTGACGGCGCGTCTCGAACACGAGCGGGAGCTGGCCGCGCAGCTGGCCAGCGCCGATCCGGGCGTGCGGCTGCGTGCCACCCAGGCGCTCGCGGACAAGGCGCTCGTCGGACCCAATCCCCTGCTCGGCGCAATCGGCGACGAGGATTGGCGCGTTCGCCGTGCGGCCGTCGCTGCGCTCAGCCGCCGAAGCTCGGCCCAGGTGATCGGCGCCGTGCTCGATGCGCTGCGAGACGAGCATCACAATTTCAGTGTTCTCAGCAGCGCAATCGAGCTGCTTGCCACGGGCGAGACCGATGTCGTCGAGCCCCTCATCGAGCTGCTGCGCGAAGCCCATCCTGACCTGCGTCTCCAGGCGGCCCTGGTGCTCGGCGAACGGGGCGACGCTCGCGCGGTACCGCCGCTCATCGAGACGCTCGCCGAGGCCGACGACAATCTCCGCTTTCACGCGATAGAGGCGCTGGGCAAGCTGAAAGCGCCGGCGGCGGTCGAGCGCTTGATCGGCATTGCCGAATCGGGCGATTTCTTCCTCGGATTTCCTGCTCTCGATGCGCTTTCGCGCATTGGCGATTCGACGATCGCCCCGCGCCTCGTTCCGCTGCTGGCGCACGAACTCCTGCGCGGTCCGGTCGCCGACGTCCTCGGCGCGCTCGGGGACGACGATGTGGTCGAGCCGCTGACGCGGCTGCTCAACGAAGCAATGACGCCAACGGAGATCGTGGCGGAGGCGCTCGCGCGCGTCGCCGACCGCTTCGAACGCCGCTACGACCATGGAGAGCACATCGCGGATCTCGTTCGCGCAACGATCTCTGCAACGGGCACGCAGAACCTGCTCGACGCCGTGCAGCACGCCCGGGCGGATACGCTGCCGTCGATCGCCAAGGTCCTCGCGTGGCTCGAAGGACCCGCCGTCGATCGCGCGCTGACGTTTCTGCTCGGCCAGCCCTCGGTGCGCGCGAAGGCCGTCGAATACCTCGTACGGCAGGGCCCGCGCGTGGTGGATCTGCTGATCGATCAGTTGCGCGCGGACGATCTCGATACGCGACACGCCGCGGTGGCCGGGCTCGGGAGAATTGGCGACCGGCGCGCGACCCCAGCGCTGCTGGCCGTTCTGGCCGCTGATCCGGCCCTCACCATTGCGGCGGCGGGCGCGTTGGGCCGGATCGGTGACGGCCGCGCCTTCGAGGCGCTCATCGGCCTGGTCGGTGACGAGAATCCCGCCGTCCGTCAGGCCGTCATCGCCGCGCTGAACTCGATTGGACATCCCGAGATGGGCGGGCGCACGGCATTGCTGCTGCGCGATCCACGGCCGCACGTGCGCGAATCTGCGGTACGAATTGCGGGATATTTCGGCTATCGCGAATGCGCGGACGATCTCCTCGCGCTCTGTCGCGACGCCGATCCATTGGTGCGGCGCGCCGCGATCGAGCATCTCGCCTTTCTGGACGACCAACGCATATTCGACACGCTCCTCGCGGCGCTGAGCGATGCCGACGCCAGGACTCGCGCCGCGGCGGTACAGGCCATCGCCCGGCTCGATCGCCACGCCGCGGCATCCCTTGTGCCCGCGCTGTGCGATGGTGACGCGTGGGTGCGTTACTTCGCCGCTCGCGCGATGGGCGAGCATCGTCACGCTCCGGCGCTCGACGACCTCACGCGCGTCGCGCTGGACGATCCTGCCGGACAGGTGCGATTGGCGGCAATCGATGCCTTGGGCCGCATCGGGAGTCCGGTGGCGGTGCCGGCGCTCGCCGCACTCAGCATGTCGGGCGATCAGGAGCGTGCGATTGCGGCCATCACGGCGCTCGGCCGCATTTCGCACGAGGACACGTGGCCGCCGCTGCAGACTGCGCTGCGATCCGCGGACGAAGATGGACGGGCTGCCGCGGCTGAATCAATCTCGCGCCTTGGGGGGAAGGCGGCCATCGAGCTGCTCGAGTGGTCCGCGGCGGCCGACAACAGTCTCAGGGTCGCGTCGGCAGCCGTGGAAGGGCTGGCGACCATCGCCAGGGATGAAACGATCGGCGCAGCCGCCGTACACGCGTTGATCGATCTCGCGGCGGAAGCGTCTCGGAGAGATTTGGTCGTTCCGGTGCTCGCAGCTCTGCCCGCTGACGCGATTTCGTGGCTCGCAGAGGGGCTGCGAGATCCGCATACCCAGGTTCGTGTCGCGGTCGTCCAGGCGCTTGGAGGCATGCGGCGAGCGGAAGCGTCGCGGCGGCTGGAGTCGGCGCTGGACGACAGCGCGACCGAGGTCCGAACCGCTGCCCTCGCCGAGCTGCGCCATCTCGGCACACGCGCAATGGAGCGGCGCGTGGTCACGCTCGCGCGCACGGATCCGAACCCGATCGTTCGGAGGGCTGCGCTTGCCGTCCTCAAGGCCGCATCCGGCGGGCGTGACGAGCACGCGTGGCCCGCGTTGGAACCGCGGACCGGCGCGGAGCCCTGAGCCATGGCGTTCGACGCGGATTCGCTCGGAATTTCCCGCGCCTCGACGCGCCTGCTGCGCGATTTGATCCACGAGCGGCTCGGCCTGTACTTCGACGACGCCCGCTTCGACCAGCTTGCGGATCGCCTCGCGCCCGTGCTGGTGCAGCGGGGATTCGGGTCGCTGCTCGACTACTATTACCTGTTGAAGTACGACGCGGAGGCAGACGCCGAATGGCCACGCGTGATGGACGCCCTCGCCGTCAACGAGACGTACTTCTGGCGCGAGATCGATCAGATCCGCGCGGTCGCGGACGTGGTGCTGCCCCAGTGCCTGGAAGCGGCCGCAGGACAGCCACTGCAGATCTGGAGCGTTCCGTGCGCGACCGGAGAGGAGCCGCTCACGATAGCCATGGTGTTGGAGGAGGGCGGCTGGTTCGCGCGTGCGCCGATCCGGATCATCGGGAGCGACGCCAGTCCTGCAGCGATTCACAAGGCGCGTCGCGGACTCTATCGCACGCGGTCGTTCCGCAATCTGCCCGAATCGCTTCGCGAGCGCTATTTTCAGAAAGATGGCGACGAGTGGCGCATCGATGACGCGATCCACCGCCGCATCACGTGGGACCTCGTGAACCTGCAGAATCCGGCGGACGTGGCACGATGGGGCGCATCGCCGATCGTGTTCTGTCGCAACGTGTTCATTTATTTTTCCGAAACGAGCATCCGGCGGACGCTCGACCTCTTCGCCGGCTGCATGCCGCCGCGCGGGTATCTCTGCATCGGTGCGTCGGAGTCGCTGCTCCGAATCACGACCAGCTTCGAGCTGCAGGAGATTGGGGGGGCGTTCATGTACGTTCGCCGCGCCAGCAGGGACGAAACGCCCGCCACAACAGCGCCCGCGCGCGGAACCGCACGATGGAACGAGTAACGAGAGTCCTGGTAGTCGACGACTCGGCGTACGTCCGCAAGACGATCAAGCAGATTCTCTCCCGGAGTCCGTCGCTGGAAGTGATCGCGACGGCCCGCGGTGGAGACGAGGGTCTCGAGCTCGTCCGCGAACTGCGCCCCGATGTCGTCACGGCTGATTTGATCATGCCGGACATGGACGGGGCGGAGTTCACACGCCGCGTCATGGAAGAGCAGCCGGTACCCGTCGTCATCGTCAGCATCGCCTCGGAGTCGAGCGAGCGCGTGCTCGCGGCGCTGGATGCCGGCGCGATCGATTTCGTCCAGAAGCCGACGGCGCTTGCGACGGAGAAGGTGTTTGAGATGTCCGAGGAGCTAATCAGCAAGGTCACGGCGGCCGCACACGCGCCGATCGGAAGAACGCGCACGGTTGCCTCCGCGCCCGCGCGTTCACGATCCTCCGCGGTCGCCGTCGCGCGCGGCCTCGTCGACATCGTGGTGATTGGCATTTCGACCGGCGGCCCGCAGGCGCTCAAGCTGCTGATTCCGCGGCTCGCTGCGGATCTGCCCGTACCGGTGGCCGTCGTGCTCCACATGCCTGTGGGCTACACGGAGCTGTTCGCGCGGCGACTGGACGAGATTTCGACCCTGTCGGTTCGCGAGGCGGCGGAAGGCGACGAGGTTCGTCCGGGCGTCGTGCTGATTGCGCCCGCGGGACGGCACTTGACGTTCCGCAAGGCGCCTGACCGGCGCGTCCTCGCACACCTCGATCTGCGTCCGCTGGATGCGTCGCACCGGCCATCTGCCGACGTGTTGTTTCATTCGGCCTCGGAGGTATATGGTGAGCGTGTTCTTGGCATCGTGATGACAGGAATGGGCTCGGACGGCCGCGAAGGATCCGCGTGGATCAAGGCGGCCGGCGGTACCGTATTGACCGAATCGGAAGAGAGCTGCGTCGTGTACGGCATGCCGCGATCGGTCGTCGAGGCCGGATTGAGCGACGGCACTGTGCCTCTCGATGCGATGGCGGACGCGATCCAGGAGCGCCTGTGACGCCGAAGGTGCTGATCGTCGACGATTCAGGGCTCGCGCGCCGCAACCTGCGGCAGATCATCGAGCCTGCCGGATATCAGATCGTCGAGGCCGAGGACGGGCTGATCGCGCTCGAGAGGTACTTCCTTGAAAAGCCGGACGTCGTGCTGCTCGATCTGGTGATGCGTGGGATGTACGGGCTGGACGTGCTGAAGAAGCTGCGTGAGCTCGACCCGGGCGCGCGGGTGCTCGTGGTGTCTGCGGACGTGCAGAGCTCGTCGCACGCGCTGGCGGAGCAAGCGGGCGCGAAAGGATTCATCAACAAGCCATTCGATCGCGATGAAATTCTGGGCGCGCTCCAGACCGCCGTCGCCGGAGTGAAGTAATGGTGCTGACGGTCGAACAGCGCGACGCGCTGACGGAGCTCATCAACATTGGTTTCGGGCGCGCGGCTGCGTCGCTGTCGCGGCTCACCGGTCATCGCGTCCAGCTCGAAGTGCCGCGTGTGATGATTTGTCCCGTCGGCGAGCTGGGCGACACACTGCGTCCGTATATCGACGGCGACATCGCGAGCGTCCATCAGGTCTTCTCCGGTCCCGTCGCAGGCGATGCCTTTCTCGTGCTCGATCAACGCAGCGGGGGAATGCTGAAGGAGCTGCTCACGAACGAGCCCGCGCTGCCGCTCTCGATTGATGCGTCTGCGCGCGAGGTCATCGCGGAGGTGGGCAACATCCTCCTGAACGCGTGCCTCGGCATGTTCGGCAACCTGCTCAGGGTGCAGGTCTCCTTCGCAGTCCCCCACGTCACGCTCGAAGGGCTCGAGGCGCTGGTCGAATCGGTGATGGTCGAACGCGAGGAGCTGCGCTATGCGCTCGTCGTGCACGCGGGCTTCCGCCTCAAGAACAGCTCCGTCACGGGATACCTCATCATGGTCTTGAGCGTCGCATCCATCGATCGGCTGATACGCGCGATCGATGCGTGGGAGCCCGGTCGGTGACGGCGGCCGTCACGATCATGCTGCGCGGGCGCGCCGACACGCCCGGGGCGCATCGATGAGCGCGCATGTCCTGGATCCGGCGATCGCTCGCTGGATTGCCGAATTCGCCGAGCAGGGCATCTTCACCACCGATCATCAACTCGTCGTCACGAGCTGGAATTGCTGGCTCGAACAGCACGCGGGGCGCGCATCGGCCGACGTGGTTGGCCGTCCACTCTTCGACGTATTTCCGGATCTCGTCTCACGTGGCCTCGACGAGGCGTACCACGAGGCCATCGCCGGTCACGGCTACCTTCTGTCGCACCTGCTGCACCGCTACCTGCTGCCGATGCCGGGGCGCGGCGGTCAGCCGCTCTTTGCCAACATGCCGCAACGCGCGCGCATCGCGCCCCTGGTGTTGGAGGATCGCATCGTCGGCACGATCACCGTCATCGACGACGTCAGCGAGCGCGTGGCATCCGAGCACGAACTGCGCAAGCAGATCGACGCGCAGCTCGCCGCCAGAACCGCGGCAGAGAAGGCGCTGCGCGTCAAGGATGACTTCCTCGCGACGCTTTCGCATGAAATCAGGACTCCTCTGAATGCCGTGCTCGGCTGGGCGCGCATCCTGATCGAGCGCGAGCTCGAGCCGCAGCTCCTCGCGCGCGCCGTGGAATCGATCTTCCGCAACGCGACCGTGCAGGCACGAATGATCGATGATCTGCTCGATACCGCGCGGATCATGGCAGGCAAGCTGCGCCTGCAGATGCAGCCGGTCGATCTCGTGGCCGTGTCGATCGCGGCGCTCGACGTGATGGGGCCGTCGATCGAGGCGAAGAAGATTCAGCTCAGACGATACCTCGACCCGGCGCTTCAAAGCGTAGCGGGCGATCCCGATCGGCTTCAGCAGATCGTCTGGAATCTGCTGTCGAACGCGGCCAAGTTCACGGAGGCGGGCGGCACGATCGAGCTGCGGCTCGAGCAGCTCGCCGGCCGCGTGCGGATCGTGGTCAGCGACACGGGAAAGGGGATCGACGCCGAGTTCCTTCCGTTGATCTTCGACCGCTTCCGCCAGGCCGACACGTCCAGCAGCCGGCGCGAAGGGGGCCTTGGCCTCGGGCTCGCGCTCGTCAGGGAGCTCGTGGAGCTGCACGGAGGGGTCGTCCGCGCCGACAGCGCCGGTACCGGGCAAGGCTCGACGTTTGTCGTCGAAATCCCGACGAGCCCCTCTCACCAACTTCAGGGGCAGACGGGCGATGCCTCGTCAGCGACGCCGCACGACGCGCTCGCGGGGATGCACGTGCTCCTCGTCGAGGACGAAGACGATGCGATGGCGCTGCTCTCCGCCACGCTTCACGACACGCGCGCACGCGTGACGACGCTGACATCCTGCGCCGCCGCACTGGATTACATACGCAGTGCGGCAGACGATGAGCGTCCCCACGCGCTCGTGTCGGATATCGGAATGGCGCCCCAGGACGGCTACCATCTGATCGCGGAGGTCCGGAAGCTGCCAGCCGACCGGGGCGGGAGCATTCCGGCCGTCGCCGTCACGGCCTACGCGTCGGCAACGGATCGGCAGCGAGCGCTGGACGCGGGGTACCACGAACACGTTCCGAAACCCGTGGACCCCGCCGCCCTCGTCGCGGCGATCGCCCGAGCGATACGCGGTTCGGGCGTCTGACGCGCCCCACGCCCGCCCTCCCTATTCGGCGATCACGACGGGCGTATCCACAACGTGTTCGGCGACGAACCACGCCTGGAGCTCGTTCGTACGGATCACGTCGCTGACGATCAGATCGTTCGTGCCCTGATCGTCCTGTTCGGCGGCCCGGCGCGCCATCGTGCGCGCTTCCTTCAGCACGATCTCGTGCGCGTGGAGCAGCCGCGAGATCTGGACCGGCACCTCTTCGCGCCCCTTCGGTGGCCGCGGAACGATCGTCGTTTCCGCCACGTCGTGCGACATGGCGACGCTGATCCCGCCCAGGAGCTGGATGCGCTCGGCGAGCTCGTCCACGAGCTTGTTCTGCTCTTCGTAATGCTTGTCGAACAGCAGGTGCAGTTGATAGAACGTCGGCCCCGAGACCTGCCAATGGTGCTTCTTGTACAGATCTCGCAGGGTCATGGTGTCCGCAAGCAGTTGATTCAGGTTCGCGACACTCTCGCGGCAGATGTTCTCCGAGAGCGCAATCGGCATTCTCACGAGGTGTCCGAACGGCTGAATCTCGTGCGCCTTTTGATGCACGACCGGGCTGGCGTGCTGGAGGATCTCATCGGCGTCCAGGATGGCTTTGCTCATGACGCTTCCTTTCGCAAGAAAAGTTCCACGTGTTCAACGGCTCGCGCGCAAGTCTGCGTCCACCCTCCGCCCAATCCGGGCGACGATCTCGGGCACGGCCTCCACATCAGCCAGCGTCGTGTGGAAGTTCACGATGCAGGCGCGCAGCACGTAACGGCCGCCGACGACGGCGTTCGATACGAACGTTTCACCACCGCGCTGGAGGCGATCGAGCAGCTCGCGGTTCAGCGCGTCGAGATGGCGCTCCACCTCATCGTCGCCGACGCCCTTCCGCTGATCTTCCGGGACGAAACGGAAGGTCGTAATGCTGAGGGCCTGAGTGAACAACTGCAGCTCGGGATGCCGCTTCACGGCTTCAGCCATCGCACGTGAGAGGTGAATATCGTCTGCGATCATCTGCCGGTAGCCTGCGGCTCCGGCGTGCTTCATCGCAAGCCACACCTTGAGCGCTCGGAACCCGCGCGAGTTCTGGGGACCGTAGTCGACGTAGTTCGCCGCGCGCTCCTCGAAGTGATAGTAAGGCGGGTGGTACGCAAATGCGTTGCGCAGCGCGTCCGCATCCCGCACGAGCGCGCATCCCGCCTCGAGCGGGGCGTAGAGCCATTTATGCGGATCGACGGCGACGGAATCCGCCGCGCTCATTCCACGGAGGTCGTCCGGCGCGTCATGGACTGCCGCCGCGAAGCCGCCGTACGCGCCGTCCACGTGAAACCACAATCCGTACTCACGACAGATCGCCGCGATTCCCGGCAGCGGATCGACGGCGCCCGTCCCGACCGAGCCGGCCGTGCCAATGACCATGCACGGCACGTCCCCGGATGCGGCGTCGGCCTCGATTTGCCTGCGCAGCTCGTCGACGTCCATGCGGAGATCCATGTCGGTAGGAATCCAGCGAATGGAGGACGAGCCGAGCCCGCTCAGGTCCGCGGCCTTGTGAATCCACGTGTGCGTCTCGGCCGATCCGTACACGCGAAGCGCCCGTCCGCCCGCCACACCCTGCTCCCGGACATTCCAGCCGGCCTTCGCGGCGCGCGCCGCCATGAAGCAGACCATGTTGGCCATGTTGCCGCCGCTTACGAGCAGCCCCCCACACGTCTCGGGATATCCGATGAACGAGGCAATCCAGCGGACGGTCTGCCCCTCGATCTCCGTCGCCGCTGGCGAGAGCATCCAGGCGCCCACGTTCGGATTCACAGCGGACGCGAGAAAATCCCCGAGAATGCCGATGGGTGCCGGCGCCGATGTGATGTATCCGAAAAATCGCGGGTGGCCGTTGAAGAGCGAATGCTCGAAGAGCAGGGACGCGGCCTGCTCGAGCAGGACGCCGGGTTCGGTCCCCGCTTCAGGCATCGGCCCGTTGAGGTCGAGCGCGGCGCGCACTTCGGAAGGAGATTCGTTTCGTGTGACGGGCCGTCCCGGAAGCGATTCCAGGAAATCAGCCAGCGTATCGACGAGGCGATGGCCGATCGCGCGAAAGGCGGCGGTATCCATCGCAAGCGGCGTGTTGCGTCTCGATTCCAGAGCGATCCCGGAGTCCTCTGCTCGCGCGTCCATGGATCGTCCATTCTATGCGCGTCTGCCGATGGGCTCGCGCGGAAATCTTCGCGCGGAACAAAGACGTAGACATCCTACGTCTAAAGTCCTAGAGTGTCTACGACATGCCCAAACACTCCGACGATCGTCCCCTGGAGCTTCTCCAGGGCACCCTCGACATGTTGATCCTTCGCACGCTGCAGTGGGGGCCTCGCCACGGGCACGGCATCGGACAGGCGATCCGCGCCCAGTCCGACGATCTGCTCAAAGTGGAAACCGGCTCCCTCTACCCTGCGCTCCATCGCCTCGTGAAGCGGGGCTGGCTGAAGGCGGAATGGGGCATCAGCGAAGCGAACCAGCGCGCGAAGTACTACCAGTTGACCGCCGCGGGCAAAGCTCAATTGGTGCGCGAGCAGGATCGATGGTCGCGGCTCGTCCACGCGATCGGCCGAATCATGAATCCGGTGCCGACCAAGGAGTAGGACCATGCGGCCTGACGAGCGGGAACTCGACGACGAAATTCGCGGTCACCTGGCGCTGAACGTCAAGGAACGCATCGAGCGCGGTCAGGATCCGGAATCGGCCCGGCGCGCCGCGCTGCAGGAATTCGGATACGTGCCAGCCGTCCGCGAGTCGATGCGGCGCGTCTGGTACAGCCGCGCCTTCGACGCCGTCACGGCGCTCGGGCGCGACATCCGGTTCGCGCTGCGCTCCCTGGTCCGCGCGAAAGGGCTTGCCGCGACCGTCATCGTGACGCTGGCGCTCGGCATCGGCGCCAACGCGGCGATCTTCAGCGTCGTGCGCGGCGTGCTGTTGCGCCCGCTCGTCAACCGCGACGAGGATCGCCTCGTCTACATTCGCCAGAGCGCTCCGGGTATCGGCGCCGCGAACACCACGTTCTCCGTGCCGGAAATCAGGGACCTCGAGTCGCGCGTCACCACGATCAGCGCATTCGGCGATTTCTCCACGGTCGACATGACAATGATCGGCCTCGGTCTGGACGTGCGGATGGTGAAGGCCGGCGTCGTGGACGGATCGTTCTTCGACGTCATGGGCCTTCGCCCCGTGCTCGGCCGCCTGCTGAACGCAAAGGACGACGGCCCGAAGGCCGCAGGCGCGGCAGTCCTCACGTACCGCTTCTGGACGACCGAGCTGAAGAGCGATCCCGGCGTGATTGGAAAAGTGATCCGGCTTGGTCCGCGCACCGCGACGGTCGTCGGCGTGCTCGAGCCGTCGGTCCCCTATCCCGCGGATACCGAAATCATTGCGAACATCGTGACCAGCCCTCATCACCTCGACGCGACGATGGTCACGAGCCGCTCGCACCGGATGACGGAGCTGTTCGGCCGCCTGGCGCCGGGCGCCTCACTCGAGGCCGCGCGCGCCGAGCTGACCTCGGTGCACGCAACGATCGTCCGCGAGCACCCGGAGGCCTATTCCCCGCAGTCCAATATGCAACTACGCGTCACGAGGCTTCGCGATCAAATCGCCGCGCCCGCCCGGACGGTTCTGCTCGTGCTCCTCGCGGCCGCAGTCGTCGTGTTCATCATCGCGTGCTCGAACGTCGCCAACCTGATTCTCGCGCGCTCGGTGCGCCGCGAAGGCGAGCTTGCGATCCGGGCGGCGCTCGGGGCCGGCGCTGGCGCGCTGCGCCGGACGTTGCTCGCGGAGAGTTTGGTGCTTTGCGGAGCCGGCGCCGTCCTGGGCGTCCTCGTCGCGCCAATATTCGTCAGCGCCGTCGCCCGCTACGCGGCCCGGTTCTCCGTTCGCGCGCTCGATGTCACCGTGGACGCGAGCGTGCTCTGGATCGGTGCCGCGCTCGCCATCACCGCCGCCGTCCTGCTCGCGTACGTGCCGCGCCTGCCGTCGCCCCATGCGCCGACAGGCCTCGGCCTAGCCGCCGGCAGCGTGCGCATTACCCCGGGCACGAACCGCCGGCTTCGTATTTTCGCGACGACGCAGATCGCGTTCTCGTTCATGTTGGTGGCGGGCGCGGGCATGCTCCTGGCAACGCTGGTTGTTCTCCAGCGCGCGAACACCGGCTACGACATGCGGCACGTGCTCGCCTTCGACATTCCGACCTCGGCGCCCGGTGTGGGCATCGGCGACAAGAAAACGATAGCCTTCTACGACCAGACCATACAGCGTATCGGCGAGCTGCCCGGCGTCGAAGGAGTTGCGGTGGGAAGCTTCGTTCCATGGCGCGATGCGGGAACGTTCGGTCCGGGCCTGCGGTTCGACGCGGAGGGCTATACGCCGGCGAACGGCGAAGAGAATCCGCGCGCGCGGTTCCGGATCGTGACGCCTCATTTCTTCAACGTGGTCGGGATTCCGCTGCAGGCCGGCCGCGACTTCACGGACGAGGATCGCGCCGGCCGCGAGCCCGTGGTGATCGTCAGTCAGACGCTTGCGCAGCGCCTCTTTCCGAACGGCGAGGCGCTGAACCGCAAGATGTGGTGGACCGATCCGTACTTTGGGAAGCCGCTGCGCCGCCGCATCGTAGGCGTTGTCGCCGACGTGGACGACGAAAACATCGCCCATGAGGCGGCCATGACGGTCTACCACCCGGTCAGGCAGATCGGTGTCGGCGGACGGTTGTTCGTCCGCGTCGCAGGCGACCCGTACGCCTTGGTGCCTGCGATCACACGCGCGATCCGCACGATCGCCGCCGACCAGCCCGTCGAGCGCGCCGCTACGCTCGAAGACATCCGCTCCGAGATTCTGTCGCCCGAGCGCCTGAACGCATTCGTGTTTTCCGGATTCGCAAGCATTGCGCTGCTCATCGCCGTCGTCGGCGTCGCGGGCGTGTTGGCGTTCTCGGTGAGCGCGCGGACGCGTGAGTTCGGGATCCGCCTGGCCGTCGGGTCCGCCCCCCGAGGTCTGCTGGCGCGCGTCCTCTCGGAGGGCGTTCTGATCGCGACGATTGGCGTCTCCGCAGGCGCCGCGTGCGGGTACGTGCTCGCGGAAGTCGCGGGACGGTTGTTCGAGCACATGGAGCTGCCCGGGATCCTGCCGCTCGCCGGTGCGGCAGCGGTGCTCCTGGCCGCCGCGGCGATGGCGTCACTCATGCCCGCGGCGCGCGCGTCGCGCGTCGACGTGCTGCAGGCGCTCCGATCGGAGTAGTAGATCGACGCGGTCCACCAACGCGCGCGTTCGTGCGCCGCAATGACGTGCAGAGCGGTGCCGCAGGCTGAAGCGAACGCCTCGTCTGAGGGCTTCAGCCCTGGCGCCTTCGTCCACGGAACATCAGCATGGAGAGACCCGACCCGAGCAGAAGGAGGCTGGCCGGCTCAGGCGTCTGAGCGGCCCGAATCAGGGACGCCTGGCCGAGGACGACGTGCGACGGATCGTCCTCGTCGGGAGGAAAAGCGAAGAACGTAAACGGTCCGCCGCTGAATCGCGACAGCAGCTCGGCGTTGCTCCGAGGCAGCGCACTGCCGCCGCCCATGGCCGGAGACTTCAGGTCCAGCGTCGTTTCGACGAAGTCGAAGCCGGGCATCGTGGTGCTCTGCCCGAAGGTCGTGAAGTCGTCGTGCCCGTCGGGGTTGGCATCGCCTCGATCGTCGAAGATGGAGATCTGTCCGAGCGCGAACTCCAGTCGATCGTGTGCGCCAAATGACAGTGTGCCCGGAGCGGCGTAGCCGCCAAAGAGCGGATTCGTGGCGTCAGGAATTCCTGTCGGATCGTAGATGAGGCTTCCCTGCAGGACATCGCCCGCATGAATCGGCGTTCCGAAAAATGTTTCCAGCCCGCCGTGCGCGGTCGTGACCGTCACGATGAAGTCGACGTTCACAGGATCAGCGGATGCGCGTGAGCCAGGACCGAGGACTAGAAGGAGAACAAGAAGAGCGCCCAAAACGAGTCGATGCTTCTCCATTTCTCTTCCCTCCATGGGCCGTTCCGGCGCGTAAGCGGTCACCGCATGCAAGGCGCGCACCTCAGCGGTCGGGGCTCGTCTGCGAGTCTTCGAACGACGCCGCTTCGACCGATCGTTCCGCTGCGCGGCGCACGCGCCACGCCTGCCATAAATGGCGCCGCTCGTGCGCGGCGATGACGTGCAGTCCTGTCGCCAGGCTGAAGCGGACACCTCGGATCAATGGATTGGGAAAGCGCACTCGACGCAAATCGATGGTCGCGTACGCCTGAATGAATGCGCGCACCTCGCCTTGCGTCGCGAGAAAACTGCTGAGTGCGGCCTCGAGCGGCGGCGCTGATCGCGGTTTGATCTTGCGCGGCGCCTTGCTCTTCAGGTTCGCGGGAGGTTCGAGATATGCGACGAACCATCCGCCGAGGAGGCCCGGTCGCGCAGGCCCGCGGCGCCGCGTGCCCTCGCTGAGGGCCCGCGTGGCGGCTGGTTCCATCGCTGCGAGATACACGCGGTTGGCCGTTGCGAGGTGGTCGAGGCATTCCGCAACGCTCCACGACCCAGTCTCCGCCCGCCACGCGCCCAGCCAGCTCGTCAACCCGTCCACGAGCGCCCGCGCGTTACGCTCTGCCGCGTCCAACCCATCCTGCAGGTTCTGAAGATCCGGCGGCAGCGCTGCGTTCATGGCCATACTTTAGTACACGATCTTGCCGCCGACGATCGTTCGCACGACCTTCGCGTCCCGGATCTGCTCCGGCGGGATCGACCTCAAGTCCCGATCGGTGACGACGAGATCGGCGAGCATATCGGGCGCAATGGTGCCCTTCTGTCCTTCTTCGAAGGATGCGTACGCACCGCCGCGGGTGTAGGCCCTCAGCGCCTGGTCGACCGTGATCTTCTGCCCGGGTACCCACCCGTCCGGGTTCTTGTCGTCCAGCGTGCGCCGCGTCACAGCCGCGTAGATGCCTTCGAGCGGCGTCGGCGGTGCCACGAACCAGTCGCTGCCGAACGCGAGCGTCGCGCCTGCGTCGAGCAGCGATCGAAACGCATACATCGTCTTGATGCGTTCCGGACCAATCACCCGCTCGGCCCACCGGCCATCGTCGATCGCGTGATACGGCTGCATGCTCGCAATCACGCCGAGCCCGTGGAACCGGGGAATGTCGGCGGGCGCGACATGCTGCGCGTGCTCGACCCGGAACCGGCGATCCCGCTTGCCGCCTTCGCGGGCGACGCGCTCGTACATGTCGAGCAGTGTTCCGATCGCGCGATCGCCGATCGCGTGCACGAGCACGTGCAGTCGATGCTTGTCCGCGTTCGAGATCCACGAGTACAGATCCTCTGGAGTGTTCACGAACAGCCCGCGGTCGTTCGGCGCGTCGGTGAAGGAATCGCGGAACGCCGCCGTATGCGACCCGAGCGAACCGTCGACGAAGCCCTTCAGCCCTCCGATCCTGAGCCATTCGTCGCCGTGGCCGTCCGTCCCGTACGTTCGCGCCTCGACCGTCTGACACAGTCGTTCCCACGTGTTCAGCGGCACCACCGCGTATACGCGCGTGGTCATGCGATGAGCGCGCCGCGCCCGCGCGAACACATCGAGGTCCTCCCACGTCCCCATGTTGTGGACGGTCGTGACACCTTGCGCGTTCACGTATTGCATTGCGGCCTGGAGCGCGCGATCGTTCGTGGCGTTCGTGGGCGGCGGCACCTTGTCGGCGACGAGGGACATCGCGTTGTCTTTGAGGAGTCCCGTCAAATCCCCGTTTCCATCGCGGACGATCTCGCCACCAGCAACGCCCTTTACAGCGCGCGTGACGCCTGCCGCCTTCAACGCTGCGCTGTTGGCCAGCGCCATGTGACCGTCGAGACGATTGACCCAAACCGGATGATTGGGCGTCACCGCATCGATCCAGTCCTTTTGTGGCAGCTCGCCGCCCCAGAGCGTGTGGTCCCAATCACCGCCCGTCATCCAGACGCCCGGCGGCGTCGTTGCGGCGAACGCCTCGATGCGGGCCGCGAACTGCTCCGGCGTCTTCGCGTCGCGGAGCCGCACGGACGTGAGCCTCAACCCGCCCTCCAGAAAGTGCACGTGGGCGTCGACGAATCCCGGCGTGACGAACTGGCCCTGGAGGTCGATGACCTCGGCGCCTCGGATCCGCGCCGTGACCTCAGCGGTGGATCCGACGGCGGCGATGCGGCTCCCGACGATCGCGATCGCTTCGGCCTTCGGCCGCGTCGGATCGCCCGTCCAGATGCGTCCGTTGATCAGCACGAGTGATGTGGTCATCGGGAGTGCGCGTTGAAGTCTCGCGGGAGAGAGGGGCTTCTTGGACTCTCTTTTGGGCTGCGCGGCACTCTAGCATGTCTGCCGCGACGAACTCGGTTGTCACATTTGGGGCGGCTTGCTCGTCAACTGGGCATGAGCAGACCTACCAGACCGGCGCAACTTTGGCTGGCAGCAATTGTCGCGATGCACCTCATCATTGCGGTCTTTCATGGCGCCGCCCACAGCGGAGCAGCCGTTCCGCTCTCGCCTGCCGCGGCGCTATTCGTCCTCATTGTTATCTTCGGCGGGCCGTTGGCCGGTCTCACACTGACGTGGTGGGAGGAACGACTCGGGGCATGGGTGATCATGACCACGATGGCCGGCTCATTGCTGTTCGGGCTCCTGAACCACTTCATTCTCGACGGCGTCGATCAGGTCTCTCACGTCGCCGGCGAGTGGCAGCCGCTCTTCGGGACGACTGCGGTTCTGCTGGCACTCACCGAAGCGCTCGGCTCCGGCCTGGCGCTGTTCGTTGCGACGACCGCGGAGGGATGGCATAAAGGTGCTTGTTGCCGCCGGGGGCCCGGCGCAGTGTATGAGATCGTGTAAGCGGACCTTGAATAGCGGCCGGAGTGTCCGACGACGCGCGACAATCTCGCGCAGATGCTTCGGCGCACAGCATAGACAATGAATCAAGAAGTCCTGACGGCCGACAGGCCGCTTCTCTTTTCGATTGCCTACCGAATGCTCGGCAGCGCATCCGACGCGGAAGACGTCCTGCAGGACGCGTGGCTTCGCTACCGCAGCGTCGACCAGTCCTCGATCCGTTCAGCGAAGGCATTCATGACGACCATCGTTACGCGCCTGTGTCTGGATCGGCTGAAGTCCGCACGCAAGGCGCGCGAGGAATACGTCGGACCGTGGCTGCCGGAGCCTGTGCTCACCTCGGAGCTGGAGAGTCCGGAGACCATGCTGCAGCGCGCGGAGTCGGTGACGCTCGCGTTTCTCGTCCTGCTCGAAACGCTCTCTCCCGAGGAGCGTGCGGTATTTCTCCTCAAAGACGTCTTCGACTATGAGCACTCGGAAATTGCCGAGATCCTGGGGACGACGACGGAGAACTCGCGTCAAATGCTGCATCGCGCGAAGTCGCGGCTGGCGCAGGGGCGGCAGCGGCTGACGGGCACGGCCGAGTCCAGACGGGCCGTTGCGGAGCGATTTGCGGAAGCGTTCGTATCTGGCGACGCGTCCGAGCTGACGGCGCTGCTGACAAGCGACGTCGGGATGTGGAGCGATGGCGGCGGTAAAGCCGTCGCGGCGCGTCGTCCGCTCCTTGGCCGCGATGAAGTGCTGAAGTTCCTGCTCGGAGTGCACCGCGCGGTGCATGCCAGCGGCATGGCGGGCAACGTCTCGCGAAGCATTGAAGATATCAACTCCGAGCCGGCGCTCGTCGTGCGAGTCGGCACGCGGTTGGAGTCGATCTTCGTCCTGTCAATCGACGGCGCCACCGTCTCAGGCATTCGTGTCGTGCGCAACCCCGACAAGCTGACGCGCATCGATCGTCAACTGACGCCTGTGCACTGACGCTACGTGCGTCAGCGGGAGACGTGAATCCCGAATTCGATCCACCCATCGCACGTGCCGTCGTGCTGGACTGCTTCCAGTAATCAGGCCTCACCGATTTGATCGAGGTCAGATACAATCGCCACTGCAATGGACCTACAAACGTTCGAATCCGGATTCCGCGGTCAGATTTTCGCGCCTGCCGACGCCGAGTACCACAACGCCCGGCGAATTTGGAATGCCAGCGTTGACAAACGGCCTCGGCTCATCGCGCGTTGCTCGGGCACCGCGGATGTGGTCGCCGCGATAGGCTACGGACGTGCAAATGACTTGCTCACGGCGATCCGGGGCGGCGGTCATAATGTGGGCGGCCGCGCGTTGTGCGATGACGGCCTGGTCATCGACCTTTCAGGAATGCGCGCCGTTCATGTGGATTCGAGGGAGCGGACGGTCCGCGTCCAGGGTGGTGCGACGCTTGGTGATCTGGATCGCGAAACACGCCTCTTTGGCCTTGCGGTCCCATGCGGCATCGTCTCAAAGACCGGCATCGCCGGTCTCACGCTCGGCGGTGGTGTGGGGTGGTTGCTTCGCAAGTACGGCATGTCCATTGACAATCTCTTATCCTGCCAAGTTGTCACTGCGGACAGTCGCGTGCTGACGGCCAATGCGGTTGAGCATGAAGATCTGTTCTGGGCTCTTCGTGGCGGCGGCGGGAACTTCGGCGTTGTCACGTCGTTCGAGTTCAAAGCTCATCCGGTAGACACGGTGTTAGGCGGCCTCATCTTGTACCCTCGCGCGGTCGCAGTCGATGTGATCCGTCATTTCCGTGACTGTATCGAAGCCGCTCCCGACGATCTCACCGCGTACGCTGCGCTTCTGCACGCACCGGATGGCGCGCCCTTGGTCGGAGTGATCGCCTGTTTCTGCGGACCGATCGCCGACGGCGAACGTGTCCTGCAGCCTCTCCGCAAGTTCGGGACGCCAGTCCTCGATGCAATTCAGCCGATGTCTTTCGTCTCGATGCAATCGCTGCTTGACCCGTCTTTTCCAGACGGCAATTAGAACTACTGGAAGTCCACCTTGCAGCGGCACCTAACAGACGATGCGATAGACGCGATCGTCGAGCACGCCAACGGCTTGGCCTCTCCCCTTTCGGCCGTCGTTCTGGAGCACTATGGGGGCGCCGCTGGCCGAATCCCCAACGATGCCACCGCGTTTCCACATCGCGATCTCCCGTGGGACATTCTGTTTCTCGCCCAGTGGACCAACCCGGCTGAGACGACGAGCCACCGCGACTGGGCCCGAGCCGGCGAAGCGACCCTTCGGCCTTTTTCTGCGAACGCGCATCTCCTTTCTGCCCTCGACATCGAAGCCGACGATGTCATTTACACCGCGTTCGGGGCCAATCTCGCGCGGTTGGCGAGCGTCAAGGAGAAACACGATCCCGCCAATTTCTTTCGCGTGAATTACAACATCCAGCCGGGTCTCGCGCCATCCTGACGCCGCATTCACGAGCGGCGAACGGTCTGAGGCCAAGCGGGGAGATACCCAGTAGCGTGGGAGGAACCACCCGTCCCCGCACAACTGACAGGTGTCCTGCCAGCCGGGGCGCTACACCTCGCGAATGGATCGCGCAGGCCGTCCCGCCGGCAGGCGAAGCGTACGGCCATCCGCGCCGCCATCAGCGGCCGCGGGTCCCACCGATTCTGTGGTGGCTGCGATCCGGCGGCACGAATTCCAGCGCTCGGCCTCAAGGACGCGCGACATCCTGAACATTGCCGGCGCCTTCGCGCATCATTTGTTTCGCGAGCTGCATGCGCCAGCCGGCAAGGTATCGCATCGGCGCCTCGCCCACGAGTTCAGTGAAGCGCTGCGCCAACACGGAGCGCGACACGGCCGCCTCGCGCGCGAGATCATCGGCGGTCCAGTCCCGAACGGGATGTTCGTGCATCAGCCGCAGGGCCTTGCCGACGTGGGGATCGTTCAACCCGGCCAACCATCCACCATGGTTCGCGGGAAGGCGCTCCATGTACTCACAGAGGATCTCGACGAACATCAGTTCTGTCAGGCGTCCCCGGATCGCGGCGTTGCCGGGACGCGCAGCCCTTGCTTCGTTGACGGTGAACTTCAGTGTCGTGTCAAGTTAGGTTCCCGACCCGTGCGGGACCACAGCCGCTATCTGATCGTGCCAGGGATTCACCCATCGCGTATTCACGCCCTCGACACGAAGCCGGATCCGCGCCGCCCACAGATCGTGAAAGTGATCAAGCCCACTACGGTCTTCGCGCGAACAGGGTTTGCCGCGCCGCACACCGTGCACTGCGGTCGGAGGGCACCTTCGTGAGCGCGCTTGGCGCGCCCGACGGCAACGGCCCCGGGGGTTCGCAGGGCCTGGTTCAACGTGGACCACGTCTGGGCTGGCGCTCTGGTCGTTACCGGGGTTGTCGTGTTGTTGAAGTGATCTCGAAGTGTTGAGACGAAAGGAGTGCGCCATGCGCGACTCACAGGTCCGGTGCATTCGTCAGCAAGGCTTCCCGGGAACGCAGTGTCCCGTCAGCTTCTACTCCGCGTTGCTGTTCCAGCCAAGACTCATTGCCTGCGGGGTGGCGCGGCATGATTTCACGCGACGGCTCACTTCGAATAGGCGACGCCTCCGCTCGCCTGATCGATCGTGACGAACGCATCGACGTGATTGACCTCATAACGAACGGTCGGACCATTCGCCCACCGAACCTCCACGCTCGATACCGCGGTCGCTGCGCCGAGACCGAAATGGACGCGAAGGTCCGATTGGGAGATTTGGCCGCGGCCGCTCGCGACCTCACCCCTGTGTCGGACGCCAGCAGCCGTCACGAACACGACCGAACCGATCGCGTCACGCGGACACCTTCTGTCCGGATCTCCCTTGAGATGCACCGTAAGCCAGTGTCCGGCGCTGCCGCCTCCTTCATTGCGCGCGAGCGTCGGCCCACCGTCGAGATTGTTGATGACGATGTCCTCGCCGCCGTCGTTATCGATGTCTCCAACGGCCGATCCTCTCGACACGCGCGGCGTCGCGAGGACGTCTCCTGCCGCCCGGCCCACGTCCTCGAATCTCGCGCCTTTGATATTGCGAAACAACAGCGCGCGCTGTGCGTACGACGTGTTCCAGCGCAGCCTGTCCGCTGCCGGATAGATGTGGCCGTTCACGACGAGCAGGTCCAGCCATCCATCATTGTCGTAATCGAGAAAATCGGTGCCCCAGCCGAGAAAGGGTGTGCTCGGAAGCGCCAAGCCGACGGCGGTCGTCACATCCGTAAGAATCTTGCCGTCGTCGTTGTGATAGAGGACGTTGAAGTCGTTCGCAAAATTCGTGACGTGCAGATCGTCACGGCCGTCGTTGTCGTAGTCGCCGACAGCGACGCCCATGTGCGCCTGTTCGCGGCCCTGCGCATCGAGTGCCGCACCCGACGGATAGCTGACGTCCTCGAACTGCCCGTCGCCCCGATTGTGATACAGGAAATTCGGACCTGAATCGTTCGCGACGAACAGATCCGGCCGACCATCGTCGTCCATGTCGAACCACGCAACGCCGAATCCGTACAAGCCGTCGGGATCTGCGACGCCGGCCTCGCGGCTGATCTCCGTAAACGTTCCGTCGTGATTGTTTCGATACAGATGGTCCGAGGCTCCCTTCAGGCCGCGGGGACCGCACATCACGCGCTCGCTGCGGTACGTGCAGAACGGCGTGCCGGGCGAGTACGATGCGCCGAGGCGCGAGGAACTTTCGGACGCGTGTGGCTGGGGCTCGGCCTCGCGCTGACCCGGAGCGGCGGCCGCCGGCGTCGCGGGAGGCGGGAGTCGCTGAAGATCGAGCGCGACGTAGCCGGCAACGAATAGATCCAGCCATCCATCGCCGTCGTAATCGCCGAACGCACATCCAGTGGACCAGCTGTCCGTCGCGACGTGGGCGGCCTCCGCCACATCGCTAAACGACCGACCGCTCTCATTATGATAGAGACGGTTCTTGCCGAAGTTGGTGACGTAGAGATCTTCGTAGCCGTCATTGTCGAAGTCGCCCACGCAGACGCCTTGTCCCCACCGCTCGTTCGCAACGCCTCGTTCCGCGGTCACGTTCGTGAACGTTCCGCCGCCGTTGTTGTGAAAGAGCGCGGCTGCGGGCGCGGGTGTGCCACCCTCCACGCGGTCCAGCGTCGAGCCGTTCACGAAATAGATGTCGAGCAAGCCATCATTGTCGAAATCCCACAGCGCGACGCCGGAGCCCGTGCCCTCGATGATGTAGTTCTTCTCAGGGCTGCCGGACACGTGGCGGAAGCCTGACACGCCCGCGCCCATCGTCAGGTCGCGGTATGTCACACCGCTCGCGGCCAACGGCGATGGGGGCGGCACGCGCGTCGTTGGAGGAAGATCTTGCGCACGCGAGACGACCGCAGCTGCGATCGCGCAGACAGCGGCCAGGCGGACACTCATCACGGAAGCTTGGCGGTCGTCTCGCCGGATCGCTGGGTCCGCGCGAGCGCGGTCGCACGATCGAACGCCTGCTGCGCCTTCGCCGGCTGACCCAGCTTCTGATACGCCCGTCCGAGCACGTAGTAGGTTTCGCGAACCGTTGGCGCGAGCGCCGCCGCGCGCTCGAGTGCCGCGACGGCCCCGGCGGCATCGCCGATGTGCAGAAGAGAGCCGCCCAATCCAAACTCCGCGGCGGCAGAGCGTGGATCGTACGTCAGCGCTTCGCGAAACGATTCAACAGCGCGTGTATGATCGTTCTGCGTCGCCAGGCACACCCCGAGGCCGTACGCCCCGTCGAACGTCACCTTCACGCGCTGCGCACGCTCGTACAGCGTCTGTGCGTCGGCGCAATTCGATTCCTCGCGACGCAGTCTGGCGTATTCGAGAAGCGCGTCGAGGAGTTCCGGGTCCGCGCGCAGCGCAGCTTCGTACTCCGCCGCGGCCTCGACGGGCTTCCCCTGGAGCTTGAGCGATCGCCCCATGAGCTGGTGGACTCGTGCGCTGTCCGGCGCAAGCGCATAGACGCGGCCGAACGCCTGCGTGGCGAGCTCGCCGGATGCGATCCCGAGGAAGTACAGGGCGTCGGTATTCTGTGGATCGATCGCGAGTCCTTCTTCCAGGAGGTCGTATGCCGCCGTCAGCTCGTTGCGCGCGAGATGCGCGCGCGCGGCCAGCACCAGCATGCGGGCATCGCGCGGGTGCCGCTTCAGGTATTCCTGCGCGACTTGCAGTCCATGCTCCAGATCGCCGGAATACAGTGCTTTGAAGACTTCCGATGCCGCGCCACCCTGATCCGCGCGCGCCAGCGTGGCCCGCGTCTGGGCGCTCGCGTACCCGGCCACAGAGATGGCCGCGGCGACGGCGATTCCACACACCATTCGCCCGCGGTGTCCGAAGCTCACTTGAGGACCTCGATTATGCGAAGGAAGTCTTGTCCTGCAACCGCGCGTTTCTGTTGCAGAGCGGCGAGCCGGGCGTTTTGCTCCTCCCGGCGAGGATCGCGCGTGCGCGCGAACAGCGCCGCGAGATTGACCATCGCCGCGTAATTACCGCCATCGATCGCCAGCGCCTGGTTCAACGTTCGTTCGGCCGCATCGTAGTCGCCGCTGCGCGTCTGCAACAATCCCAGCTCTGCCAGCGCGTCTGGATAACGCGGATCCGCTTTCAGGGCCTGCCCGATCTCATCTCGCGCTGTGTCGAGATCGTTCAACTGCCGGGCGATACGTCCGAGGAAATAATGCGCGCCTGCGGCGTTTCCGCGCATCTCGGCCGCGCGTTGCAGATCGGCGCGCGCGCCCTCGAAATCATTGCTGTAGAACTTTGCCGCCCCGAGCGCGAAGCGTCCGCGCGGGTCGTCCGGCTTCATGCGGACGTACGCCTCGAAGTACGGAATCGCCTCGGACGGCTCGTGCCGGTGGATGGCGACGGCTCCCATCGCATAGTTGACGAACGGATTCCGCGGAGCGAGTGCCACCGCCTTCTTCAACGATTCGTACGCTTCACTCCCGAGATTGAGCTCGATGCAGACAACCCCGAAGAAAAAATGGACCTCGGCATTCTGCGGCTCCAGATCGCGTGCGTGGGCGAGATATCCGAGAGCTCGCTCGAAATCCTTTTGCCTGTACGCCACTCGTGCGACATCGAGCAGCAGCGGCGCCGACGGCGAGTCCGTCGATCCCACCGCCCGCTCCAGCGTGTCTCGGGCGCGATCCAGGCGTCCGAGGCGCATCTGCATCGCGCCAAGCCGCCGCAGAGACTCCGCAGACGCAGCATGCCTGGCGTCCAGGCCTTCGAGCAGCCGTTCCCCAAACTCATCGTCGTTCAGCCGCTCGAGCGCAGGAACCGCCGCGACGACGTCTTCCTCCGTCAGATCGGGATGTTGCAGCAGCGCGTCACTCGCTTCGGAGGCCTGGCGCCGGTCGCCAAGACCCTGAAGATCGGTTGCTAGAAGCACGAGCACCTGCGGGCGCGAACGGCCGGAATCCGGCAACCGCTTGAGAAAGGCGCGCGACGCTGCCCAGTCACCATTGCAAGCGCTCAGGTACGCAGCCTGAAACAACGCTTCCGGGTTATTGGCATCGATCTGCAACAGGGAGCGGTACACTCTGAGCGCCTTGGCCGGCGCGTCGGCCTCGTCACGCGCGTGTTCCTGATAGAGTCGCCCGAGATTCAGGTACGCGGAGACGAGCCGTGAATCGTGCTCGATTGCGGTACGAAAGTGGCGTTCCGCCTCACGATACGACCCTTGCTGCGCGTCGACCGCCCCTGCGATGTCGTGCAGCGCGGCGTCCGACGGATAGCGCCGAAGCGCCTCGCCGACGCGCGCCTTGACCTCGTTCAACTTACCGCTGTCGAGGAGCGCCGAGAGCTCTTCGATCAGCTCACGCGGCGCTGATGCTGCTGCACGATCGCGCGATGCGCCATGTGCCGGCGTCTGCGCGAACGCCGCAGCATGAACCTCGTGCGAAAGCCACACGAGGGCGGCAATACAGCAGCACCGCACCGCATAGCGCCCGGAGCTCATTTGCGATCCTGTTCGCGAGCCGCGCGCAGGCGGAAGAACGTGGCAAGCGCCTCGTCCGCGCGCGTGCTCTGGCCCTCACGACGATAGAGGCGGGCGAGAAGATAGTGCGGTTCGGGATACGCTCGATCGAGCGACGCGGCCCGCTCCAGCTCGCTCACGGCATCGGCGGTCTTCCCCTGCTCTTCCAGCAGGATCCCGAGCTCGTAGTGCCCTTTGGCAAACGTGCTGTCGTACTGGAGCGCCTCCTGAAAGAGAGACGCTGCTTCGGCGGTCTCGCCGCGTTGCCGGAGGAGAATGCCCAGGTTAGTCGGCGGCCAGGGTGATTTCGATCGCGCTTGCCGGTTCAGGCTGATGGCTTCGCGATAATGCGCGATGGCCGCGTCCGGGTCGTCGAGCGCTTCGTAGCAGAGCCCCAGGTTGTCGTGCGCGCGCATGAAGCGCGGATTGCGGGCGAGCGCCTCGTTGAATCGCGAGATGGCGGACGCATACTTCCCCGCGTCATAGGCCAGGCGGCCGATCCAATAGGGGTATTCGGCATTCTGCGGATCTTCCCGACTGAGGCGCTCGAGCTCCGGCTGTGCCCAATCGCCGCGACCGAGGCGGATGTACGCGAGCGCCAGCGTGAACCGCTGCTCGCGATCGAGGGGAGCGATTGCGTCCGCTTTCTTCAACGCGACCGCCGCGTTCAGCGGCTTGCCGTCGATCACGAAGATCCGCGCGACGAGCACCAGCAATTCACGCGAGTGCGGATTTCGCTCGATCTGACTCACCAGCAACCGTTCGGCCGCGTCCCAGTTGCGGTTGCGGATCGCCTCGTCGACTTCAGGTATGCCGGAGGCATTGGGCGCCGGGGCGCTGCCGGCGCTCTCCAGGGGATCGACCGGATCAGGCCTTCGTGCCTGGATGCGCGCGTTCAGATCGAGCGCCTCTTTGCTGAAGGGCACGAGCTCGAGCTCGCGCGCAACTTCGCGCGCCGCGTCATCGAGGCGGCCGGCTTCCAGGTGAATCCGCGCAATTGCGAGGTGAAGATCGGGCAGCGTGGGGTCAGCATTCACCGCGCGTTGAAATGCATCCAGCGCAAGGTCCGTTCGGCCCTGATTGAGGTATTCGCGGCCGAGCGCCTCATGGACCCTGGCCGATCCCGAATCGATTGTCTTCAGCCGCTGGTGCGCCCACTCGGACACTTTGAGGTACGCCGATCCAACGCGATACGCATTTTCCGCGTCCTCAGGCGCGAGCCGTGCAACCGAACGGAACGCCTTTGCAGCGCACAGCCAGTCTTCGAGATGCTGACAGGCGTCCGCGAGCTGGGCATAGGCGAGCGGTTCCCGCGGCATCAGCCGCACGGCATACTCGAGCTCGGACCGCGCTTCCCGGTACTGCTGCAGCGCGATCAGGCTCGTCCCCGCGAGGAGACGCGAGGGGCCGTACGATGGATCGAGCTTCGCGGCGGCTCGGAATTCGGCGAGCGCGTCGGCATCGCGTCTGCGCTCGCTCAGCACGAGCCCGAGGTTGTGGTGGACGAAGCTGCGGTCGCCGCCGGACCGCAGGACGTCGCGGAAGGCTGCTTCGGCGGCATCGAGTTTGCCCGCCTTGAGATCCGCCACGCCGCGTGAGAAGCGATCGGCGAGCGCAGGGCTCAGATCTTGTGCGGCGGCAAGGACTGGCGCCGGAAAAATGACGAGCCAGAACACCGTCGCGCGGAGGAGACTACCCATCGGCATCCCGTGGTTTCCGGCTTCAGCCGGAAGATCATTTTGCCGCAAAGTATCTTCCGCCTAAAGGCGGAAGCCACGAGGCTTCAGTATTCGAAGCGAACCGCCAGCTGGATATTTCTGGGGTCGCTAACGCCTCCTTTCCATTTTCCGAAGTTCGGGCTGGCAAGATCGAGATCGAACGCATCAGTGATGGAGCCCATAATCGTGCCGCGGGCTCCAAAGATGTGCCAGTTCCACATGTTGAACATCTCGACGCGGAACTGCAGGTTCTTGCCCCCCGGCAACCTCGTATTCTTGATGAACGACACGTCCTGGTTGTGATACGCGAACCCGCGGACATCTTCCTCGATGCGGTTGCCGCGCCCGTAATAGAAGTTGAACGCGCTGACCGGCTCGAACGCGCTCTTGCTAAAGAGTGGTCCCTGTGCAGGATCGAAGCTCCCCTTGTCCTGTGCAAAGACCGCGTCAGGATTGACAATCACCGGAATGCATCCCGCGCGGAACTGAGTCGGTACGTTGCATGCCGTTCCGTTCACGCGGAAGAAGAAGGGCATCCCGGACGAATACCGGAAAATCGTGCTGGCCTGCCAGCCGCCTAGCAACGCGTTGGTCACGCCGCCTTCGTTGAGATACCTTCGACCCTGTCCAAAGGGCAGCTCGTACACGAACGCTGCTGAGAAGACGTGCGGCGTGTCGTCCGTCGTGACGGTCTTGTTGCGCTCCCGCTCGAAGGGAGAGATGACGCCCTGTGCGCCGCTCCAGCTGCTGCCGGTCGAGCTCTGCGTGTTGTCCGACCCGCTCGACACCGTCCGCGAGACCGTGTAAGACACGAGCGCGTACAGTCCGCGCGTGAAGCGCTTCTCCAACTTCATCTGTAGCGCGTTGTACTCCGACTCACCGTAGTTCTCATTTAGGCCCTGAAAACTGTCGCAGTATTGCGGATACGGACGCAGCGCCTGCGCGACGGACGGAGGACACCCCGTCATCTGCTCGACCCAGCCGGCGTATGGGAGCGGCACCCCATCGAGACTGGTCATGCCGGGTTGGAACTGATCGTAGAGCGCGCTACCCATCGAGAGGTATTTCGGATCGATGGCATTGATGGGTGCCACAGCCGATGGCAGACGCCGGCCTACGGTGCCGACATACGCGACGCTCAGGGCCATGTTCGCGCGGAGCTCGCGTTCGACCGTGACGTTGAACTGGTGCGAGTAGGGACGCTTGTTCGCATCGAACGGCCGGTATCCGGAGCCATTGCCATTGGCCATAGAGATCGTTTGACCGTTCTTGTAGTCGGACCGGATGATGGGTGGCGGCTGGAAGTTCTGCGGGAAGCCCTGATCCAGCAGGAACGCCGGCTGAATCCCACCCAGGGAGCTTGAAAACACGGGCGTGTTCGAAAAACCATCCAGCCCGATGCCTCCGCCCCATCCGGGGTAGAACGCCTGCGTGTAGAAGATGCCGTACCCGCTCCGAATGACCGTCTTGTCGTTCAGCCGGTAGACGGCGCCGAGCCGCGGCGCGAAGCCGCCGTACCACTCCTTTTCGGGATATCGCGCGCCAAAGCTCGCCGCGCCATAGCCGGTTCCGGCAAATGCCAGACGGCCGAGCCGTCCGCCGGCGCCCGGATTTGCGCCAACAGGATCAAAGAACGAAAAATGGTCGTACTTCTCGCTCGAGGGAGAGAAATAGTCCCACCTCAGGCCGTAATCCACTGTCAGCTTTTCGTTGACGCGCCAGGTATCTCCGGCATGCAACACCCACGCGTGCTGTCTCGGATACCACGAGTCGACGGCGCGGTATGCGACGTTCCCGTTATCCACGGCTCCGAGCAAAAAGCTGGCAATCGGGCTGCCGCTGTTGATGCCAAGCAGCCCCGTCGCGCCGCGTCCGAAATTGAAGGTGCCCGACTCGTTTCCACTCGCGTGGATGTTCCCCATGATCTTGCGGTACTCCATCCCGAACTTCAGCGTGTGCGTGCTGCGCGTCCAGGTCACCATGTCGTTGAGGATGAACGTCGGGCGCGTGGTGATGTTGGTGATCGGAATGCCCGCAGTACACCCGAGCTGGGCAAAGCCATCACTGAACTGGTACTGTGGCGCCACGTCCGATGACGCGACACCGTTGATCTTTTGGAAGTCGTTCGCGAACTGCGCGTTCACACATCCATATCCCTCGTTGCGGTTCAGGTACCCCATCGACATGTGGTTCAACAGCGTCGACGAGAACGCGCGGTCGTAGTTGAACCGGCTGACCCACGAGTTCTGCGGATCCGAGAGCGTCTGGCTCGCGATGGGCTGGGGCAGCGTGGAGAAGTATTTCACCGGCGCAGTCTGATGCCAGATGCTGAGGAACGCGTGATCCTTGTTGCCGATCTGAAGGTCGTAGCGACCCATGTAGTACTGCGTATTACCCAGAATCGTGTCGGGAATCGCCGGCGCGAGGAAATTATTCTGAGCGCCGCCGCTCGACGGGTTCGGGAGCCCGCTGAGCCACGCCTTGACGAGCGGACTGATGCGCGACGGACAAATCACGTTTGGCGTGGTCCCGTCGCAGCCCATGAACTGATCCTTGATATACCCGCCTTTTCCGTCTGGCCTGAGCGTCGCAGGATCGTAGATGGGAATGAGATTCCCCGCGGAATCGCGCCAGTCTCTGAAGTCGCCATTCCGTTCCAGGATTGATGGAATCGACAGCGTCGGCTGATTCGAGCCACCTGTCTGCTTGTAGCCCTCGAAATTGAAATAGAAATAGCTCTTCATGCGATCGGACCAGAGGCCAGGCAGCTTGACCGGGCCGCCGATGTTCGCGCCATAGCTGTTCTTCGTGAACGGGCTGACGGTTTTCGCGCCCCACTGCCGTGCGTTCAGTGAATCGTCGCGGTGGTACTCGAACGCAGCCCCGTGGAAGCTGCTTCCTCCCGACTTCGTGACCGCCATGATCTGGCCCGACAGCGACGCTCCGTATTCAGGCGCGTAGTTGGAGGTGAGGACCTTCACCTCGCTGACCATGTCCGGCGACATCGGAAAGTCCTGGAAGATCGACACCATGCCGCCCTGGCTCATGAAGCCCTGCTGCATGCTGACGCCATCGACGGTCGCCTCGTCGCCCGACTGCAGGCCGCCGTTGATGCGCGCGTCGAACGCGCTCGCGCGTCCGCCCGTGCTGACACCCGGCATGAGAATCGCAAAACTCGCAGACGATCGCGGGCCGCTGTCCATCAGGAGCGGAAGCTGTCCGAGCGTCTCCGGGGAGATGCCGTGCTCCTGCGTGCCCGTCGTGCTGAGGACCGAAGAGCCGCCGACGACCTCCACGCGCTCGCTCTGCTCGCCGATCGGCAGCTCGATTTCGACGCGCTGCACCGAACTCAACGTCACGTCGATGTTCGGCACGATGACCTGACGGAAGCCAGTCTTGATGGCCGTGACCTCGTAGCGTGCGGGCGCCAGGTTGCGGAAGGCGTACTCGCCGTCGGCACCGGATACCGTAGTCGCGACGGTTTGATCGGTTGCTACGTTGCGGAGCGTGAGCGCGGCGTCAGGCACCATGGCGTGCGAGCTGTCGCGAACAACTCCGGTGATGGCTCCGTTGAAGCTTTGGCCGAAGGACAGTGCAGGAAGGAAAAGGAACAGGAGGATCCCGGACACAACCCATGACCGAAGGTGAGGCCCTGACATATGCCCCTCCGTGTGGAAGTGACTTCCCGGTGCTCGTGCGGTATATCACACCCCTTGTGGGGTGTAAACGTGTTTCAAAGTCCTTATGAGCGGTCGATCGCCTCGGCCACGCGATGGGCCGATCGGGTCGCTGCTTCCATACCCCAGTTGAGGTTGTCTGCGTATGCGCCTGCGAAGTGAATCCGGCCGTGCGGCTCGATGAGCACAGGCCAGAACCTTGCGAGCTCGCCGGGGCCATAGGACGTACGTTCGCACGCGGACGCCCAGGGGTCTACCGCCCATACGACGACCCGCGCCTTCTCGATATCCTCCGACCGCCCCTGATAAAAACGTCGGTATACGGCGAGCGCACGGTCGGCCGTGCCGGCGCCCGACGCCGTCCCCGCCAGCAATCCGCGCGTCGTCTTCACATCCTGTGACGCACTCCACACGTGGTACAACGCCGGGTCGCCGAATTCCATGTTGGGGCTGAGGCCGTCGCGGTCCCAGAAGCGTGTCTTCGTCTGAAAGATGACGCGCGTGTCGTGATAGTACGGCACGTGCTCGATCGCATACGCCTTCGCCGGCGGGAACGCTGGCGTCACCGGAAGCAGCCGCAGCATGCGCGCGGACATCGCGCATACGAGGTAGTCGGCCTCCAGACGCACGATCTGCCCTTGTTCACGGCAGCTGATCCGGACGCCCGAGTCGCCGTGCTCAATCGCGGTGACCGGACACTGCAGGCGGATGCGATCGTGCAACCGTTCGGTGAATGTGTCGGTCAGCGTCTGATTTCCGCCTATCAGCCTGTACACCTTCGGCGGGAACAGCGGCACGCCCCGGCGTTTGAGGATGCCGGCGTGCCACACAGCCTGCAGCGCCGAGCCGCTCCCTCCGATGAGCTCGAGCGCCGCAGCCGACGCGCCGTCGCGGCGAAAAAGCTCCGTTGCCGTGATTTGGTCCAGTTCGTTCAATCCGGCGTCGAACGGACGATATTCGTCCTCGAAGCGATCGACGTAGGGCGCGAAGTAAAGGGATGCGAGCTCCGGGAACGGATGCTTCGTCAGGTACTCGACTTCCCTGCTGTTCAAACCAAGCTTCCCGAGTACTTTCGGATCCGCAAGCATCTCCTCCGTGGATGGCGCGCCACGAATCCATCGGACGATGTGCTCGCGGCGCGGGTAGTAGGTGTACGCGAGGTTGAACTCGCGGACGTAATCCCAATAAAGCTCGTATCCCGGCTGCGTGAAGTGCTCGGCACCGCCGTCGGCATACAGGCCATCGTCGAGCCCTTCCCGGACGGTGAAGACATGGCCGCCGGTCCGAGCCGATGCTTCGACGATGGTCACGTCGTGCCCGCGTCGCACGAGCTCCCACGCGCAGCTCAGACCGCCGATTCCGCCACCCGCGACCAGAACCTTCTTCGATCGTTTCGTACCGGGCTGCTGAGGACGAAGGAGTGCGGCCGCGGCAAGCGAAAGGACTTCGCGCCGCGTGAGATTGGTCGGCATGGCTGGATCCTCAGGAAGATCGTCCGACGCCGGAGGGCATTCTACTCCGCTTCCGCCTCTCTGTTGGATCATTCCGAGCGTGGCCGTTTGATCAATCCGTCGAGCAGGACGATGTCGGCGTCGCCTTCGGCAACGGCCGCGATGATTGATTCGCCGTCAGACGACCACGACACCTTGCGCGCGATGAACATCGTCCGATCGCCGAAATCAGTGACCTGTCGCGCCTCGCCGTTCGCCGTCGAGAGCGCCCAGATGTTGGTGGTGACGCCATCCGTGAGCGGCAGCGCGAGCCACTGCCCATCGGGCGAGAGCGAAGGGTTCACGATCTGCCAGCTCGCGACACGAGACGCAGGGATCCGGGCGAGCAGGCGCGACGGACCGTTCTCTGGAGCGGCTGCACGGATCTCGAATTCCGGCCGCCCGTCGATGAGCGGACGTTCGAGCATGTAGTACAGCGTCTCGCCGGAGAGGCCGATCACGTTTCGCGCGGGCTCCGATCTCACCGTCACGGGCGTGCCTCCCGAGGCGCTGACTTTCTTGAGCGTCCCCGCGGACGTGTCGACGTAGTACAGCCACTTGCCGTCCGGCGCCCAGCCCATGCCGAGGCCCGGCGTCGCGATGCTGCGAAGATTGCTGCCGTCAGGATCGACCAGCCAGATCCCGAATTCGAGGCCGGTCCTTCCCTTCGATGACACGAACGCAATCGAGCTGCCGTCGGGAGACCAGACAGGCGCACCGACCGAGACCGCCGGATCATCCTCGAACGTGATCTGCCGAACATCGCCGCTGCGGGTTGAAATGACCCACAGGTTGCTGTGACCGCCGCTGTCGGACAGAAATGCGATGCGATCGCCGTCGGGTGCGGCGGTCGGCGTGAGCACTTGTCCCGTTTGCCGCGTCACGGGGACGCCGCCCCGAACGTTGTCCGCGGGACCGCGACCGAACGGAAACCTCCAGACGTCGAAGCGCATCCGCGTGCGTACGGCAGCGACGATTCCCGCATCGCGCATGTCAGGCTCTTCGTACGACACATCAGCCGCCGTGATCGGTCGCTCTGGCCGGCCATCCAGGCCTATCTCCCACAGCGCCAACGGCGGCAGATACGGGACCGTCGATCCACGACTCGAGCTGTAGATGATTCCCTTGCTGTCCGGAAGCCACGCCAGGCCGCTCATCATGCTCCGATCGTGCGTCAGTTGGCGCGCATCGCCACCACTCGCGGACACGACGAAGATGTCGTCGCGGACGCCGTCTCCTCGCTGGTACGCGATCCATCGGCCGTCGGGCGACCAGCGCGGATACCGGTGATAGCCGGCCTCCGAGCGCACGATCGAGCGCGCCCCCGATCCGTCGAGTGCAGACGTTATCAGCTGGATGTGTCCGTCGACGAGGCTGAAGCACGTCAGCCGTCCCGTGCTGCTGACGTCGCCGCCCCCGATGCTTGCGATCACGCGACGCGGAGATCCGCCAAGGGCCGGGATGCTCCAGATCGTGCCCTGAGGCTCGCCAGGTTCCGGCGCCGAAAAATACACGAGCGAGCTCGCGTCGTTCGACCACCGCGGGAATCGGTGATCGACGTTGTCCTTCGTGATCTGAAGCGGCGCCCCCCCCGCGAGCAGCCGCACGAAGATCTGCCGTCGCCCGTCCACGTTTGCCGTGAAGGCGACGGACTTCCGATCGGGCGACATCGATGGAAACTCCTCGACGCCTGACAGGTCGGTCAGGCGGCGGACGGTGTGAACGGCCGACGTGTTCATCTGTGGCACGGCGCGCTTCCCCGCAAGATACCCGAGCAGCGCGACGGCCGGCGCCGCGAGGAGACCCGCAAGAACGAGCGCGATAGTCTTTGGTTTGATCGGCCGCCGCGGAAGCGTCGCCGGCGCCGTGCTGGTCGTCGGCAGGTTCTCGAGATGAAACACGAGATCTCGCGCGTTTTGAAATCGTGCCGCGGGTGCCTTCTCGAGACAGCGGCGGACGAGCCGTTCGACCGCGGTGTTGACACCGGTCACTGGCGGAGGATCCTCGTTGACGATCGCGCTCAGCGTCTCCGCCGTCGTGCCCCGCCGGAACGGCGGGAACCCGGCAAGCATTTCGAACAGGACCGTCCCGAAACTGAAGATGTCCGAGCGATGATCCGTGCGAAGACCGCGCACCTGTTCCGGCGACATGTAGAGCGCGGTGCCCACGACGGGCGCGAGCTTGAGGCCGCCGAGTGGCAGAGCCTCCGTGGTGTCGCCGCTGCCCTCAGCACCGGTCAGCTTCGCGAGCCCGAAGTCCAGAATCTTGATCCGCCCTTCGGTGGTGACGAACAGATTCGCAGGCTTGACATCCCTGTGCACGATTCCGCGTTCGTGCGCCGCAGCAAGGCCGCTGGCAATCTGGATCGCGTACTCGACGGCCGTTCGCTCTGACAGCGGGCGTCCGTCCATCCTCTCGCGAAGCGTCTCCCCCACGAGCAGCTCCGTGATGATCCATGTGCAGCCACCCTGCACGCCGACGTCGTGGACTGCGAGGATATTCGGATGGTTCAGGCTGCCAGCCGCACGTGCTTCCTGTTCGAACCGGCGCTGGCGATCGGGATCGGTCGAGAATTCCGTCCGCAGAACTTTAATCGCCACCTCGCGGCGGAGGTGCGGGTCGCGCGCGCGATACACCTCACCCATGCCGCCGATCCCGAGACAGCCGCGGACTTCGAATCGGCCAAGACGATCCCCGACGGAGAGGCTCATGGCAAGGTCGGCTGATTATAGCTGGCCGGTTTCATGCGTTTCCCACAGGATTCCCACGAGTTCCTCAGGATTTCCGCGCCGCCTCCTCTCTATCCTCGCCCTTATCGGCGCCATTGATGGGCAAGGAGGTTCTATGGGTAAGCTCGTCACGATGATCGCACCGCTCGCGTGCGTACTGCTGACTGCGCTTCCGGCGCAAGCGGATGATGCGGTGATGGAGTGGAATCAGATTGCGCTCGCGTCCACGGTGATGGCAGGCCAGGGCCCGCTTCCTCAAGTACGGAGCATGACGATCGTTCAAGTGTCCGTGCACGATGCCGTGAATGCGATTACGTGCAAGTACCGGACGTACCTGTCAATCGCGTGCGGGGCATGGGGCTCACCGGAGGCAGCCGCGATTGGTGCAGCGCACCGCGTGTTGATCGGCCTCTTCCCCGCTCAGGCGACGATGCTGAACCAGGCGCGTGCCACGACCCTTGCGTCGCGCGGATTCACGGACACGAGTCCCGGAGTGGCGTTCGGAGAGGCGGTCGCGTCCATGATCCTCGCGGTTCGTTCGAATGATGGCGCGGCCCAGGCGCAGTTCCCGTACACCGCGCCGGGCGCGGGCACACCCGGGGCGTGGGTACCGGTTGGTACTGCCCCTCCCGTGTTGCCAGGCTGGGGGAAAGTGACCCTCTGGGTCGTGCGCAGCCTCTCGCAGTTCGAGCCCGATGGTCCCCCGCCCTTGTACAGCCGCCGCTATGCGCGGGATTACAACGAGGTGAAGGAGTTCGGATCGATGAACAGCACCGCGCGAACGGCCGAGCAAACCGAGATCGCACGCTTCTGGCTCGCAACGCCCTCCGCGATCTGGAACGTGGTCGCGCGGCAGCTGATCCAAGCGCATAGTCTCGATCTGTCGGCGAGCGCTCGCACGCTGGCGCTCCTCTATCTCGCCTCCTCCGATTCCGGCGTCGCATGCTGGAACACGAAGTACCTGGTCAACTTCTGGCGGCCCTTCACCGCCATCCGAAACGGTGACACGGACGGCAACGATCGCACGGAAGCCGACCCCCTCTGGACACCGCTCTTCACGACGCCGCAGCATCCAGAGTACCTGTCCGGCCACTCGACCAACAGCAGCGCGATGGCGACCGTTCTGATTCGACTCTTTGGGGACCAGCAGGCCACGCCGATCGCCGCCACTAGCCCGACGAATCCCGGATTCGAGCGTCACTGGTCCAGCCTGAGCGAGGGGGTCGAGGAAGTGATCGACGCGCGGATTTTCTCAGGGTTCCACTACCGGTCGTCGAACGAAGACGGCGCGCGGTTGGGTCGCAGCATCGCGCGGTTCGTCATCGACCACGCGTTGCGCGGCCGCAAGGAGTCGAACGACTGACCACCCGGCGAAGCGACGGATCGTACACGAATTCCGCCGTACAATACCGCGTTGCCAGGAGCCTTCACGGCTTCTGGCAACGCGGAGGCCGTGTGTGGTCTATCGGTTTGGCGACTTCACGCTTGATGAGGCGATCCGTCAACTCTCGCGCAGCGGCAGCGAACTGCATCTCTCGCCGAAGGCGTTCGAGCTCCTGACGTTTCTGCTTGCCAGTCGTCACCGCGCCGTCTCCAAGGCGGAGCTGCTGCAGCATCTGTGGCCATCCACGTTCGTCGAAGAGACGAACATTGCGGGTCTCGTCGCGGAGATCCGCCGCGCAGTCCAGGATTCCGCATCCCAACCGCTATTCATTCGAACGGTTTACGGATTCGGATATCGCTTCGTCGGCGACGTCGTGGCCGGGGCGGCGACGACACGTCCTGCAAGCCCGGGCGTGAAGGTCTGCCTGATCTTTCAGACGCGTGAGATCCTGTTGATGGAAGGCGCGAATGTCATCGGGCGCGACCCGGCTGCCACGATTCACATCGAGTCGCCGGCCGTGTCGCGGCATCATGCGCGCATTCTCGTGTCGAACGATGAGGCGACCCTCGAGGATCTCGGCAGCAAGAACGGAACACACGTGAATGGAAGCCGGATCGCGGCCCCTGTTCGGCTGGCCGATGGTGACTCGATCGGACTCGGCACGAGTACCCTGCGATTCCGCATCGCGCCATTGACAAGCGCCACCGAGACCGTGCCCGTGAGCTGACCCGACATGACTGCGCGCGTGAAAGAGCGCTCGGATGATGTCGCCGGCCCGTGTGTCACACGATCGGAGGGAGATCCGTGACCGTCGTCGACTGGCTGCTCGACTCGGACCCGGCAGTCCGCTGGCAAGTGATGCGGGACCTGACCGATGCACCTGCGGAGGAGGTCGCAGCCGAGCGCGCGCGCGTTGCCACCGAGGGCACTGGCGCGCGGCTGCTCGCCCTGCAGGCGTCCGATGGTCGCTGGGGTGGCGCCGCCTGGAACCGCGGGTGGAACTCGACGATGCACGTCCTCACGTTGCTGCGGGAGATGGGCCTTGATCCCGCGAGCACCGAGGCACGGCGGGCGGTGCGCCTCGTCCGCGGTCGGGTGACGTGGAAGGGATGCGGCCCGCAGGAGTGCGACGCGAATCCCTTCTTCACTGGCGAGCTCGAGCCGTGCATCAACGCTCAGGTGGCCGCGAGCGGCGCCTACTTCGGCCAGGACGTTTCCGGCATCGTCGACCGGCTGCTGAGCGAACAGCTCTCCGACGGCGGCTGGAACTGCGAGGCCGCAAACGGCTCGATGCGGTCGTCGTTCAATACAACCATCTGCGTGCTGGAGGCGCTGCTCGAGTACGAACGGGCCGTCGCGAGCAGCGCGGACGTGACCCATGCGCGGCTCCTGGGGCAGGAATACATCCTCGAGCGCCGCCTCTTCCGAAGGCGGTCGACGGGCGAGCCGATCGAGCGAGATCGCAAGAGCGGCGCCGCGTGGAACCGCTTCGCTTTCCCGACGTGGTGGCACTACGACGTGCTGCGAGGACTGGAGTACCTGCGCCGCGCTGGCATCGCGCCCGACGGGCGCGTAACCGAGGCAATAGAGCTGGTCGCATCGAAGCGCGACAGCGACGGCCGATGGTCGCTCGACACCCTGCACCCCGGCCGGATGCCGGTCGAGACGGACGAGGGCGAGGGTCGGCCAAGCCGATGGAACACTCTGCGATCGCTCCGCGTCCTTCATTGGTACGAACAGACAGCATGAGCCTTGCACAGGAGTCCGTGTGGGTATGAATGAAACGGCGCGACAACCGCCAGTCCTAATTCAGTCAGCGCCATCGGAGCATTCGCTGATTAGCTGGACGCAACTGATTTACGGCCTTCACGCGTTCAGCCTCTTGACCGGCATCCTTGGCACCGCGACGATCGTGGGCGCCTTTCTGACCGGCTGGCCATCGATCATTGCGGTGATTCTGAACTACGTGAAGCGCGGCGATACGCGCGGTACCTGGCTCGAATCCCACTTCCGCTGGCAGATCCGCACGTTCTGGTTCGGCCTGCTATGGGTATCGCTGTGCCTGCTCTTCGTCGTGTTCACGCTCGGAATCGGCATCATCATCGCGTGGGTGCCGATATTGTTGACCGGCGTGTGGTTCATCTATCGCATCGTCAGAGGCTGGATGGCGCTCAGCAGCCGGCGGCCGATGTACGCATAGTCACGGTGCCTTCTCCGTTTCCTCGACTAATCGAGTCCAGCTGTCGAAACCGTGTGCCCGTGCGACGAGCAGGCGTGCATCGGCCGGCACCGGCACCTCGCGTTCGGATTCGGGCCCGGACCGCCTTCCCAGTTGCTCGGCGACGAAGCGCCGCAGTTTCGCCATGCGCTCCTGCGGCGTCCGGTGTGCCCAGTTGAACGACCCGCGCGCAATTCGAAATACGTCGGCGAGCCTGCGCATTGCGCCTTCCTCGCCGGACTCGGAGGCCTGAAGGAGGTCGCGGACGAGCCCTTCGTAGTACGCCATGTCGTGCCAAGGCAGCGCGCCGGTACGCTCGTACTCCGTCAGCAGCTCAACGATCCGCGTATGGCCTTGATGAGCGGCCTGCGCGAGCGGCGTGGCCCAGCTCGGATCGTCGGGCAGCCGGGTCCGGGCGCCGCGCCGCAGGAGATACTCGACGAGCCGTGTGTGGCCGAAGTTAGCGGCCCACGCGAGCGGCGTGGCGCACGACTCCTCGTCGCGCGCATCGAGGTCCGCGCCGTGATCGATGAACAGAGCGGCGCTCTCGACGTCGCCGGTCTCCGCAAAGTAGTGCAGCGGCGTGATGCGCAGCCAGTTCGGATGGTTCGGGTTCATGCCGTGCTCGAAAAGCAGCGTCGCCATTTCGCGAGGTCTGGACACGGTCACGCGAGATGCGAGGTCGGGCTGATACTTGAGGAGCAGGCGCACGAACTCTTCCCGCCCGCCACTGGCCGCGGTCTTCAACGCCTCCTCGTCATCGGCCAGTGCCGGGTTATCGGCCAATAGCGCGGAGGCGGTATCGATGTCGCCGTAGTGGGCGAGGATCGCCATCGAGCGACGGAGCCCGGTGGCAACGATGTCCGCGTACGTCAGCCCACCCCCGGGATGCATGTGGATTTCCCACGTCGCACCGTGCGACGCGAGCAGCTCGATCATCCGCGTGTCGCCCCTCGCGATGGCGATGCCTACCGCGTCGGCCGAGCTCTCGACGGGCGGATTGGGATAGGCGCCGCGCTCGAGCAACAGCTTCGCAATCTCGTAGTGGCCGTTATAAACCGCTGCGTAGAGACCGTGCCCGTGCGGCGCGATACCCTCTTCGGGCAGATTCGGATCGGCGCCATGCTCGAGGAGCAGTTTGACGATGTCGAGATGACCTGCACCTGCGGCATTCCGCATCGGCGTGCCGGAGCAGGGATAGTAACTCACGTAGTCCGACCGCCGATTCGCGAGCGACGCGTCTTCCGCGAGTAGCTCCCGCACACGAGCGACATCGCCGATGTAGCACGCCGTGCAGATGTCGCAGTACGCTCCGCGCGCACGGAGGTGCTCGAGCACCTGACGCGGTGTCGTCGGCACGTCGCGGGCGTGCACCCACCCCCGGTAGCCGTAATCGCCGTTCGTGAGCTGAATGGGTCTCGCGCCGTCGCCCCGCTGCGCGTTGATGTCTGCGCCGCGCGCCAGCAGCTCGTCGATGACGTCGAGCTGACGCGTCATCACGGCCCAGTGGAGAGGCTGATTTGATGCCGAGTCACCGGCGTTTACGAGCTCGGGATTTTCGTCGAGCATCCGCCGCACCGTCGTTCGATCGCGCGAGCGAATTGCCTCGGCGATCGCGTCCCCCTTCGGCGACGCCTGGTGCAGGCTGGCGTACTTCGTCTCGAGCAGCCGCGCCATATCCGTGTAGCCGCGCTGCCGCGCGATCCCGATCAGATCGCCGCTCGTTCCAAAGAGATCCGCGCCGTGATCGAGCAGGTACGCGGCAACTTCGACCTGGTTTTCACGAACGGCGAACGCAATCGGTGTCCGGTATTCGTAGTACGCACGGGCGAGAGACGGGTCCTTGTCAAGCAGCCGCTTCACCGTGGAGAGATCGCCGCTGATGCACGCACAGAACATCTCCCAGAGATCCGAGCCGATGCCCGAGGTCCAGAACAGCTTTCTGTTCTCGGTGAGATCCCTCGGGCGAATCAAGCGCGTCATTTTCGATAAACCGCGGGTCCCGTGACGTGGTTCGTATATCAGGAAGATATCGGTAGCGCAGGATCGAGCATCGGGACACACGGCACTCGCTCGCCAGCGGCGATGCGCAGCAGGCCCATGCCGATGCCGGCGAGCCCGATCATGAGCCCTGGTGACTCTGCCTGCAGCGGTATTCCACAACGCGGTCCATTGCGATCGATGTCATCAACGATCCCGGCGGCAATGCTTTGCGCCTCTTGCCGGCGATCGGCGAACTCGGGCAACCGCGCTGCTTGCATCAGCAGCTCGAGATTCCCCAGGTCGCCATGACAGAGGGAGTGGTTCAGGCCGAAACCCGTACGTCGAGTCGTCCGCACCGCAGCTGCGAGATCGGAGTGCAGCGCGCGATCGCCCATTCCCTGGAGCAGTGCAACACGCGAGAGGCCGATTCCCGCTGCGCCGTGGCACCAGGCCGTCGAAAACTTCGCTGGCGCCTCTGGTCCATTGCTCGGCACGCCCCTGTCTCTCGCGTCGCGCCAGTTCTCCAGGTCCTCGGAGAACAGCGTGCGCTCGTACTCGAGAGCCGAGGCCGCGCACGCATTGAACGTGTCAACGCGAGTCGCAACCGAGAGCTTGTGCAGCGCCCAGGCGATGCCAGCAGCGCCGTGGGCAAACCCCGCGAGCGCCACCGGCGCCATCTCAAGCCTGACCCATCCACATCCGCTCGGATACTCCGTCGCCGTCGCGACGAGGTGATGCCCGCACGCAACGGCCTGCTCGATCACCTCATCGGATGGCGCGGACTGCCAGAGCGTCAACAGGCCCGCGATGCAGCCCGCGGCGCCGCCGATGACGTCGAATTCCTGGTCGCGCGGAATGAGCCTGGGAAGCTCGCGGACCATGTCCTGCGCCGTCCTCAGTAACTCTGAGTCGTGAAGAACACCCGATAGATGTGTGAGCGCGTAAATCAACCCCCCGAGTCCTGAAAACCCGCCGATCGAAGGCTGCGCGGCAATGTCGGCGCGCCACGTCGCTTTCACCGACGCCGCAGTCCGGCGCGCGAGATCGAGGAACTTCTCATCCCCTCGGATCGTCCCCAAGTATCCAAAGAACAACGCGATGCCGGCGAGGCCGTCGTAGACGCTGGTGCGCATCGGGGCGAGCGACCACCGCTCGTCTCTTGAAACGGTGAGGCCGATCCACGTGATGTCCGATTCACCGTGGTACGCCAGCGCTGCCAGGCGCTCGCCGATCGATGCCGCAAGCTCGCCCGCGCGAAGACGCATTGCCCCGGCGTCTGCACTCACCGGTTCGATCGCGTATCGTATCCAGCCCTGCTGCGTTTCGCGTGCTGCCGTGGCGAGCGAAGCTTTCACGAGCCATTGCTGACGGACCAGGTCCTCATCGTCCAGCCTGCCCAGACGAGTGAGGGCGGTGTCCAGGCACGACCGATCGAACCGATAGGGCACCTCGCGATCGCGTCCGGCCCACAAATCATGCTGACCTGCACGGGTGATGAATCGGGGTACGTCGCCGGCGCGGAGATCCTCCTGTTCGAAGACGACAGCGGCTTCCAGATGTTCGGCGTATGGCGCGGTCGCCCACAGGAGATCCAGCAACCGGTCCTGGTCCGCGGCGTCTTGCAGGTAGTCGGGGTGGTAGCTTTCCTGGAGCAACACGCTGTAGGTGAGGGTCGGGCGCAGCACGACCCTCACCTCGTCGTTTCGAAACGCGGCGAGCGGCCCGGACTCCGCGCACAACGCTGGCCTGACCGATCGAAGCAGGTTGTAGGCACGTTCGAATCCGTCGAGGATCAGCGACACGTGTTCGGCAGCAGCGATCGGCGCACCATCCAGAACGGGACGATTGATGGCTGCCCCCAAAGGCATCGGCCGACGGACCAGACGCAAGACATCGTCTTCGTGCGGCTCGCTCCATGTCAAGACGCCGAACGGCGTCTGCTGCGCCGGGTCGCCCTCGAGTCCGCTGAGATCGATGCCGCTCCACTGATCGCTGCCCCAAACGCGCCGGGGCAGCAGACCGACGCGAAGGACCGACTCCGCGATCGCGCGGTGCGCCAGGCTTGGCGCACGCCGTTCTTCCTTCGGCTTCACCTCAGGGCTGAACAAGGTCTCGAGATCGACCGGCACGGGATAGGAACCGTGCGCAATCAGATTCTCGCGGTGGAAGTCGCTGCTGCCCAATGCGTAGAATAAAGCGAGGTATGCGCCCTGACGCCGATAGAAATCGGCGATCTCATCGATCGAGCGGCACGCCCGGTGTTCGATGAACTCACACCAGCCGTGCGAACCCTTGTCGATCAGCCGGACCGTTCGTAAATCCGGATGAAGGCCCTGTGCATTCATCCAGGCAATCAGGTCGCCGAAGTGGCGATCGAGTGCCAATGAGCGTGGCTTGTAGACGACACGGCGCCCCGAATGGAAAACGAGCACCACCGGAGTCCGTCCACCTGCATGCCTGTCACCACCGGTGGGCTCGACGCCAACGAGCGGCGCGCTCCCCTCGCCCAGAAATGTTGCACGCACGTCGTCGAAATCGATGCGGAGCCGCTGCAGCCATTCCTCGGTACTGGCAACCCAATTGTCGATGAGGCTGACGAGATGTCGCGCCAGCACGGGATATGCCCGGAGGATTTCTCCGGCGACGGCAGGCTTGGTCAGCTCCGCGACGAATGCGGCGAAACGCTCGGCTGGCGAACCCCCCGCCAGCCGCTCTTCAAGGCTTCGCACGTTCAGCTCCAGGGCGCAGACGCGGCCAATCGCGGGCATCACCAACCCGTCGAGCGCCTGGCTCAGTGCTGCCGTCACGCGGTCGACATCGATCCCGGGCTCCTCACACTCGGATCGGAAGGCGTGCAGTACGGGGGCGACACGGCGGATGGCCTCACGCGTCAGCGGACGTACGAGCGCAATCAACCCCCGTGTGCCGGTTTCCGGCTCGACGCTATCCCCGTCCTCGATACAACCCTGTGGGCCGCCGTACAAGCGGTTGATTCTGTCGGCCCAGCGAGGGGGAACCTGGTCGTGCGCTGCTCGCGAGGCCAGCGCCTCGTCCGAGATCAAGTACTCGAAATGAGCGCGGTCGATGCCCCATTTGGAAAGGCGCCGCTCGAACCATTCCTCTTCATGAAAAGGTGGTTGCGAACGCCAGCCTTCGAGCCGGAACCGCGACTGGTCGGATGAAACCGTACCGCCGTCCTTTCGGGCGGCGTTATCGGAAGCGCGTTCAGAAATGGACGCTGCCGCGAGCCACCACGCGGCGGTCGTCAGCAGTGATGTCTGCCGGACGGGCACGGGCCGTTGCAGCTCAAACCGGAGCCAGGGCTGGTCGGGCAGAAACCTTCGGTCGGACAGTGCTCGTAAATGCTGTGGCAGGACGCATCCGTCACGCAGCTCAGGTCGCCGGTGGAGCAGCACACTTCGTCGCCCACGGTATGCGTGCTGAACCCGAGCTCGAAGCCGCCAAGTCCGCCGATCCCGCCAATCCCACCCATTCGCGCCATGACCGGCTGAAGCTCTGTTCCGCCCATCGTCACGTCTCCCGCCGGATGCGGCGGCATCAGAGAGCGCTCGACGCTCGTCATCGCCTGTCGAATCGATTGACGACGCCAGGCGTTGATGATGGTCGAAATCGGCATCAGCTCGCGGGCGGCCTGGCACCAGGCGTACGCCGGTTCCATCACCGCGTCCACAGGCGAGTTGTCGAGGACGCGAGTCAGCGTGCGGGCGCCGTGATCGGCCACACGCTGCAACAGGAGGAACTTGTAGGCCGACATCCGCCCGATCATCGACGGGAACAGTTCCCTCGCGATCGCACCGACAAGGTTCGCGCCAGCGGCGTCGCGGCCACCGTCCAGCGGCCACGCGTCCCCCGCTCCGCGCTCGTTGAAGACGCGCGCGAGCTCCGGAGAGCGCAACACGCGTGCAGCGGCCTGGAACATCGTCGTCGCGGTGGCGTGACGGCGCTGCAGGGCAGACTCGCCCCTCGCCTGGAGCTGCACGCGAAACGCGTCGACCGCCTCGGCGGCGGCCGCGTTCGAGATCGACCTCGCTGTGTCGCTCGATTTCTCCACGTACGTGACGACCGACACGCGGAACGCCGCGGCTGCATCCGCGAACCATTCGCCGAGCTGCGCATCGTACATGGCGTTGCGTTCGGCAAAGGACGGCCATCCCGGATCGACGCCGACCTTGCTGCGGAATTCAGCTAACGCTGCCGCGACCCCGTCGGGCAGCTCGCGGTACTTGTCTGGCTCTCGCGCGTAGTCCTGAGCGACGGCCCGGACGGCCTCTATGATGAAATCCAACGCCCACTGTTGATACAGCTGAGCCAATGGATGCAGCGGAGTTGCCGCGCCTTGACGCTTCTCGGCCATCACGTACCTCCCGACGAACGATTACCTGCGAGCTCTTCCGACGCGACACATGTTACCCGTTCCTCTGAAGGGGTCATGAGGGAAATGGGTTGGATGGGGTCGGCAGCGATATGAGCCGCAGCCGCAACTTACCCAACGGTGAACGGCACGCTGGCGCTGACGGTCCCCCACTCGATGCGCAACGTCGCGCCGGGGGCCGTGTCGTCGATTGAAATCGTCAACTGCTCTACCGGCGTCGTGGTCTTGGCGACGGCCATGGGCACTTTGCCGAGCTCGAGCGCCGCCTGGTACGGAACACCCCACTGGCCCGCCTTCGCGAGCTTCCCGAACACGATCTGCCACTGCTTGTCTCCGGGCACGGTGTTGATCGTGTACGGCGTATTCGCCTCGAGCTTCACCGACCCGAACGTCAGCGGCTTGCTGCTCGTAATGGTCGTCGCCTCATCGGCGCCGGTGCGCCACGGCTGGCCCGCGGGCATCATCTGCGCCTCCGGACGGCCCTTGAGAGATGGACGGCCGTACTCGATCCTGATCGCTGCGCCATCAATCATCCACTCGGCTTTCACATGCGGACTGCCGCCACCGCCGGTGCCGCTGTTGGTGACCTTCTGGCCGGCAAGCGAAACGCCGAACGTGCACGCGAGTGCCATGATCAGTGATGTCCTCAACCGTGTCCGCATCCGTTCCCTCCAGCAGCCATTCTAGTCTTCCTGACGACGCCTTTCCTGCGGCAATGCCCCCGGCTGCGTGGCTTTGAGGAACGCGAGCAGGTCCGCGAGCTCCTGACGCGACAATTGATCCGCGAGCCCCGGCGGCATGATCGATACGGTGCCCGGTTGCATGTCGGCGATGTCGCCTCGTGGAATGCGAGTCTCCGCGCCTGCGCCGGAGACCAGCACGATTGCGTCCGAGAGCTCGCTGCGGACAATGCCCGTCTGGACCTCGCCGGATTGCTGCGTGACGACGACCGGCTCGTAGCCGCGGGCGAAGCTGGCGCTCGGGAAGAGGATCGCTTCGAGCAGATCACGCTCGCTGCGCACCTGGCCGATTCGCGTGAGGTCCGGTCCGATCTTCCCTCCCAGATACCCGATGCTATGGCAGGCGATACACGCGACCTTCGGGCTGTTGAACACCGCCTGGCCGCTGCGAATGTCGCCTCCTCTGCTCGTCGCGAGAATCTCATCCAGCTGCCGCGCCTGCCTGGCTGAGTCGATATTGACCGAGGCGAGCAGGGCTTCTCCTCTCTTCTGCACGGACTCAGGATAGTTCGCCAGCCGCGGACGCAAAATGTCGCCCCGAAGACCCGATCGCCCGTTCGACCGCTCGAGCGCGGCCAGCATCTCGAAGCCAAGCGCCTCGTCGCTCCCGCGATCGAACGCGGGCAGAAGGCGCGGCAGCTCCAGCGGACCGGCGCGCTCCAGCGATTGTGTCAACCCGACCAGCTGTTCGCGCCCCAGCCGTGCCTTCTCGAGAACGCCGGCTGCCGCTACGCGAACGCCGACGGGCTGTGTCGGCTCGAGGCTCGTCCGCAGCAGATCGAACAGATCGGGATCGACGCTCGTCAGCCCGCCCGGCACCGCGCCGAGTGCATCGAGCCGAACGTCGAGCGGCAGCGCGGCATTGCGCGCGACGCGCAGCAGTGTCGTCTGCATCGCGAGAACAGCGTCCTTCGAGGGAGGCGCAGCGCGAGCGACCAAGAGCGCAAGACGGGTCATGTCGAGATCGCGGCCGGCAAGAGCCTCTATCACCGACGGAATCCACGAGGACGGCAGCTCCTTCGCACGCGTCCTCGCCATCGCGCGGAGCGCGATCTCACGATCGCCTTTCGCCGCCGGCCGTTCGGCAATCGCTGCCAGCAGCTCCTGAATCGCGGTGCTGTCCGCGAATTCGATGAGCTTTTGCTGCAGATCGTCGCGGGCTGTGGCACTGAGATCCTTCTCCGCGAGGTGCGTCTGGAAAAAATCCGCGAGCGAGCTGCCCCATTCCCGCCGATGGCCGACAATCCACCACGCCGTCTCGCGCAGCAGCGGATCGGTCGAATCGAGCAACGGGATGACCGCGGGCGCCTTCAAGTCGCCGCCGTCCATCTGATCGAGCGCGATCAACGCCGCGCGGTGCATCCGTGGCGGCGCCGCTTGCGCGGCTGCTGCTGTCGCGGCGGGATTTCCAATTTCAATCAACGCATAGATGACCGAATGCTCCAGCGTCCGATCGAGCGTGGACTCGGCTGTCGCGAGGAGATCGGAAACCGCGCTCGCGTCGCCGATTCGTCCCAGCGCTTCCGCGGCCGCGCGCTGGACGGGAGGGATGCCCGACTTCAGCGCGTCGACCAGCGGCGGCACCGCGTCGGCATCGCGCAGCAAACCGACCGAATGGAGCGCCGTGAGTCGGACACTCTGATCGCGATCGTTCAAGGCGGATCGGACGCCCTCGCGCGCGCCGCTTCCCTGAATGCGTGTGAGCGTCCACACCGCGTTGCGCCTCGCATCCCCGGACCGCGACGTCTTCAGGACCTCGTTGAGTACGGACACTGCACCCGCACCCAACTTTGCAAGTTGCCCGATCGATCGATTCTGGACGGCCGGTCTCCCGTCGTCGAGCCGCTTCGCCAGATCCGCCGAACTCATCGTGTTCCACCTGAGGGTGCGGCCGCGAGGATCGGCGATTCGAGGCGCACCTTTGCGTCTCACCCGGTAAATCGCGCCCAGCACGTCGGGCGCCGCCAGCTGTGACGATGGACAACACAGCTTGTACCAGCCTCCGGTATCAACGACGAGAAGGCTCCCATCCGCATCCTCGAGTACGTCCGTCGGATGGAAATCACGGCTTGTCGACACAACGAAGTCGGAATCATGGCTCGTGAAGGTGGCCCCGCTCGGCTCGAGCACGTGGCGCGTGACCTTCTGCACGTTGAAGAGGGCCGCAAAGAGGTTGTCGCGATACTGATCGCCAAACACGCGTGACGCGTAGCGCGTGAGGCCGGACGGAACCGCGGGGCCAAAGTGCGTCAACGCCGGCAGCAAATCGCCGGTTCGTTTGTGTCCGTCGATGACAGCATGCGGTTTCCCGTACACACCGCCATAGACTGCGTGGATCAGCGCATCGCGGCGCCCGAGCTGCGGATGCTCGAAGAACGTCGCGGTGAGTATTCGTTCGCCAGTCCGCGTGAATGCGACGTCCACTGGATTGTCCATCCCGCCTGTCATCACCGGCTCGATCGCGCCGTCGTTGGGACTACGACGAAGGATGTGCGAGGCACGAGTGACCAGCGGCGGCTTCCCGGGCCGTTCGTAGGTCTGCTCCGCGAACGCGCCTTTCGTCCAGTAAATCCAGCCGTCCGGTCCGAGGTAGGGTCCGTGGAGATCGTTCGCGCAGCTGGTCAGCGTCTTACCCTGAAACCATTCTTCACGTCGATCGGCAACGCCGTCGCCGTTCGTGTCCGTCAGCTTCCAGATGCTCGGCGGCGCCGCGACGTAGAGCGAGCCGTCAAACCACATCGTCCCTTCCGGGAACATCATCCGGTCGGCGAAGACCACGCTCGAGTCGAAGCGGCCGTCGCCGTCTTTGTCTTCGAGCCTTACGATGCGATGCGGCTTGTCGGCGAGCTGCTTCTCGACCTTGTCGTTCGATCCGGACGAATCGGCCACGTACAGCCGGCCCTCCTCGTCGAAATCCGCGACGATCGGACGATTCACGAGTGGCGGACCGGCGACCTTTTCGATCTCGAAGCCGGACGGCACCGTGAGAACAGGATCCGCAGCGGCGAACGTTCCGCCGATAGAGGAGACTACGACCGAGGCGATGATGACCGTTGCTGAGGCCAAGGCTAGAAGGCATCTCATCATCCGATCTCCTGGCAGTCGATTCACGAACGAGGCCCGGCGCGTCGCGTGCCGGGCCCATAGATAACCTGCCCGGCGAGCGCGCCCGTATGACGCTCGTTGTTGACGGTGACGACCCCGTTGACGATGACGTACTTGATTCCTGCCGGGAACTGGTGCGGCTGTTCGAACGTCGCGCGATCGATCACGGAATCCTGATCGAAGATGGTGACGTCGGCGGCGAACCCTTCCTTCAACCGCCCTCGGTCCATGATGCCAAGCTTGTCGGCGTTCATGCTGGTCATCTTCTTCACCGCGTCGGGCAACGTGATCACCTTCAACTCCCGCACGTAGCGTCCGAGCACGCGCGGAAACGTTCCGTAGTAGCGCGGGTGCGGATGGCTGCGGCCGGTTGGGCCGTCGGGGCTCACTGCGCTGCCGTCAGAGCCGATCGACGTCCACGGCTGCTTCATGATCAGCTGCATGTCCGGCTCGGAGTGATGGAAGAACACGGTCGGCACGCTGCCGCCTTCCTCCAACAGCACGTCGAAAAGGACGTCGGCCGGCTGGCCGCCGCGCGCGGCAATCAAGTCGCTCAGGCGCTTGCCCTGGAACGGCTTATTGCGCTCGTTCTTGAGCGACACTAGAATCATGCCGGCCCACCCGTCGCCGGTCGCGAGGTAGTGGTTGTACCAATCGGGCAGGCCGTTCATCACCTCCTCGCGCATCCGCTTTCGCGCGGCCGGATCCCGGAGGCGCTCGAGCATCTTCTCGCGGCCGCCGTCGTGTGCCCACGGCGGCACGATCGAGGACAGATTGTTCTGACCCGCGGTGTACGGATACACGTTCGCGTGGATGTCGTAACCCTCGTCGCGCGCCTTCTGCACCATCGCGATGATCTCGTTCGCGCGGCCCCAGAGCTTCTTGTGCGCGATCTTCATGTGGATGATGTCGACGGGAATCCCGGCGCCCTTGCCTACCTGGATGGCTTCGTCAATCGCGCGGAAGACGCCCTCCCCTTCGTCACGGATGTGGGATGAGTAGATGCCGCCGTACTGCTTCGCCGTCTTGGCGAGCTCGATCAGATTCGCTGTCGTGGCGAAGCTCGAAGGAGGCTCCAGCAGCGCGGTCGACAGGCCCATCGCACCGTCTTCCATCGCCTGCGCGATGAGCCGCTTCATCTGTTCGAGCTCCTGCGGCGTAGCCGGCGACTGGCCATAGCCTTTCACGTACGTCCACACCTGTTCTTCGCCGACGTACGACGCGATGTTCGTCGACATGTGCTGTCGTTCGAGCTTCGCGAAGTACCCGCCGAGCGTCGTCCAGTCGACCGTGACACCGTCGGCTCGCGCGCGCGCCTCTTCGGCGCCCGGTTTGATTGGGCCGGCCGACCGCGACTCCCCCAGCACCACTGTCGTCACGCCCTGGCGGATCATGCTCTCGGATTTGGGTTCGACGAGGATCGTGTAGTCCGAGTGGTTGTGGATGTCGATGAAGCCGGGGGCGACGGTCAAGCCCGACGCATCAATCCGGCGCGTTGCCGTCGCGGTGCTGAGATCGCCCACGCTCGCGATGCGTCCGCCCCGAATTCCCACATCCGCTCGCACGGCAGGCGTACCCTCGCCGTTCAGCACCGATCCCCCGGTGATCAGAAGGTCGTACGGCTGTTGAGTCGCCCGCCGTGCGCACGCGGCGAGGACAAGGAGAAGCGCGACGAGGACCGCGGATCGAAGTCTCATTGGCGGGTAGATCTTAACGCCGGCGCGCCGGTCGGATTGTGGTGGGTCTCGGCGCTGCTACTTCATTCCGGTCACCTGATAGAGGCTGTACAAGTTCTGGATGTACACGTACGCGTACGAGTTGCCGTCCGGCGTCAGACGGATGTCGCCAATCGCGTCGACGCCGACGATGTCGCGCGGCGAGATCTGGTGGAGGAGCGTACGCTGCCCTGTTGTCACGTCCAGCGCGAAAATCCGTACCGGAAGCCTGCCCTGGCTCACGAACAGCACGCGCCCGTCGCCGCGCCACCGGATCGGGATGTCTTCTGCCAGCGCTCCCTTGACTGGGTGCGGATCCCCGCTGCCGGTCGGGAACGCGGTGAGCACGTCTTTGACCCGCGCGACGACCCATTTGCCATCCGGCGAGAGGGTGTTGGATCGCACGGCGACGCCTTCGGGCGTCAGCGCGCGCGGGCCTGCGTCACCGTCCTGGATGTACATGCGGGACGCCTTGCCTTCCTCGAATCCCGTAAAGAGGAGGCGCTTGCCGTCGGGAAACCAGGCGGCAAACGAGTACGCCTTGATGCCGTGGGGCGCTACGGTGCGTGACTCGCCTGGTCCCGTCGGCAGGATCACGAGCTTGTTCTGCGTCAAATCAATGGCAAGGGCCCAGCGGCCATCCGGCGACAGATATTGCGAGAGACCCTTGCCCAGCCGGACCGCCGGCGAGTGATCCGTCCCGCGCAAGTAAACGGCGTACCCCGCTCCGCCGGCAATGCCCTGCTCCGAAAACAGAATCGTCCGCCCATCGTCGGAGATGTCGCTGACCCATGAAAAGTCCATCCACGTCAGCTCGCTCTCCTCGGTCGCGCCACGCGCACGCACGATGATGGACGGGCGCCTGTTGCCGTGTGCCACCAGCACTCGCCCATCCGCCGCGATATCCTGCACGTCCAGGCTTCCGGGTGCGCTCATCACCGTCCTGACGGTGCCGTTGAGGCTTGCAGCAAAGATGGCGTGATCCGTTCCCGCGCTCTTTCCCCCTCCACCAGAGGCGCTGAACCACACCTCGTCACCTGCCGGTCCCCAGTGCACGCCGAAAATGTCCTCCCACCCTGCAGAGAGGACCGTCCTCTTCCCCTTCACATCGATCGCGGCGACATCGCCCCGGCTGTCGATCGCTACCGGGTGTTCCGCGAACGCGAGGCGGTCGCCCGTGGGAGAGACCGCCAGATCGCTCAGCCAGCCCTGGGCGTCGTAGAGCGTGCGTCCGATCGGGAACTCGATTCGATCGCGACCGTCCACCGTGTGCACGACCGCCAGCGAGTCGCCATCGGGGCCCCAGTCGGCAGACTGGACCCGCTCGAGCACCTCGCGAGGAGCTCCGCCGCCGATCGGCATCCGTGCCAGCACTTTGCCGCCACCAGGTTTTCTCAGCAGAACCGCCATCTCGCCGCGCTGCGAAACGGCCTGGAGATCTGCCTGCAGGCCTATGGTTCTCGACTCCGGGCTGCCGGGCTGCGTGGAGTACAGCTCCAGCGGCGCGCCTTCCCAGCTCGCCGCGTAAACAAGCGTGCGCCCGTCAGGCGCGAAACGGGCAAAGCTGATGTTCCCTCGCCTGAAGGTCAGAGGCTGGAAAACGGGGCTATCGGGCGGCCTCGCTGTGGATCGGCCGGCCGCGAACAACGCGACGGCGGCAGCTGCGGCAAGGACGGCGGCGACCGCGGGACGGAGCCAGGACCGTTGTCTCACCGCCGCAGCCTTCATCGCGGCTTGGCTCGATGTGCCCGAGAGCGCTTCGATATCGAACGCGACGTCGCGCGCCGACTGGAACCGCTCCTCGGGACTCTTCTCGAGACAGTGCAGGACGATCCGATCGAGTCCGGGCGGCAGCGGCTGGCCGCCATTGTCCGCGGGTTTCGGATCCTCCTTGAGGATCGCGTTCATCGTCTCGACGGCCGAGTCCCCATGGAACGCCCTGCGTCCCGTAAGCATCTCGTACAGCACAACGCCAAACGAAAAGATGTCGGACCGATGATCAACGTTCTGGCCGCGCACCTGCTCGGGCGACATATAGCCGACGGTTCCGAGCGCGGTTCCGGCGCTCGTCTGCGGTCCGCCGGCCGCAAGGCTGGTTTCGGAATCGCTGGCCGGCGGGTCGGTCATCTTCGCGAGGCCGAAATCCAGAATCTTGATTCGTCCGTCGCGGGTGACGAACAGGTTGTCCGGCTTGAGGTCGCGATGAACGATCCCGCGGTCGTGCGCGGCGGCTAATCCCTTGGCGATTTGAGTCGCGTAGTCGACGGCTTTCCGCCGTGGCAACGGCGAGTCGCCGATGCGCGCGCGAAGCGTCTCACCGTCGAGCAGTTCGGATACGACGTACGGGACGCCCGCGTGAGTGCCGATGTCGTACACCCCGAGGATGTTGGGATGATTGATCGCGCCGGCGGCACGCGCCTCCTGCTCGAACCGGCGCAGGCGTTCCTCGTCGACCAAGAATCCGGGCGGCAGTACCTTGACGGCCACCTCCCGTCCAAGTCGCGAGTCGTGGGCGCGATAGACCTCGCCCATGCCTCCGGACCCGAGTGGCGCCACGATTTCATACGGGCCGAGACGTGTTCCGGACGTCAAACTCATGCGTGGGATTATGGCACTATCGCCAGCGGGCCTGGCACCGCCTTGCCTGACGCCGGACTGCTATGATGTGAGCCATTACACCTGAGGGCTCCCAGCTGCACGGCGCCATCACCGCCCAGGTGGCGATCGGCCGGTATGTGCTGAATATCGGCGGGCCACACGGCGCGCTGGTGTGTGACGCGCCACCCTCGCGGCGGATCCACGCGCATCCGCGCCCGACGCCCGTCCTCTTGCGGCCCCGATCTGTGCGCGGCCTGTTCGGCCGGCGGGCGGAGCTGGCCGAGATTTTCTCGGCGCTGGACGGCGGACTGCCCGTCGAAATCAGCGGCAACGCTGGCATCGGCAAGACGGCCCTGCTTCGAGCCGCCGCGTATCATCCGGCCGCGGCCGCCTTCACCGACGGCATCTTCTACCTCGCCGCCCGCGCGCAGTTCTCCGTGGATCTGCAGCAGCAGCTTTTCGACGCGTTCTTCGAGAGCGACGAGATCTCGATACCAACAACGGCCGAGATCCGGCGCGCGCTCCAGGAGACACGGGCGTTGATCCTCATCGACGACGTCCGTCTGAACCGGAACGATCTGGAACAGCTGATCGATGTCGCCCCGCGGTCCGGCTTCGTCGTCGCGACGCGCGAGCGGCGTCTCTGCAGCGAGGTGCATAACCTGGCGCTCAACGGCCTTCCGGTGGAAGACGCCGTCATGCTCCTCGAACGGGAGATCGCGCGCGCGCTCGACGCCGGCGAACGAGCCGCAGCCGCCAGTCTCTGTGCGGCGCTGCAAGGCCACCCGTTGCGCATCCTGCAAGCTGCCGTCCTCGTCCGCGATCGCGGGATATCACTCGATGCGTGGACAAGCGGCATCCCCGCCACGACGGTGATCACCGAGTCGATGGCATCAATCGACCAGAAGCAGCGGCGCATTCTGCTGTCGCTTGCCGCGGTCCCGACTGTGCCGATGCAGGCGCACCACATTGCCGGCATCGCCGAGGTTGTTGATATCGAGTCATCGCTGACGTCGCTGGTCCATCGAGCGCTGGTGCTCAACACGCAATCCGGACATCTGCTCGCCGATGGTGTCGGCGATCTGCTCCGCCGCACGGAAGATCTGAACCCGTGGGTCAACCGCGCGATCACGTACTACACCGCGTGGGCCGAACGATACCGGCGAGACGCTCACGCGTTGCTCGACGAAGCCGAAGCGCTGCGGCGCGTGCAGCGGCACGCAACCAACGCCCGCCGCTGGGCGGAAGCCCTTCGCCTGGGCCAGATTCTGGAAGGCGCGCTCATGGCGGGCCTCAGGTGGGACGCCTGGGCAAGTGTGCTCGAGCATTGCCTGCTCGCAGCTAAGGCGACTGGCGATCGCGCGGCAGAAGCGTGGGCGCTTCACGAGATCGGCAGTCGGGCCATCTGCGTCGGCGAGACCCGCGGCGCACGCTCAACGTTGAGCGAAGCCGTGAAACTGCGTCAGGCGTTGGATGACGCCGATGCCGTCGAAGCCAGCCGCCACAATCTCAGTTTCGTCCTGACGCCCGCGCTCGATCCGGTCCCCGAACCGGCGCACGCTGTCGACGAACGGTTCGAGTTCGACTCGCCACTGTTTCCCGATGCCGCCGAACTGCACCCCGGAATCGTGACCAGACGAAGACAGAGTGCGCTGCCGGCCGTCGCAGGCGTACTGGCGATTCTCGTAACAGGTCTGATTTACTGGGCTGCGGCACCGGAAGAGTGGCGATCGTTGGATTTGACCGCGTTCAGTTCCCTCTTTCCGAATCGAGAGGCCGCATCCACAACCGTTGCTTCGACCGCACCCGCAGCGCGAGCCTGGAGTGAAGCACGCGTGCAAGGGACGCCGGTGGTCCGGGCGGTGGGTGACCCTCCCAGCATTCTGATCTTCAGCCCACGCCCCAGCTCATTCGCCACGGGCGCCACGAAGCTGTGCTATGCCGTTGTCGGGGCCGTGAGCGCGTGGGTGGAACCCGGCATTGGCGACGTGACTCCCACGAGCTCGCTGACGTGTCTTCGCGTTGCGCCGGCGCGGACGACGACGTACCAGCTCACCGCGCTCGGCCGCGACGGGAATCAGGTCCGACAGCAACTGGTGATCATCGTCAGATAAGAAGGAAGCCGCCTCTATCCAGCGACGTTCGGCACGGCAGCCCGCGCTTAGCCCTGTGTGTTGTACGGCAACGCGATCGATCGCCGCGTCAGGGTTGCTGCCACGGCTCCTTTCTGATCATCGGGCGTGCCGCGGCAGGGATTAAGTGACGGACGGGCGATTGGAGCACGATATCGGTGATGGAAATCCCCCCACACATCACCCCGTTCGCGATAAACATCGACGCAGAGACCCTCTCGGACCTTCGACGCCGCATTCACAACACGCGCTGGCCTGACGCGGCGCCAGGCGCGCCTTGGGAACAAGGGACCGATCTTGAGTACCTGCGACGCTTGCTTGCGTACTGGGCGGACGAATTCGATTGGCGCGCGCAGGAGCGCGAACTGAACGCGACCAACCAGTTCCAGGCAGACCTCGACGGCGTCCGTATTCACTTCGTTCATGTGCGGGCGAAGCGGGCACACGGCATCCCGCTGATCCTTACCCACGGCTGGCCCAGCACGTTCGTCGAGCTGCTTCCGCTCGTCCCGTTGCTCACCGATCCGGACGCGCACGGCATCGACGGGCCCGCCTTTGACGTGGTCATCCCTTCCCTGCCGGGTTACGGATTCTCCGAACGCCCCGCGCGGGTGGGCGTGAACTATCGGTACGTCGCCGGGCTGTGGCACCGTCTCATGCGCGCGCTGGGTTACGCGCGCTATGGAGCTCAGGGCGGAGACTTCGGGGCTGGGATCACCACGTTCATGGCGATGACCGACCCCGCGTCAATGATGGGCATCCACCTCAGTAATCTGGAGATTAGTCCTTATACAGGACCAGACGCCCGGCCATTATCCGCAGCGGAGAGAATATATCTCGAGCGCAATCAGGCGTTCTGGACGGCGGAATATGGCTACAAGGCCATCCAGTCCACGAAACCACAGACGCTCGGATACGGCCTGAACGACTCGCCGGCCGGCCTCGCCGCCTGGATCTTGGAGAAGTGGCGATCGTGGACCGATTCTGGCGGACAGCTCGAGCGGCGCTTCTCTCGCGATTTCCTGCTGACTACCGTGACAATCTATTGGGTTACACAGACCATCACGTCCTCGATGCGCGACTACTTCGATAACGACAACAGGCGACTCCGAATCGCGCTTGGACCACAGGACTTGGTCAGCGTGCCAACCGGCATTGCCGTTTTCGCCAACACACTTGTGGATGAGGGGGCACCTCCGCGTGAATGGGCCGAACGGCTATACAACGTGCGCAGGTGGACCCCGATGGCGGCGGGAGGTCACTTCGCGCCAGTCGAGGAACCGGAGCTGCTCGCCCGCGATATCGCCGCGTTTTTTGCTGACGTATCCGCCTGAGTTGGACTCGAGACCGTTACGCGCGCACCAGGTCCTGGGAATGGCGAGCGCCTGCTTTCTCGCCGGACGGCAGATGGCTGTCGTACTCCTCCAACGAGTCGGCGCGAACCATCGACGGTATCCGGACCAGGTCCGCAGACAATCGCCTACTCGCCAATCAATCTCAGCACGTCCCGACACCTCTGGAAGCGCGCCCACCAGATCGCGTCGTCCCCGGCGGTATTGCGCTTCAAGCGGAGCGCGGGATCGTGCGCGAGCAGCGCACGCACCGTTTCGACGCGGCATCCGCCGAACATCGGGCGGTCGGGTCCGTTGATCGGGCCAGCCGAAACGGCACGAGACAGCGGCGTGACTCCGCCTTCCCCCTCGATGGTCGGCTCTGCTCCGTGCGCGAGCAGCAAGTTGACGAAAGTGGGATCGGTATCGCCCGCCGCCAGCAGCAGCGGCGCCGGAGCGTTCGGGCCGGCCACGCGATTCGGATCGGCGCCGCGATCCAGAAGAAGCCTGACCGCGCCAGCCTGCCGCGCGAGGATCGCGTGCTGCAGCGGAGTCGCGTCCCAGCCGTCTCCCGTCGGTCCGGGCAGGTTCACGTCGGCGCCGGAGTCGAGGAGGAGTTTGATCCTGTCGAGTGAACCACTCCGCGCGGCCTGGATCAGCGGGGAGTCGGCGCGCTGCTCGTCGCAGGCAACGGCCACGAGGAGGCCGGCGCCGAGCCCAAGCAGGAGTGTGAAACGAAGCACGATAACGTCCGGAGGCATCATACACAGAATACTTTGCATTGTAAAGCTATCTCCCCGCCCGCGGACCCCACTCCTCCATCCAGAGGTACCGGGCTGTATCGCCAGATGCCCGCCTCTCCCGCCTTCGACAGAATCCCCCTGTGCGCAAGCGGCTGAGGCGATCGAACCGATGTGGTCAGGCCAGGATCGTCACGATCCAGAACGGGACGTCAACACGAAACGCGCCGCCTTCGGCGTCGACCCGGAGGTTGCCCGAGTCGATCTTCCATCCGGTGACGAGTGAGGTTTCAAACATAAGGAATCTGCCCGCCGGCACGGTGAAGGTAATCGCTCCGTCCAGGGACACCGAGGTGAAAATCGTCGTGTCATCGTCTCCTCCAAGGAAGCCGCCTCGAGCGGCGACGTTGCCCACGGACTCTTCCGCGACCACGAGTTGAGTGTTCTCCTGCCAGAGCGGGCTCACGGTAAACCGGGTCCGTAACGTCGCATCGACGGAGGCACCAGCGACTATCCACCCCATGAAATAACGGGCATCTGCGTGTGCGGCCACGTGCGCGTTGACATTGATCCGTGTCGATGTGCGCACGGTCACGGGCACATCGCGTGGATTCTGCCAGAGCGCGTAGAAACTCAGCCTCGCCTCGTCGGGCGTGTCAAGGATGTCGCCATCGACCTCCAGCCCGTACTTCCCCCAGTTGTCATCCGGACCGGTGCTGAAGTCCCGCAGCGCTCCGGTGTTCGGCCATGCGCGCATGAACAACGCCGTGTCGACGATGAACTGGTCTTCCCCGTCAGCCGGCGTCAGCACGTTCGCCGGAACGGATTGCATCGCGAGCCACTTCGCACGGTCCGAGGAGGCCGCTATCGCCCGACGGTGCGCCGCCTTGGCGCGCTCGAGATCGGACTTCTCCCGCTCGCGCGCGAACCGCTCGAGCGCGGCCACATCCATGGATTTGGCCAGCGACGCGCGAAGTCGCTTCTCGTCGGCTGCCAGGCGTTTGGCCTCGGCGGCCCTCTCCTGAGCGCTCAACCCCCGTTGACGCGGCCTCGCCCGTTCGGCTCGGGTTGCGATCGCCTTCACGTCGGGGCGTATGATTCCTATGGATTTGGACTTCGGCATCTGCGTCTCCTCCCAAACGTCCCGATACTAGCCGAACGGATCGTGGGTGAACACACGATGCTTTGAATATCTGCTGCGCGCAGGCGTCGGCGCCCCTGCAGCCCTAATCTTGGCTATCGTTGAGGCTCCTCTTCGGCGTTGTCGATTCACCGAGCTTCGTTCGACTGAAGGGTAACGAGGCGACACGAAACGGTCGACCTTGACCATGTTCAACCGTCTGAGGAGAGAACCACCATGCGTTACATGATGATCGTGAAAGGCTCCGAGAACTTCGCAGCGGCCGGACCGCCGCCGGCCGCGCTGATCGAAGCGATCGAGCGGCTCTGCAGCGAAGCGGCCAAGAAGGGAACGATGATTTCATTCGGCGGTCTCAAACCCACGTCTTCGGGCTCGCGCATGCGCATCACGAACGGGAAGATCGTCACGACGGACGGCCCGTTCATCGAGTCGAAGGAAGTGATCGGCGGGTTCTCGATCTTCAACGTCGCGTCGAAAGAAGAAGCGCTCGAGGAAGCCCGCAAATTCATGGAGCTGCACCGCGTTCACTGGCCAAACTGGGAGGGCGAGACAGAGATCCGGCTGATGTACGAGGAGAACGACGATGTGCGGGCGGAACAGATCGAAGCGAGCCGTGTCGTCGAGCACGTCGGCGGTGTTCGCGGTCACGAACCCCTTTGAGTCGGATCGCTTCGCGGAGCTCGCAAAGGCATTTCAGCAGCCCTTCGGAAGTGTTCCGCCTGACGGAATCGTCGCGTTTGTCGTCGGTCCAGTCAGGAAAATTGCTATCGACCGGGTCCGCATCCCGGGCGCCTCGGCAACACGTCTTCCGGCAACACTCGCCGGATTTCGCGTATGGTCGGAATACATCCGCACACGCGCTCTTCGACGGAACTGTATTCTCTTGTTCAGGCTGCAATAGCTTGACGATTCTCCTGTGGATGCTCGGTGTTGCTCTGGTACTCATCGGCTTCGTCGGCATCGTCATGCCGGCGTTGCCTGGCCACATCCTCATCTTCGCCGGCCTGCTGCTGGCGGCCCTGGCCGATCACTTCACGCGTGTAGGGCCGTGGATGCTCACGGTGATTGGCGTCATCGGCGCGGCGAGCTACGTCGTTGATTTCATGGCGGCAGCGGTCGGTGTGAAGCGCCTCGGCGCGAGCCGGCGCGCCATGACCGGCGCGGCGCTCGGGACGTTCGCCGGCCTGGTGTTCGGGCTGCCGGGAATTGTCATCGGCCCGTTCGCCGGCGCGCTCGTCGGCGAGTTGACGCTGCACCGCGACTGGAAACGGGCCGGACGGGCCGGGGTCGCGGCGTGGATAGGATTCGCGATTGGCACCGCGGTGAAGGTCGCGCTCGCCTTCGCCATGGTCGGGATTTTTATCGCCGCTTTGCTGTTGTAATACTCGCGCGAGCGCAGGCGCGGGTGCCGACACAGGCGCCGCGTCTTGACGAGTGATGTCATTACGAAGTGCTCCGACTAGACGATGCTGATGAGGCCGCCGCTCTGGCAATCGCCGAGAACACAGCAGGAAGACGTAGCTGGGGCACCGCGACGAGCGTCAGTCGCCACACTTCATACCGGCCACCCGCGCGGCCAGCGACGCGGTGGCCGGTTCGCCCTTGCTGTAAGCGCAGGCCGTGGAAGCCGCTCGATTTTTCCAGGCCGGGGAATGCGGTATGCATCTTCGCGCGCCCCCAAGTCGATGAGAGGCGTCGGAAGGCGAGGTCTGCTAAGTATGTGCAAACGAATGCTGTTTCTGCTGCTGCCCTTCGCTTTGTTAGCCCCGCCGGCTTCTGCTTCTGCCGATCCGCTCCGGATCACGAGCGGTGCGTTTCTCTTCGACATCGAAGGGGACACGTTCACCTTCAACGGGAATGGCTTTGCTCTCGCGACCACGGCGTTCGGGATCTACACGACCAATATTTTTCCCGCCAGGTGCGGCAACGCCCCGTTCTCGTTCTGCGAGGAAGCGGAGGGCTCCCTCTCCGACTGGAGCTTCCGCAGCGCGGGTGAGCAGTTCCTCGGGAGAGGAAACGCCATGCTCGCCGGCGTGAATGCCACGAACGTCGACTTCGTCGGGACGATGCGAGCCGACGCCGTCCCGACGCGGGTTTCCTCCGGCGGCGCCCTGGAGTTCGAGTTCGCCGCTCCGTTCTCGTTCGAGGCGAGCATTCGCGGCACTCAGGCGGGCGAGGAGCTGTTCGCGCGCCAGTTTATCGGCAACGGACAATTTCACGTGCGGTACGAACAGGTCACATCGCATCCGGGTTTCGTCATGCGTAATGCCGACGCGGACACGCTCTTCTACACGTTCTCGGCTGCTCAAACACCGGAACCCGGGACGCTGCTGCTGCTCGGCTCGGGGCTCGCCGGTGCCGCGGTGCGACGCCGATGGCGCCAGGCATAGCTTCCCCGCCACGCTCAACGTCTCCACGGCCACGCCCCAGCGTGGCGAGCCGCCTCGACTTGTGGGCTTGAACCGCTTTCGTGGACATCGACACCGAACACCACTAAACGAGGAGCGGAACGGACGTACTTAACCTGTCCACCGAATCGGATCAGGCCCAGAGTTGCACCGGACCATCACATCGGACGATCGCCCCATCTGCCCGCCGGACTCATTGGCGAGTCAGAGCAGCCGATTTTCGACCGCGAAGACCGCAGCGGCCGCGCGGGTGGACACGCCGATCTTGTCGTAGATGTGTTGTACGTGGTGACCGACGGTCTTCGGGCGGATGCCGAGCGACTGTGCCATCTCCCGGTTGGATTGTCCTCTTGCCATCAAGCGCAGGACCGCGACCTCTCGATCCGTCAGACCGGCGGGATTTGATTTCTTCGCCCGTAGTGCCGGCGCACCCGCGGCGGCGAGCACTGCTTCCACTGCGTGTAAATCGAGTCTCCCGCCCGACGCCTCTGCGCGGAGTTGCCGCGCCGCATCATCCAGCGTACGCGCTGCGCGGTAGGGTCGGTCCTGCAACATCGCCTGGCATGCGTCTGCTGCAGCGAGAACTCGCGCGTCTGTATCCAGGTCTGGCCCGCGGTTGCCGCGGTAATAGCCCGATCCGTCGAGACGCTCGTGGTGTGCGGACGCCAATGTGGCGAGGTGACGAAGCCCTCCGCATTTGCTGACGATTCGCTCCGTATAGTACGGGTGCAGGCGCATCCGTTCCCATTCCTCAACTGACAAACGGCCCTTCCGTTCCCAGATGGCATTTGAAATACCGCTCCGACCAATGTCCTGCAACAACGCTGTTCGGCGGACGCGCGCGACCTCGGACGGTGAGCCGCCGAGGCACGTCATCGCGGTTTCGGCAAGTCTGGCAACGCCGCGAGAGTGCCCGAGCGTGAACGGTGTCTTGGCGTCGGCGAAGTCGGCGAACGCCGTCAGTGCGACGTCGAGTTGATCGGAAGCCATCCACACGGGTCCGCCCGGCTCGAGCTGAAGCACCTTATCCCAGGGATCACCAGACTGCACAGTCGCAAGGATGTCGGCTTCGTGTTTCAGGAACGCGTCAACGACGCGCGGATCGTAGGCATGGCCGCGCCGGCGCTTGAGTGCCTCTCGCGCGTCTCCGAGTCCGCTCGTGCGCAGCAAGATCTCGAGGTCTCGCGCGACCACTGCGAGTCGAACAGCGAGAGGCACTTCGTCGTTGGCCTTCCCGTTCGGATGGCCGAGGCCGTCCCATCGTTCGAAGGCCCGTCCAAGGGCTTCAGAAACCGCGCTGCCCAGCCCGAGCCGCGTGGCGAGCATGGTCGCGACTTCGCAGTGCGCCGCGGCGATGCGAGCTCCGACTCCATCCGCAGCCTTCACCGCCTCTCGCGCACGTGCGGCCAGATCGCCCCTCTCCCCCACGTCCTTCAGAAAGCGCACCAACTGTGGCGCGATCTCGTCGGGTGTGTCGCTGCTGACAGCGACCATGAGTTGACGGAATCGGATGTCATCTCCGGCAAAATCGACGAGTTCGTGAGAATCGGAGGTGCAGCCGACGAAGCGAAGCAGTGTCGTGTAGTACGTGTCCGCCAGTTCGCGCTCGGAGAGATGCAAGACGCGTCCGAGGCCGAGGGCAAGCAGACACGTCCGAAGGACGTGCGCCATCGGCTGGCCCAACCCGAGGTCGATGGCCAGGGACAGCGCGGCAATCAGTTCGGCGAGGCGAACTCGGCTAGCGGGCGAATCGCCCACGACGTTTCCTCTCCGAGAATGGGCACATATCGCCGAACTGGCCGCGTGATCCCGCAACGGATGCCAGCCGCGACTGTTTACGGCCGCGGTCGGTGCATTCGTGGGGCATCGGGCGATCGTCCGATGCGATCTCAACGCAGGATTATCGATACTGCGGGCATGGGAGGTTAGCCATGAATCGCGGTGACGCATCTCCGCACATGCCCGACTCCGAGTACCTCATCCGCGCCGACTGGGTATTCGATGGCACCCGGATTCTCGATCATTACGCAGTCACGGTGAATGGTGACCGGATTGGGGCCGTTGCGCCTCAGCATCAGCTCGAACGACACGAACGGACCATCGACATAGCCGGCACGCTGCTTCCTGGATTCATCGACCTGCACACTCATGTGCTGCTGGATCAGACGCCACACGAGAAGCTCCTGCGGCATGGCATCACTACCGTTCGTGACACCGGTAGTCCACTGGCGCGATTGCGCAACGGCAACGCCGAAGGGCGGCTCCGCGTGGTGGGTGCCGGGCCGATTCTGACCGCTCCGGGCGGCTATCCGATCCCGGTGTTCGGCCGCGACGTCGCACTTGAAGTAGCGGATGTCGAGGCGGCGCAGGCGGCCGTTCAGCGACTCGCCGACCACGGTGTGGCGTTCATCAAGATCGCATTGGAACCAGGAGGTTCGCCCGGCGCTCCGTGGTCCGCGCACGAGACACCCGCGCGGCCGCCGTGGCCAATGCTTTCAGCCTCTGTGGTTGAAGCCATCGTGGCGGAGGCTCACGCGCACAACTTGACGGTGGCCGCACACCTCAGTGGGCCACAGGGCGCTGAACTCGCACTTGACGCGCACGTCGATGAGTGGGCGCATGTGCCGTGCGATCCGCTCCCCGATGACCTGATCGCCCGTGCTGCATCGGCCGGCGTGAAGGTGGTCGGCACACTGGACACCGAGTCGCGCACCGCCGGCGTGTTCCAAAACGCGGTCCGGATGGCGGAGGCCGGGATACGGCTGCTCTATGGCACCGATCTCGCCCATCCCGACGTGCCGTGGGGAATTGACGCGTTCGAGCTTCAACTGATGCTGCATACGGCCCGGGGAGCCTTGACCCCGGCAGACGTGCTGTCCGCGGCAACCGCCCGCGCCGGTGAACATCTCGGCCTGTCCCCGCTCGGTCAACTCGTCGCAGCGCGCCAGCGGATCTGATCGCAGTCAAGGGCAATCCGTTGGGACGGTTCAAGCTGCTCGAGTATCCAGACCTGGTCGTTTCCGGCGGTGTGGTCATCGCCGAGCCCGAGCATTCGTGAGTTCTTTCGGACGCGACATGGGTCCACGCTACCGCGCAGGCTCGAACAACTCGATGGGATTTTCGTCGGGATCCTCGATCTGGATTTGTCTCCGATTCGGTCCAGTCTCCATCTCGTTTCGAACGTGCACGTCAGCTCTCTTCAGCGTCTCGACGAACGCCGCGGGTCTCCGCAGTTTTTGACACCAACTCTCCCGGAGCGATGGCGTCCTGGTCTGCCGTCGCTCCGGTTCCCTCTTTCCCGGAGCGACCGCTCTGGCTTATGGCCGTCGAGCCGCACGAATCAGGGACGTCAAGGAGAGGTCAGATGAGAGCGTCAGTTGACTCCCGCATCAGAACGGACCGCATTCAGCGCGGTCCAAGAAGCGACAACAATCATCATCAGCAAAATGACGAATTGAAGGTAGAACGCGTACCCGACTGCTCGGAGATCCGTGTACGGAGGCCCGGACAAGCGCCAGAAATCGGGGCTGCCAGCGGAATGCCAAACGTCCGTACCGGCCAGGAACATTACGACCCAGCACAGCATTCCTAGAACGCTCAGTCCGATCGTGCGCCTCATAAACGCCTCCCTTTGTCTGATCCATCGTCATTATGCATTGCGCAAGATGCTCCACGGATCTAGACGGACGATCCGACGTGTGGCCAACACCTCGCCTCCAGCGGCGAAGCCGCCACAACGCACCGCAACGGTGACCACATTCCCGTCTCCGCCGCGCTTACCATCACGAGCTCAAGGAAGAGTCCTCGAGTCATCATGATCGTCGCAAATACACCCGTTGCCCGCCGGCCCGACGCGAGGGCCATATAATCCAGCCAGTCAATCGATGGCAAAGGCCGCCAGCCAGACGGTCCGAGTGGAAGGGACGTCAGCGTACGGGTGGCGCTCGATGACGCGATGACCGCATTGGCACACGTCGACCCGCGCAAACGCAAGTTGTTGAAATGCGATTCTTCGGCGGGCTCAGCGTAGAAGAGACGGCGGAGGTACTCGGCATACCTCCAGTGACCGTGAAACGTGATTGGAGAATGGCAAAGGCCTGGCTGTATCGCGAACTGGCTGATGGAACAACAGATGGACCCCGAACGCAGTAAACAGGTTGAGAATATCCTCCAGTCGGTGCTGGAGCGACCGCCGGGCGAGCGCGAGGCGCTGCTGAGGCGTGCATGCGCCGGTGATCAACCTCTTGAAGAGGAAGTCCGGTCCCTGCTCACCGCGGAGGACCGCGCTGCAGATTTTCTCGGCCAGCCGGCCATCGATGTTGCAGCGCGCAGGGTCGCGCGTCACAACAGCGGCGACACACCAAACACCCCCGATCCCTCGTTGACCAGCAGCTCTCGCATTACCGTGTCGTCGAGAAACTCGGCGGCGGCGGGATGGGTGTGGTCTACAGAGCCGAGGACACTCGGCTCGGGCGCACCGTCGCGATCAAGTTCGTTTCATCCGAGCTCGTAACCGAGGCGGAGGCCCTGGCGCGGTTCCGGCGCGAAGCGCGCACTGCGTCCGCGTTGAATCACCCGAACATCTGCACGATTTACGACATTGGCGATGACGAGGGACACGCGTTCATCGTCATGGAGTTCCTCGATGGCACGACGCTGAAGCATCGAATCGGGAGCCGGCCGCTCGATATCGACCTGCTGCTGGCGCTCGCCATCGAGATCGTCGACGCGCTCGACGCGGCGCACGCCGCTGGGATTGTCCACCGCGACATCAAGCCCGCGAATATCTTCGTCACGAACCGTGGCCACGCAAAGATTCTCGACTTTGGCCTGGCGAAAGTGCTGACGCCCGCGCCCGCATCAGACAGTGGACTGACCTTTACTGCGCACGACGCACTGACCAGTCCCGGCACAGCGCTGGGCACCGTCGCGTATATGTCTCCCGAGCAGACTCGCGTGCAAGATCTGGACGCGCGGACCGATCTGTTTTCATTCGGCGTCGTGCTTTACGAGATGGCGACTGCCACACTGCCATTTCGTGGCGACAGTCCCACAATCATTTCTGATGGCATCCTCAACCGCACGCCGGTAAACGCCGTCAGGTTGAACCCCGACGTTCCGGTGGAATTGGAACGGATCATCGACAAGTGCCTGGAGAAGGATCGGGAGCTTCGATATCAGCACGCGTCCGAGATTCGCACGGACCTCCAGCGACTGAAGCGCGATCGTGATTCTGGACGTCGGACGCCACATCCAGCGACCGAAGCCGCCACGGCCGTCACACGCCAAGCGTTCCTCGCGCGGTTTGCTGGGGTGATTGCCTTCACAGTCGCGATCGTCGGCTCGTTGTACGTTTATCGGATGTCCAGAGTCGCCGACACGAACACGATCCCTGCCAAGCTGACCGACAAAGACACGATCGTCCTGGCCGATTTCACCAACACGACGGGCGACCCCGTCTTCGACGACACGCTTCGGCAGGGACTCGCGGTGCAGCTCGCCCAATCGCCGTTCCTCAGCCTCATCTCGGACGAGCGCATTCACAGAATGCTTCAACTTATGGGCCAACCATCGACCGCACGATTGATGCCGGAGCTCGCGGCGGTCGTCTGCGAACGAACCGGGAGCGCGGCCGTACTCGACGGATCGATTACGCGACTTGGCAGCCAGTATGTTTTGGGGCTGCAAGCCAAGAGGTGCGACACCGGAGACATCCTCGACGAGGAGCAGGCCCAGGCGGCGCGAAAGGAAGACGTGCTGACTGCCCTCGGTGAGATTGGCACCAGGTTCAGAGCGCGTGTCGGCGAGTCGCTCGCGACCCTCCAGAAGCACTCGACACCGCTTCCCGACGCAACGACGGCGTCGCTCCAGGCATTGAAGGCCTACACCACCGCGTTGAAGCTTGTCGATTCCGAGGGGCCTCCCGCCGCTCTGCCCCACTTCAAGCGTGCCGCCGAAATCGACCCAAATTTTGCGATGGCCCATGCGCAAGTTGGGCTCTCCTACAGCACTATCGGAGAGTCCGATTCGTCGATCGAGAGCACGACCAGAGCCTATCAGCTACGGGATCGCGCGAGCGACCGCGAGAAGTTCTTTATCGATTTGGTCTATCACCGCACAGTCACGGGAGACCTCGAGAAGGCGCGGCAGACCTGCCAGGTCTGGGCGCAAACGTATCCTCGCGACATGCAGCCCCACTCATTTCTAGCTGGTTCGCTCAGCATGTCATTCGGGAAATTCGAAATGGCCGAAGAGGAAGCCAAGAAGGCCATGACCTTCGATCCGGACCATTCCTTTCCGTACTATAACCTTGCCGCCAGCTACATCTACCGCGATAGGCTCGCGGAAGCCCGCAGCACTCTACTAAAAGCATCAGAACGAAAGATCGATATACCGGAGCTTCTCTACGCGCGATTCCAAATCGCGTTCCTCGAACATAATCGCGGCGAGATGGAAAAGTTGGCGGCGCAGGCGCAGCAACGAGCCGGAGCGAAGGACTGGATCGCAGGATGGGTAATCGACCAGGAGGGCGCTGTTCTCGCGTATTCCGGTCATCTGCGAGAAGCGAGGAAGAAGTCACGACAGGCCGTGGACCTGGCGATCCAGGCGGGGCGCAGGGACGGCGCGGCTCAACACGAAGCGACGGCAGCAGTGCGCGAAGCGCTCTTCGGAAATCTGTCCGAAGCGCGAGAGCGCGCCGCGTCGGTGCTTGGTCTTTCCAAAGGTCACACCGCGCGGTATGGCGCTGCCGTGGCCCTGGCCATTGCCGGGGAATGGTCCCGAGTGCAAGACATTGCCGACGATCTGGCAGCGCGTTTCCCCGAAGACACGCTGGTCAGGATCAGCTATCTACCGACGCTCCGGGCCCTTCTTGCGCTGAGCGGTCGGGAGCCCGCGAAGGCAATCGAGCTGCTCGAAATCGCCGCCCCGTACGAAATGGGGGATCACTCCGGCGCGTCGGTTGGATTCAGCGGACCGCTCTATCCGGTTTACGTACGCGGTCTCGCGTACCTCGCTGCGCACCAGAGCGCCGATGCGGAATTCCAAAAGATCCTCGACCACCGAGGCATTGTCGTCACCGATCCGATCGGCGCAGTCGCCCGGTTGCAGCTTGGGAGAGCGTTCATGGCATCGGGAGACGTCAAGAGAGCTGCAGTGGCGTACCAGGACTTCCTCACGCTCTGGAAGGACGCTGACCCCGACATCCCGATCCTCAAAGCTGCGAAGCTGGAATACGCCAAACTGCAATGAGCACGCGCGCCGAATCCATTCCCGCCGGCGGCGCGTCCTCTTTGACCGCGAGACGCCGCACCGATCGCGACGGCGTTCGTTCTACCTAAACCCTTTGCAAGAAACCTGCGCGGATTGCGGGTCACAGATGTTAGCCTTCAGGGGAGCCGCTGGTGCGACACTTGTGTCCCTTTCGCGACAGCGTGGTATCAATGTGTGGGCTTCGATGTCGCGATCGAGTGCCGGGGTGCGCCTCCGGAACTCCTCATGCGGCGCGTCGGCCGAGGCTTCGGTCTACGACGCCATTGCGCAGAAGCTCGCCGGGCTTTGCCGGGAGAACTTCAGAAGTGCGAGGCCGGCGCGAGCACGGAAATCAAGGCCGCCGATCCGGCATGAAGATGGCGGTCTCCCGCGACCACGAGCATGCGTCATGAATGGTGAAGTAGTTGTCTGCGGCTCCTCCGAGGTCGTGCCCCTCGACGACGAACAGCGAGTGCTCGACGTCGTCACGTCGTCGGTGTTCAAACTGTGGGAAGCGGTCAACAGCCTGACGCGCCTGCGACCCACGAACCGGTCACGCTATC
>JBKPQB010000029.1:0-19378 GCA_046733875.1 Acidobacteriota bacterium
GTACAGGCCCTTCCCCGTGAAGATCCCTTCGCGGAATACGTCCTGGTAGGTATCGGACACCGCTGTCGTGTAGGGATCGACTCCGGTGTGTCCCGCGTACAGCCGCGCGAAGAGCGAACCGCCGGCGCTCGTGAATGTCACGCTGACCCGGGGCTGGAGGATGCCGTACCCCTCGGTGACACGACCGACGGCGGGATCGAACGCGGGGCGATTCAGCGGATGCGTGATGATGCCAATCAACTGCCGGGCGGCATCTCTGGGCAGGCGCGTGTCGCTGTCGAGCGTGATGCAGTACTGCACCTGCGGCAGGATGGACGCGTCGCCAACGGTCACGACAAAGCTGGTGTCGGTAGCGCCGCGGAGCAGGCGGTTGAATTCCTCGATCTTTCCCCGCTTTCGCTCCCATCCCATCCAGAGGCGTTCCTGCTCGTTCCATTGGCGCGTGCGATGGAACAGGAAGAAGCGATCCGCACGACCGCTGTCGACATGTTTCCGGTTGAGCGCGGCGATGGCGTCCCCGGCCGCCGCGAGGATCTCCGCGTCGAGCGGCAGGGTTTCCGCGCTGGCGTCCTTGAAGTCGCTCAGGATCGCGAAATGGATATTCGGGTCCAGGTTACCGAGCGCCTGTACTTCGAGGTGCGCCGCGAGATCCCGTGCCCGTGCGACGCTGTCGAGAATCGTCGGGATGATCACCATCGTCCGCGCCGAGTCCGGGACGCGGGCGAGGTCGAGCCGCGGGAGGCGCCGAGGCGGGATGAAGCGGCCGAGCAGGCGCTGGAGAATCTGTATCGTCAGCTCGCTCATCGGCACGATGGTCAGCAGGACGACCACCATGAGCATCGGCCATCGCCAACCTTGGATACGCGCGTACGCGAGCGCGAGCGCGACGCCCGCTCCTGTGCCGACCGCAATCGTCCCAAGGTACCCCGGCGTCGCCCACCGGAAGAACTCGCGCCGGAGCCGAGGCCCGACTCCAGGCTCCCATCCGATTCCGCGTTCGAACTGCTGGCGGCCGTCGCCGATCAGGTAGTGCCCGACGTGCGCCTCGCGCGCGTCCGGAGCACGTTCGGCGATTTGCCTGGCGCGTTCGACGCTCTTGAGTGCCACGCGCACCTGCCCCTCGCCCGTGGGTTCGGCCAGTTCTTCGACCGCGTGCCGATACCGGTCGCGGCTTGCGAAATCCATTCGGCCGTACACCGCTACGGGATCGCGCTGCAGGACCTGTTCGACGAGGCTGACGCTCTCGAAGAACTCGCTCCAGTCGAAGGTCGATACCAGCCGGAGGCTTCCAATCAGGTTCGCCATGAACGTTTGTTCGGCTGCCTGATGCCGCGCCTCCGAACGGATCGCGTCCTCTACCGTCTGGCCACGCGAGGCCAACGCGGCATCCAGCTCGCGGCGCAGGGGGGCTGCCGTTTCGTGTTCGCGCGATCGCTGGAGCAGCCGAATGACAAACGCAGGATGCACCTGGGACGGCCAGCGATCGCGCACATGCGCTGATGTATCGAGTGCATCGACCAGTTGATCCGCCTCGAGGCGGTGAGCGCGGCTCGTCAAGAGCACATCCGCCCTGATGCGCAGGTGGTCGATCAACGCGAGCTTCAAAGCGGACGGCCACGCCCAGAGCTCGCCCATCGTCAGCGGGGTAATGGACTGGAAAGCCGTGACGAACCGGTGCAGTCGCTGCGGGTCGAGCCGTCCGGCGCTGCACCGAATCAGCTCGAGCGCCATCGCGTAGATGCGCGGCAGGCCCGCGAACTCGTCGGCCGCGATCCGGGGGAGCCGTCGAAAGAACCCGCCTGGCAGGTCGTGATGGACGTCGCGGAGGGCCGCCAGGACGATGTGAAAATTGTCGAGCAGCCATTCGGCCGCGGGCGACGACGGCTCTCCGCGCTTGGCGTCATCGGAGAGCGCTGTATAGACCTCTCGAAGCCTTTGCGCGTGTTGGCGCAACCGCTTCAGGTGTGCGCGGCTGCCGCCGCGGTGCCGTGAGGAAACGGTAAGCAGGGCGGCCAGCCGCCTCGCGTGCTCCTCGAGCCGTTCGATTCCGAGGAGCTCGATCGTGCCCGGCGTCGGACGGGGGACGCCGGTGTCACTCATCGATCATTGGTCCGGCGTTCGTTCTGCGCCCCGCTGGCTGGTCGGCGTTCATGTGTGATGGTAACTCAGCGCGCCGGGCCGCGGGTGAAGAGCCATGCTGATCGGCGTATCGTTAGAGCGAGGGGCGAGTCCATCGCGCGAGATCTGAATGGCAATCTCTTCCGTGTCTTGTATGACCTCGCCTCTCGAGGATTAATTGAATGAGAGATCCAACTCCGCGGCGATCGGATGCAAGGGGCACTTCGTGCGAGGATTCTTCGGTTTGGAAAGAGCGACTTGACAACTGGCTGGACGACGCCCTTGAAGACACGTTTCCCGCAAGCGATCCGGTCGCGTCACCACCTCAACAGGCCGCTCGGGCCATGGAGAGCGCTGATCGTTCCGCCGTCCCTGCCCGAATTCCGAGATCGACGACAGCACGGCGTTCGCAAAGCTAGCAGAGTCGTCGCGCAGGCCTCAGATACAGCGACTCACTGACACGGAGATCGGCCGCGCCGACCCGCTTCGCGATTTACGCGAGATGAGCAGCGAGCCCAAGGGGGCGCGCTCCCGCAGCAGCATTTGCGAAGTTCCAGGACCGGAGAGTCGGTCAGAACATACTGTTGGGATTGGCTGATTGCTCGGGAATCCGTTGCAGCACATCCCAGTGCTCGACGATCTTTCCGTTCGCGTCGAGCCGAAAGATATCGATGCCGGCCCAATCACCATCATTCGGCCACCGCTGGTAGCAGTGCAGGACAACGAAGTCGCCCTCAGCGAGAACCCGTTTGAATTCCACATGCTTTCCGGGATACTCGCGTGCCGACGCGCTCCAACGGATACGGAATGAAATCTCCGGACTCATGCTGATCGATCCCCATGTCGCTGCTTCCATGTTCCTGTCGACGCAGGACAATTGCATCGTGCGGCGGGCCGACTTTCAACTACTGCGGCGGTTCGATTCACCGGCTGGCTTTTGCCTTTCCCGCGGCGGCGCGTGCGTTGCATCGAGGGTGCCATGCGAGCGTCTCATGGCCCAGGACCGCATGATGGGACCCGTCTACACACCCCAGCCGGAACCTAGGTCGGGTGACGTGCTCGGTGCCTGTCCCCGGGCGCCGGTGACATGCCGAAGTCCGTGTGTGCGCGACAGATCGGCGGCGGATCACCGAGGCTGGATTTGACACTTCCTTGAGATAGGTTCAGAACCACGCGGGTCAATATATGGGCGAAACGGTGTTGAAGAATTCCACCACGGTGCTTGCGCCTCTCGGCGATTTGCTTCCCGGCTTGCAGTCGCTCTACGAGGATCTGCACGCGCATCCCGAGCTCTCGATGCAGGAAACACGGACCGCTGGTCTCGCGGCGGAACGCCTTCGTGCTGCCGGCTACGACGTGACCCCCGGGATCGGAAACACCGGCGTCGTCGGGCTGCTGCACAATGGAGAGGGACCCGTCGTCATGCTGCGCGCCGACATGGACGCGCTCCCCGTGCAGGAAGCCACGGGTCTGCCGTACGCAAGCAAAGTGACGGCGACGGACAGCGCGGGGAACACAGTACCGGTGATGCATGCCTGCGGTCACGACATGCACGTGACCTGGCTGGCAGGCGCGGCGACGCTGTTTGCCCGGTCTCGTGATGCGTGGAAGGGAACGCTGATGGCCGTCTTCCAACCCGCGGAGGAGACGGCGGCGGGCGCGCAGGCCATGATCGACGATGGGCTTTTTCAGCGCTTTCCCAAGCCGGACGTGGTGCTGGGGCAGCACGTCATGAGCTTGCCGGCCGGGATCGTCGCGGGTCGTACCGGCGTGACGACATCGGCGGCCGACAGTCTGCAGATTCGATTATTCGGGCGCGGTGCTCACGGGTCGATGCCGGAGGCCAGCATCGATCCCGTCGTGATGGCTGCCGCAACGGTGCTGCGCCTGCAGGGCATCGTGTCCCGCGAAGTCGCGGCGAACGACGCCGCCGTGGTCACCATCGGCGTGCTCCAGGCTGGCTCGAAGGAAAACGTCATTCCTGATGAGGCGATCATCAAATTGAACGTGCGCACGTTCGACGAGGGGGTTCGCACACGCGTGCTGGCCGCGATCGAACGGATTGTCAATGCCGAAGCGGCCGCATCGGGCGCACCGAAGAAACCGGAGATTACTCCCCTGGATCGGTATTCAATTGTCACCAACGATTCCGAAGCGACCAGGCGAGTGCACGATGCGTTTCGCCAGCACTTTCCTGCGGACCGCGTACAGGAGACGCAGCCGACGACGGCGAGCGAGGACTTCGGATCGTTCGGCGCCGAATGGGGTGCGCCCTCCGTGTTCTGGTTCGTCGGCGGCATCGATCCGGACACGTACGCCAAAGCCAAACGGGACGGAAAGCTCGGCGAGATCCCGACGAATCACAATCCGCGCTTCGCACCAGTGATCGATCCGACGCTGAAGACAGGCGTGGAGACGCTGGTGGTGGCCGCCGAGAGCTGGCTCTCGACATGAGCCCCACTTGCTAGAGCACGAAAAAGTCATCCTCAGCACGCTGCTGGTCGCGTTCGATCTCGGCGGCACGTTCGTGTTCGCGATCAGCGGCGCGAGGGCGGGGGTCAAGCACAGACTCGATCTCTTCGGGGTTCTGGTGTTGTCGTTCGCGGCAGGCAACTCGGGAGGGATCACACGTGACCTGATGATTGGAGCGATCCCGCCGGCGGCCATCAGCGACTGGCGGTACCTCGGCGTCTCAATCCTCGCGGGGCTGATCACGTTCTATCGGTATCGCATCATCGACCGACTGCGGAGCCCCGTGCAGGTGTTCGACGCCGCGGGTCTTGCACTGTTTGCGGTTTCAGGAGCGACGAAGGCGCTGGCGTTTCATGTCGGTCCGGTTCCAGCGACGTTGCTCGGCATGCTGACCGGCATCGGCGGCGGGATGGTGCGCGACGTGCTCGTGAGGGAAATCCCGACGGTGCTGCGCACCGAGCTCTACGCCGTCGCGGCTCTGATTGGCGCGGGTGTGGTCGTCATGGGAGCAATGCTCCATCTCCCCTCGGACGGGGCGGCGGTTGCCGGCGCCGTGCTGTGCTTTGGACTGCGGTTCGTGGCGATGCGACGAGACTGGCAGCTTCCGATCGCGCGCGCGTCGAAGCAGTCGGAGGCGGACGGTCTATGAAGGCGACCAACTCTGCACATCCATGACGGCCGGCCGTTAAGATGTCATTCATGGCCGAGGGCGCGCTGCAGTCGGCACAGATGTTCCCGACGCTGACCGAAGCGCAGACCAGCCGCATCGCCACACACGGGCGAACACGCCGCGTGGAGCAGGGCGCTACGCTCGTCCAACCGGGGGAACTCGCCACACGATGCTACGTCGTGCTCTCCGGTGCACTCGAAGTTGTCGGCGCATTCGGCCGGCACGAGGACATCGTCACCGTTGTCGGCCCTCGACAGTTCACCGGCGAGGTCAACATGTTGTCGGGACGTCCGGTGTTCGTACGGATCCGTGTACGCCAGGACGGCGACGTCATCGAAATCGACCAGCAGCGGCTGCTCACGCTGGTGCAGACCGATGCGGAGCTCGGCGACATCCTGCTTCGGGCATTCATCCTGCGCCGTGTGGAGCTCATCGCCCGCGGACTGGGCGATGCCGTGCTGATCGGCTCCAATCACTCGGCCGGCACGCTCCGTATCAGGGAATTTCTCACGCGAAACGGGCATCCGCACGCCTACATCGACCTGGAGCGCGACACCAGCGTGCAAGGGTTTCTCGATCGCTTCCACGTGAGCGTGGACGATCTCCCGATTGTGATTTGCCGCGGCACGGTGGTGCTGAAGAACCCCACGAACGAACAGATTGCCGAATGCCTGACGCTCAACGAGCCGGTCGATCAGGAGCATATCCACGATCTGCTCGTGATCGGCGCCGGACCAGCGGGTCTTGCTGCTGCCGTGTACGGCGCGTCGGAAGGACTCGACACCATCGTCGTCGAAGACAACGCGCCTGGTGGCCAGGCCGGCTCGAGCTCGAAGATCGAAAACTATCTCGGGTTTCCGACCGGAATTTCGGGCCAGGATCTCGCCGGTCGCGCATTGATGCAGGCGCAGAAGTTCGGCGCGCACCTGATCGTCGCGAAACGCGCCGTCCACCTCGACTGCGCTCGGCAGCCGTACGCGCTCGACATGGACGATGGCTCACGGCTCCGGGCGCGCGCCATCATCATCAGCACGGGTGCGCAGTATCGAAGGCTGCCGCTCGACAACCTGACCCGCTTCGAAGGGCTCGGCGTGTACTACGGCGCGACGTTCGTCGAGGCGCAATGGTGTGGTGACGATGACGTCATCGTAGTGGGCGGTGGCAACTCCGCGGGCCAGGCGGCCGTCTTCCTGTCGCAGACTGCACGCCACGTGCACATGCTCGTCCGCTCCGGAGGGCTGGCAGCGAGTATGTCGCGATACCTGATCCGCCGAATCGAGGAGAGTCGTCTGATTACCGTGCACCCGCACACGGAGCTCGCCGCGGTCGAAGGGAAGGACCATGTCGAACGCGTGACCTGGAAGAACACCCAGACGGGTGTGGTCGAAACGCACGCGATTCGACACATTTTCGTCATGACCGGCGCGGTACCCAACACGCGGTGGCTCGATCGCTGCGTCGCCGTCGACGCGAAGGGGTTCATCAAGACGGGTCCGGCGTTGTCGCCCGAGGATCTCCGCGCCACGCGCTGGCCTGCGACGCGGGCCCCATCCCTCCTCGAAACGAACCTGCCGGGCGTGTTCGCTGTCGGGGACGTCAGGTCAGGCAACGTCAAACGCGTCGCTTCAGCGGTTGGGGAAGGCTCGATCGCGGTGGCGTTCGTGCATCAACTGCGGCAGCAGTAATGGCTGAATGGCGACGACCGTCGCGCTGTTCGCCGTCATCGGAAAGCCACCACAGTACGACGATTTGACGGTTACGCGAGCCTGTTGCCGCGATCGTCGGCGGCCCGCGGCACTTCGCTGGCACGAGACCGTTCAGCTGTGACGCTCGGCTTCGACGGGGGCGCCGCAGCCGGCCAGTCGCGGCGCCATGCGTCCGAGCCCGCGTCCGTTTCGTAAGCAATCCTCACCGGCATCGCGCTCAGCCGGTCTGCGAGTCTCGCGTCGGCGCGAATCGGCCACCAGTCGTACAAGAACACTTCCATGGGGCGCCACATCGCGACCCATCCGCCGATCAGAAGGCTTTCCCGCAGGATCTCGCCAAAACGATCTTCGCCAAGCAGCCGTGCGACGACATCGCCAATCATCAGCGACAGGGCAAGGAAGGCGATGCCGATTACAAGGCTGATGCGGCCTTGCCTGAACAACTGACGAAGCCGCCGTCTCGACGCCTGCGCGCGGTCGCTGAAGAATTCACGGATTGCGTCGCGCAGAGTCGCGGCCTCCTCGGGAAGACCAGCGGGCCTATCCAGATGGACGACGAGCGCGAGCGGCACATCCGTCGGAATCTCGCGGGCCCAGCCCACGATGAATTCCTCGGCGTTCGGATCCAGGTCCCTCTGGCGAAAGGGTGCCGGATCGATGGCGTTGAACAGCTGGTTCAATTCCGCCACGTGCACTTCAATGAGCTGACAGTGTGGTGGGATCGGATCGCCGGCCGAGTGCGGCTTCACAGGGACTCCGTCGGCATGGAGCGTCAGGCGACTATTCTTGTCATGGCGTTGCCCGATATTCGGTTCGCATACACACGGGACGAAGTTTCGTTCCTGGTACCACATGTTACCGCTTCCGTCGCACGCGTCCTTGTTCGGCCCCCGTGGGGGCTCCTCGACCGCGACGGACGCATCATTTGATGTACGGAGTGAGCGACTTGCCCGCGACAGAATTACCCGTCCATATTAAGGCGACGCGGCTGACGGCGTCGCCTCGGTGGAGTCTCACCGAAGCACCGGGCCTGACAGTCGACTCCGTGCAACGATCCTCTTACACTGCTCAGTGATGGTAACCAAGCGGCTTCCAATCGTTCTCGCCCTGGCGGTGTCGCTCGCGAGCTGCTCGCCGCACACGCTGCGCGTTACGGGCGTTCAGCTCGGTCGGACGCTGAACGCCGACAACACCGTCGGGATCACCGCCACCACGTTCAACCCGACCGACACGGTGTATGTGTCGGTGCTCACGTCCGGCATCGGCTCCGCCACGATCGGCGTCCGGTGGAAGTTCGGGGACCGCGTGCTGAACGAGGCGAATAAGCAGGTATCGTACAAAGACATCGCGGCCACGGATTTCAGCCTGAAGGGCGCCGCCGGATTTCCGCCAGGGGAGTACAGCGCGGAAGTGTTCTTCGACGGCAAACCCGTCGACACGAAGACCTTTCGCGTCATCAAGTGACGCTCGCGTGTTTTTCGTGATCCCTTGCGCCCGCAACCCACGCCGTGGCGCGACAAGAGCATCGCTCGGTCAGAAATGGGCACCCAGTCTCACGCCAAACTCGTTGGTGACGTTGCTCACGCTGCGTTGCGGCGCGATCGACTTCGAATAGGCGCAGGCCGACGCTGTCCGAGTGCCGCTAGGCGAACGGATCGAACCCGGCGCCGAGCGGCACGTGCTGGCTCACACCCCGAGGGATCGCTGCCGACAGTTCGTCCTCGGCGAATCGGCGGCGCATCGCGAAAAACGCGCGGCGGTAGCCGGCGATGGGCGAGGCATGGTCGTCCGTCGCGAAGCCGAGCGGCGACTTCGGGGGCGGACGATCCGTAGCGCGAGTGGATCGTCGAGCACGAGCGGCCAGTCGAGCAGCTGATGTGCCGCGCGGTGTTCCGCAACCCGTTCCGCCGTTCGACTCGGACGCTCGTCGCTCATCGGTGCAGACCGGCCACCGCTCCCTGCAGGAGAACGCACCTATCCGAGGTCGCGCTGCCTGTGATGTCTGTCGGTCCTAGCGCGAGGAGGGCAGTTGTGGTGTCACATGGATCAACGCACCAGGGTTGGCGTCCTCCAGCATCCACAGCGACCCGTCGGGGGCCTGTTCCACATCCCGGATGCGATGGCCGACGTTCCAGCGTTCAGCCGGTTTGGCGCCGCCGTGGCCGTCAAAGATGATGCGGTTGAGCGTCATCGTCGACAGGCCGCTGATGAAGCCGCTGCCATTCCATTGCGGGAAGGTCTGCGTGCTCGTGTAGAACATCAGATTGCCTGGCGCGATCACGGGTTCCCAGTACAGCACGGGCTTCGCCAGATCGGGCCGCGTGTCGGGATTGGGAATGGGCACGCCGTTGTAGTTCATGCCGTAGGAGACCAGGGGCCATCCGTAATTCTTGCCCTTCTCGATCAGGTTCAGCTCGTCGCCGCCACGCGGGCCGTGCTCCGCCTCCCAGAGTTCGCCAGTAGGTGAAAACGCCAGACCGTAGGGCGTACGCACACCGGAGGCCCATGTTTCAGCTGGTGTCAGGTTGGGGCCGGGGAACGTATATGTGCTGACCACTTTCGCCGTCTTGGCGGCTTCTGTGTCGCTCGGCGGATCGATGAGAGGAATCGTGGCCGCGCCCGTCTTGCCGAAGTCGGGATTGCCGGGGGCAGGTTTACCGTCGAGGGTCAGGCGCAAGATCTTGCCTAAGGGCTGGTCCGGGTCCTGGGCGGGCGTGAAACGCTGGCGTTCGCCAACCGCGAGGAACAGATACTGACCGTCGGGCGAGAAGGCCACCTGCGCGCCTTCCTGACCGCCCTTGCCCTTCGGCATCTGGTGCCACAGCACCTGGAAATTTTCCAGCCGCGCCGAGGTCTCGGTGACGTTCAGCTTCGCGCGCGCCAGCGCGAGGCCGCCGCCGTAGTCGCCGGGCTCGGCATACGTCAGGTAGATGCTCTGATCGCTGTCGTAATGGGGTGAGACGAACACGCCATGCATGCCGTTCTGACCTTCCCAGTAGACGGGCGGCGTGTTCGAGACCGGGCTGATCTTCTCTCCCTGTTGGGACACCAACCATACCGGCCCGACCTTTTCAGTGATCAGCATGCGGCCGTCGGGCAGGAAAGCAATCCTCCAGGGTAATTCGAACGTGCTCACCGTGGTCATCGTGAAGGGCAGGGTAGCCTCGGGCTTCGTTCCACCCACATTCACCTGGGCCCGGCCGGTGGCCGACGCCAGGATCAAAAGCAACGCTGTTTTCGCGAAGCGCATCCTCATGTCTCTCATCGTTGAATTGTAGCGGCCCCCATCAACGGGCCGGCCAAAACGTCCCTTCGGCAGTCATACCGAAAAGAGATGCGGGCTCAACGCGAGCTGGCATGTCAAGTGCGGAGGGTGGCCGTGAACCGTCTGAGCGAATACGCCAGCTTCATCCTCGACCGAATGGAACCAGATCGCCCCTACGAACCAAACGATCTTCGCGTGTTCGTCCCGGACGCCAGCATTGAACGTCTCCACGAGATCATGCACGAGCTGTGGATCAACCGCCAGGTCGAGCGTGTCGGGTATTCCGGCTGGCGACGACACCGGTCCGCCTCACCTCATGGTCCTCATCCCGCGTCCCGCGATACTCAGGCCGTCAAGCCGGAAGACTTGTTCGATCACACGACGTTCACGGACTTTTTCAAGTAGAACAACCCGAGCCTCGTTGGGGGACAGCAGCGGATGGCAGCGCCGCCGGGCTCGATCGTGCGCGCGCTTTCCATTGCGCGTCGTCGCCCGTGCCACAGGTATTCGCGCCGGCGGTCCACAGGAGAGTTGGACATCCGCTACTTACGGACGAGAACGCGGAAAACGCTGCTAGGATGGTCGGATGGCCAACGTCATCACTTCCTTGAAGCGCACCCGATCAGAGGAGGAGCACCGCTGCGGCGTATGTGGCGCGAGGTTCGTCCCGTTCGAGGACTCGGGGTCGCGGATATTGTCCGTGAAGGCCGGTGACCAGGAGACCCTCACGGCGATCCTCTGCGGCGGGTGCCATTCCAAGTGGTCCGCCGGCGCAACGGTCACGCTGAAAGCGACGCCGCAGGCCGTGCCGTGATCTCACGCACATCGTGAACCCCTCGCTGCCGCGCGCCTTCCACCGGCGTCCTCTTGAGGCCCTGAACGCCTGTGTGATCGAATGGGTTGAAGCTGCGCCGGTAAGGGCTTCGGGCTGGCGCAGAAGAGGCCGTGAAACGGCCGGCGCTGCATCGTTGCAGCGCTTTACGATTCAAGGACTCCACTTCGTGCAGACACGACGGTGCGCCCTGCTCCAGCGCCGGACGTCGCGACGGCTACGTGAGAAAGACGCGTGGCTCATTGCGACCGCGGAGTCCATCAACGCGGACGTTGTTGGAGCAGACCGTGACCGCCTTCGAGCGACTTGGTGCACGATACGTCCGTTTTCGTTAGATGTCCGATGATGCGACGACTTGAACGGCGTGGAGGACGCGATAGCCCGGAGAGGCTCCGGCGCTCGAGTCACGACGGGATTCTCGCGAAGCGATCAGACGATGGCCCACGCCCTCACACCCAAGGCTGACGCCTCTGCATTGCCGATGGAGGACATCATCCGACGGCTGCACGAATCGTTCGCGCACGTCGAGCTGGATGCTGAGCGCGCGTCGCGCGAGTTGGAAGAGCGCGCACGCTATATGGCAGGCATCGGCGCCCCGCATTATGACGATGAAGACGTCAAGCGCTCCCGACGGTCGATCGGGCGGTCGGTGTACGTGGTCCTTGCGGACGACCCACGTGCCGATCTCGCGTATATCTCCTTTCTTCTTGAGCCCGAAGATGAGTCGATCTTCATCGACTACGAATCGGGTCGGCATGAAGCGGCCTCACGCGAGCTGCGTGAGCGTTTGGCGAGAGTCCTCGATTACGAGATAGAGCTCGTCTGACCGGCGGCGGTACTTGACCCTCTGCAAGTGCGGTCACCCGCACAGGAGCATCACGTGATCTGGTTTCTTCATCGGGGCTGGCATCACTGCGTATAGAACAGTTCGAGTTCCACACCGAAATGATTCAGGGATACCAGCAGGCGAGTGGCATCACTCACGGACTGCAGCTCAATCGAGATCCCCTCGTCAGCACTGTGGTGATCCCAGGTGATTAGGATATCTCCCCTGTGGCCGATGACGTACAGGTCTGCCGAAATGGAGCCTAGATCGGTCGAACGGGTACAAAGGTATGTCGCCAGGGCATGCTTCTCCGCTGCGGTAAATGAGAGTGCCTTCGCGTTGCCCGGTTCAGCCATCAAATCCAAGTCGCCAACCGAACCATATCGGGGAATAAGCAACCATTCGTCGTCCGACTCCAAGACTCGAGATACGACGTCGACGCAGTACTCCAGCGGATCCGTCTCCGCCAGAATAATCACTATCGTACGACGCGCGTAGCTGCGATACCTGAGCTCCTGTCCTATGCCACGGGCAGGATCCGCTGCATCGATGTGGGCTCGAGCAAACCACTCGCGCAGACCGTCTTCATTCAGCGGCTTCATAGGCGGAAGCTCCGACAGCGATGGCGAATGTCACATATGCGACTGGCTCGAGCCCGATGTCCAGAGCGTGACTGCGGAGCCCTTCCAGTCCCTTCGATACTCGCCATAAATGAACGCTTCATCGTGCCCGCTCCAGGATCGGCGTCCGTGCGTTGTCGCCCAGCCTACTCGCGATCCCGCTGGTCGCGCTTACGCGCTTCCGTTGGGGGCTTTCGGCGATGTCGCCGACTCGGAGCTGCACGAGCGCTGCCATTGACGTCGATCCCGGGCAGCGTCTGTTTGACTCACTGGCCAAGGCACACCGGAATGGCGATTGCTAATTCACACAGCAAGCCGTTCGCTTGGTGCGCACCGACGGGAATCGAGACGATCCATGCCTGGATGGCCGCTGCTGCGATTGGCCGATAGCTCGTGCGGGTTCGGCTCGTTGCCAAGTCTCAGGCCGCACGAACGAGCGCGGCAGTGAACGCCGGGTGGCGCCTGAGAACGACGCACAGCGTCGCCGCAGATAGCGACAGCGTCGCCAGAATCAGAAATGCGCCGCTCGTGCTTCCGCTGGCCTCTTTGAACCAGCCGATCAGATTGGGACCAACGAAGCCACCAAGACTGAAAATCGTATTGACCAGCGCAATACCGGCGGCCGCCGCCGTGCCCCGTAAGAGCATAGGCGGCAGACACAGGAAGGGCGTGATGTAGCTTCGAACACCAATTTCAACGGTTGCCAAGGCCGCCACACGCCACAGCGGGTCAGGAAGAAGCGCTACTCCGCCACAACCGATCGCCGCAATCAGCGCACCCGCGCCGGCATGCAGACACCGCTCACCGGTCCGATCGGAGAAAATCCCGCTCAACAGCATCGCGGCGGCGGCCACGCAAGCCACGGCGGCGACGATCAGTCCCGTCGCGAGATTGGTCGTGTGAAGCTCATCGCGCACGAGCAAGGGGGCCCAGAAGGCGTACGCCCACAGCGGTATCGCCATCAGGAAGTTCGTGGCCGAGAGGAGCCAGATCGTTGGATGTGCGAGCGCGCCGAGTACCGTCACATCGTGCGCCGCCGCCGATTCGGTTCGATCGCGACGCAATCGGTCCACGAGCCAGGCGCGCTGTTCGTTGGTCAGCCATTCGGCATCGTCGGGTCGATCGGTGAGCAGCTTCAATGTGAGTAGACCGATCAACACCGATGGGATTCCTTCCACGAGAAACAACCATCCCCACCCGCGCAGACCGAGTCGGCCGTCTAGCGCGAGGACCCATGCGCCGAGTGAGTTGCCGACGATTCCAGCAAGCGGTGCGGCAATCATGAACAGCCCCGTCGCGGCACCACGCTCTCGCGCCGGGAACCAGAGGCTCAAGTAGTAGATGACTCCGGGCAGGAAACCTGCTTCAGCCGCGCCGAGCAGGAACCGCATCGCATAGAACTCGCGCGGCGTTCGCACGAAGACCATTCCCGAGGCCACCAGCCCCCAGCTGATCGCGATGCCTGCGATCCAGCGCCGCGCGCCGACGCGAGCGAGGGTGAGATTGCTGGGCACTTCGAAGATGGCATAGCCGACGAAGAAGACGCCTGCGCCTAGACCGTACACCGCGGCACTGAAATGAAGGTCTCGGTTCATCTGAAGCGCGGCGATCGACAGGTTGGTCCGGTCGATCCAGTTGAACAAGAACAGCGTGACGAGGACTGGCAGGAGTCGCGTCCTGATCCGGGCAAGCGTCGCGCGCGCAACCTCCAACTCGTTCGCTCTCGGCATCATCGTCGGCGTCAGGCAGCCAGTCTGCACCACGCGCTCACAATAGCGAGAAAGCCGACAACCGCGTGCGCGTCCGTCCGCTCGGCATGGATCCGACGTGCCAGCGTGTTCAAGTCTCCGAGACCTGCCAGCGGCACGCTATGATCGAGCGCCGCAGGCCGAAGCGTCCTGAACAGGTCGAGCTGCAACTCCGCAATGGAGTCGTCGCCGGCGAGCGGTATGTCGAGAGACATCGTGGGACCGCTCAGGCCGGCTTCTTCAAACAATCGATTCAGATCGAGCCCTCGGTCAGGATTGTGGCCGGAACGAACAAGGGTCTGGCAGATGATCGAGAGAAGCTGAGACCATAACGGCAATCGCGCGGCGATCGCGAGCGTGGGGCCCCAAGCGCCTTCCTGAATCACGACGGCCCCTCCCGGTCGCACGGCAGAGGCGACCGAGCGCAGGACGGCCGCCGAGTCGCGGACATGGTTCAGCACGAGCCGGCCGACGACCGCGTCAAATCTCCGCTCGAAAGCCATCGCCTGCGCATCACGTTCGAGGAAGGTCACATTGAGAAGACCGGAAGCGGCCGACCGCTTCCGTGCGAGCGCGATCATCGACGGGTTTTGCTCGATGCCAATGACTTCGCCGGCATCGCCCACCAGTCTCGCGAGGATGATTGATACATCTCCCGCGCCACAGCCCAGGTCGAGCACGCGCTGGCCTTCGGTGATCCCCGCTTCGCTAAAAGGCCGTTCCGTGACCGGTGCCAGGACTCCGGCCTGCCGAATCAACCGGTCCCGTTCCGCATCGCTGTAGCCAAGCACGTATCCGCATTGTGCGTGCCGCGCAGGGATCGTCATGAGTCCGACCTCCTTGTCCCTCCCTATGACGATATGCTTCCAACAACCCATTGATAAGTTCAAAGAATTAACAAATTATTGAGTATCCGTTAATGGTCAATTTCTCGCCCCGTCAATTGCGCGGCTTCCTTCTCGTCGCCCAGTACCAGAATTTCACGCGGGCAGCGGAAGCGCTCTACATCACGCCGTCCGGCCTGAGCCTGCTGATCCGCGAGTTCGAGCATCAACTCGGATTCAGGCTGTTCGATCGCACGACACGGCATGTCGCGCTCACGGCCCAGGGGGCCGAATTGCTCGGCGCCGTTCGACGCGGCCTGGAGGAACTCGAGGGCGCGATGTCGCGCGTCGGGAAGCAGGCCAGAGCAACCAACGACACACTGTCGATCGGCGCCGGGCTTATCGTGGCCGCACACATCCTGCCCCAGGCACTCAAGGAGTTTCGCAGTCGTCGACCCGAGCTCCGCATCGAGGTGTCCGACGAGGATCTCGGGACGATCCTGCAAAAGTGAGGGATGGATTCCTGGATATGGGCGTCGGTTCGTTCCCGAGCGCCGCTCCGATCGGTAATTCAGCGTCACTTGGCAGCAGCCGGAGTTTCTTCGCCGCCGGCGGTATCGCTCAATCGCTTGGACACCATCGTCGCCATGGTCGAAGCCGGTCTCGGCACCGGCATCGTTCCGTCTCACGCGCTGCTCGCGTGTCAACGACGTCGGGTCATGATCAGTCGGCTCACCAACCCAACGGTGCCGATCGACTTCTACCAGATCCGGAGCCGCGGCCGGAAGCTCTCACAGGCGGCAGAGGAATTTGCGACGTTTCTTCAAGCCTATATCGCGCGATGGGCGGGGCGAGCTGGCTTGCCGTAGGCGTCGAGCACGGGCAAGAGTCGGTGCGCGCCCACTGCGTCAAGATGAGGCTCTGCCAGTTTAAGTCGCAACGTGTGGAAACCAGAACGCCATGTACGTAGCGGACCCACCTCGCCGTCCTCGGGTGCGACCGTTTGCACGAGGAATGTACATCATGCGACTTTGACGATGTGGTCCGCTTGAGAGGGGCTCGGCTCTGGACCAGTCCGATGCGATCAGAATCGAGCGATCGGCGCTAACATGACTCGCGCAACAATATGGCACACGATTCGTGATTCAGGGTTCGCGCCGCACAGGCACGCTTAGCGGCCACGAGGTCCATCATGAGAAAGACTCATGCCGCGTTCGCTTCGGCTTTGTTGTTCATCGCGGTGTCGACGGTCCTGGCGGTGGCGCAGGCGCCGGCATCGGGGGTCAGGCGGTGGACCGAAAACCGCGAGGAGATTGAAGCGTTTCTGAAGTCAGCCACGATCGTGAAGATGGAGGACGTGAGTGTCGGAGTGACGCATCCACATCGCGCCCAGCTGCAACCCGACGGGCCGGTTCGCGAGATCGCGTGGAAACCGATCAACCCGGGCCGGTACAACGGGTACTACGAGAGTTACAAATCAGAAGTCGCTGCGTACGAAATCGACAAGCTGCTCGAGCTCAATATGGTGCCGCCTACGGTCGAAAAGCAATACAGCGGGGTCAGGGGGGCCGCCGTAATGTGGATCGAAGGGACCAGGAGCTTCAAGGAGACCGGTGGTGTGCCAGGAACCGTCGGCGCCAAGAGTGGGCCTCCTCCGGCAAAGATGTACCTCTGGAACCGTCAGCTGATGAAAGCCAAGATGTTCGACAACCTTATCGCCAACATCGACCCGAACCTCGGCAACTGGTTGGTCGATGCAGATTGGAATCTGATTCTGATCGACCACTCGCGCGCTCTGACGCCCACGAAAGACCTCTACCACAAGTTGCAGCAGATCGACGGGCCCTTGTGGGATCGCATGAAGGCGCTCAGTGAGGAACAGTTGACGACGGCGGTGGGTCGGTGGCTCGACACAGGTCAAATCCGTGCAATTTTTCAGCGTCGCGACAAGATGCAGGCGGAGATCGACAGAATGGTCAAGGACAAGGGAGAGGCCGCGGTCATTGTCCGTTGACGAGTGCCCCCTTTTTACCGTGGCGTCACCGTTTGCCGACCCGGCGCGACCATCCGGCAAACCTTGCTTTACAATTGGCCAGTTCGTGATCCGCGAGGTTCACGACTCCCACTCACGACTGTCGGATCCCCGTCTGGAAGCTGGATGCAGGAACCGCCCGAAGCCCGTTCTATCTTCGAAAGCGCCGAACAGGCGGCGGCGGCCGGGAACTACTCGTTCGCCGAGAAGCTTTTGCGCGAGGCGGCGGCCCTGCAGGAGCAGACCCTCGGCCCCCACCATCCCGACCTCGCCAACACACTGAACAACCTCGGCGTCATCTGCGAGATGGCGGACAATCCGATCGACGCGGAGCACTACTTCCGCCGCGCGCACACCATCGCGACCGCCACGCTGGCGCCGGACCATCCGTTCGTCGTCACGAGTCGCAAGAACCTTCACGATTTCTGCGCGGCCCGCGGACGGCCCGCTGAGTTGCGGCCGTCACCACCGGGGGTCGCGGCCTGGCTGGAAGCATCGGCGCCTCGTGCCGCACCACCGCGCGAATCGTCGGCGAACGAGCAGGACGTGACGCCGATTCCTCGGAAGAGATCACTGCGTCCGCTTGCACTTGGCGCGTTGAGCGGATTTGGCCTGCTGATCGTAATTCTCATGGCGGCCGGGCACTGGAGCAATGGGGCCGAGGAGACCAACTCGCCTCCGGCGACCACGACAGGTCCAGGGGGCGACACTCCGGCCCCGAGGCCAACGCCTCCGCCAGCCGAACCGATCGCGCGACCGCAACCGACCGCGAAGCCGGTTCAGTTCCCTCGAAGCGACGCCGACGTCGTCAGCGCCAGGCCAACCACCCCCACAAGGTCGGCCGCGATGCCAACAGTGGTCGCGGCGCACCTCTGCACCGCCCTCAGGCAGTGGCGATGCGAGGCTGCGGACAATCACGTTCCGCCTGGGCCGATGTTCTTCTACACGCAGGTCAAATCCGCAACCGCTACCACGATTGAGCACCGCTGGTATCAGGGTGATCGCCTGCGACTGGCCGTGCAGCTCCGCATCCAGCCCAATCCCGGCGCCGGTTACCGCACGTACAGCCGCCACACCATCAGCAGTGAGCGCGCTGGCGACTGGCGAGTCGAGCTGCGGAGCGCAGATGGCGCCGTGCTCCACGAAGAGCGCTTCACCGTCCGCTGAACGAAGGTTTTCGAACAGCCACAGGACGTCTGGCCAAGGACGTCGCTGGCGGGGCAGCGCCAGGCGCGGTTAAAGACCGCCCTTGACGACACGGCTGGGCCGATGCTATCTCTATGCGACCTATTGCTATGCGCTATATCAAGGGGACGGTCAGGTGAAACGCCTGCTCGGCCTCAGCCACACGCACGCGCGCGAACTCAAGAAGGGAAGCGCCGAACTCCTGATCCTGTCGCTCGTCGAAACGCGAGCACGACATGGCTATGAGATCGGCAAGTTGATCGAGCAGCGCTCTGGCGGCGCGATCACTTTCAGCGCCGCGGCCCTCTATCCATTGCTCTACCGGCTCGAGAAGCGCGGCTGGATACAGGGTCGTTGGGTCGAGCGCGCCGGTCAGCGACGGCGCCGGTTCTACGCGCTGACGCCATCCGGCCGCCGGATCCTCGACGAGCAGCGGACCACCTGGCGCGCGTTTGTCGCGGCGATCGACCGGATCGCCGGAACCGGGGAGGCCTGACGCGATGTCACGCTGGCAGGGCGACATCCGCCGGCGATTGTCCGACGCGAACCTCGATCCCGGCCGCGAAGCGGAGATCGCGCAGGAACTCGAGCAGCATCTCGACGATCGCTACGATGAACTGCGCGCCATGGGACACAGTGACGACGATGCGCGGCGGACGGCGCTCGACGAACTCCGTGACGACCGACGCATGCGCGAGGAGCTCGCGCATGCCGTCGCCAGAACTCCAGTCGTCGAGCCTCCGGGTGTGGCGTCGGCGGGATGGAGCTTGGCGACCACGTGGCAGGACGTCCGCTATGCCGCGCGGATGCTCCGCCGGAGTCCGGCGTTCGCCCTTGTTTCGGTGTTGACGCTGACCCTCGGCATTGGCGGCACCGTCGCGATCTTCAGCGCTGTCTACACGGTGCTCTACCGCCCCCTGCCGATCGCCGAGAGTGCGGGGTTGGCCGTGCCGGTCAGCGAGAACCCCGAGCGCGAGATCCGTCGCGGCAGCGTTCCCTACGCCGACTATGCCGACTGGCGCGAGCAGCGCGACGTCTTCGAGCACGTCGCACTGTTTGAAGCGTTCGAGGTCGATATCG
>JBKPQB010000030.1:0-35100 GCA_046733875.1 Acidobacteriota bacterium
AGAATCCGCCTATGTCGTTCCGGAAGTTCAGGATGTGACGTCATCGCGGCCTGGCAGTCGCCCGACGCGACTGCTAAACCATTATACACGCGGTGGGGGCCCTGAAGGCGGCGCGCAACGTAGGACGGATCTCTTAGACGCGCCGCTCACGCGCTGACGGCCGGCGCGATGACATTGCCAGAGACGTGACGTCCTTGCCGTGCCGGACGGCGATCAGCTCGGCGAGGATGCTGATTGCGATCTCGGCCGGGGTGACAGCCCCGATGTCCAGACCGATCGGGGCGTGCGCGCGCTCGAGGCATTCGGGCGGCATGCCTTCGGCCAGCAACGCCTCGAAGACGCGGACGACCTTCGCGCGGCTCCCGATGAGGCCGAGGTACCGCAGATCGCGGGCGGCCAGGGCGCGCAGCGCATCGAAATCGTGGGTGTGACCGCGGGTAACGACCACAACGTACGCATTCGAGGGGATATCGGCGCGGTGCAGCCAGCCGGGGATGTCATCCACGACGATCGCCTCGGCTGAAGGAAAGCGCTCGCGGTTCGCGAACTTCTCCCGGTCGTCGACGATGTGGATGCGGAAACCGGCGTCCGCGGCGGCCCGCGCGAGATGAAATCCCACGTGGCCGGCCCCGACGATATAGAGGCGAGGGGCGGGCGAGATCGGATCGATGTAGACCTCCATCTGTCCGCCGCAGATTAGCCCTGATTCCTCCACGAAGTCGTCGTTGAGGTCGTACTTGACCATCGCGGGCTTGCCCGACGCGATGACCTCGCGCGCGCGACCGATCGCGTCGTTCTCGTAGCAGCCGCCGCCGATGGTCCCGACCGTTCGCCCATCCGGGAACACGAGCAGCTTCGCACCGATGCGCTGCGGCGTGGAACCGTTCGCGCGCACGATGGTCACGAGCGCCGCCGGTTCCCCGCGGTCGAGCGCCGCTGCCGCCGCCGGAAGGACGTCCTCGTTCAGATCAGGACCTCGATCTTGGACTTCTTCTTCAACCCTGCGATGAAGTTGTCCGCGCGCTGCTGCTTTTTCTGCTCGGTGAGGAACTGCTTGATCTGCGCGCTCGCTTCCTCATACGGCACGGTTCGCGCGGGCTTCCGATCGGTCACCTTGACGATGTGATACCCGAACTGCGTCTGGACGACGCCGCTGATTTGTCCGGGCTTCAGCTCGAACGCGACCTTGTCGAACTCGGGGACCATCTGTCCGCGCGGGAAGTAATTGAGATCGCCGCCCTGCGGGGCGCTGCCGTCCTGGGAGTGTTCCTGCGCGAGCTTCGCGAAATCACCTCCCGATCGCGCCTGCTTCAGGACGGCATCGATCTCGGCGCGCGCCTTCTTGCGCGTGCCGGCGTCCGCCTTCTCGTCGACGCGGACCAGGATATGGCTCGCCCGCACCGTCTCCGGCTGCTGGAATTTGTCCGGGTTCTTCGCGTAGAAGTCCTTTGCTTCCTGATCCGTCACGCTCGCCTCGGTCGACATTTCCGCGTCCATGAGCTTGGTGACGCTCAGGTCGACGCGGGCGTCGTGCTTGAGCGAGTCGAGCGTGAGGCCGCGTTGTTTCAACGCCTCGTCGAACGCCTGCTGGGTCGGGAACTGCGATCGGAGCTGCTGTACCTTCTGATCGATCTCCGTGTCGTCGATCTTGATTTGCCGCGCCTTGCTCTCCTGCGAGAGCAGCGTGTAGATGACGAGCTGATCGAGCGCGCCACGCATGATCTCGTCGCGGCGGTCCGGCGGCATCGGCTGACCAGCGCGCGCCTCGATCGTCTTGATCATCCGCTCGAAGTCGGCTTTCTTCACGTCTTCGCCGTTCACGCGCGCGACGACGTCCGGCAGCTGCTGCGGGACGGGCTTGACGGGCGCCTGCGGTTCGCTGGCGGCCGGGGTGGATCCTGCGGTCTGGACTGCGGGCTGTGCCGCCTGTTTGGCGGATTGCGCCGGGGCTGGAGATTTCCGGCAGCCACCGGCAACCAGAGTGCCCGCAAGCAGAACAAAACTCAGAGCTTTCAAATTCATCGAAATCAGTGTAACACCGGGAATTCGAAGTTCGCGGGGGTTCACAGATTCACGGGATCCAGGGCTGGGTTCAGCGTTCGGCGTTTGACGTTTCGCGCATTCGAACGCCGAAGGGTGAACCCCCAGCCTCCTGAACCTTGCTAACCCAGCCTGGTGAACCGTGTGAACCAGCGAACCCCCACGCGTTCAGAAGTAGTGCAGTGAACACGGCTCCGTCGGCTCTGACCCCGCGAGAAACGCCTCGTGAAAGACGCGCGGGCAGGAGGGCGTCGCGAGCTTGCCCGTATCGCGATCGATATCGACGAACGTGATGCCATCCGGGACCTGAAAGGCCGTGCTCTGGTGCCCCGCCAGCGCACGGATCATGAACTGCGTCCAGATCGGGAGCGCCGCCTGGCTGCCGCTGAGGCCGAGCGCCTGGTTGTCGTCGAGCCCCACCCACACGACCGTCATCAGCTCGGGTGTAAAGCCGACGAACCACGCGTCGCGGAGGTCGTTGGTCGTTCCCGACTTGCCCGCGCCGTCGAGCGTGAATCCGGCCGCGCGCGCCGCCGCGCCCGTGCCCTCGTTCAGCACGCTGCGCATCATGTTCGTGACGAGAAACGTCGTATCCGGACGCGCAACGGTACGGACCGCGGGCACATCGACGACGACATTCTGTCCGCCGCTGACGATGCGTGTAATCGCGCGAAGAGGCCGCAGCGTTCCGCCGTTGGGGAACAGGGTGTAGGCGGACGCAATCTCGTAGGGTGACGCTTCGAACACGCCGAGCGCGATGGACGGGTAGGGACGCGGCGGCGTGCCTGCGCCGATGCGCTTCCAGAGCGACGCAACGTTGTCATAGCCGGTCGATTCGGCGACCTTGATCGTCGCGATATTGCGCGAACGCGCGAGCGCGCGCCGCAGCGTGATCGGCCCGTCGTACTCGTTGTCGTAGTTGCTCGGCGTCCACGTCTGCTGGTTGAAGGTGAACGCCGTCGGCTCGTCCAGGACGACGGTCGCCGGCGTGAGATCGGTCCGACCCTCCGCCTGCGCGCGTTCGAACGCGGCGAGATACACGAACGGCTTGAAGACGGATCCCGGCTGTCGCCGCGCGTTCACCGCGCGGTTGTACTGCGACTGGTTGTACGAGCGTCCGCCGACCATGGCGAGGATCTCGCCCGTGCGAGGATCGATGGCGATGAGCGCCGCCTGCGCGGGTTGGCGCTTACGCCGCGCGAGGAGTTGATCGACGCGCACGAGACCGTCGCGCACCGCGTCCTGCGCGAGACGCTGAAGCTGCAGATCGAGCGTCGTGTAGACGTCGACCGCGCCCGTCGCTTTCGAACGCTCCTGGAGTTCCTGACTGACGTAATCGATGAAGTACGGCGCTTCGGACTCGAGCGCCCGCGCGACGACCTGGAGCGGTTCGTGCGCCGCGCGCTCCGCCGCATCGCTGCTGATGAACCCGGTCTCCTCCATTGCGTGGAGGACCGTGTTCCGGCGTTCCTTCGATTTATCCGGGTTGTTGAACGGCGAATAGCGGGGCGGCGCCTGGATGACGCCGGCAATCGTCGCCGCTTCGGTCAGGCTGACGTTGCTGATGTCCTTGCCGAAGAAGAGACGCGCCGCTTCGGGTACGCCGTGGATCGCGAACGATCCGCGCTGGCCGAGATAGACGTCATTGAGATACAGCTCGAGAATCTGCTCCTTCGAGAGGCGCCGTTCGAGCGCGAAGGACATCAGCCACTCGGTGAACTTGCGTCGCGGATCCTTCTCGCGCGCGCGCTCGAGGCCCCAGTACGCGCTCAGGAATGTATTCCGGATGAGCTGCTGCGTGATGGTGCTGCCGCCGCTCAGGTACTTGCGGCTGCCGAAGATATTCGTGAGCACCGCGCGCGCCGTCCCGATGGGATCGACACCGGGGTGATCGTAGAAGCGGCGATCCTCGATGGCGACGACAGCCTGCACCATGCGTGGCGGGATGGCCGACAAGGGCACGTCGCGCCGCTTCTCGCGCCCTCCGGTGACGAGCGCGGTGATGAGCGGCGCATCGAACGCAACGGATTCCACGTTCTGACGCCGGCCGGCCAGTTCGATGCCGATCAGACTGCCTGCGCCCGCCGGGCGCGAAGCGAACACGAAGCGCACCGTCTGACCCTGCCGATCCCCCGTTCGGGGAATCACGGCCAGCGCGTCACGTCCGATTGCGAACTCGCCCGGCGCTTCGGCCCGGGGCCGCTGCGCGTAGCCGAGATCGTTCAGCCGATCGATCATCTGCGCCTCGGTCGTCCGCTGCCCGCGGCGCACGGTGAACGGCCGCGCGAAAATTCGCGGATCGGTCCGCTGCAGCTCGCCATGGAGCCGCGCATCGATCATGCGCGAGAAGGTCACGTAGTAATAGGCCGTCAGCCCGGAGACGAGCACGGCGGGAACGGCGAGCGCGACGAAGGCGTAAAACTTCCAGCTCTGCTTCCGCCACCGGATCAGGGTACGCGGACGCGTGGCGGACTTACCCGCGGAGGGGGAAGTGCGGACGCTCGGCACAAGGAGGCTGCAACGCGCATTGTACACTGAGGATCTGAGTCCTCGTACACGTACTTGGATAAGGAGGCATCGTTTTGGGGAAGGGCAATTTCGTAGCGCGCAAGTTCAGTTGCGCGGTTCTGCACGCAGCCGTTCTTGCGGCGCTGATCGCTGGCCTCGCGCGGCCCGCCGCCGCCCAGTCGCAGGCGATCAACGGGAGTATCGAAGGGACGATTCACGACAACAGCGGTGCGATCCTGCCGGGCGTCACCGTCACTATCGCGAACACCGACACCGGCGCCGAGCGCGTCGTCATCACGAATGAAGAAGGCGTGTATCGCGCGCCGCTGCTGCCGCTCGGCACGTATCAGGTCGCCGCGGAGCTTCAAGGGTTCCGGAAGTTCGAACAGAAGGGCATCACCCTCTCGGCAGGGCAAGTCGCAGTCATCAACATCACCCTGAACGTCGGCAACGTCGCCGAGACGATTACGGTGACCGGGGAATCGCCCGTCGCCGAGCCTGGCAAGATCGATCTGGGCCGCACGATTGGCGAGAACGAGGTTCGGAACCTTCCGCTCGTCTCGCGCAACCCATACAACTTCGCGTTCCTCCAGGCGAACGTGACGGGCTACGAGAACAACGAGTTCGGCGTGCCGCGCATCAACGCGAACGGCAGCCAGATGCACACGAACTATCAGCTCGACGGCAACACCAACACCGAGAAGGATCGCGCCGGCCTCCGGCTGCTCCCGATCTCGGAGGTGCTCGTCCGCGAGGTGAAGGTGATCACGAACGGCTTCGCGCCGGAATTCGGGCAGACGACGGGCATGGTCTACAACGCGATCACGCCGTCGGGAACGAACGCGATCCACGGATCCGCCAGCTTCCGGTTCAAGCGGAACCCGTTCTCGACGCGGCCGTTCTTCCTGGACCCGAACGCCCGCAAGCCGGACACGGAGGCGAACGACTTCACGGCGACGCTGGGCGGCCCGATTCAGAAGGACCGGTGGCACTATTACGGCGCGTACGAGTACGTCGATCGCAGCCTGATCACCGGCGGCCAGGTCATCACGGTGACGCCGGCCAACGCGCAGGCGCTCGGCATCTCCCTGCCCGCGGACGGCGTCATTCCGGCGCACCAGAAGGTCAACTTCGCGTTCGGCAAGACGGACTACCAGATCAACCCCGCGAACCAGCTCGCGGTCCGCTACTTCCTGTTCAAGAACTTCTCGCCGTCGAATATCGGCGGCGGCTTGACGACCACCGACCGCGCGACGGACTTCACGGACCGCATGGATTCCGCATCCGCGCAGTTGATCTCGACGATCGGCCGCAGTTCGCTCAACGAGCTCCGCGTGCAGTACGCGCGGCGGCACCAGTTCCGCACGCAGGGCATCTCCGTCGACGGTCCTGCGATCACGGTGACGGGCGTCGCGCAGTTCGGCGGCGCACAGCTGGGGGACGGTAACTCCGTCGGCTTCGACTTCAATCAGGGGATTACGCAGGTGATCGACAACTTGAGCTGGATTCGCGGACGTCACGCCTTCAAGGGCGGCATCGATGCGCAGTTCATCGCCGACAAGCGGCTGCGCGGCGAACAGTTCGTCTACACGTTCCCGACCGTGGACTCGTATCTGGCGGCGAAGAACGGGACGAATCCCCTCGGCTATACGAACCTGCAGCAGCTCTTCGGCAATCGATCGGCGAAGTACGACTCGGCGTTCTACGGCATGTTCGTGCAGGACGACTGGCAGCTCACGCCGCAGCTGAAGCTGCTGTACGGCGTCCGCTACGACATCTTCGACGTGCCCTCGGCGCGACCGTTTGCGGCGAACCCGTACTCGAACGACTTCACGATCGACAAGAACAACTTCGCGCCCCGTGCGGGCGTGTCCTGGGCCGTGGACTCCTCGGCTCGTACCGTCGTCCGTGCGTCCGTCGGGCTGATGTACGAGCCGCCGCTGATTGATTTCTACGACAACTCGATCCTGAACAACGGGGACCCGGCGAGCTACACCGTGCAGGTGAGAGGCACCGACCCGGGCGCGCCGCCGTTCCCGACGAATCTGGGGAATGTTCCAGCGTCGTTCGTGCTGCCGAAGCAGACGATCACGGCCGTCGATCCAAACTTCCGCACGCAGTCAGCGTGGTTGAGCAACGTACAGGTCGAGCGCGCGCTCAGGAACGACGTTGCCGTCAGCGTGGGCTACGTCAATTCTGTCGGCCGAAACCTGCCCGTCCTCATGGACGTCAACCTGATCCCGTCAGGACGGACGCTGCCAGACGGCCGGCCGATTTTCTCGACCGCCCGCGTCGACCCGACGTTCGATCACATCAACATGTTCCAGTCGATCGGCGAGTCGACGTACAACGCGTTCACCGCCACGCTGACGAAGCGGATGACGCACGGCTGGCAGGCGGAGGCGACCTACACCCTCGCCCGCGGCGTCGACGATGCCCCGCTCACCGGCACGTACGTCGTTGGGAGCAACGACGACCGCGTGTCGGATCCGTCGAACCTCGATCGCGACAAGGGGCTGACGCCGTTCAACCAGACGCACACGTTCTCGGTCGCAACCGTGTTCGCGCCCGAAGTGTCCGACACGCACGCCGGCGCGGCGATCCTCAACAACAACCAGCTCGGCGTCATCGTGCAGGCGAACAGCGGACTGCCGTTCAACATCCGCGCGCGCGACGATCTGAACGCCGACGGCGTTACCAACGATCGGCCGAACGGGCTCGAGCGCAATGCGGGGCGGCTGGGCCGCGTGTTCAACGTCGACCTCCGCTACTCGCGATTCGTGCCGGTGCGCACGGGGCAGCGCATAGAGCTGTTCTTCGAGGCAAAGAACCTGTTCAACACCGAGAACATCGCCGGCGTCAACCGCGTGGTGACGACCGATGCACAGGGGAACCCGACGTCCGCGCTGGTGTTCGACGGCGCGGACTATCCGGTTAGCGGCAAGAGCGGCTACGATCAGAGGGTGATTCAGCTCGGGCTGAAGTACGCGTTCTGAACAGGAGGTCAGGAGATCAGGCGAAGGTTGTTTTCCTGAACTCCTGACCTCCTGTGATCGACCCGGGCCCGGATCCCGAGCTCCGGGTTCCGACCGGGTATAGTCAATAGAATGCTTCGCCGTTCGAGTGTTTCCCTCCTCCTCGTCGTCAGTCTGATCGTCACGGCCTCCGCACAGCTCCGCGTCGCGCCGGTAGGGGAACGGCCGGGTGAGATCTCGCTGGAGCTGCTCCTGCGCAAGCTCGGCTCCACCGGAACGTTCATGGAGACGACGGCGCACCCCGACGATGAGGACAACGCGCTGCTCGCGTTGCTCGGACACGGACGCGGCCTGCGCACCGTGCTCGTGACGGCGACGCGGGGAAATGGCGGCCAGAACGAGATCGGCCCCGAGCTGTTCGAGCCGCTCGGGGTCCTCCGTACCGAGGAGCTGCTCGCCGCGCATCGCTTCGACGGCGCCGAGCAGTACTTCACCCGGGCGATCGATTTCGGGTTCTCTTTCAGCGTCGAGGAATCGATCGAGAAGTGGGGACATGACGCGATTGTCGGCGACTACGTGCGGCACATTCGCGCTACGCGGCCTGACGTCATCGCCGGATTCCTGTGCGGCGGCACTGGCGGCGGGCAGCATCACCAGGCATCGACGCAGCTCACGATCGAGGCGTTCCGCGCCGCGGCGGATCCGACGAAATTCCCCGAGCAGCTCAAGGAAGGGCTGCGCCCGTGGCAGGCCAAGCGCGTGTTCTGTACCGACACCACGAGCTTCGGGCCGCAAGCGGGGCAGCCGTCGCCGACGCCGGGTCTGCTGACAACCGATGTCTCGGCGTTCGATGCGGCCCTCGGCCGCACGTACGCGGAACTGGGACTCGAAGCGCGATCCATGCACAAGTGTCAGGGCACGTCGCAGTTGCTGCTGCTGCCTGGTCAGGGACGGGGCAGGACCTATCGGCTTCGCGATTCGGTTCTGGATCAAGGCGGCGTGGCGCCGAAGGACATGTTCGCCGGTATCGACGTGTCGCTTCATGGTCTCTTGCGCGTGCACGGGCCGAATCCGCCGGACGGCCTTTCCTCGGGGCTCGACGCGTTGTCGCGCAATGTCAACGATGCAACGCAGGCACTGGCGTCGCGCGGCCCGAAAGCCGCCCTCGGGGCGCTCACCGCAGGGCTGCGAACCGTTCGCGACCTGCGCAGGTTGATCGCGAAGGACACGAACAAGGACGGCGCGTTCGAAGTCGACTTCCGTCTGCAGCAGAAGGAGGAGCAGTTCGAAGACGCGCTCCGCGTCGCTGCCGGCGTGACCGTCGAGGCGCTGGCGGACGATGGGATCGTGACGCCGGGAGAGACGCTGAACGTCACGCTGTACGCCGCGTCGCGGGAGGCGGAGTCGGTCGTCTTGAAGAACGCGGTGCTGAAAGGATTCGACGGTGCCACGACGACCACGTGCCAGGGGCCGTTGGCGGCGAGCACCGCGATCACCTGCAAGGCCACCGTGACCGTGCCGTCGAACACGCACTACTCGACTCCCTACTGGAAGCCGCGCCCGGATGCGGCGCGATACGACTTCGAGCCCGATGTCCCCTTCGGCGTACCGTTCCGGCCCTCGCCATTTCACGCCACCTACGAGCTCACGATTGGCGGCGAGCCGATCACGCTCGATCGCGTCGTCCAGTACCGGTACGACGAGGTGTTCGCCGGTGAGAAGCGAACGGAGCTGAAGGTCGCGCCGCCGTTCAACGTCCGCGTGACGCCGGATATCACCGTCGTCCCCGCCGACAAGCCGGCACCGCGCGAGGTGCGCGTCACGATATCGAACAACGAGCGGCACGCGGTCAGCGGCACGGTGGCGTTGAAGCTCCCTGGCGGGTGGACAGCGGAACCTGTGACTGCGCCCGTGAAGTTTGCGCGCGAGGACGACGAGGCGAGCGTGCGGTTCCGCGTGATGCCGCCCGCCAATCCGGCACCGGGAGAGTCATCCATCGGCGCGATCCTGACCGCGGAAGACGGCACCCAGTCGAAGGTCGGCTACGACGTCATCGAGTACCCGCACATCCATCGGCGTCATTACGTCGAACCGGCAGTAACGCGCGCGAAGGTGATCGAGGTGGCAATCGCGCCGGACCTCCACGTGGGATACATCATGGGCGTGGGGGATCAGGTGCCGCAGGCGATCGCGCAGCTCGGCGCGTCGGTCGACATGATCGATCCCGACATGCTGTCGTTCGGCGATCTCTCGAAGTACGACGTCATCGTGACGGGTGTGCGGGCGTACGAGCGGCGCGCGGATTTGCGCGCGAACAATCAGCGTCTGCTGGATTACGCCGCCCATGGCGGTACGGTGCTGGTCCAGTACAACAAGTTTGAGTTCAACCAGGCGCAATATGGGCCGTATCCCGCGAAAGTGAGCTCGAACCGGGTGACGGACGAGAACGCGCCCATCGAAGTCCTCGTCCCGGACGATCCGGTGTTCAACCGCCCCAACAAGATTGGTCCCGAGTCCTGGGCGAACTGGGTGCAGGAGCGGGGGCTCTACTTTCTAGGCGAGCGCGATCCTCGCTACGTGGATCTCGTCCGCTCGCAGGATCCGTTTCCCTTCAATGCCGGGCCGAAGACCGGCGCGCTGGTGGAGGCGCGCGTGGGCAAGGGACGGTGGATCTACATCGGCCTCGGCCTCTGGCGTCAGCTTCCGGCCGGTACGGACGGCGCGTACCGGCTGTTGGCGAATCTGCTCAGTCTCGGGAAATCGCAATGACGTTCTCGCCGGAGTACGTACGGCTCGTACTCAACGAGAATTTCGAAGACGCCAAGGCGCACTTCCTCGCACCGCTGATCGCGATCCATTACGCGCACCTCGTCATGCTCGTCGAGTGCGGGATCATCCCCGCGACCGCGGGGCGCGCGGTTCGCGGGGCGCTCGATGATCTGCCGCTCGACGGTCTTCGGCAGGCGGTCTATGACGGCACGTACGAGGATCTCTTCTTCTACGTCGAACGGCTGATCGCGAAGCGCTGCGGCGAGGACACGGCGGGCTACCTCCACACCGCGCGCTCCCGCAACGACATCGACATGACGATGTACCGGATGCGGCAGCGGGAGCTGATCCTCGATTTGTTCGATGCCGTTATCGCATTGTGGGGCGTCCTTCTGACGCTCGCGGACCGGCACCGGACCGACATCTTCCCCGCGCTGACCCACACGCAGCCGGCGCAGCCGACGACCATTGCGCACTACCTGCTCGCGATCGTGGAGCAGTTGGAGCGCGACGCGGTCCGCCTGCGCGCGTCGTACGCCGCGACGAACCGGAACCCGCTCGGCGCGTGCGCGATCACGGGCACGGGCTTTCCGATCGATCGCGATCGGACGTCCGCGCTGCTGGGATTCGATGGCCCAACGGGGAACACCTACGGGAGCATTGCGACCGTCGATTATTTGCTGGAGAGCGTCGGCGCCGCGGCCGTGTTGAACGCCGGCATCGGGCGCGTCGTCCAGGACCTGCTGTTCTGGTGCACGAGCGAGGTTGGCTATCTGCGCCTTGCCGATCCGTTCGTCCAGTGCAGCAGCATCATGCCGCAGAAGCGGAATCCCGTCGCGCTCGAGCACGCCCGCGCTATCGGCAGCAAGGCGCTCGGCCAGGCGTCGGCGATCGTTCTCGCCGTCCACAACACCCCGTTCGGCGACATCGTCGACACCGAGGACGACCTGCAGCCGCTCGTCGTCCGCATGTTTCACGATGCTGCGCGTGCGACAGCGCTCGTTGCCGCGGCAATGGAGACGGCGGAGTTCGATACCGCCAGGATGGCGCAGCGCGCCGAGCAGGGCTGGATCACGGTGACCGAGCTGGCCGACACGCTGGCGCGCGACCACGGGCTTCCGTTTCGTTCGTGCCATGCGGTGGCGTCGCGGTTCATCGCGGCCGCGCGGTCGGGACCGGAGCGTCCGCTCTCGGTGATGCTGCGCGCCGCGTCGACAGATGTCCTCGGGCGCGAGATTCTCTACGACGAGGCAGCCCTCGTCGAGATTCTCAGCCCGTCGCACTTCGTGGAGGTGCGGAGGACGTTCGGAGGGCCGTCGCCATCTGAAACGTCACGCGCGAGCCAGGCGTCACACGAGGCGCTGACGCGCGATCTTCAGTGGATTTCCGAACGGCGTGCGGCGCTGCAGCGCGCGTCAGAGGAGTTGAAACGCGCGGCGTCGGCGATTTGATGTCTGGCGGCGGCCCTGAAAGGGCGGCCCTCTGATCACGAACGTAGCGCGGTCCTTTCAGGGCCGCGCAATCAAATCGTAATAATCCAGTGGTGCCCGATGTCGACCGGCAACGCCTCGCAGAGGCGATCGACCAGACCGTGTCCGTACTTCGCCACGAAGTAGATCATGCCCAGCGTCCGCTCCTGTGGATGGCCGTGCGGAAACGCCTGCGCCTGCGCGCGCACGAACTGGCGGCGCAGCGTCTCGTGGCGCCGCTTCGACGCTTGAATCACCTTGTTGTGCAGCGCGTGCAGCTCGTGCTCCATTTTCGCGCGCGTGGTCTTCGCCGCGCCTTCGAGCGTCGGATCCACGATAGGAAGTGCGGCCGCCACCTGCGCCATCGATTGCTGAATCTGGTCCGCGGCGTCCCTGAGCGCAGCCTCGACGTTGCCGGGCAGCTGCGACTCCAGCAACCGGTTGAGGACCGACTCGTCCTGCGGCTGTAGATCCTCGAGCGCCAGGCCGTACTTACGCAGGAAGCGCGCCGCCGCGGAATCGAGCAGGGTGGCCGTTGCGCGCGGGAACATCAGCGGCATGGGGACGCCGAAGTGCTCGTAGACGCCGCGCAACTGCCCGAGATAGGCCAGCTCGCTCGGCCCCGCGACGTAACAGATGGTTGGAAAGAGCGTGTCCTGGACGATGGGACGGAGCAGGACATTGGGGCTGAAGCCCTCCGGGCGCTCCGCGGCCTGTTTCGCGAGCGCGTCGAGCGAGAACAAACGATCGCCGACGAGATAGTGATCATCCTGGCGGCGAATCTGATGCCTCCCGGCGTCGAGGCTGAAGAGCGACAGGCTGTCGCGCTGCGGCGCCACCTGCGGGGCGTGCCCGCGGGCCGCGAGCACCTGGCCGGCGTCGGCGGCGAGCGATGCCGTGCGTCCCGACTCCGCCAGCTCGCGTGCGAACACGCTCGCTACGAGCGGCTTGGCCGCGGCATCGGACGATTCGTACACGACGAGCCCGTGCGGTCCCAGCAGGCTCTCCAGCCAGGTCGCAAACGCTCGCGCCATCCCCGCGCCGGGGCGCCACGCGCGCCGGACGCCATCGAGGACTTCCTGCTTGAATTCGGTGGCCGGGAGGAGTGACGCCAGCTCGTCAATCGTCTGCTCGACGCGTTTGTCCAGGGTGAGGGCCGCGATGGGCAGCTCGCCGGCGCCGTCCACGTCGGCAAGCGCGACCGTGCGCGCCTGGTACTCGGCGTCGAGCACCGTACAGCGCCGGACCTCCTCCCAGTCGTGATCCTCGGCGTCCACCCAGAACACTGCAACGGCGGGAACGTTGTCCCGTTCCCGCGTGCGCCGCGCAAGCGTCAGTGCCGTGAGCGCCTTGAGGAGCGTGAACAGCGGTCCGCCGAAGACGCCGGCCTGCTGGCCTGTGACGACGGCGACGGTGGACGGATCCGCCAGCCGCGCCGCGGCCTCACGCGCCGCCGGCGGCGCACCGCGCTCACGCTGCTGGTTCTGAAGCAGGTCGGCGACCGCGCGGCGATTGCGCGGATGCCGCTGCGTGCGCGCGATAGCGCTTCGCCATGCCTGCGGGTCCGTAGGGTTGCCCGCATACATGTCCTCGACGTGCTTGAAGTTGAACGCGTAGTCGCCGGCGAGCGGCCGGATCCACGGAAAGCGCCGGACGTCGACCGCCACGGCGTTGAGACCGCCGGACTCACTCACGCTCGGGGCTGACGCGGCGGGCTCGGCTGACACCGTGCCGTACTCTGTCAAAGGGCTCCGAAAGCTGTCAAGACAGCCTGGCATGTGGGCTGTGACGCGCGCCGCGTGTTGGAGGATCCCGTGATGGTTGAGACCGGCGATTGTACCGCAGGCCTTTCAGGCCCGCGTTCATCATGCTACAGTCTCATGATCTGCCCCAGGAGCTGCGTCGCTGACCAGAGAGGATCCGAGCGCTTTCTCCCCGCCGCCAGCGTTTGGCCCGTTTCGCGTGCTGCATCAGATCGGCGTGGGCGCGCTTGGCCCGGTCTTTCGCACATACGAGCCCAGCCGCGATCGCCTCGTGGCGGTCAAAGTCTTTCGGCTGGACATCGTGCCGGAGCAGGCGCAGGCCCTTGCGGACGAGCTGAACCGGCCGGCCGAAGCAGGTCTCTTCCATCCATCCATCGTTGAGCCGATTGCCGCAGGTGTCGAAGGCACGGTCGCATATCGCGCCGAAGAGTACGTCGCGGCCGAATCACTCGACGTCGCGATGCGGCACTACGCGCCTGCGCCGATCGAACGCATCCTCCCGTTCATCACGCAGCTCGCGGGGGCCATCGATTTCGCGCGCGCGGCGGGAGTCGGGCACGGTGCGCTGCACCCGCGGGACATCTTCGTCAGCCCCGAGGAAGCTCGCGCGACGGGCTTCGGGGTCGTGGACGCACTCGAGCGCGTGGGGGTTCGCGCCCCAGTTCGACGCCCGTACAGCGCACCCGAACGGATCGAGGGGGCACCGTGGAACACGCAGGCGGACGTGTTTTCTCTGGCAGCGATCGCGTTCGAGCTGCTGACAGGACGGCGGCCGTCCGGGATGGGCGCCCAGATAGGCGCGGTCAACGGCTCCGCCGGCAATCGCGCCGGGGCGATTCACGCCGTGCTCGCGCGCGGCATGGACGAGAATCCCGCGGTCCGGCATGCGACGGCGCTCGCCTTTGCCGCCGCGCTGGAGTCCGCGGCATCGGGCGACCGTGCCCCGACGGCGGCTCCCGTAGTGCCGGTCGCATCGGAGCCCCCATTCGCCCCCGAGCCATCCGCTGCTCAGCTTCCGCACGGCGACGACGTCGTCCTCACGCCGACACCAGGCGAGTTTGCCGTCGAGGATCAGCTCGATCCCATTCACGCTGCACTGCAAGACGAGGCCCGTGCCGCCGAGGACGGTCCCCTCGCGACTCCGAGGTCCCTGTTCGACGCGGACGAACCACGTCTGGCGGCCCGGGAGACGCTCCCGGCGGGCCACGAGCTCGACGTGGAGGAAGTGCCGTTCGTCGAAAATCCTGATGAGGCTCCCCAGCGCTACGCGGAAGGTTTCAGCGGGCGCGACGAGGTCGAATTGCAGGACCGCAGCGCGGAAGAGGGACGCCCGCTCGAGGCGTTTCACGAAAGCCGCGAGCCGGTGACCTACGCGCGCGAAGATGCGCTGCCCGAGCGTTCCCGTCCGGCCGTTCTGCCGATGGCGGTGACGCTCGTGATCGGGCTGCTCGCGGGCTTCGCGGCAGGGTATTTCGTCGCCGATCGCGGACGGCCCGCGGCCGGGCCGTCGACAGCGTCGGCATCCGCATCGGAGCAACCGGCGCCCAGCGGCGCGGCCAGGCCGTTCAGCGATCAGGCGGTCGCGCCGCAGAAAAGCGCGCAGCCATCGTCGCCCCAGGCGGAACCGCCGCCCGCGGTCGCGGAGGAGTCGGCGTCCAGTGCGCGCGGCGGATCAACGACGGCCGCGAGCCGTCCCGCACCGGCGGCCACGACCGGGCGGATCGTCGTGCGGTCGACTCCCTCGCGGGCATCCGTCACCGTGAACGGCCGCTGGCGCGGTCGCACGCCGCTCACGCTCACCAAGCTGCCGCTCGGCAAGTACGCCGTGCGCATCGTGCAGCCTGGGTATCGAGCGGAGCAGGAGAATGTCACGCTGACGTCGCAGGATGCGTCGCACTCGATGAACGTGCGTCTTGCGCGCGAACCGGCGCCTACGACTGGAAGCCAGGGATCGGAGGCACCCGGAAGCCGCGCGTCGCAGACTGGCGGAAGTCATGAAGTGGGCGGGTTCACCGGCTCGCTCTTCGTTGACTCGCGGCCGCAGGGCGCGAACGTGCTGCTCGACGGGCAGAGCGTCGGCCGCACCCCGCTTCGGCTCGCCACGGTCAAGATCGGCACACACGTCGTGCGCTTGGAGCTGCCGGAGCACCGGCCGTTCAGCTCGGTCGCGCGCGTCGCGGCCGGTCAGGAAGTGCGCGTGACGGGTTCGCTCGAACGCTATCAATGAAAGCTACGCTCGCACTCGAAAACGGGATCTGGTACGAAGGGGAGGCCGCAGGCGCGCCCGGCGAAGCCGGCGGCGAGGTGGTCTTCAACACGAGCATGACGGGCTACCAGGAGATCCTCACGGATCCCTCCTACGCCGGACAGATCGTCACCATGACGGCGCCCCAGATGGGGAACTACGGCGTCGCCCCCGACGATGTTGAATCGCGCGCGCCGCAGGTTGCGGGCTTCATCGTCCGCGACGAATCGCCGATGGCCAGCAGCTGGCGGGCGGACGGCACGCTTCGCGACTACCTGGTGCGCAACGATATCGTTGCGATCTCCGATATCGACACGCGCGCGCTCACGCGGGTCCTGCGATCGGCCGGCGTGATGCGCGGCATCATCGCCACCGGCGAGGTCGATCCGCGCGCCCTCGTCGATCGGACGCAGGCGCTCGCGCCGATGGAAGGCTCGGACCTCGTCCAGGGCGTCACGTGCGACACGGCGTTCGATTGGACGCCTGCCGCCGACGACGAGTTCACGCCGCCGCCGCAGCGCCGCGCGCGGCGCAACCTGCGCGTCGCGGCGTACGACTACGGGATGAAGTGGAACATCCTGCGGCGCTTCACCGCGTACGGCTGCGACGTTCGTGTGTTTCCCGCAAGCGCGCCCGCGTCGGAACTGATCGATGCCGGACCGGACGGCATCTTTCTCAGCAACGGCCCCGGCGATCCCGCCGCCCTCTCATACGCGATCGACAGCGCGAAGACGCTGGCGGACGCCGACGTCCCGGTCTTCGGCATCTGCCTTGGCCATCAGATCCTGTCGCTCGCGATGGGTGGCCAGACGTACAAATTGAAATTCGGCCATCGCGGCGCCAATCATCCGGTGAAGCAGCTCGAGACGGGCAAAGTGGAAATCACGTCGCAGAATCACGGCTTCGCCGTCGATCCCGACTCGCTGCCACCAGATGTCCGCGTAACGCATGTCAACTTGTACGATGGCACAGTCGAAGGGCTGCGGCACGCCACGAAGCCGATATTCTGCGTGCAGTACCACCCGGAGGCGTCGCCAGGTCCGCACGACGCCGATTACTTGTTCAAGCAATTCCTCGAGGAGATGGAACGGCGTGCCTAAGCGCACCGACATCAGGCGCGTCCTCGTCATCGGCTCCGGGCCGATCGTCATCGGTCAGGCGTGCGAGTTCGACTACTCGGGCACCCAGGCCTGCAAGGCGCTGAAGTCCGAAGGGCTCGAGGTCGTGCTGGTGAACAGCAATCCGGCCACGATCATGACGGACCCCGAGATCGCCGACCGCACCTACGTCGAGCCGCTGACGGCCGACATGGTGGCCGCGGTGCTCGCGCGCGAGCGCCCGGATGCCGTCCTCCCGACGGTCGGCGGCCAGACAGCGCTCAACCTCTCCGTACAGCTCGCAGAGGAAGGCGCCTTGAAGAAATACGGCGTCGAGCTGATCGGGGCGTCGGTCGAGGCGATCAAAGTTGCAGAGGATCGGCTGCTGTTCCGCGATGCGATGCGCGAGATAGGCATCGCCGTCCCCGACAGCCACTACGTCAGGTCGCTGAAGGAAGCCTTCGAAGCCGTCGACGCGATTGGGTTTCCGGTCATCATTCGTCCCTCGTTCACGCTCGGGGGCGTCGGCGGCGGCATCGCGTACAACGTCGAGGAGTTCCGCGAGATCGCCCAGCGGGGCCTGAGCCTCAGCCCGGTACACGAGGTCCTGCTCGAAGAGTCCGTCATCGGCTGGAAGGAATTCGAGCTCGAGGTGATGCGCGACTGCGCGGACAACTTCGTCGTCATCTGCTCGATCGAGAACGTCGATCCGATGGGCGTCCACACGGGCGACAGCATCACCGTCGCCCCCGCGCTGACCCTGACGGACAAGGAATACCAGCGCATGCGCGACATCGCGCGGCGGATCATCCGGCGCGTTGGCGTCGAGACGGGCGGATCGAACATCCAGTTCGCGATCAATCCGGACGACGGCCGGATCGTCGTCATCGAGATGAACCCGCGCGTGTCGCGCTCGTCCGCGCTCGCCTCCAAGGCGACCGGGTTTCCGATCGCGAAGATTGCCGCGAAGCTCGCGCTCGGCTACACGCTCGACGAGATCCCGAACGACATTACGCGTCTGACCCCAGCGTCCTTTGAGCCGACGATCGACTACATCGTCGTAAAGGTGCCGCGCTGGGCATTCGAGAAGTTCCCGAGAGCGGACCGCACGCTGACGACGCAAATGAAGTCCGTCGGCGAGGTGATGGCGATCGGCCGCACCTTCAAGGAAGCGTTCATGAAGGCGTTCCGCTCGCTGGAGCTGGGCCGCGGCAATATGCTGTTCGCCAAGAGCGGTGCGCGTGACGATGCGACGGGTGCGCCGCTCGTGGAGGATGACGATGGGACGCTTCAGCGATCGCTGGCGGTGCCGAACGATCGCCGCATGTGGGCGCTGTTCCGCGCGCTCGAGCGCGGCTGGTCGATCGACGAGATTCACCGGCTGACGAAGATCGACCGCTGGTTCCTGACGCAGTTCCAGCAGCTCGTGGATCTGCAGCAGCAGGCAGCGCTCGTGGGGCTCCGCGGGATCTCCAGAGATCTGATGCGCACGCTGAAGCGCGCCGGCTTCGGCGACTGGCAGCTCGGGAGCATCCTCGGCGCGGACGAGGAGGCCGTGCGCGCCGCGCGCCTCGAGCAAGGGCTCAAGCCGTCGTACAAGCGCATCGACACGTGCGCCGCGGAATTCGAGTCGTTCACGCCATACCTGTACGGCACGTACGAGAAGGAGTGCGAGGCGGAACCCACCGCCCGGCAGAAGATCGTCATTCTCGGGAGCGGACCCAACCGGATCGGGCAGGGGATCGAGTTCGACTACTGCTGCGTGCACGCGGCCTTCGCGCTGCGCGAGGACGGCTTCGAGACCGTGATGGTCAACTGCAATCCGGAAACGGTCTCGACGGACTACGACACCGTCGATCGGCTGTACTTCGAGCCGCTGACGTTCGAGGACGTGTCCGCGATCATCGCGCGCGAGCGCGACGCCGGGGCGGACGTCTCGTGCGTCGTCCAGTACGGCGGGCAGACGCCGCTCAAGCTCGCACTGCCGCTGCAGAACGCGGGTGTGCGAATCCTTGGAACATCCCCCGACTCCATCGATCTTGCTGAGGACCGCGAACGATTCGCGCAGCTGCTGTGGGACCTGGGCATTCCGCAGCCGCCGAGCGGCACCGCCACGTCGCCGGAGGAAGCGCGCGAGGTGGCGCAGAAGATTGGATTTCCGCTCGTCGTGCGGCCGTCCTACGTGCTCGGCGGACGCGCGATGGCCATCGTCTACGATGTGGCCGCACTCGACGGCTACATGACGACCGCCGTTCAGGCATCGCCGGAACGTCCAATCTTGATCGATAAGTTCCTCGAGGATGCAGTCGAACTGGATGTCGATGCCCTCGCTGATTCCGCGGGTGCCGTCGTCATCGGCGGCATCATGGAGCACATCGAGGAGGCGGGCATCCACTCCGGCGACAGCTCTTGTGTCGTGCCGCCGTACCGCGTCGCCGAACGGCACCTCGCGGCGATTCGCGACTACACGCGGCGGATCGCGAAGGCGCTGAAAGTCGTCGGCCTGATGAACACGCAGTTCGCGATCAAGGACGACACCGTCTACGTCCTCGAAGTGAATCCGCGCGCGTCGCGCACGGTGCCGTATCTGTCGAAAGCGACGGGCGTTCCCCTCGCGAAGATCGCCGCGCGGCTGATGGTGGGGAAGTCGCTCGCGCAGCAGGGCATCACGGAAGATCTGGAGGTCGCGGGCGTCTTCGTGAAGACGCCGGTGTTCCCGTTCGTCCGGTTTCCCGGCGTCGATACGATTCTCGGCCCTGAAATGAAATCAACGGGTGAGGTGATGGGCGGCGCGATGAGCTTCGGCAGCGCGTTCGCAAAGGCGCAGCTTGCCGCGGGCATGAAGCTTCCCGCCAGCGGCGCCGCGTTCATCAGCGTGGCCAACCACGACAAGCCGGCCGTCGTGCAGATCGCGCGCGACCTGCGCGCGCTCGGATTCTCGCTGCTCGCGACGCGCGGCACCGCAAATTTCCTCCGCGCGCACGGTCTCGACGTCGAGATTGTCTTCAAGATCAACGAAGGGCGTCCGCATGTCGGTGACGAGATCCTGAACAACCGCGTGCAGCTCGTCATCAACACGCCGCTCGGCCGCGAGTCGTTCTTCGACGACCGCACCGTCCGCCGGATCGCGATGATGCAGCAGGTTCCGTGCATCACGACGCTGACCGGCGCGGCCGCCGCGGTCAACGCGATCAAGGCGCTGCACACGGAAGGCCTGACGGTCCGATCGCTGCAGGAGTACCACGCGGACGGCGTCGAAGCGCGCAAGTCGAGGGTCGAGGTCGACACGCAGACGCGCACGCCCTGATGACGACCAGCATGGATGCACCGGTGTTCGGCGCCGTGTACGACGTCCTGGGCGTCGGCGCGAACTCGGTCGATTACGTCTACCGGCTGCCCGCATATCCCGAGCCCGACGGCCCGAACGCGAAGATGCGCATCAGCAGCCACTCGCTGTCCTGCGGTGGGCAGGTGGCGACTGCGCTGTGTACCTGCGCGTCCATGGGCTTGCGCGCCAAGTACATCGGCGCGACAGGGACGGACGACAACGGCCGGCGCCTGCGCGACGAGCTGATGCGCCGCGGCATCGACATGAACGATGCCGTCATTCGCGACGTGACGAACCAGTTCGCCGTCATCATGGTCGACGAGCACGCCGGCGAACGCATCGTCCTCTGGGATCGCCACGAAGGCCTGGCCCTGCGTCCGCGCGAGCTGCCGGGCGAACTGCTCACCGCGACCCGCGTCCTGCACGTGGATGACGTCGATCAGGACGCGGCGATTCGCGCTGCCACGATCGCCCGGGACGCAGGCGTGCAGGTGACGAGCGACATCGATCGCGTCACGCCGCTCACCGAAGAGCTCGTCGCGACGGTGACGATGCCGATCTTTGCGGAGCACGTGCCGCGCGCCCTCACCGGCGAGGCAGATTTCGAGCGCGCGCTCAGGAAGCTGCGGCGCGTCAATCAGGGCATGATGTGCATCACGCTGGGCCCGCGCGGCGCGATGCTGCTCGACGGCGATCGTCTTCACCAGGCGCCCGCATTCCAGGTGGATGCCGTCGATACGACCGGCGCCGGCGACGTCTGGCGCGGTGCGCTGATCGTCGCGCTGCTGCGCGGCGACCGGCCCGACGACATGCTGCGGTTCGCGAACGCCGCCGCCGGCGTGAGCTGCACGCGCCTCGGGGCGATTAACGGCGTCCCGACTCTCGAAGAAACACAGCGGCTCCTCGCCACGGCGGCGGACCTCCGGCCGCGCTCCTGATCCATGCGAATCCTCCTGTGTGCTGCTCTTTCGCTGCTCGTCGGCGTTGCCGCCGACCAACCTGACTGGCGCTATTACGGCGGCGATCCGACGCAGACTCGGTATTCGATGCTGACGCAGATCACGCGGGAGAACGTCCGCAATCTGCATGTGGCGTGGACGTACGACACGCACGACGCGTTTAAGGGGTCGGAGATGCAGTGTCAGCCGGTCGTGGCGCACGGCGTCCTTTACGCGGCGTCGCCGGCGTTGCGTGTATTCGCGCTCGACGCCGCAACGGGCAAGGAGGCGTGGAGCTTCGACCCGTACAACGGCGTCAAGCCGACGAGCAAGACGCGGATCCGGGGTCTGATGTATTGGGAGCGCGGCGACGAGCGCCGCCTCTACTTCGCGGCGCGGCACTGGCTCTACGCCCTCGATGCGCGAACCGGCAAGCCGCTGAGCCGGTTCGGTCAGGACGGCCGCATCGATTTGCGCGAAGGCTTCGAGGGGCGCGATCCGCGCGCGCTGAGCGTCGGCGTGAACACCCCGGGCGTCTTCTATCGCGACCTGCTGATCCTCGGATCGATCGTGCCGGAGGGGCTGCCGTCCGCGCCCGGCGACATTCGCGCCTTCGACGTGAGCACGGGGCAGCAGAAGTGGTCGTTCCACACCATTCCCCATCCGGGTGAGTTCGGCTACGACACGTGGCCGAAGGACGCGTGGAAGTACAGCGGCGGCGCGAATGCGTGGTCGGGCCTGGCGCTCGATGAAAAACGCGGATACGTGTACGCGTCGACGGGTTCGGCCGCGTACGACTTCTACGGCGCGAATCGGCACGGCGACAACCTGTTCGCGAACACGATGCTCTGCCTGCGCGCGGACACCGGCGCCCGTGTCTGGCACTTCCAGGCGGTCAAGCACGACGTGTGGGACCGCGATTTTCCCGCGCCGCCGTCGCTCATCACGATTCAGCACGATGGCCGCTCGATCGACGTGGTCTCGCAGACGGCGAAGAACGGGCGTCTGTACGTGCTCGATCGCGATACGGGAAAGCCGATTTTCCCGATGCAGACAATCGAAACGCCCGCGTCTGACGTCGAGGGTGAACAAGTATCGAAGACGCAGGTGCTGCCGACGCTGCCGCCGCCATACACGCGCCAGAAGTTCACGGAAGAACTGATCACGAAGCGCACTCCGGAGGCGGAGACGGCCGTCCGCGCAGAGTGGCTGAAGATGCGCAAGGGCGGCGAGTTCGATCCGCCGAGCATGCAGGGTACCGTCCTGTTTCCGGGGATGGACGGCGGCGGTGAGTGGGGCGGTACGGCGTTCGACCCGAAATCAGGCTTTCTCTACGTGAACGCCAACGAGATGGCGTGGAAGGTCAAGCTGGTCGAGCGCGACATGCCGAGCGGTCGGGCCACGGGCCAGGAGCTCTACGGACGTTATTGCGCGTCCTGCCACAGACCGGATCTCCGAGGGAGTCCTCCGGAATTCCCGTCGCTCGTCGACGTGGCGACGCGCAAGGGCGTGGACGAGGTCGAGAACATCGTGCACTACGGAGCCGGACGGATGCCGGGCCATCCCGAGCTGGCGGATGCGGTGCGTCGCGCGATCGTCGATTACGTGCTCACTGGACGATCCGACATCGTCAGCGAAGACAAGCCGTCGCCCTTCGACGTCAAGTACACGCTCGACGGCTACATTCGATTCACCGACCCGCAGGGATTCCCTGCGGTCACACCGCCCTGGGGCACGCTGACGGCGATCGACATGAACCGCGCATCGATCGCGTGGCAGGTGCCGCTCGGCGAAGTTCCGGGATCGGGACTGAAGGGCACCGGCAGCGAGAACTACGGCGGCCCCGTCGTGACGGCCAGCGGTCTGGTGTTCATCGGTGCCACGAACTACGACAACAAGTTCCGCGCGTTCGACGCGCGCACGGGCGAGATGCTGTGGGAGACGACGCTGCCCGCGGCGGGGAATGCGACGCCCGCGGTCTACGAGGTCAATGGCAAGCAGTTCGTCGTCATTGGCGCGGGTGGCGGGAAGAACGCGCCGTCGGGCGGCACGTATGTCGCGTTCTCGCTGCAGTGACGCACAACCGGTGACTCACAACCCATGGGTGCCACTCGGGTGCCGTCGCGTGACAGCCACCATGTGCTCGCGCGCTTTCAACAGGCTCCCCGGTACGCGTGCTGCGCCGCCTGGCGGGCGCCCGTCACACGCCACCCGAGAGCCCCCGCGGGTTGAGATTCAGCCCTTACAGCTCACTACTAGGCGTGCCCTTCTGAGTGCTCGCAACCCGGAAACGCCGGAAAGACGATGTTCCCCGTCCAGCCCAGCTCGCGCATGCCGCGCTCCGACGAATAGTACGCGCCGACGATCCAGCCTTTCAGGTGCTCGAATTGGTCGCGAATCGTCACGCGCGCGTCAGCCGGCGGCGCTGCTGATTCGCCAGGCTTCGCCGTCGACGCGACCGTCAGCAGATCGTGCTGCTGCCGGGCGGCCAATTCCGTCCACGGCAGCCGTGCGCGCGTCATCGCGAGCTGTTCGAACGCGCCGAGCGCCTGCACGAACTTCCGCTGTTCGTCAGGCGTCGAGACGGTCAGCAGTTGATCGATGAATTCGGCGGACTTTGCCTCCGTCGATCCCGGCACAATCCCTTCCGCAAGCACGCGAAGCGTGGCAAGCTGGTGGGCGTCGACGAACTCCGGCGTATATTCGACGGCATTCGCCTGTGCGTGGGCGAGCCCGATGGTATCGGCGTCGCGCAGGTGACGATGAATCGCGTGCGGTGATGCGCCCGGCGGGGCAATTACCATCGCGCTGACACCCATCGCAAGGCGCTGAAGCGCTTCGCGCCGTCCCATTGCCGGACGATCGTTGCCCACGTCGGGCGAATCGTAGCACGCAGTTGTGGCCGGGTCTCTCAGATCCGGCTGGCAGAGGCCCCAATGCAGACGCAGGCACGCCAACGGTTCGACGTGATCGTGATCGGCTCCGGCGCCTCCGGGGGCTGGGCGGCGAAGCGGCTGTGCGAAGCGGGCCTGAACGTCGCGGTCGTCGATGCAGGACGCAAGCACACCGCGGCGGATTTTCGCGAGCACAAACCTGAATTCGACCTGAAGTACCGCAACCGCGCGCCGGAGGTCGTGCGCCGCACCCGTCCGCGCCAGAGCGAGTGCTATGCCTGCACGGAGTTCAACTACGACTGGTTCGCGAACGATCTCCAGGAGCCGTACACGACGCCCGCCGGCAAGCCCTTCAGCTGGCAGGGACGGATGCGCATCATGGGCGGCCGCACGAACGTCTGGGCGCGCCAGAGCTACCGCTTCAGCGATCTCGATTTCAAGGCCGCGTCGGCGGACGGACACGGGATGGACTGGCCGCTCGGCTATGACGACATCGCGCCCTACTACGACATCGTCGAGCGCTACGTCGGGATCAGCGGACTCGCTGAAGGCGTCTACGAACTTCCTGACGGCCAGTTCCTTCCGGCGATGCCGTTCACCTGCCCCGAGGTACGGCTGCGGACGCGCGTCAAGGAGAAGTTCGGACGCACGGTGACGATCGGCCGCAGCGCGAACCTCACGCGTCCGCTGAACGGGCGCGCTGCGTGCCACTACTGCGGTCCGTGCGAGCGCGGATGCATGACGCACTCGTACTTCAACTCCGCATTCACGACGATGGCCGACGCGCTGGCAACGGGCAGGTGCATGCACGTCCCCGATGCGATGGTGTTCAAGGTCCTGATGGATCCGGACGCCGCCCGCGTGCGCGGCGTCCTCTATATCGACCGCAACACGCGCCAGCCGTCCGAGATCTACGGGCAAGTCGTGGTGCTCTGCGCGCAGGCGCTCGAGTCCGTGCGTGTCCTGTTCAACTCCGCTACCACGCGATTTCCAAACGGAGTTGCGAACTCAAGCGGCGTGCTCGGGCATTATCTGCAGGATCACATCTGGAACGGCGGCGGAGCGAACGGGGAGTTCCCGGATTTGCCTGCCAAGCCGTCGTTGGGCGCCCCACGACGGCCGAACGGCATCTACATCATTCGGTTTCGCAATACCAAGGCCGGACCTCGGTCGAAGAAATTCCTCCGGGGGTACGGCTTCCAGGGCGGATGGGGGGGTCCGGACTTCAACTGGAGCGCGTCAGGATTCGGCGAGACGTTCAAGAGAGCATTGCTGGATCCAGTCGTGTCGCTGAATCTCGGCGGCTTCGGCGAGTGCCTTTCGCGGCGGGAGAACTTTGTCGAGATCGATCCCAACGTCGTCGATGCGTTCGGGATTCCCGTGCTGCGCATCACCATGACCTGGACCGAGAACGAGCGCGCGATGATGGCCGACATGGCCGAATCGGCCGCCGAGATGCTCGAGGCCGCCGGCGCCCGCAACGTGCGCCCCTGGACGGTGCTCGATCGCATGCCCGGGATGGGAATCCACGAGGTCGGCGTCGCGCGGATGGGGACGGATCCGAAGACGTCCGTGCTGAATCAGTTCCAGCAGACGCACGACGTGAAGAACCTGTTCGTCATGGACGGGTCGGGCTTTACGTCGAGCGCGTGTCAGAACCCGACGCTGACGATCATGGCGCTCGCGGTTCGGTCGACGGACTTCCTGCTGCAGGAGCTGAAGCGCGGAAATCTGTAGCCGTCGTTCGGCGCTCCAGTCGCGCGAGGCACCGGGGCGCCGGGGTTCCGGCTCGCAACGCTCGCATCCCGAGCGGCGATCAGCACGTGCGCCGCATCGATCCGCGCCGCGCGCCAGGTCGGGCCCTTTCAGGGCCGGCCTCACGCGGGCTGAAAAGCGCGCGGCACGCCGGCGCGGCCTACGGCCGGGGGACGAGCGGGACGCGCGCGTCCGGCGTCGGCCAGTGCGCGCGGAAGCCGGCGTAGCGGGGGTCATCGCTGGCCGCCATGCTGCGGCGCGTGCCGGCGAGGACGTTCAGGTAGTAGGCGTCGTAGCCATACGCGGCGACGAACGGGTGATAGCCGTCGCGGACGAGAACGAGATCGCCATGGCGCACCGTCAGCGCCTGGTCGCCGCGATCGTTCGGTCCGTAGAGGCGCTGGATGCCGTACGCGTTGCGCTCTTTGAAACGGTAGTAGTAGATCTCCTCGAGATCGACCTCGCTTGGCGGATTGTCCTTGTCGTGCTTGTGCGGCGGATAGCTGGACCAGTTGCCGCTGGGTGTGTACACCTCGCAGATCATCAGGCGCTGCGCGGGGAATGCTGGAGGCACGATGTCCACGATCTGGCGCGTGGCGTTCCCGCCCCCGCGGATCTCGAAGCCGCAGTCTTCAGGCCGGATCACGCGCGCGGGGTGCGCTGCGGTCGCCGGCGCGCGGCAGTCCGCCACGATCGTTCGATCGATCGCGCGCAGCGTGAACCGCGATCGCGGCGGCAGATACAGCGCGTGCGGGTACGCGCTGAACACGTCCTTGCGCGGTCCGAGCTGTGCGCGTTGCCCGTCCCAGCTCACCTCACACTGGCCTTCGAGCAGGACAAGACACCCTTCCTCCGCAGCGGTCGCGCCCTTCCACTCGTCTGACTTCGCGATTTGCCGGACCGAGAAGCGAACGTAACGCCACCCGGCCTGTTCCGGCGAGACGCTGATCAGCACGCGCGATTCGCCCGCGCTCGCCTCGCGCGATTCCTTCTTTACGGTTCGCGCCATCAGTGATCCCTTGTAGCCTGTAGACAGCACATGTAAAGCGCTCTCGCGGGTGGCGCGGACGGGCCGCCCCGCCGCCTAATTAATACTGCCAACTTCGACGGTCGTCCGCGACTTGCACGCCGACGTCGCTGCCAACGCCACGCGCAACGCCTCGACTCCGTCGCGAATCGTGACCGGCGGCCTGCGCTCGTGCAGCACGTTCTGCGCGAAGTTCTGAAGCTGCAGCGTGTAGGCACGCTCGAAGCGCTCCATGAAGTACGGCACCGTATCGTGCGACACCGAGTTCTTCGTCATCATCAGCACGGGCGTTTCCCGCAGATACCCCACCCGCACGGTGCCTTCCGTCCCCAGCAGTTCCGTGACGATGTCGTAGCCGTAGCAGCCGTTGCGGGTGAGATCGATCACGCCGAGACGCCCGTCCGCGAACACGAGCGTGGCAATGGCATTGTCGATGTCGCCGACGGTCGCCAGCTCCGGATACGCGAGCACGCCGCCCACGGCAGAAACGCTCTGGACGTCGCCCATGAACCAGCGCGCGAGATCGAAATCGTGGATGCCCATGTCCACGAGGATGCCGCCGCTGCTCTTCGGGTTCGCGTATTCGAGGCTCGGTGGAAACGGGTCACGCGAGGTCGACTTGAATACCACCGGCCGGCCGATGCGCCCTTCGTCGATCTGACGCTTCGCGGCCGCGTAGCCCGGATCGAAGCGGCGCATGAAGCCCATCTGAAAGAAGCTCCCGCTCATCTCGACCGCGTCCTGCATCGCGCGGCACTCTTCGAGCGAGAGCGCGAGCGGCTTCTCGCAGAAGGTCGGCTTGCGCGCCTCCATCGCGGCAACCACGACGTCGCGGTGCGTGTGCGTGGGGCTCACGATGACGGCGGCATCGACGCCGGGGTCGTTCAGCAGCTCGCGTGGATCCCCGTACGATGTCGGCACTTCGAATTCGGACGCAACCTCCGCCGCCAGCGCCGCGTTCACGTCCGCAACCGCCGTCAGGCGCGTTTCCGCGAGACGGCTCGAAAGGTCGCGCGCGTACACCTTGCCAAGGCGACCGAGGCCGATCAGTCCGACGTTCAGCTTCATCGTTTGTCGCTCTCCCGTGCGACGTTCTCTTTCGTAATCAGGCCGATCCGCACCCCGATCTCGGGCGGAACGGTTTCTCCCTTCATCGCCTTCACGGCGGCTTCGATCGCCGCGCGGCCCATTTCGTCCGGATACTGCGCCACCGTCGCCGTCATGCGGCCGTCCGCAATCGCTTTTCTCGCATCGTCTATCGCGTCGAATCCGAGGACGCGCACCTTGCCGGTCCGCCCGGCCGCGGCGATTGCCTCGACCGCGCCGAGCGCCATGATGTCATTGCACGCGAACACGGTGTCGACCTCGGGATGTGCCTGAAGGATGTTCTGGAAGACGTTGAAGCCTTGATCGCGCTCCCAGTTCGCGGGCTGCGACGCGACGATCTCGACGTTGGAGGCTCTGATGGCGTCGCGGAATCCGCGCACGCGCGAGTCGCCCGTCTCGTGGCCCGGAATACCTTCCAGGATCGCGACCTTCGCGTGACCGCCGGAGACCTTGACGAGGTACTCGCCGATGATCTGGCCCCCGCGATAGTTGTCCGATCCAACGAACGCGGCCGTCTTGACGCCGGCAGCCGAGGCCGCCCGCGGATCGAGCCGCGTATCGACGATGATGACCGGGATGTTCGCCGCGTTTGCCTTGCCGACGGCGGGGACGACCTCGCGCGATCCCGAGGGCGTGAGCACGAGCGCGCCGACCCGCGCCTGAATCAGGTTCTCGACGATCTGCATCTGACGCTCGACGTCCGTCTCGCGCTCAGCGGCCTGGACGATCAGCTCGATGTTGAGGTTCTTCGCAGCGTCCTCGGCCCCACGCTGCATGTCGACGAAGAAGGGATTGTTGAGCGTCTTCATCACCAGCGCGACCCGCGGGCGTCCGGAGCCGGTTTCACCTCCGCGGTTACAGGCGGCCGACGCCGCCAGGGCACCGAGGACAACAAACACGAGCACGCGCGAACGGAATACCATCTCAGCTCCCCGGCGCATCACGCCTTGCGCGCCTTGAGCGCGGTGTCGACGAGCACCGCGATCACGATGACGAGGCCGATCACGATCTGCTGCACGAAGGAGGAGACGCCCAGCAGGTTCAGCCCGTTCCGCAGGACGCCCATGATCAGCGCTCCGATAATCGTACCTCCGAGCCCGCCTTCACCGCCCATCAGGCTCGTACCGCCGATCACCGTCGCCGCAATCGCGTCCAGCTCGTACATGATGCCCGCAATCGGCTGCGCGGAGTTCAGCCGCGCGGTCAGCAGCACGGCCGCCACCGCGCTCGCCAGGCCGGAGACGCCGTACACCATCGTCTTGTGCAGTCGTACGTTGACGCCCGACAGTCGCGTCGCTTCCTCGTTGCCGCCAATCGCGTAGACGTACCGGCCGAATCGCGTTTCCGCCAGCACGAACTGCGCAACGACGAAAACACCCGCAGTCACGATCACGGGCGCCGGGATGCCCAGCACGCGGCCCGTCGCGACGCTGCGGAACGCGGCATCGAACCCCGAGATCGGGCGTCCGTCCGTGAAGAGCAGCGCGCATCCGCGCGCGATGCTCATCATGCCGAGCGTCGCGATGAAGGGGGGCAGATTGCCCAGCGTGATCGCCAGCCCATTGAGGAGGCCGAACACGAACCCTGTCGCCAGAGACGCGGCGATCGCCACGGCGAGCGGCATGTTCGCGTGGAGTGCGCCGGCCAGCACGACGCCAGCCACTGCCACGAGCGAGCCGACCGACAGGTCGATCCCCGCTGAAACGATCACAAACGTCATCCCGGCGGCGATCACCGCGTTGATCGTCGTCTGCTCCATGACGTTGAGCAGGTTGGACACGGTGAGGAAGTGCGGCGTCAGCGCCCATAGAAGGACGCACAGAGCGAGCAGCCCTGCAAGCGTCCCCAGGCGCCGCCCCGCGGCGGGAAATCTAGGCATTCAAGTCCGGGGCTCCGCCCCGGACCCCGGCTCGGTCGCTTGCGGGGCCCCCTGCGCCCCGCGCCGCTCCGTCCCACCCCAACGCGCACAAAACGCGCGTCGGGGGCCCCGGCTCGCGAGCGCGCCGTGCGCGCCGCCGTCATGCGCCGAGAAGGACCTGTTGCCGATCGGAGGAGGCATAACAGCTACGACGCGAGCCCGAGCGCGGCGTTCAGCACGCGCGCCTGTGTCGCCTCGCGGCGATCGAACACCGCCTGGAGCCGGCCTTGATGCATCACGAGCACGCGGTCGCTCATGCCGAGAATCTCGGGAAGTTCGGACGAGATCATCAGGATCGCCGCGCCTTGCGCGGCCAGACGATCGAGGAGCTGGTAGATCTCCATCTTCGCCGCGACGTCGATGCCGCGAGTCGGCTCGTCGACGACGAGGACGTCGGCGCCCGCAGCGAGCCACTTTCCGAGCACGACCTTCTGCTGGTTGCCGCCGCTGAGCGTCAGGACGCGCGTGTGCTGGCTTGGCGTCTTGATGCGCAGGTGATCGATCCATCGCGCTGCGACCGCCTGCTCACGCCTGCGATCGACGACGCCGGCGCGGCTGATTCGCGGCAGCTGTGGCAATGCGAGATTCGCGGCGACGCTCTGTCCGGGGATGATGCCGTGGCGTTTGCGATCTTCGGGGACGAGTCCGATGCCCGCCCGAATGGCGTCAGAGGGCGCGCGGAGTTTCAATCGGCGCCCGTCGAGAAAGACCGCTCCCGTCTCTGCTTCGTCCGCGCCGGTGATCACCCTCGCCAGTTCCGTGCGGCCGGCGCCCAGCAGGCCGGCAAGTCCGAGGATTTCGCCGCGGTGCAGCGTGAAGCTGACGTCACGCAGCCGCGGGCCGCGCGATACGTGTTCCACGCGCAGCAGCTCCGGGCCGCGCGCGCGCGTCGGCGGGGGGAAGTGATCCGCGACGTCGCGGTCCGCCATCAGGCGAACCAGCTCTGGAATCGGCGAGGGGAGCGGCAACGTCGCGATGTAGCGGCCGTCGCGCATGACCGTCGCACGGGTGCCGATCCGCGACAGCTCTTCCATCCGATGCGAGATGTAGATGACGGACACACCCTGCGCGGTCAGGCGCGCGATCGCGGCGAAGAGCTGATCGATCTCCGATTCGGTCAGCGCCGACGTCGGTTCGTCCATGATCAGGATGCGCGCGTCGATCGAGAGCGCCTTTGCCACTTCGACCATCTGCTGCTCGGCGACGCTCAGATCGCTCACGCGTGCGCGGGGATCGATCGAGGTGCCGAGCGCTTCGAGCATTCGCGATGCGTCGGCCGTCAGCGTCGTGCGGCTGATGACGCCTGCCCATCGGCGCGGCTCGCGTCCGAGATAGATGTTCTCGGCAGTCGAGAGGTGCGGGACCAGATTGAATTCCTGATAGATCGTGCTGATGCCGAGTCGCTGCGCGTCGCGCGGCGAGTGCAGCGCGACCGGCTCGCCGTCGATGAGCACGTCGCCCGCATCGCGCGCGCAGGCGCCGCTCAGCACGCGCATGAGGGTCGATTTTCCCGCACCGTTCTCGCCGAGCAGCACATGGACTTCGCCGCGGGCGAGATCGAATGACACATCATCCAGCGCCTTGACGCCCGGGAACTGCTTGCAGATGCCGCGCATCTGGAGCAGCGGTGTCGTCGATCGATCGGTCATGCCGTCCGGCCGGTCGTCATTGGGGTCTCGTCGTGAAAATCGATTCCAGCGGGGGCGTGGACGCCGCGGCGATATCGCGCCAGCGAAAGAGCAGAAAGTTGCGACGGGAGCTGTTCATCGCCACCATCAAGCCGTCCGGAAACGCAGGAACCATCGCCGCGGAGCTGACGTCGAGGCCGTCCGTGCTGTCCGCGCCGCCGGTGAACGTGAGCAGCTCGTGGGAATGATCGTGGGGGCGGCCAGGTTCTCCCTCGCGTTTGTACACGTGAAACACGCTCTCGCCCGCCATCTGGTCGACCGATACGATATACCCTTTGCCGTCCGCGAGCGTGTAGAGGCCGAGCCCCTCGCGATCGCCGTGGTATCCCGTCGTGCCGAACACTGCCAGTTCGCGGTTCGCATCCGGCGCATCCGGGTCCGCGAGCCACTTGTGGATCCCCGCGCCTTCATCCGCGTAATAGACGTACCCGAGCTCGTCGTCCACGACGATGGCTTCGATTTCGCCGCGTCCGCTGAAGCTGCCGAAGCGCCGCACGAACGTAGCGTTGACGCGTCCCGTTCCATCATCGGCGAGGCGGTACTGCCAGAGATAATTCTCTTTCGGGCCTGCCTTTGGCGAGACGATCGCGAAGATCGCTCGATCGCGCGGCCGGCGATAGAGGCCGATGCCCATCGGCGCACCTTGATCGGCCGGCGCGCCGTCGAGGATCGCCATCCGGCCCGCAGAGACATCGCGCAGGCCGCTCCCGTCCGCGGCAATCGCGTAGACGCGAAGCCGCCGTCCGAGGCGCTCCGTCAGCACGGCGATGTCCGTTGGCGACCCGTCGAGATCCAATCCGTATTCCACGTCGACGTTGTTCGGACGGTTGGAGCCCTTGAGGAGCTCGCGGAGCTTTCCGTCCAGGCCGAAGACGGCGAGCGCGCCATCGGGGCTCGCCACCTTCATCGTGCCGAGAATCAGACTGTTTGCGGGGACGGCGCGGTTCAACCAGATGGCAGGGTCATCCGGATCCCGCGGCAGCGCCTCGGTTGCCTCGGCCGCGTGCACGGCCGCCGGAGGAGCTGTAGCAGCGCTGCCGCCAGGCACCGATGCGGCGGGGGCGCTGCAGGCCGCGGCGAGACATCCGACAACGCACAGACGAACGATCGGTGCACGGATCATGGATCCATCGAAAGTCTATCGTCATGCCAAAGTTCGTGCACCATGCCATTGCGTGGAGGCAGACTTCACTTAGAATTCCAAGAGAAGGATCCGGCATGAAAACCGAAAAACTCACCGTCGCGCAGGCGTTGATCAGATTTCTCGCCGTCCAGCGGGTTCGCCGAGACGATCGCGAGCACGATTTCTTCGGCGGCGTCTTCGGGATCTTTGGCCACGGCAACGTCGCCGGCATCGGCGAAGCGCTGCTGCACCGGCCGGCGGGGTTGCGCTACTACCTGCCGCGCAACGAACAGGCGATGGTGCACACGGCCGCGGCGTTCGCGAAGGCCAGCAACCGCCTCCGCGCGCTGGCGTGCACGACGTCCATCGGTCCGGGCGCAACGAACATGATTACCGGTGCAGCGCTCGCGACGATCAATCGGCTGCCGGTGCTGCTGCTTCCGGGGGATATCTTCGCGACCAGGCGCCCCGATCCGGTGCTTCAGCAGCTCGAGTCCTCGCAGTCGCGCGATGTCTCCGTGAACGATTGCTTCAAACCGGTATCGCGCTACTGGGATCGGATCAACCGCCCGGAGCAGCTTTCGGCCGCGCTGCTCGAAGCGATGCGCGTGCTCACCTCGCCGGCAGACACCGGCGCGGTCACGCTCGGGTTCCCGCAGGACGTGCAGGCGGAAGCGTTCGGTTACCCGGCGTCGCTCTTCGAGCCGCGCGTCTGGACGATCCCGAGGAACAGGCCGGATGCGGGTGCCGTTGCGGAAGCGGCGCGCGCGATTCGCGCGTCCTCGACGCCGATCATCGTCGCTGGCGGCGGCGTGCTGTACAGCGAAGCTACGGCCGCGCTCGATCGCTTCGTGCGGGCCACGGGCATTCCCGTCGGCGAGACGCAAGCGGGGAAGGGGTCGCTGCCGTTCGATCATCCGCAGGCGGTCGGCGCTATCGGAGCGACGGGAACGTCTGCGGCCAACCGCCTCGCGCGTGACGCGGATCTCGTGCTGGTGATCGGCTCACGCCTGAGCGATTTCACGACCGCATCGAACACGGCGTTCGGCCGGCCCGGGGTACGCTTCGTCTCGATTAACGTGACGGAGCTGGACGCGCTGAAGCTGCAGGCGCTCCCGCTCATCGGCGACGCCCGCGTCGGACTCGACGAGCTTGGCGCGGCGCTCGCCGGCTGGCACGTGCGCGAGTCGTACGCTGCGTCGATCGCGTCCGAGAGGGACGAGTGGGAGCGCGAGGTCGATCGCATCTACAGTCCGCAGCCGGGTCCGGTCATCGGTCAGGGCGAGGTCATCGGAATCCTGAACGGGTTCACTGAACCGACCGACACCGTGCTCTGCGCGGCGGGAAGCCTTCCCGGGGATCTCCACAAGCTGTGGCGGACGCGCACGCCCGGCGGATATCACCTCGAGTACGGCTATTCCTGCATGGGGTACGAGATCGCTGGGGGCCTCGGCGTGAAGCTCGCGCGTCCCGAGCGCGGTGTCTACGTGATGGTCGGCGACGGATCGTACCTGATGATGGCGCAGGAGATTGCGACGGCCGTGCAGGAAGGCGTCAAGCTCACGATTCTCGTGCTGGACAACTACGGCTTCGGGAGCATCGGCGGTCTCTCAGCCTCTGTGGGCTGCGGCGGATTCGGGACCCGCTACCGCCAGCGCGGGCCGTCCGGGGAGCTGGACGGGCGCTGCGTGGAGGTCGATTTCGCTGCGAACGCCGCATCGATGGGCGCCCACGCCGTTCGTGCGACGACGCGTGACGAGATCGAACGGGCGCTCGACGAGACGCGCGGGCGCGACGGCGTCAACGTGATCGTGATCCCGGTCGATCGCGAGAAGCGCGTGCCGGGCTACGACTCATGGTGGGACGTTCCGGTTGCCGAAGTTTCGACCATCGCCGACGTGCAGCGCGCGCGCGCCGAGTACGAAGAAGCCAGGCGTCAGCGGGTCACGATGGGCTGACGATGGTAATGCCGGAAACTGACGCTCGGTTATAGCTTCAACTTGTTACATCCAATGATCCGACCCGAATCCAGACCCCCGAACCTTGATCCACGACCGACCCCCGACCCACGAGCCCCGATCCCTGCGCTCCACGTTGCCAACGCGCCTTGCTCCTGGGGCGCCCTTGAATTCAACTGGGCAGGGTCCCGGCCGCCGTTCGCGCGCGTGCTCGACGAAATGGCGTCGACCGGTTACGTGGGGACCGAGCTCGGGCAGTGGGGCTTCATGCCGACCGAACCCGAGGCGCTGCGCAGTGAGCTCCGCCGGCGCGGCCTGTCGCTCGTGGGCGCGTTCGTTCCGGTGAGGCTGACGGTCGAGGAGGATCATCAGTCGGGCGTCGACGAGGCCATCCGCGTGGGCCGTCTGCTCGCGGCGTCGGCCGGCGCTGCGCCGTTCGTCGTGCTCGCGGACGCCACCTCGCGCGACCCCGAGCGGACACGCATCGCCGGCCGCGTC
>JBKPQB010000031.1:0-7695 GCA_046733875.1 Acidobacteriota bacterium
CCGTCTCCTGCGACGGGTATCCAGCCACGAGCGGCGAGTGCTTCCGTCAGGACGTTGGTGCGAATGCCTCCGGCACCAGCGTCGATGAGCGCTGCGAACGCATCGGGGTAGATGTCGTGAGCGCCCCAGTACCGCATGACCATCGCCGCGGCCGCGCCGCCGCACAGCGCTTCGGATTGGGGCAGGTAGGGAACGTCCAGGAGGCGAGCCGAAGGCGTCTGCGCGTGTACGGTCGCCGGCGGTCCGGCGGAGCCGAGCACCGCGAGGATCGCCAGCACCAGACGCCGCCGCGCGTCACGCAATGGCAACGATGAGCAGAATGATCAGCAGGATGATGATGATCGTCGTAGTGGAGATGACGATCGTCGATGCGCCGCCAGCGAGCTGCTGATCAACGACGCGCGCCTGGCCGGCAAGCTGGTGCAGTTCGTCGCCCTGCAATGTGGAAACGGCGGCGTCCGCTTTCTCGACCGAAAGTCCTGCTTTGTCCGCAATCGACTTCACCTCGTTGCGCTGCAGCAATTCATGGATCGCCTGTCGATCAGCCTGATCCTGGCTGACGCGCTGTTGGACCGCCTGGTCGAGTGCCGAACTACTGATCGTGTGTGACTGCTGTGCCCAGGCCGCCGGTGCAACAAAGACTATGGCGAGCGTCGTGCCGAGGATTTGCTGAAGCATGCGCATGGGATGGCCCCTCCCAGGGAGATGAATGTATCCCTATCCGCATTTTTCGAAGCATCTTCCATGCCGCCAAATGCCGTAGCTGAGTTATGAAAAGCGCAACTCTAGTCCCGCTGAATACAGCGTGCTCATGTCGTCGAGAGGAGCTGCTCCAGCTCCTCGACGTGTGCGGCACGTGCCAGCGCCTCGCGGCGATCAATCGCTTCGGTCTTCACGAGGTGCGCCAGCGATTCCTCGAGCGTGAACGAGCCGTACCGCCGGGTCATCGTCATCTCCTGATGCAGGTGCTGTAGAGCATTCTTGCGAATGTGCTGCCGCCCGCCGTAGCCGACCATCAGCAATTCCGCCGCGGGTGTAAGGCCTCCTCCGGTGCGGGGTATCAGCATTTGCGTCATCACGGCCGCCAGCGCCATCGCCAGCTCCTGACGAATCGTGTTCTGCCGCTCCGCCGGAAACGAATCAGCGATCCGGCCGACGGTGGATGCGGCGTCCGTCGTGTGCACGGTCGAAAGCACCAGATGTCCCGTCTCCGCCGCTGCCAGCGCAATGCGCATCGTCTCCGAATCGCGCATTTCGCCGACGACGAGCACATCGGGCGCCTGACGCAGTGCGGCGCGGAGCGCCGTCGGAAAATCGGTGGCGTCCACGCCGATTTCCACCTGTTCGACCACGCTCATCTGGTGCGTATGCTCGTACTCAATTGGGTCTTCTATCGTGATGACGTGGCGCGGCGCGGTGCGGTTGATCTCGTCGACGAGCGCCGCCAGCGTCGTCGACTTACCCGATCCTGTTGGACCACCGACAAGGACCAGCCCGCGCGGCAGCCTGGCAAGCGCTTCGACGGCGTGAGGAAGATTGAGCGATGCGAGACGCGGAACGCGCGATGGCAGGGCGCGCACGGCGGCCGCGGCGCGCCCCCGCTCGCGGTGCAGATTGATCCGGAAGCGGCCAAGACCGGAAACCGTGAACGATCCGTCCCCGACCATCTGATGACGGTAAGCCTTGCGCGCATGCGGCGGAAGCGCCGGAAGAATGGCCTCTTCGACGTCGACACCGTCGACGGGACCGTCGGTAAGGGGCCGCACGCGCCCGTCGACGCGAATCGACGGCTGCGCGCCCGGCACGAGCAGCAGATCGCTCCCGCCGGCGTCGACGAGCATCCGGAGCCACTGCTCGAGCCGGCCGGTGTCGCCAGTGGCCGGCGAGGCCGCGTCGGCGGTAGCGTGAAGCTCCGCGATCAACTGATCGATCGCCTCATCGTCCAACGTCCAACTCCCAACGCTCAATCAGCAATCCCGATTCCGGGACCCCGGATCGGAGTCCCCCATCCCGACGCGATCCCCGCGTCACGATCGCCGGTGAAGCTCTCCCCTTCGGAGCCGACGATACAAGTCCAGCGCCTCACGGATGATCTTCACCGCGTCGGACGGCCCGAGGAGATCTTCGACGACGACCTGCTTGTGCTCGAGAATCTTGTAGTCCTCGAAAAATCGGCGTATCTCGCGAAGCTGATGCACCGGTAACTGCGTCTTGTCGGTGTAGTCCGCAAACGCCGGATCGCTCACGCTGACGGCGACGATCTTGTCGTCGAGCCCCTTCTCGTCCCGCATCCGCATCACGCCAATCGCGCGCGCCTGGACGAGCGTCAACGGATATACGGGCTCCTGCCCCAGGACGAGCGCGTCGAGCGGATCGCCGTCGTCGCAGAACGTCCGCGGGATGAACCCGTAGTCCGCCGGATAGTGCACGGCGCTGTACAGGACGCGGTCGAGGCGCAACAGCCCCGTTTCCTTGTCCAGCTCGTACTTGTTCTTGCTGCCTTTGGGAACCTCGATGACGACCGGGAACGCGCTTTCAACGAGCGCATCATCGACGTAGCTGTCGTGCCACGGGTGCATCGAGGCCATCAGTCGCCGGGTATCACAGGTCCACTTCCATTTGATCCACGTAGCACCATGACCAGTCTTCGCCGGGCTCGAACGAAGTCACGATCGGGTGCTTCGTCGCATGAAAGTGCGCCGTCGCGTGCCGGTTGGGTGAGGAATCGCAGCATCCTACGTGCCCGCACGTGCGACAGAGACGAAGGTGTACCCAGCGGCCCCCGATCTTCAGACAGTCCTCGCAGCCTTTCGAGTGCGGTTCCACCGGCCGCACCTGGTTTACGTGCGTGCATTCCATGCGGCTAGCTTACTCCCGGCCGCCCGGAATCAGACATCCGATCCGCGAATCGCTGCAGACGGCTCGCACGCGGGATTCCTGCTTCCCATCTGAGCTCGTAATGTGCCACGGCGCGGACGTTGAGCACGAGCGCCGGTCGGAAGCAGGCGACGCACTCGCCGCCCGCGTGCCGGACGCTCGGGTAGACAATCCCATGCGATCCGCTCTCGAGCAGCCGTTGCGCGAGCGCCTGCGATGCCACGTACGTGTCCGGATCGAGCACGCGCTCGAACGAGCGCGATCCGCGCAGATCGTGAAACGACGTCCGGAAATCCGCGCGATAGAGCCGCATCTCGAGGCGCGCATCCGACACCCCGATCTCCCGCAGCTCGCGGCCGCGGTGGTAGAGCGATTCCGCGATGGCAGTCTCCAGCCGGCGCGCCGAATACCAGACGCCACGCTCCGGTCCCGCAAATCGCGTCCCGTTCGGGTTCGGATGGCAGTAGGCTGCCATCACGACCGACGCCATCGGGCGGCCCGTTACCCACTCTTGCGGAGCCACGGCGTGGAGGAGCCCGATTTCGGCGTTCACACGATCATTGGTCCAGCTTTCCAGCTCGAGCACGGCCTGCAGGTCCTCCGGAGACGCGATGCGATCGAAGACTCCGACCGTCGGGAAGCGGCTTGCAATGAGACGCGCGGTGTCACGCCAGTTGATTCTGGTGACGCGGGGGACGACCGTCATCAACCGCGCCGCGCGTCGAGGAGCCGCCGCGTCTGCAGCAGACCATCGAGCCCGGCGTTGGTCATCAGGGTCAGCGCGGGTTGGCCGCCAAACATCGGGTGCGCATTGGGCAGACGTACCCATCGGTCGGCGAGCGACGCGTCCGGATACAGAATGTGCAGCGCTTTATAAATGCCGAGGAGGATCGAGATTCGCGTCAGCGTATCGAAGGACAGCGTACCGGAGTCACCCGCCTTGTACTTGTGAAAGGTCGACGCGGCCGGCCACCCGAGAAGGGCGCGCTGCTCGGCAACCCTAAGCGACCATGCGGCGGCGATACCGAAAAAACTGCGCAGCGCCGGGCCCGATAGCCGACGTCGGACGGCGGGATCGGCGCGCTGGTCAGGCGAAACGCCAAGGCCGGAACCTTCGGGAGTGCGGCGAGCCCGTGACTCCATATCTGGATATGTTAATCCAAATATGTACTCCGTTCAAGCCGTGCGGCTGGCACGATGTTGGCTCTCCAGAACCACATGCGCCTGCTTTACGTGACGGCGATCGGGCTTGCCGGAACCGCTCTCATCGCGAGTCCCATGATGCGCCCCCAAGCACAGGTGGCCGACAATGCGCCTCGAGCGAGTGCTGAGCGCGCACCCTTCCCGGAAGCGACGCCCGCACTCACGCCGGCCGAGGCTGCGAGGCACGGCGTGCAAGTCGTGGATGAGCTGGTGGCCGCGGACACCGTGAAGGCGCGGCCCGCGCGGACCCGCGTCGAGCGGTCTCCCGCACCGCCCCCGCCGAGCTTTGCGGCGCCTCATCGGTCGCTCCTCGCGCGCGTGTTCCTGGGCAGCGGCGATCACAGACCTCGCCCGTTCCCGCGCCCGGGCTCGTAAAGTACTGCAACTCGGTAGGACGCTATCGGAGCTTATCGACTACGTTGTTGACCCCCTGCGTTTCCTTCGCAAGCTGAACGGCGCGTTCGTGCTCACGCGGCGAGCGCACGGTACCGCTCAACGTGACAACACCATCTTTCGTCGTGACGTCGATCGAACGCGCCTGAACGAGATCATCGAGCGCCATCTTCGATTTGATCTTCGCCGTCAGCGCGCCGTCCGACAGCGCTTCCTCGGCTCGGTTCGCCGCTTCGGCCGTCGTCTCGCCCACACGCGCGCCAACCTCGCGTGCGCGGGACGGGTCCACGTGTCCTGAGGTGCCGACCGCCGGTGGATGGTCCACCGGATGCGCACGGCCGCCGCCTGTCCACCAGCCGAGCAGGAACGCCGCCGCGCCCACGAGGATCACGATGACGAGAACCGCTTTCAGCAGTGCACGCAGCATGCAACCTCCGTCCTGGTGCTGCCTGTTGCAGCTTCCGTACCTCTGAGAGACCAACAAACGCGCGGCTCTCCCGCTCACCTGCCGTTCGTGCGAACATCTCGCCGATGGCTGATGAGACACCGATTGAGCGATATGTGCGGGCAGCCGCACGCGCGCAAGCACAAGGAATCGACACAACCCCGGCAGCACTGGCCACTGCGGACGGCGGCGGACGTCCTGCGGTTCGCATCGTTCTGATCCGTCACGTCGACGAGCGCGGATTCGTCTTCCACACCAATTACAACAGCCGCAAGGCGGCCGACCTTCGCGAGAACCCGCACGCCGCTCTCTGTATCTTCTGGCCCTCGTTGGAGGAGCAGATTCGGATCGAAGGCGCGACCGAGCGGATCAGCGAGGCGGAGTCGAATGCCTATTTTGCCGGCCGGCCGCGGGGCAGCCAGATCGGGGCGTGGGCATCTGATCAAAGTGCGCAGCTGGCCTCAGCGGACGTTCTTCTTTCGCGCATGCACGAAGTGGAACAGCGCTTCGAGGGTCAGCCCGTCCCGCGTCCGCCGCACTGGGGCGGCATCCGCGTCGTGCCGCAAAGAGTCGAGTTCTGGTACGGGCGTCCGAACCGACTCCATGATCGCGTGCTCTACGTAAGAGGTGGCGCGCGCTGGCAGATGTCGCGTCTGTATCCCTGAAAGAGGTAGGTCGGCTTCACCGCCGCCGCCATGGCCGCAGCACGGTGTAGCTCGGGATGCTCGTCGGCGAGCTCTTCTCCACGCGAAGCAGACGACGACGGAGGAGCGTGCGGATCCCGCGCTGGACGGCGCTCTTCGAGAGCCCCGTGTCCACCGCCATTCGCTGAAGACTCACCGTGACCGATCGCGCGCGCACTGCTGCCGCGCGATGCCAGAGGTATAGATAGACGAGGAAGGCGGACGGCTGCCGATCGTGCCCCACCAGCTCTGGGAGCAGCGAGTCAATCAGATACGAATCAAGACGCGTCGCTGGTGCCATCGCAAGTGTGCGGCGGATCATCTCCGCCCTCTTTCCTAGCAGGCTACACACGGATCGCGCGCGTCAAGTTCGGCAATATTGGAGGCTGCAAGTTGGAGGTTGGGATTGGACGTTGGGAGTCGGAGTGCAGGCCGGGTCTCTAGACCCGGCTTTCTGGCTTGCGCCCGACGCCAATCAGGCTGAGGCCTCGGCCGATCTTCATGGCCTCGATGCCTTTTGCCACCGGCAGCAACCACTCGAACGCGCGCATCTGACGCGGGTTGAGGTCGCGCCGTCCAAGCTGCTTGTTCACGTACCAGCCTGGCACACCGAGGCGGTTGAACTCCTCCAACATGACGATCTCGAAGCCTGCGTGCTGCAGCTTCGTGCGCAGCTCCGGTATCGTGTACCGGCGTTGATGGCCGAGCGCCTCGTCACAGGGACCGTACAACGATGGATGCGCGGGCACCAGGAGGATGGCGTGCCCTCCGGGCACGAGAAGGTCGTAGTACGCGCGGAGGACCTGCTCGTCCGACGCGATGTGCTCCAGGACGTTCAGGCAGACGACCGTGTCGATGCCTTCGTCCCGCAGCGGCTGGTACGCGGCGGAATCGGCCAGATCGAACTTCCGCGTGCTGACGTTCTCCAGGTGCCCGAGCCGCCACTGCAGCATCTCCACGTACAGCGGATCGTTGTCGAGACAGACGAGGCGTTCCCGATCCAGGAGCAACTCGGTGAAGTTACCAATGCCGCAGCCCGCCTCGAGCACCCGCGCGCCGAGATAGGGCTTGAACTGCTCCAGGATCCAGCGGTTGAGGCCCTTCGCGCGGCGCATGCTCTGCAGGACGTAGTAGCCGTCGTGGGTGGTGAAGCGGTCGTCGATGAAGCGGTACTTGATGAGAGTCCAGACCGCGGAGACCGCATCCTTCCAGCCAATCTTCTTGCCTTCGGCGACGCTGCGGCCGTGATAGCTGATCGGCACCTCGTACACGCGGATGTTCCACTGCGAGAGGCGGGTCGTCAACTCCGGCTCGATCCCGAACCGGTCGCTCTTGAGCGGCGTCTGCCGGAGGACGTCTCCCCTGACCGCCTTGTAGCAGGTTTCCATGTCGGTCAGGTTGATGTCGTTGAGGATGTTCGTCATCCACGTGAGCACGCGGTTCGCGACGGTGTGCCAGTACAGGAGCACCTTCCGCTGGCCCGCTGATGCGAAGCGCGACCCGAACACGGCGTCCGCCTTGCCCTCCAGAATCGGCGCGATCAGTGCGGGATAATCCTGCGGGTCGTATTCGAGATCCGCGTCCTGGATCAGACCGATGTCGCCGCGCATCTCGGTAATGGCACGCCGGATGGCCGCACCCTTCCCCATGTTCCGTGGCTGACGAATCACGCGAATGCGCGGATCGCTTGCCGCGAGACCGTCGAGGATCTCCGCCGATCGATCGCGGCTCCCGTCGTCCACGCACACGAGCTCCATTGGCAGCGCGACCGGACTCGCGAGCACGCGGCCCACGATCGTGCGCAGGGTCCGCGCCTCGTTGTAGACGGGCATCAGCACGCTCAGCAAGCGCGGAGGGGTCAACGGCATGTGGCTGTGAGACCGGGAGAGATCCCTGTCGAGCGGGTCACGCGCGGGCGTCACCCGGGATGCGCGGCCAGCCGGCAGCAGCAGGATGCACGGACAACAAAATAGCATGGCCCTGGCCTTGCCGGCTCGTTCTTCACGCATTTGCAACGCGTTGAAGGAGGGGCCTGGCCATGCAGATCCTGCGTACACTGCTCGTGGCGGCCGTTGCTGCCGCGCAGATCTCCCA